>JBAYTX010000035.1:0-46749 GCA_041675415.1 Rhizobium sp. | reverse complement strand
GCCGAGCATGCTGTCGCCCCAGAAACCTTGGGCATTTGCAACCAGTACTTTTTTATCGCTCATGAATGATGTCCTTAGAGAGGGAACAACGTGGTACGTGCTCTGTGATTAGGGTTCGTCGGTGGTCGGCGCAACGATCGATTACCGGCCGGTCCAGTTGGGGGGCCGCTTTTCCTGGAAGGACAGCTTGCCTTCCTTCGCGTCTTCGGTGCTGCCTAGGACTTGCGGACCGTCCCAGCGCGGCTCTTGCGGCCGAACGTGGCAAAAGAGCGTTTGGTCAATTAACTCTTAGTTACAAACTTATCGACCCGCCGTGCGGCCTCTGTCGTCATCATGAGCTCGCCTATCCCTGAAATCTCTGCTTCGGCACCTGCTGGGTTCATTGAGGAGGCGTGATGGATGCATACCTTGCACTGTCGAAGGGCTGGCGGCGACAAACCTGCAATACGCTCAACGATGGCGTCGACTTTGGCACCCAATTCTTCGGCATCAATTGACCACTGGACCAGACCGATACGTTCAGCTTCTTTGCCATCGACAACTTCGCCCCCCAGAATCAAACGCGCTGATATTCCGGGGCCACAAAGACGTGTCAGCCGCTGGGTACCGCCAGCACCCGGAAGTAAGCCTACCTTTGCTTCGGGAAGGCCGAGCCTTGCGCCATGGGCAGCGACACGGAGATCGCAGGCGAGCGCCAATTCGAGTCCTCCACCTAACGCATGTCCTCCGATTTCCGCAATCGTGACGGCCGGAAGGGCCGCAAGACGATCGTATACGCGATGGAAAAGACGCGCAGTTTCCATCATTGCACGCGCACCTTCGTTAGTTCCAACGCGTTGATGCACCATTTCAAGGTCAGCGCCTGCTGAAAATGCCCTTTGATTGCTTGTGATTCGCACGATGGCCACACTCTCATCGCTTTCAATCGCCGCTAAAGCTGCTGCCAACTGTCTCAAAAATTCATCGTTGATCTGATTCATTGGCGATCGCTGAAGATTAAGAATAGCGATCGAGCCCAGTATTTCGAGTGAAATTAGCTTGCTGTCGCTTTGTTCAACTGTACTCATTGAATTAGATCCTTTCGATAACCACTGCAACACCCTGCCCCACTCCTATACAAAGCGAAGCCAGAGCGTAACGACCCTGGATTCGCTCAAGCTGGCGTACCGCAGTGAGAAGAATGCGAACGCCTGAAGCACCCAAAGGATGACCAAGAGCAATTGCACCTCCATTTGGATTGACGCGCTCGTCACCGGGTGAAATATTTAATAACTGAAGGCAGCCGAGTACCTGCACTGCAAAGGCTTCGTTGATTTCGATCACGTCGCAATCTTTGAGGCTGATCCCCGCGCGTTGGAGCGCTTTCGGAATCGCGACGGCGGGCCCCAATCCCATCACCCGTGGCTCGACGCCCGCTATTGCAGCGGCAACGATACGAGCACGCGGCGCACGGCCAAGCGCCCCCTGTGCTTGACGACTACCGAGCAATAGTGCGGCCGCCCCGTCATTGATTCCTGAAGCATTACCGGCAGTTACCACGCCTCCTTCACGAAGCGGCTTTAGCTTCGCAAGCGTCGTCGCATCGCTTCCTGGCCGAGGGTGTTCATCGGCTGAAACGAATGTTTTTTGCTTTCCATTAGCCACCTCGATCGGCAGGATTTCGTCTTCAAAAAAGCCACGTTCAAGTGCCGATGCATAACGTGCTTGCGACCGCGCCGCGAAATTGTCACTTTCTTCCCGACCAATCTTTAGCTCGATCGCTACGTTTTCCGCCGTCTCTGGCATGGGATCGTCGCCATATACGGAAGTTAACTTCCGGTTCGGGAAACGAGATCCAATGGTGCTGTCGAAAATTCGAGCATCTCGCGCGAATGGCGTTGCCGATTTTCCAAGGACCAGGGGAGCTCTGGTCATGCTTTCCGTACCAGCGCCGATGAGAATCTCGCCCTCACCGACAGTAATGGCCCGAGCCGCATTGATGACAGCGCAAAGACCGCTACCGCATAGGCGATTAATCGTTTCACCGCCTGTCGTTGGCGGCAAATTGGCGAGCAGCGCCGCATGGCGTGCCACGTTACGCGTGTCTTCACCCGCCTGATTGGCGCACCCGGCGATCACGTCCTCAATCGCACCTGCCGCACTCAGCGTGCGCTTTAGCAATCCGGTGATCGTTGCTGCGAGCAAATCGTCCGGCCGGACCGACGCTAACGCGCCCGCATAGCGTCCAATTGGAGTCCGTATCCCATCGTAAATATAGGCTTCAAGCATTCCTTAGGGTTCCGTTCTGGGCAACATTGATTTCTTGGGTACGACACTGTCGATGCCCCAATGATGAGGGTGTCGACAGTCTCACGTTATCGGCCTACAAGTTTTTTATGGAGAGGAGTCGTCCGTATCCTTTGGCTATCAGCGCCTATTGTCGGCAGAGACTCCTACCGTTCAGCGCGCAAATTTTCTGAAGTCGGGCTTGCGCTTCTCATTGAATGCGCGCCCTCCTTCTTTTGACTCCTCAGTGTCGTAGTACAGACTTAGCGCTTGCATGCCCATACTGGATATGCCGCGGATATTTTCCGTATCCGCATTGAAGGAACGTTTAGCAAGCGCAATCGCCGTTGGGCTGCGTTCAACCAGTTCTTCGCACCAACGCTCTACTTCGGCGTCCAAATCAGCATGCGGCACTACGACATTTACTAGCCCCAAGTTGTATGCCTCTTGCGCTGTATAACGGCGACACATGTACCAGATTTCCCGCGCACGCTTTTCCCCAACAATCCGCGCCAGATAAGCCGTACCAAATCCTGGATCTACCGAGCCTACTTTTGGTCCTACCTGACCAAACTGCGCTTTTTCCGACGCGATCGTCAGATCACAAAGCGTTGCGAGCACATTTCCGCCACCAATTGCGAATCCGTTAACCCGGGCAATGACCGGTTTAGGGACGTCACGAATTAGCGATTGCAATTCATCGATCGGCAGACCAACGGTGCCCCGTCCGTCATATTGGCCGTCATGAGCGGATTGATCACCGCCAGTACAGAACGCTTTATCTCCAGCCCCGGTGAGGACTATCACACCGATCGCGCGATTCCATCCTGCACGCTGAAATGCGTCGATCAATTCTTCAACCGTTTGCCCGCGAAAGGAGTTGTATTTATCCGGGCGATTGATGGTAATAAGCGCAACTCCATTGCGCTCTTCATACAAAATATCTTGGTACGCTGCAGTCATGGTTTGTCCTTTTTCTATGGTGAAGAATGCGAACTCAGTCGGTCAATGATGCTAGCCATGCATCGTCAGTCCGCCAGATACGCTGATCACCTGACCGGTAATAAATGAGGCTTCCGAGGTGGCGAGAAAGGCCACGATGCCGGCCAAGTCTTCCGGCTGCCCCAGTCTTTTCAAAGGAATTGCTCGCTTCAAACCGTCGGCGATTTTTTGCCCGACTTCTTCGTTCGCCATGGCCGCCCAAAAGAGCGGCGTATCGGTGGGCCCGGGGCAAACTGCATTCACAGTAATATTTTGCCCGGCAAGCTCGCGTGCGATGGTTTTTCCGAACGCGATCACGGCGGCTTTGCACCCCGCGTAAACTGCTTCTCCAGACGATCCAACGCGTCCAGCATCGGACGCAATATTGATCACACGGCCGGCACCTCTGCCTGCCATACCCGTGATTACTGCGTGCGTCACATTAAGTGTGCCTTGATAGTTGATCTTTACCACACGCTCCCAAAACTCTGGACTGGTATCGATAAAGTTCGCGATCCTGTCCCAACCGGCGTTGTTGACCAACACGTCGACACCCCCCTGTGACTGCTCAAACTCCTTGATGGCAGAGAGCACTGCTTTGTAGTCGGTAATGTCCACCGCAATCGCGTGTGCCCGCCCTCCAGCCTGCGTGATTGTGTCAACAGTTGCTGTAGCAGCCTCCTTATTCAGGTCAAGCACTCCAACCACCGTGCCCTCCTCTGCAAGGCGCAAACAAATTGATTTTCCAATCGCTCCACCACCACCAGTCACGATTGCCACCTGATTCAAAAGTCCTTTCACTGAAAACCTCCTTGAAGTATTTGTAGGCAGGAAATTTCATTTGCCCACTCTAGCAACGCCCCCTTTTTGTGTCAATATGTTTACATACTTGGCGAAAATAAAAGCTGCAAGCAACCGCCGTCATCGCCACCATGTCGATAGGCACTTCGGCAACCAACGCTCTACAATTCCATAGTCAGCTTAAGTGGAAAATATTTCCAATGCGTACCTCAACGAGAAGAGATGCCGCGATTGAAGAAATCAGCAATCGAATATTTTTTCGGTTGTTCCAAGTGGCCAATACCATGCATACCAAAGGCACAAAGGCACTTACCGACCTAGGGGTAACCACACAACAATGGATCGTTCTCGGAGAGCTCTCCCGTGCTCAGTCCGACGAGGGAATCTCCGTGAATAAGCTTTCGGAGCGCCTTTTCGTAACCCGTCAGAATCTGAGCGGAATGCTGGATCGATTGGAACGTGAGGAAATTGTGGAGCGCGTGACTTGCGACGAAGACCGACGCGCGAGACGGATACGCCTTACGGAAAAGGGCAAGGCTATTTGGGCTTCAAATTCAGCTATATATGGCTTCTACGACGACGCACTCAAAGGGCTTACATTTGAAAACCGGGTGGAATTGCTTCACTGGCTGAACCAACTACAGAAAAACATGACCATCCTTTGACGGTCTCATCGGTTTCTCAGGAGCGGGCTTTTCGTCACCGTTGGAATTGGCGGAGTCGAAAACCCAACGACTACAACGGCTCCGCCCCCCCTCATTCGCACATATCAGAGTGGCTGATAGAGATCGCAACGTTCCTTGAATCCACTCGGCGCATGCGGCCCCACCGCCGTATGCTCCAGAATTCCGCAGCCCTTCTGGAGGCCATTCAAGGTCACTTTGCAAACCTGCTGTACGTGGAACAGATGGGGCTTGGTGATATCGAGCTCGTCAACCTTCCAGGTTTCGTCGTCGATGACATATCCGCCCTTCCAGCAGCCATGACCCCAGTCGGGATGTCCGTAGCCAAGCCCTGCCATGTGGAAGCTAATCAGTGGCTCGTATTCGACCTCAAGGATCTCACCATCCGTTTTGCGATAACGGACTAAGGCGTGCCGAATGCGGCGCGTGCCAGGGATATAGTTGAATTTGTAGTCAAAGGGCGTTGCATCCACCTCCCCCGTATCTCGCGCGAAGACCGGTTCGTTCCCATGGGGTACCCGCGGCACCTTGGCGCCAGAGCCCATATCGATGCTGCCCTTCGCATTGCAAAAAAATACTCCGTGCAGAACGAAGTCGTTCCAAAATGTTTGTGACCACCCAAAGTAAAACTGAGAAGCCCAACGAGGCGGCCGTCCACCCGGTTCGCCACACGGCCGCACACCCCATGAACGATCACGGGTTCCGTTGGTTACTTTCGGGTTAACTTCAATCCGTTTGCCCTTAATGACTATCCAACCTGACCAAGAGCCAAATTGAGAAAGCCGGGTGACGTCCATTGAGGTATGCAAGCCATCAGTAAAAATCTGGCGCGCTTCTTCGTGAGTGCCGGTACTGGCTTCAAAATTCAAGTCAGCCTCAAAACCGCGTTGCGGATCATTGACGACAACACGGTGACGCCGCATTGGAACGATCGTTTCGATGCGCAAAGGACCAAGTTCGGTATTCATGCGATCGACAGGCAGATCTCCGCTGAGATGCAGGCAATATTGATAACCGTCGACAAGGACGCTGAAACCGCCGTCATGTACGCCCCGGTTGGGGTAGAAGCCCATCGCAACACTGAAGTACAGGGAACCGTCACCGACAAAGCCGTTAAACCAGAATCGATCGTAAAAGTTGCGATCGCTCGTTGCAGGAATAATCAACGGCAATGATGTCTGATGGATCGGATAATCATCCAGGGTCGTAATCACGTTGGCTCCTCAATTTTTGTCTGAAGCAATTTATGCTCTTAAGCTTGCTTCCATGCCGCAGCGGATCAGGAAGTACAAGATTGCTGCGTAGTATCGATTTCAGCCGCTCACCCATTTTCGAGCGAAGCCATGGGTCACAGCAGATCCTCCAGCATCACACGCATATCGTCCAAATACGGATAGCTGATCCCCAATAGCCAGCCGAGCAAGACGTCCTGATGGCCTTTACTGCCACGTGCAACACGGTAACCTGTCGCGAGAACGATTTGTATATTCTTGTACGCGTTAAATATCTTGTAAAAATCAAGTTTCTTCTTCTCAACCGTCATTCCGGAGAGGCTCTGGTACATATCCATAAACTGTGTTTCCGGCATGAATCCACCGACCAGGAATGTCTTTCCGTCTTCCGCCAAATGACCAAATGCAGCTCGGATCGCCCACGCCAGATCTTCGTGGCGATCCCCGAAGTGCCCTAGCTCCCAATCAAGAATTGCCGAAATCCGGATTTCATCTTCGGTGTAGAGGAAGTTACCGGTTCTGTAGTCGCCATGAACGATGGACAGACGATCGACTGGGGGCATGTTTGCTCGCATCCATGCCATGGCGAGCCGCATCAAAGGCACGTCTTCGTTGACGTCCTCCTCCCAGGCACGCTCCCACCAATTTAGCTGCCACTCCACGGCCTCTGTCCCGTCTTCAGGAATATCAAACGCTGAAAGGTCAGCGTTTTTCCAATCGCGGGTGTGTATGGTCGCCAGATGTTCTAAAAATTGTTTTCCAAGCGAAGGGCGTGCGACCGGGCCGAAGTTGGTTCCGATGCCCGAGATTCCGTCCACCCCTTTCGTCGGGCGAGCCACGCCATCGCAGAATCCGCAAATCATTGCCGGGTAGGGAAGGAATTCAGCGGCGTTGTCGACCCAGTACACAGGCGGTACAGGAATAACCCCTTCAAATGCCTTGATCAACTGAAATTCGCGTAATCGGCTCGTTTCCACAATCGACTCGGCCGGCTCCATGCGCAGGACCATGGTTGTCGTGGTTTTATCGTTTCCAGACTGGCTCCAAGTCAGGTCGAAAGCCATTTGCACCTTTGAGGCGCCGCCAGACATCCAACGCGGATTGCGAACCTCAAAAGGCCCACTCAGCTTCGCTTTTAGCAACAACTCGACACCCGCTGTCAGTGTGTCGAGTGAAACCGAGGAATAGCCGGGGCCGGCCCGGCGGGTCATTTTTCGAGTCAGGATCCGGTCAATTTCCTTTTCGACGGGAAAGCGCCGACGTAAGTGCTCTATCCACTCCTGGGTGGGACGATTTTTGTCTACTCTGTGCATATCATGCTCCTGGGTCTCGCGCAAATTGAGCGCTGTGGAGGGGGCAATAAATCCAAATGGTTTCGATAACCCTCATGTGATCGACGACGAAGTTAATTGTCGATAAGCGTTTCGATGGCAGGAAGAGACTTGGGGTCGGCCTCCCACCCTTGGTCGATCAACCACGAACGCTCCCGCAGCAGCATCTCCTTGGCATGGGCGGTTACCGTTGCGCTGATGTGTTTCAGCTTCCCGATTTCGCTGCCCGAATAGATCGCCGTAATCAATGCCCCAACCTTCTCCCGCAAGTCGAAGTTGGCGGATTCCAGTTCCTTCGGCTCGGCACGCGCCCGGTCCAGCACATCTTCCCCGACTGCCACGCTGTTTCCCATCGCATGCAGCGCTTCATTGACTCCAGGCAGGTTTTTAGCCTGCTCCCGAAGGGTTTCCGCCAACGCCAGGAAGCGGGCTAGTTCATCTCGGTCATACCTGTACATCATGGGCTGGCGCTGGGCCACGAGGTTGAGCATTCCGATCACCAATCGCGCCTGCTCCTGGGCCAGCTTGTTGTTCGTATCCACCGCAGGGAGAACCACGTCGGTCATCGCTTTGATGACGGTTTGTATTTGCAGCGCTGGGCGCAGATCCATTTTTGCTTCCCCTATTTCTTTTTGGTTGTATTGCTTGGAACTGAACGGCTAGGAGCTTTCGTTAGTGCGCGGTAAAACCCCCATCAACCACCAGTTCACTGCCTGTCATGTAGCTCGCATCCTCGGAAGCCAGGAATGCGATCGCTCCTGAAATTTCTTCCGGTTGGGCCAAGCGAGCCATCGGGATACTTGCCTTAAATCTCTCTTCAAATTCGCCGCGGGCTTGGGGGGTCATCGCTTCAACTGTGTTCGCAACCATGGGAGTCATGACAAAGCCGGGGTGAATCGAGTTGATCCTCACCCCGTAGCCCTGCTTCGCACAGTAAAGCGCCGCAGACTTGGAGAAAATGCGAACGCCTCCTTTGCTTGCGTTATAGGCAGCAAGAATGGGATCGCCCACAATGCCCTCGATGGACGAGACATTTACGATTGCCCCGCCTTTCTCCTTCATCGCGGAAATGGCTGCGCGCGTACCGAGAAACACGCCATCTAAATTGACAGCCAGCGTCCTTCGCCAAGCGGCCAGGCTTGTTTCTTCTACAGAGCCGATTAAAGAGACGCCCGCATTATTAACAAGCACATCGACTTGCCCTGTCCAAGCGACAGCTTCGCTGATCACATGAGCCCAGCGGGATTCGTCAGTTACATCTAACGGAATCGCTTTGGCGAGAAGACCTTGGTCGCGTAGATTTTGTGCCGCCAACATGGCCCCCGATTCATCAATATCGGCCAGAAATACTGACGCACCTTCTTGTGCGAATCGACGCGATGTCGCAAGCCCGATGCCACTTGCAGCGCCCGTTACGATCACCGTTCGCCCACTGAAGCGGTTCATTCGTGTTCCATTTCGATGTTAAGGTAGGGCCGCTTATTCAATCTCCCTATCTGCCGCTACACACCACACGGATGAGTAGTCTTGCGGGTAGTCTCCTGCATGACAACCCACCTACGCAGTGCACCATTCAATTTAAAAATGGTGATTTGCGTGCACAGGGGCGAACCAGTCAAAGGCCTCCCGCCCCTATGTAAGCCATAAGCGTTTGATGATCAGCCGCCGATTACGTCCTCAGCGAAATAGGCAATTCATCACTGAACCGATCAGAACTCATCGACCGGCTGGTCTGGTAGTTTCCTACCCTGGCGCTTCTGGATTCGATCATCACCAGCTCAGCGGCCGATGATCGAATTGAAAGATGGGCTTGAGGGGCCTTTTCGTTGAACGCCCCCTAGGATTGCTCGAAATCCTGAAGCAGGCGGAAACGGTTTGTGTGTATTTTTAAGTTGCAAATGTTTTGCAACTCTAAATCGGCACTTTTAGCCCTAACAAGGACTTAGCGCGCCTCATTTATTCCGAATAAATAAAAAACAAAGGCCTGGTTAAATTAACCAGGCCTTTGTTTTTACTACTTATTTGGTGGGTGCTGACGGGCTCGAACCGCCGACATTCGCCTTGTAAGGGCGACGCTCTACCAACTGAGCTAAGCACCCGATTTCCGGGCCGCGAGTATAACAGCGGCCCGTTCGTTAGTGGGTAATCAACGTTGTCGCGGCGTCCTCGGCCGCTTTTGCCGCCACTTCGGCCGGAACATCCGGAAGTGCTTCCGGCATGCGCTCCAGGGCAAGTTCGAGGACATTGTCAATCCATTTCACTGGAACGATTTCAATGCGGTTCTTGATCGAGTCCTGGATCTCCGCGAGGTCCTTGGCGTTTTCCTGCGGAATCAGCGCCAGACGAATCCCGCCGCGAACGGCGGCAAGCAGTTTTTCCTTCAGCCCGCCAATCGGCAATACCTCGCCGCGCAGCGTGATTTCGCCGGTCATCGCCACATCGGCACGGACGGGAATGCCGGTCAGCACCGAGATCATCGCGGTGGTGATGGCAATACCTGCCGAAGGGCCATCTTTGGGCGTAGCGCCTTCCGGGAAATGAATGTGGATGTCGTTCTTCTCGAACTGCTCGTCCTTGATGCCCAAGCGACGGGAACGGCTGCGAACCACTGAGCGCGCAGCCTCAACCGACTCTTTCATCACGTCGCCGAGCGAACCGGTGCGCAGGATGTTGCCCTTGCCCGGCATGGTCACGGCTTCGATGGTCAGCAATTCGCCGCCCACTTCAGTCCATGCCAGTCCGGTGACCTGACCGACCTGATTTTCCTTCTCGGCCATGCCGAAACTGTAGCGGCGGACACCGAGATATCTGTCCAGATTCTTGTCGTTGACGATGATCTTGTTCTTGCGCTGCTTCAGCACCAGCGCCTTCACCACCTTGCGGCAGATCTTCGATATTTCGCGCTCCAAGGCGCGCACCCCGGCCTCGCGGGTGTAGTAACGCACGATGTCGCGCAAGGCATCTTCGGTCACCGACAGCTCGTCCTTCTTCAGGCCGTTGTTCTTCATCTGCTTGGGCAGCAGATAACGCTGGGCAATATTGACCTTCTCGTCTTCCGTATAGCCCGAAAGGCGGATGACCTCCATCCGGTCCAACAGCGGGGCCGGTATGTTCATGGTATTTGCGGTCGCCACGAACATGACGTCGGAAAGATCGAAATCGACTTCGACGTAGTGATCCTGGAAGGTGTGGTTCTGTTCCGGATCGAGCACTTCCAGCAGTGCCGAGGACGGATCGCCACGGAAATCCTGGCCGAGCTTGTCCACTTCGTCGAGCAGGAACAGCGGGTTCTTGACCCCGACCTTGCTCATGTTCTGCAAAATCTTGCCGGGCATGGAACCGATATAGGTGCGGCGATGGCCGCGGATTTCGGCTTCGTCGCGCACGCCGCCGAGCGCCATGCGCACGAATTTGCGATTGGTGGACTTGGCGATCGACTGGCCGAGCGACGTCTTGCCGACCCCGGGAGGACCGACCAGGCAAAGGATCGGCGCCTTGAGCTTGTCCACCCGCTGCTGCACGGCCAAGTATTCGACGATACGTTCCTTGACTTTCTCCAGACCGTAATGATCCTTGTCGAGAATTTTTTCGGCGGCGGCGAGATCCTTGGAAATCCGCGACTTCTTCTTCCACGGCAGGCCGAGCAGGGTTTCGATGTAATTGCGCACGACCGTCGCTTCGGCCGCCATGGGCGACATCAACTTAAGCTTCTTCAATTCCGACTGGGCCTTGGCCAAGGCATCCTTCGGCATGCCGGAGGCCTTGATCTTCTTTTCCATCTCCTCGATGTCGGCACCCTCTTCGCCTTCGCCGAGTTCCTTCTGGATGGCCTTCACCTGCTCGTTCAGGTAGTACTCGCGCTGGCTTTTTTCCATCTGGCGCTTGACGCGACCGCGGATGCGCTTTTCCACCTGAAGGATGTCGAGTTCGGTTTCCAACTGACCGAGAAGTTTCTCCAACCGATCGCCGACCTCGAACAGTTCGAGAACCTCCTGCTTCAACTCTAGCTTGAGCGGCAGATGGGCGGCGATGGTGTCGGCCAGCCGGCCTGCTTCCTCGATACCGGCGAGCGAGGTCAGAATCTCCGGGGGGATCTTCTTGTTCAGCTTCACGTACTGGTCGAACTGGGCCAAAATCGCACGCCGCATGGCTTCGATTTCATGGTTGCCGCGCTCGTCGGTGACCACCGGCGTCACTTCAGCCGTAAATACGGTTTTCAGATCTTCGACGTGCTCCACCCTGGCGCGCTGCGCACCTTCCACGAGCACCTTGACGGTGCCGTCCGGCAGCTTGAGCATCTGCAGAATATTGGCGACGCAACCGATCTGGTAAAGATCCTCGATTTCCGGCTCATCCTTGGCGGCGGATTTCTGCGCCACCAGCAGGATGCTCTTGCCGCTCTCCATGGCCATTTCCAGCGCCTTGATCGACTTCGGTCGGCCCACGAACAGAGGAATGACCATATGGGGAAACACCACCACATCGCGCAGAGGCAATAGCGGAAGTTGCAGCTTCTCTTGGGGGAGATCGAGTTCGCCTGACATAGGCTTGTCCTTTAGGTTGATACGTGGAGTCCCAGATGGGGGTACCCTGCCAGAAATTCAAGGGTGCGCGCCCTCCCGGGCGAGCACCCCCGCATTCGGTTAGTTCGACCCGGAAACCTTCGGCTGGTCGGCGTAGATCAGAATCGGCTGGGTATTACTGTCGATCATGTTCTCGTCGATCACCACCTTGGTGACGTTTTCCAGGGTCGGCAGTTCGTACATCGTATCGAGCAGCACGTGTTCAAGAATGGAGCGCAGGCCACGAGCACCGGTTTTCCGCTTCAACGCGCGCTTGGCGATCGCCTGTAGCGCGCTCGGGCGGATTTCCAGTTCCACGCCTTCCATTGCAAACAGTTTCTGATACTGCTTGATCAGCGCATTCTTGGGTTCAATGAGAATCTCGACCAGGGCGACCTCGTCAAGTTCCTGCAAGGTGGCAATCACCGGCAAGCGGCCGACGAATTCCGGAATCAGGCCAAACTTGATCAAATCTTCAGGCTCCACCTGCTTCAAGGTCTCGGTGACGTCCTTGGTGTCCTTGCTCTTGACCTGTGCGCCGAAGCCGATACCCGACTTTTCCGAACGATTGCGGATCACCTTGTCCAGTCCGTCGAAGGCGCCGCCGCAGACGAAAAGGATGTTGGAGGTATCGACCTGGACGAAATCCTGATTCGGGTGCTTGCGCCCGCCCTGCGGCGGCACCGCCGCGGTGGTGCCTTCGATCAGTTTAAGCAACGCCTGTTGCACGCCTTCGCCGGAAACATCGCGGGTAATCGAAGGATTGTCGGACTTGCGCGAAATCTTGTCGATTTCGTCAATATAAACGATGCCCTGCTGGGCCTTTTCGACGTCGTAGTCGCACTTCTGCAACAGCTTCTGGATGATGTTCTCGACGTCCTCGCCGACATAACCGGCTTCGGTGAGGGTCGTCGCATCGGCCATGACGAAGGGAACGTTCAACAAGCGGGCCAGCGTCTGGGCGAGCAGCGTCTTGCCGGAGCCGGTAGGGCCGATGAGCAGGATGTTGCTTTTCGCCAGTTCGACATCCTCGTTGCCGCGCTGCTGATGGCGCAGGCGCTTGTAGTGGTTGTACACCGCTACCGCAAGAATGCGCTTGGCATCGCTCTGGCCAATTACGTACTGATCGAGGATGGCGGCGATTTCCTTCGGTGTGGGCAGGTCGCCCGAGGCCTTGCCTCCCTGCTCTGCGGCAACCTCATCGCGGATGATGTCGTTGCACAACTCGATGCATTCGTCACAAATGAACACGGACGGACCGGCAATCAGCTTCTTGACTTCGTGCTGGCTCTTCCCACAGAAGGAGCAGTAGAGCAGCTTTTCATTGCCCGTTTTTTTGTCCGACATCGTTCTTCTCCGTTTATTTCGTCGTTTCGTCGCGGCTCGTCAACACCCGATCGACCAGACCGTAGGCCACTGCAGCATCAGCGGAGAGGAAATTGTCGCGATCGGTATCCCGTTCGATACGCTCGATATCCTGGCCGGTATGGGCAGCCAGCATCTCGTTGAGCTTCTGCTTCAGGTAGAGAATTTCCTTGGCGTGGATTTCGATGTCCGAGGCCTGCCCCTGGAATCCGCCCAGCGGCTGATGGATCATCATCCGCGAATTGGGTAGCGCAAAGCGCTTGCCCTTCGCGCCTGCCGTCAGGAGGAATGCCCCCATGCTTGCCGCCTGGCCCACGCACAACGTCGAAACGTCGGGCTTGATGAATTGCATGGTGTCGTAGATCGCCATGCCGGCCGTCACCGAACCGCCCGGAGAGTTGATATAGAGGTGAATATCCTTGTCCGGGTTTTCCGATTCGAGGAAAAGTAGCTGTGCCACCACGAGATTGGCCGTGACGTCGTTGACCGGACCAACAAGAAACACGACGCGTTCGCGCAGCAGTCGGGAGTAGATATCATAGGCGCGCTCACCGCGGCCGCTGGTTTCGATAACCATCGGCACCAGGCCGAGAGCCTGTGGATCCATATGTTGCTGCGTCATGTCGTGTTCCCTACATTGCCGTGAAGGCATCATGCCCCATTACCCATCAACTCGTCAAAAGCCACCGCCTTTTCGCTGACCTTGGCCACCGACAGCGCCCAGTCCACCACATTGTTCTCGGTAGCCAGCGACTCCGCTTCCTGCAGACGCTGCGGCTGCGAGTAGTACCAGCGCACGACTTCCTGCGGATCCTCGAAGGTGGCGGCGAATTCGTCAATCACCGCACGCACTTGCTCGGGCTTCGGCTTCAGTTCCTTGGCTCTGACCACTTCAGCAAGAATCAGGCCGAGCTTGACGCGACGAGTCGACTGGTCGTTGAACCAGGAAGGATCGATCGGCATATTGGTCGGCATGCCGCGATTCTTGAAATCTTCGCGGGCCGCTTCGGCCATGTAACGGGCTTCCATATCGACCAACGACTTCGGCACGTCGATCGGATGGGCAGCCAGCAATGCTTCCATCACTTGGTTCTTGACCCTGGCCTGGAGGCGTTTTTTTACCTCGCGCTCCAGATTGGAGCGAATCTCGTCGCGCATCTTGCCCAGATCGCCGTCGGCCACGCCTAGCGACCTGGCGAAATCAGCATCGACTTCCGGCAGATTGGGCACCTCGACCTTTTTCACGACGATGTCAAAACGGGCGGTCTTGCCGGCCAGATCTTCCGCGTGATACCCCTCGGGGAAACCCACGTCGAAAGACTTGCTGTCGCCTTCGCTGACACCGACCAGAGCAGCATCGAAATCCGGCAGCATCTGGCCGCCACCGACCACCACCACAAAATCCTCGGCCTTGCCCCCGTCGAACTCGACGCCGTCGATGCGACCGGTGAAATCAATAGTCACCTTGTCGTCCTTGGCTGCCGGGCGGGCGGCAGGGCCGAACACGGTGCGCTGCTGGCGCAGTACTTCGAGGGTCTTGTCCACCTCGGCATCGCCGACGGCCAGCACGGCCTTTTCAATCTCCGAACTCGACAGGTCGCCCAGCACCACCTCGGGGAACACCTCGAACACGGCGGAAAACTCGATATGGGCTTCGCTGCCGCCCACTTTCGGCTCGAACCGGGGATAGCCGGCCACCTTGAGGTTCTGTTCGCGCACCTTCTCGCCGAAAGTACGCTCGACGGCGGCGCCAATGGCTTCTGAGCGCGCCTGCGGGCCGTATTGCTGGGCCACCAGCTTGAATGGCACCTTGCCGGGACGGAAACCGGCCATCTTCACGGTTTTGGAAAGCTGCTTGAGGCGCTGATCAACCTCGCGCTCGATATCTGCATTCGCCACGATCATGTCGATGCGGCGCTCCAGCGCGCTGGTTTGGGTCTGTTCCTGAGTCATGGTGAGAAAATTCCTGAAAGCGAAGGCTTGAAAAACCGCGGCAGCGGAAAAGTCGCAGACAACTACATGGTTATCCGGGCAAAGCGCCCATACGCCGCCAGTGGGAAACGGGAGCGGATTCTACCATCCTGGGCGCATCCTTCCCTGCCCCCGGCTTGCGTCGCCGCGGGGTACTCCCGTCCGTGTTGATATCATGTACGCCCCAAACAGGAGAGACCCCATGCAAGCCGCGAATCCACATCGCTCCGCCGCCGCCGAGGGGCAGCGAACCCAAAGCACAAAACCCGACGAATTCCTTCATCCGACCTACTTTCTCGACTGCGACCACCCGGCGATCCGGGAGTTCGCCATAGAGCGAACCGCCGCGGCAAAAAGCGACATCGAAAAAGCCATCGCCCTGTTTTACGCCGTGCGCGACGAGATCCGCTACGACCCCTACAGTTTCGAACTGGCCCCAGCCCATTTCCGTGCCAGCCAGACCCTGAAACAGAAATTCGGCTGGTGCGTCACCAAAAGCGCGCTGATGGCGGCGCTCTGCCGCGCCTGCGGCATTCCTGCCCGGGTCGGCTATGCCGACGTGCGCAACCACCTGACCTCGCCCAAACTGATGGAACTGATGCAAAGCGAAGTCTTCATCTTCCACGGTTATGTCGAAATATGGCTGGAGCAACGCTGGGTCAAGGCGACCCCGGTGTTCGACCGCCGCTTATGCGACCGTTTCGGCGTCGTCGCGCAGGAATTCGACGGCCGTGCGGACTCGCTGTTCCAGCAATTCGACGCCAGCGGCCGCAAGCACATGGAATACGTCAACGATCGCGGCGTCTACGACGACATACCGCATTGCGAGATCATCGCCGAAATGGGCATCGCCTATCCGCGCCTGATTACCTTTGCCGAAGGAAAGCCGCAACAAAAGGGTTTCAGCGGCGCCGTCCCCGACGCGTTTACCGCCTAATCCCAGGCAAGCAGCTACCGTACTGTGCCCGCCCGCCCTGCGCTCAACCTGATCGGCCCGGGCCGCCTCGGCCGAACGCTGACGCGGTTGCTGCGCGAAGCGCAATGCATACGGGTCGGCGCGGTACTCGGACGCTCCGCGGAACGGGTGACCGATGCCGTCGGCTTCATCGGGGCCGGCCGGGTTGCGCACTGGGATACGCTGCCAGCGGCCGAGTTAACCCTGCTGGCGACACCCGACGATGCCTTGTCCGAGGTCGTCGCTGCGCTCGCCGCCCGCGGCACCCTGCGTCGCGGCGATGTCGTGTTCCATTGCAGCGGCGCCCTGTCGAGCGCCGCCATGCAGCCTCTGTCTGCGCTGGGCGCAGAAATCGCCAGCATTCACCCACTGCGCTCGTTTGCCGATCCGAGCTTGGCGACTAGCGATTTTTCCGGCACCTACTGCGGCTACGAAGGCAGTCCGACGGCGCTCGCCGCACTCCTGCCGTTATTCGAACGACTGGGCGCCCACTGCTTTGCGATCGATGCGAGCCGCAAAATTTTGTACCATGCCGGCGCCGTGCTGGCCTGCAACACCCTGACCGCCTTGAGCGAGGCGGCACTGCGCAGCATGGAAGCCGCCGGCGTGACACGCGATATTGCGTGGCCGGCGCTGCGGCCGCTCATCGACGGAACCCTGTCCAACATTGACCGGCTGGGCGCCCGCCGGGCGCTCACCGGCCCGGTCGCCCGCGGCGACGCAACGACTGTCGCGCGTCAGTACGCGGCGCTGGAGGCGCTCGATCCGCAACTCGGCGCCATTTACCGCAGTCTCAGCGCACTCGCTGTGGAACTTGCGGCGCCCTCGCTGAACCCGGACCAGCGCACCGCGCTGTGCGACACGCTCGGCAAGCGAGACGAGCGGTAGGACTATGCAATCCCGGATACGCACAACGGATGGAGTAGGAGTACCCTCCGTATCATCCCAGCATATAAATCGCCAAAGCACTCTGCCATGACCCTTCAGGCTGAACTCCGCCGCGTCATCTACGCCCTGTCCGACGCCCTCGACCTCGTCGGCGTCGACGACGTCGCCCATGGCAAGCGCGTCGGCGTCATGGCCGCGGAGTGCGGCAAAGCCCTGGGCCTGCCAATCGCAGAAACCACGTTCCTGTTCGACCTCGGCATGCTGCACGACATTGGGGTTTCCTCGACCATGACGCATCGGAATCTGGTTGGCGAGTTCGACTGG
Source organism: Rhizobium sp. (assembly GCA_041675415.1). Classification (GTDB taxonomy): domain Bacteria; phylum Pseudomonadota; class Alphaproteobacteria; order Rhizobiales; family Rhizobiaceae; genus Allorhizobium. The sequence continues at coordinate 29,391 of JBAYTX010000035.1, read as the reverse complement.
GACGGCGCACAGCTCCATGCAGAAACAGGCTACAACACGGTCCGTGACTTCCCGCCGCTGGCCCGGATGGCGTTGCCGATACGCTATCACCATACGCATTGGGACAAACTTGCCGCCCTCGCTCTCGAACCCTCGGTAACACGTGCCGCCAATCTGATCTTTCTGGTGGATCGTGTGGACGCCCTCGCCGCGCCGTATTTTCGCAACAACACCGTACTGATGCACACAGCGGAAATTCGCGAACGGATTCAACACCTTTCGGGGAGCTACTTCGCGCCGGAGCTGGTGCAAGCCTTTCTCGATGCGTCGCAGGCCGTGGCCTTCTGGCTGCAACTCGAACCACGCTCAATCCAGAGCTACTTGCGGGAGGCACTCAACCAAGGTGAAATCTATCGGGCCTCGATCGCGGAACTCAAGCAACTGGCGGAAATCTTTTCCCGCATCGTCGATGCCAAGAGCCCCTTTACCGCTGAGCATTCGCTCGGTGTCGCCCGGCTTGCGCGCTTTATTGCCGAAAAAATGGGCGTATCCGAAATCAATTGCGACAAACTGGAGATCGCCGGCCTGCTGCACGACCTAGGCAAACTGCGCGTGCCCGACGAAATTCTCGACAAACCCGGCAAGCTCGATCCGCGCGAACGGTTGATCATCAACACCCACAGCTACGAAACCTTTCAAATCCTGCACGGCATCGAAGGCTTCGAAGAAATAACGCCCTGGGCGGCCTACCACCACGAAGAGCCCGGCGGTCGCGGCTACCCGTTCCGTCTGCACGCCGAAGATCTGCCGCTGGAAGCGCGCATCCTGCGCGTGGCCGATATTTTCCAAGCCCTGGCGCAGGACCGGCCCTACCGTACCGGCCTAACAGCCGAAGAAGTGCTCCCGCTGCTGGACGATTTTGTCGCCAACGGCCGCGTGGATGCCGACATAGTCGCCATCGTCAGAGTTCATCTGGATGAGGCGATATATGCGGCACGCCCCGCACTCCGGCACAGCTAGACGCAGGAAAGGGACCGCAAAGTCGGGGCGGAGGCTTATGCGGCCGCACTGCACTGGCAGTGCAGCAACTCCTCGAACCGTTCCAGCGTGACTGGCCGGCTGAACAGGTATCCCTGGAAAGCCAGGCAGCCGTAGGCCTGTAGAAATTCAAATTGCTGCCCGGTTTCAACGCCTTCGGCAATCACCTCCATACCGAAGATTCGGGCCATGCCCATATATCCGAGACTTCGAGCGGAACCATCGCTCAGGATGGGAGTTGGCGTGAAGCCGAGACCGAGAGATAGGGTGGTTGGTGCCTCTGATGGGACTCGAACCCACGACGGAAGAAATTACAACTTAATAATTCAATATGGTCGCATAGTCTAAAAAGGGGATTGCCCACGAATGACCCTTAGCAGGACAACAACAATAGCGATCACCAGCAGAAGGTGAATAAATCCTCCAAGCGTGTAGGAGGTGACCAAGCCAAGCAACCATAAAATTATCAGGACAAGCGCAATCGTATAAAGCATGACGGTACCTCTTCCAATTTATGTCAACGATACGACGATGTGCCGGCTATCTCATGCTGGTGCGTCTCGCGGCAAGCGTCGGAAGGAACGTTGTTTTCTTATTGAAAACAACTCGACTCAATGCTGGCCGAAGCGGACCTTCGCATCGCTCAGGCATAAATCCTTGACGTTACCGGCCAACGCCTGGCATTTCTCCTTGGCCACCGCATAGTCTGCGTCGCGCCCATCCGATGCCGCATCGTTATGCGCCTCGACCGCCTTGTCCATCGCCTTTGTGTTCGCAGCAGCAGATTTATCGATCGCCACGACGTCGGCTTTTGAAGTCTTCATCTGCGCTTTGGCATTCGCCATTTCGTGAATTTCTGCCGCTTTCGCCTCCTTCACACAAACGTCCTTATCGTTACCCGCCTTGTCATCGCACTTTTCCATGGCGACTGAAAAATCGGCCTTGGCCCTGGCGATGCGGACGTTATAGCGGGTCTTGATCGTAGGCATGTAACTGTCGTCCAACTCGGCCTTGTCTACACTCCGGTTTCCTTTCGCTTCCGCAACGCAGATATCGTTGGCGTTCCCTGAAAACGAGCCGCATCCATCCTGGGCTGTCTTGTATTTGGCGTCGATATTTTTCTCAAGCGATTTATAGTGACCCTTTGACATGCTCTCCGCCATTGCACCGCCGTTAAAAACAAGGCCGATAGCAATGGCAATCGCACTGATATTGATATATTTCATGATTTTTCCTTAAATAAATTGGATTGCTAGGTACAAGACATGCGAACGTTGCACGTTGTGCCGGCGAATACTATTCCCGCACAATCCTTCGCTCTGTCCGCTGACGCACATAGCGGCGACATCACCGCTCTCCGTCACTTATCTGCGCGGAGAAATGTCCTCCTTCGTCCTCCCAAAGATCCTCTGCAGAATTGTCGGAGAGATCGAAGCAGCGTGCCGCTTGACCCCAGTCGACAATCGACCACCAGGCTTTGAGGTAATCGGCGCGGCGATTTTTATATGACAGATAATAGGCATGCTCCCATACGTCGTTCAGCAATATCGGGAAGCGGTCCTGCATCATTGGGTGGTCATGGCCGGACGTGGTAATCACCTCAAGCCGGCTGTCCTCCTGACGGGTTCGAACCAACCAAACCCATCCAGACCCAAAAAATTTGGCACCTTCGTCCTCGAATCTAGACTTGAATTTTTCGATGCTGCCGAAGTCGCGATTGATCGCTTCGCGCAATTGCCCTCGGGGCTCGCTGGGCGCACCCGATTTCATGGCTCGCCAAAACATGCTGTGATTGACGTGGCCTCCGGCGTTGTGCCGCACCGAGGGTCTGATTTCCTCCGGCACCTTGTCCAGATTGCGCAGCAACCATAACGCCGACGAATTCCACAGTTCAGGAAACCCTGCCAATGCGCCGTTCAACTCTTCCACATAGCGCCCATGGTGGACATCATGGTGCAGCTTCATGGTTCGCGCATCGATCCACGGCTCCAAGTCAGCATAGCCAAATTTCAAAAGCGGGAGTCGATGCTTTTTCAAGGCCGTTGTAGCGGGAGGCACGCATTCACGGGTAGATTCATTCACGGCACGGCTCCCGGCAAGGAACATCGAAATTATCGGCCAGCGGCCAGATCTAGCATTCTGACAGGGGCATATCGCCCCCGTAGTTTGAAAGGTTACGCAGACATGAAGGCTTCTTCCGTTCGCTGACGCACACAATTTCCAGCAGCGACTTCTTCGTCTGCCGATGTCGATAGAGTCCGGAAAGTGCCTAAGTATTCGCTCTAAAACGTTTTGATTTCACTGAGAAGAACCTCGTTTCCCCGCACCACCACGGCGCACTGCCCGCAGAACATATGCCATGCCACGGATATGTTCGTTATCGCACAGAGCGCCAAGCTGGCCGTGATACTCTGCGAAACAAGGGCGGTCCATTCGGCCAGGTTTGTGTAGTCCCTCAGTTGTGACCGACTCTTGGGAGTTCACCTATGCACTCACCCCATCACCCGAAGCAAAATCATCTGCTCGCCGCTCTGCCAGCGATTGAATTCGAGCGTTTATCGGCGCATCTAGAACTGGTCAAACTGCCACTCGGCGAGGCTCTCTACGAGTCCGGCGGACGTCTGCAACACGTCTACTTTCCGACGACGGCAATTGTCTCGCTGCTCTACGTCATGGAAGACGGTGCGTCGGCTGAAATTGCCGTGGTCGGCAACGAAGGTATCCTCGGCATTTCGCTGTTCATGGGCGGAGAAACCACACCGAGCCGCGCCGTCGTACAGAGCGCGGGATACGGCTATCGACTGAAAGCGCAACTGCTGAAAAACGAATTCAATCGCGCCGGGCCGGTGCTGCACCTACTATTGCGCTACACCCAGGCGCTGATTACGCAGATGGCGCAAACCGCGGTGTGCAATCGACACCACTCGGTGGAACAGCAACTCTGCCGTTGGCTGCTGTTGAGTCTCGACCGCCTTCCCGACAATCAACTGACCATGACCCAGGAATTGATTGCCAACATGCTCGGCGTACGCCGCGAAGGCGTCACGGAAGCAGCCGGGAAATTGCAGCGCGAGGGCCTGATTCGCTACAGCCGCGGCCTCATTGTCGTGCTCGACAGACCCAGACTGGAGCAAGCGGTATGTGAGTGTTACGCCGTAGTGAAGAAAGAGTACGACCGGCTGCTCGCGGATATCCCCCATGCCGAATCCTTTCAGGTCGTCGGAAAATCCACGCGCTAGAGGGCCATTTGAAATGGCCGATAGCTATTTCCAGCTTCACGTCCATCGCCCTTCGTAGTACTCCAACTTCGCCGCAAACGATTTTCCTCGCCAGCGCACACCAATGCGCATCGATAACTAGCCCCTCCTTAGAACAGCAGGACGAGAACCACCAACACTGACCCACGCTCGCCACACCCTATGTATCAGAGTTACTTTGGCCTTGCCGAAGCCCCCTTCTCCATCGCACCCGATCCGCGCTATCTCTACTTGAGCCAGCGCCATCAGGAGGCGCTCGCACATTTGCTTTATGGAGTAAATGGCGGCGGTGGATTTGTTCTACTCACCGGAGAGATAGGGGCAGGAAAAACTACCGTATGCCGCTGCCTGCTCGAGCAGATACCCGAGACCTGCGATGTCGCCTACATCTTCAATCCGAAACTGACGGTTGGGGAATTGCTATCAACGATCTGCGTCGAATTCGGCATCGTCTATCCGGAAAACACCACAAGCGTCAAAGTATTCGTCGATTGCATCAACGCGTACTTGCTGGATGCCCACGCCAAAGGCAGACATACGGTACTGATTATCGACGAGGCGCAAAACCTGTCCTCTGTCGTGCTGGAACAAATGCGACTGCTTACCAATCTTGAAACGAATCAACGCAAGCTGTTGCAGATCATTCTGCTGGGCCAGCCCGAGCTGGCGACAATGCTGGAGCGGCCGGAACTGCGGCAATTGGCACAAAGAATAATTGCCCGCTATCACTTGGGGCCATTAAGTAAAACCGAGGTTGCCGCCTACGTGCGCCATCGCCTCGAAATTTCGGGCACCCAGCGCCCGTTGTTTCCAGCCGGTTTATTCAGCCGCCTATACCGCATGAGCGGAGGCATTCCCCGTGTCATCAATGTGCTTTGCGACCGTGCATTGCTGGGTGCCTATGTACAGGGTAAGGAGCAAGTGAATCGCGCGACCCTGGCACAAGCAGGGCGCGAAGTGTTCTATCAAGGGCCGCGGCCGCGGCGCAGTCTGCTACTCCCGCTTATTTCCATCTTATTTCTGGTGGCCGGCGCCGCACTGTGGGAAACAGCAGCTCGTTTGAACCTATTGGAATCGCAATCGGAAACCCCGCAAGCAACGATTGCGGGGCATACCGCGCCAACCAAACCAGCCACCACGGCAAAGCCTGTGGTAACGCTACCGGAATTCCTGGAATGGCCAGACAACGAACCGCGCTCACGCAGCCAGGAGATCGCCTATGCCGCATTGTTCAAGGCCTGGGGGGCCGATTATCAAAGTGGCGATGCGTGCCAGCTGGCGAAGGGACTCGGATTGCGTTGCCGCAGTGCGCGCGACGGATTGGATGAACTGCGCCAATTCAACCGACCCGCCATATTGCAAATGCGCGACGCGCTGGGACAGGGTTACTACGCGACATTGACCGGATTGGACGCTACAAGCGCCACCTTCATCATCAACGATACGACTAGAACCGTCGCGCTTGGCGCATTGGCGACACAATGGTCCGGCTATTACACGCTTCTTTGGCGAATTTCACCCGATGCACCAAGGACGATCAGCCAGGGGGAGCGCGGCCCTGCGGTGAAGTGGCTGAACCAGAAGCTCGCCCAGGCACAAGGACGGGAAGAAGAATCCGACAGCGACCCGACGGTAGACGCGGCCTTGATCCGCCGAATAAAGCAGTTTCAGCTCGCCCAGGGATTGGTGCCTGACGGATCGCTGGGTCCCAAGACGCTGCTGCGTTTGAGTAGCGTTGCGGATCAAACGGCGCCGCGACTATCACACATGCAACGCGGTAAATAGCCATGTCGTACATCCTCGATGCGCTCCGAAAGTCGGATCAGCTACGTCAACGCGGTGCGACGCCGAAGCTGCTGGCGCTCCCGGCGGCGATCACAGAACCGCGACGGTCCTCGGCGACCGTTTATGGCGCAATCGCGATCGTTCTACTCGGTGCCGGCGTTGTGATCGGCAGCTTGCGCCCATGGCATATTGAGCCACCCGTCCCGGCTGAAGAAGCCATCGCCATTCCCCGGCCGGTCAATTCAGATCCGCGCCCAGTGGAACCTCCGCCAGTCAAGCAGGAATTGCTCGCCAAGGTGATGCAGGAACCGCCACCTCAGATGCCAATCGCCAAGGCCCCGTCAAAGGCGCTATCAATACCAGCGCCAGGAATACCGCTTAGTGCCGCACTCGGCGATCCCGCTGCGGAAAACGAAGCAATCGCCATGGACGAACTGCCGCTTTCAGTGCAGCAGGATCTTCCAAAAATGGCGATTTCGCTTCATGCCTATTCGCGTAGACCCGAAGACCGCCTCGTCAGCATCAACAACCGCTTGTTACGGGAAGGCGGCAATCCGGCACCCGGCGTCCGCCTGGAGCAGATCACCCCTGACGGCATGATCCTCAGTTACAAGGGATATCGTTTCCGTCGCGGAGTGCAGTAGGAGCGAGGCTCCATTTTCTCCGCACGAATAGGGCGGATGAACGACCACGGCAAACCCGCATCTTCAACTCCATGCGCGATATCGCCGGCCCGGCAATATGTCTCATCTTTGTACGCCAACGCACAGAGATGAAGGGAGTACTGGGCTATGGTCATCATCACGTCCCCACAGCATTTTGAGGTGGCGGCGCTACCAGCCCGATCCATCACAGGAGACAATCATGACTACCATACTCAAAAAGACGATTTGCCGATTTTTAGCCATTGCAATGATGATGCTGCCCTTCCAATACGGGCAGGCAGGCATGATCGGAACGGATCAGGTGAATTCTGCTTCCACCGCTCAGGCCGACCGCAGCGTCGTATTGAATTTCCTCAACCGAGCAGAGACTGTGGGCCAATTCGAGGCGCTAGGCCTCGACACGCAGACCGCCTTGAATCGTGTTGCGGCAATGAGCAACGACGAAGTCAAGACGCTCGCAGGCAAGGTCAACGCCGTCCCGGTCGGCGGCGATGGCTTGGTCGCCATCATCCTCGTCGTATTCTTCATCTGGTACTTTGCGTTCCGCCGCTAGAGCACGCGCAATGCAACCGCATCGATCCGCGGAATGAACCAAAATACGGCGGTGCCGCATTCGGCCATTTCGCTTGGACACAGCGCCCGCTTAATCGCGGGCGTTTTTTTCCTTCTGGCAATACTGAGCGGTTGCGCATCAATGGTTCCGCAGACCATGAGGCTGCGCGATACCTGGCCAACAGCCGTCCCCGTACGGATGGAACTCAGGGACGTACCGTTTTACCCCCAACAAGAGTATCAATGCGGTCCTGCCGCGCTTGCGACAGTGCTGGCCAATACGGGGGCAACAGTCGCGCCAGAAGAACTCGTCGCCCAAGTCTATCTACCGGCGCGCAAAGGCAGCCTACAGATCGAAATGCTGACCGCGCCACGGCATTACGGTCGCGTTTCCTATCCGCTTGCGCCGCGCTTCGACCATCTGTTGCGCGAAATCGCCGCAGGTAACCCCGTCATCGTTCTACAGGATATCGGCATTGGTCCGATCACACGCTGGCATTATGCGGTCGTTGTCGGCTTCGACTATCCGGCGGGTGAGTTGTACTTTCGTTCGGGCGAGAAAAAACGTCTCGCCATCCCATTCACGATCTTCGAATACTCATGGAAGCAGAGCAATTACTGGGCAATGGTGGCGCTGCCGCCCGATCGCATTCCGGCAACGGCCAACGAGATCGATTACCTCGCCGCGATCTCCGCCATGGCGCGGGTCAGCGAGGTCAACGCCACGCTGACGGCCTACTCGACGTTTCTCGAACGCTGGCCGGATAACCTCACAGCCAGTATCAGCCTAGCAAATCAACACTACGCACTGGGAAATCTGAAGGAAACAAAACGTGTACTGGAAGACACTTACGTGCGCCACCCGAAGTCGGTGGTGGTATTGAACAATCTCGCTCAGACGCTCTCCGATCTGGGGCAAAACGACGAAGCGCTTGTGCTGATCGAACAGGCGGATAAACAAGGGGCGAATCCCTTTGCAGAGACGGTGCACGAAACCCACACGCTCATCCTGCAACGCTTGGACAAGCATCCTTAACGCCTCCGCCTTCGTCGCCATAGACAACGCATACCCCGCCCCCAATACAACGCAATCGAGACGCAGCGTAAAAGCGATGCTCTTTCAGGTAATCCGCATTCTGTACGGTAACGAACAGAACAACCCGCGCCATCCGCGCACCATGAACTCGCGATAGCCTAGATCGATCCGTATCTCGGGCTTCGATTTCAGATTCGCTTTCTGAAAATTTTCTGCTCACTACGACGCAATAACCGCAAGGACTGCCCGCGACACGATTCCCGTTTGATGTTGTTGATCGTAGTTAACAACGAATTTCGGGAACTACTTAAAGGAATACCAAAATGACACAAATGCGCCGAAATTTTCTCAACATCCTTCTCGTGACAGCTGCCACATTCTCTCTCGGCACGCTCAGCGTTCCGGCTAACGCAGCCAGCGCAGAAGACCTGAATAAGGATTCAGCTCAAGCGCTGCAAACCTTATACAAGAGCAATCCGTTTGCTGAAAAAATCTCGAAGAATGCCAAGGCAGTGTTGATTTTCCCGAAAATCATTAAAGCCGGACTCGTTTTTGGTGGCAGCTACGGCGAGGGCATATTGACCAAGGGTTCGAAATTCTCCGGTTACTACAACTCCGTTTCCGCATCCTGGGGCTGGCAGGCAGGCGCCGAGTCGTATGGCTATGTCGTGTTTCTCATGAGCGACAAAGCAGTGAAATACCTGGACAAGTCGAAAGGATGGGAATTTGGTATCGGGCCGACCGTCGTCGTCGTTAATGAAGGCGCCGCCAAGAATCTATCCTCTTCGACATTGAAGGACGATGCATACGCCTTCATTTTCGACCAGCAAGGCCTTATGGCCAGTCTCAGTATCGAAGGCACCAAGATTTCCCATATCAAGCGTTAATTTGAAAAAAACTTGAGTCCGGCCACCGCGTGATTGACCCTCACCGTCATTCACGCGCCATGGCCCATATCGATCGCCCAATTTCACAACTTACGCAGGCACATTAAGTGCCATAGGTGATAACAATGACGAAATTTTCCAGGAATATCGCAGCAGGATTTTCGATGATTCTTTTGACCATGGCGCTCTCTGCCTGCCAAAAACAAGAAGGTCCGGCAGAACGCGCGGGAAAGGAAATCGACAAAGCCGTCGATAACACCGGACGCAGCATCGAAAAAGCCGGCGAGAAAATGCAGGACACGGCAAAGGGGGACAAGAACTAAAAAAGTTGCAAGCGGCAACGTTGTTCTTGACCTGCGCGGCGTTTCCATGAACGTGCACCTTGGGGCATGCCAGCGGCCCTTGCGCATTCTGCCGATTATCCGCGGTGAGCCGCGCCTATCCGTTCGAACGGGCAGAATAGGTCTGGCAATTTGGTGGCGATCCCGGCCTCCTGGAAGACGAAAACACGGGAGCCGAGCAGAACGCGTAGCACCCTTCAACGAGATCACAATCCGCCACTCCAACTGCGCCGCTTATGCATACCCACGACTCGAAAACCGGACCCGAACAAGATCAAATCAGCCAGAATATAGAGGCGGTTCTGGAGTTCTACACGCGGGAAGAACAAAAAATCAGCCGTTCACAACGGATACTCGAACGCCTCAGCAACTTTATCGGACAGCCGGTTTTTCTTGGCTTCATTCTGCTCTTTGTCGCGCTCTGGACACTCGCCAATACCGCATTGCGTCAGCTTGGCCGGATCGAATTCGACCCGGCACCGTTTCTTTGGCTTCAGGGAATCGTCGGTCTGGGCGCGTTGCTGACCGCAACCGTGGTACTGATTAAGCAGAATCGGCTCGCCAGGCTTGAAGAACAACGGGCCCACCTGGATCTGAAAGTCACGTTGTTAATCGAGCAGAAGGCTGCCAAGCTCATCGAGCTGGTGGAAGAGTTGAGGCGCGACTTGCCCAATGTCAGGAATCGCCATGATGCCGAGGCAACGGTATTGAAACAGTCGATGAATCCGAATCAGGTACTTGCCGCGCTGGATGAACTACAGCCGGCACAGGCAGACGACCCTTTGGAACCACCGGCACGGATAATTCAGCCTTGACCAGAGGCCAAGCCGACTGATCAACAGTCATGCTTTTACATCCCGTGACTCCGCAACAAACCGCAGTGAAAATAGGCGTTGACGCCATCCGAGGTCATCGCGATGGCCCAAAGATTTCTGCGGAACAGCTGCACGGCGTTCGGTGCTCCGACCTATGTGCGTTGTCGCACATACCTCCCCCGGCTAAGCCGGTATAAGTCCACCGCCACCCTTAGCAAGGTGCGGTTCCCCCAAAACGGTGGAACCATGATCTTCCCCCACCGGCCCGGGAAGTGCAGCACCATCGTCCGGTCGTTAAACGACTATCAAGAACATCATGTCCGCCCTCGGAATCGGCTCCCCCTTTATCAACGCGATCGGCATGGCCGACGGCACCACCGAAGTACTCCGACAGAAGGCCCTTCTAAAAACAGGAGCATTGCAGAACGCGATTCTCACCAGCGCCAATTTTTCCATCATCGCTACCGACGAGAAAGGCATCATCCAGTTATTCAACGTCGGCGCCGAACGCATGCTCGGCTACATGGCGGCCGAAGTCGTGAACAAGATTAGTCCGAGCGACATTCATGATCCACAAGAAGTGATGGCGCGCGCGCAGGTACTGAGCCAGGAGCTGGAAACTCCGATTGCTCCCGGGTTCGAAGCCTTGGCCTTCAAGGCTTCGCGCGGTATCGAAGACATCTATGAACTAACTTATGTCTGCAAAGACGGCAGCCGATTCCCGGCTATCGTGTCGATTACCGCCTTACGCGATGACTATGACGAAATTATCGGATACCTGTTGATTGGCACCGACAATTCAGTGCGCAAACGCGTCGAACTTGAATTGCATGAGGCAATGGCTGCCGCGGATAAAGCCAACCGCGCAAAAACGGACTTTCTCTCCGGCATGAGCCATGAATTGCGGACGCCGCTCAATGCCATCCTCGGCTTCGCCCAGCTCATGGAGTCCGGCACGCCTGCGCCGACACTGGCGCAGAAGCGAAACCTCGACCAGATACTCAAGGCCGGGTGGTATTTGCTGGAATTGATTAACGAAATACTCGATCTTGCGCTTATCGAATCAGGCAAGGTCATTCTGTCGCGCGAGCCTGTCTCTCTGGTTGAGGTGATGCTCGAATGCCGCGCCATGATCGAGCCACAGGCGCAGAAGCGAGGCATCGGCATGGCGTTTCCGCGATTCGAAATTCCCTATTTTGTCAAAGCCGATCGGACCCGCGTCAAGCAGATCCTGATCAATCTACTTTTCAATGCCATCAAGTACAACAAGCCAGGGGGCACTGTTGCCGTGGAATACAGCCTGAGTCCGCCGAATTCGATTCGAATCAGCATTCGGGATACCGGCTTGGGATTGGCTCCCGAACAGCTACTCCAACTATTTCAGCCATTCAATCGACTTGGACAGCAGGTCGGGGCGGAAGAAGGCACAGGCATCGGTCTGGTCGTAACAAAGCGGCTGGTTGAACTAATGGGCGGCATCATCGGGGCGGATAGCACGGTTGGCGTAGGTAGCGTGTTCTGGATCGAGTTGGGCCTGACGACGGCGCCGCAATTTGCAGTTCAGGAAGCCGGGCAGGCGGCACGAGTACGGCCGCAAATAGAAGATGGTGAGCCGCTGCACACACTACTCTATGTCGAAGACAATCCAGCCAATCTGGAGTTGGTCGAACAACTCATTGCCCGCCGTCCGGATCTGCGCCTGCTCACCGCAGCAGACAGCAGTCTTGGCATCGAATTTGCGCGCGCCTATCAGCCGGAGCTGATTTTGATGGACATAAACCTCCCCGGCATCAGCGGGATAGAAGCCATGAAAATCCTGCGCGCGGATCCGACGACGGCCCATATTCCCATCGTCGCACTCAGCTCCAACGCGATACCGCGTGATATCGAGAAAGGTCTTCATGCCGGTTTTTTTCGTTATCTCACGAAACCCATCAAGGTCGAAGAGTTCATGGATACGCTAGATGTGGCGCTGGGATTTGCACAAACGACAGCGCGGAAAACTACAGACGGCACAGCCCGCGGGATGGAATCATGAGGCTAGCCGGATCCGACATCCTCAACGCCAGCCTCCTGATCGTTGACGACCAAGAATCCAACGTCAGACTGTTGGAGCAAATGCTATCCGATGTCGGTTATGCCTGCGTTACCTCGACCATGAATCCGCACGAGGTTTGCGCACTGCATCGCAAGAACCACTATGACCTGATCCTGCTTGATCTACAGATGCCCGGCATGGACGGATTTCAGGTAATGGAAGGCCTCAAGACCAACGCAACGGACGGTTACCTTCCTGTACTGGTGATCACCGCACAACCTGGCCACAAACTGCGCGCCTTGCAGGCCGGCGCAAAGGATTTCGTCAGCAAACCTTTCGATCTGGTGGAAATAAAAACGCGCATCCACAACATGCTGGAGGTGCGCCTGCTGTACAAGAAGCTGGAGAACTACAGCAAGGTTCTGGAACAAACGGTGCAGGAACGAACCGCCGAGCTGCGCGAAAGTGAAGCCCGTTATCGCTGCCTTACCGAGTTGGCATCGGATTGGTATTGGGAGCAAGACGAGAACGGAGCCTTCACTCGGGTTTCCGGTCCGGTTCTGGAGATGCTCGGTATTCGCGTCGAATCGTTGGCAGGAGGTACCAGCGGGATTCTCGCGGACGGGTGGAACGAAAAACAGCGTAAGGAACTGCAAGCAACGATCGCCGCGCGACAGCCATTCCTTGATTTCATCTTCAGCCGCGTCAATGACGATGGTTCGTTGCAAACGTTTCGGGTAAGCGGGGAACCGATGTTCAACCGGTCTTCCCGCTTCATCGGCTACCGCGGAATCGGCGTCGAACAAATTGAAAGCAAGTAAGCATGCGATCCAGGGCCGAAGCCATGAACCCATTGACGATGCCGTCGCCCCATAATCCAAGCCAAAACCATCTTCTCGCCGCCCTGCCTACCGAGGAATTCGAACCGCTGGCGACGCACCTGGAGTTGGTCTCGATGCCGCTTGGCGAAATTCTCTACGAACCGGGTGAAAGGTTGCAGCACGCCTATTTCCCGACCACCTCCATCGTCTCCTTGCACTATGTCATGGAGTCTGGCGCCTCGGCCGAAACCGCCGGCGTAGGTAACGAAGGCGTCGTCGGCATGGCGCTGTTCATGGGCGGGAACACCACACCAAGCTCGGCCGTGGTGCAGACGGCAGGCCATGCCTACCGGCTGGAAGCCCGATTGCTGAGACAGGAATTCAACCGGGCCGGCTTGGTACAACGTTTGTTGCTACGCTACACCCAAGCGCTGATTACCCAGATGATGCAGACCGCGGCCTGTAATCGGCACCATTCGGTGGAACAACAACTGTGCCGTTGGTTGCTGCTTACGCTTGATCGGGCACCCTCTCGCGAACTGAAAATGACTCAGGAATTAATCGCCAGCATGCTCGGCGTGCGCCGCGAAGGCATTACCGAAGCCGCTGGAAATCTACAGGCTGCCGGCTATATCAGCTACCGCCGCGGCCATATCGCAGTGAACGATCGATCCGGGCTGGAGACTTGCGTGTGCGAATGCTACGGCGTGGTCAAGAAGGAAATGGACCGTTTGCTATCCGATGTGCAGTACCGGCAAGAAACATTGACGTTTTCCCAATAGCCAACCTCCCGACCATCGTCCGCAACACCGACCCGATCGATGGGCACACGCTGATCTGAATATTTTTTTCTCTATGTTCGCTGACGCGCAGACCGCCGTCGCGCGATAGCCGATGCTGCAATGATCGATCAGCCGGTATCTCCCGCTTTTGCTGGCAGTCAGATGGATGAAAAAAACAAGGCGGAGTACACGCACGTTATTCATCGAGACCCATCATGAAAACTCTAAAGTTCTCTCTAATGTTCCTGGCTTGTACTGCGGCAATTCCTGGCATGGCGCAAAACGCCTCACCGCAATGCGGCGCTACGAATCTGGATCCGGCGCGGAATGTGTTTACAGTCATTCGCCCCGAGGCAGGCGCCGTGAATCAACAATGCTTTCTCACGGTATACCCCAAAGGAGCGCAACCCGAACAAGCCCGCCAATTCCCAGCGTCTTACCTCGTCGAGGGTAACTATGTCATTGAGTTGAGCGGCGGTGGTGGCGGCGGCGCCGGCGGCGCGTTGAAAGACAAGGGGGGCGGTGGCGGCGGCGCCGGCGCAGCGCCATCGCGAACCCTGCAATATCTGACACCGGGCGTTTACAAGCTAACCCTGGGAACAGGGGGTGACGGCGGCAGCGCCAACGGCGGAACAACCAACAGCGGGAATCCCACCAGCCTGACGAATGCAAAAACCGGGCAACTGGTTTACGGATTCTCCGGTGCTGACATGTGGACGCAGGAGTCACAGGCCGCCAAAGGTGCCGGCCACGGCGGTGCCGCAACGGCTGGAGGCAGCAGCGGCGGCGATGGTGGAGACAGCGGTCCGCGGTCCGAGGAAGCGGCGGAATCCGGCGGGGCGTCGCAGACAGCGGGCTATGCTGGGAAACCGGGGCAATCCGGCAACGAAAACGGCCATAGCACGGAGACAACGACCGGCAGCGTGGTCCAGGCAAATGCAGGCGGCGGCGGCGGCGCGGGCGCGGGTAGCGGCGGTGCAGGCGAATCGGCAAACTCAAGTTCAGTTGCCGGGGTTGGAGATCTGGGCGGCGGCGGCGGCGGCGGACGCGGCGGCTTGAAAACGGCCGACCATGGAGGCCGCGGTGGACACGGCTATATCCGCCTAACGATGGCCGCCCCTGAACTACAAAGGGCCGCACCCGCTGCAAAAACCGTTGTGCTGACGCGGGTCGTTCAGCGCTATACCCTGTCCAGTGACACACTGTTCGGTTTCGGCCAGTCGAAGCTCAAGACAGGCGGCAACACACGGCTGGATGAGTTGGTCGATAAGCTTAAGGAAGTCAATATCGAACGGATCACCGCGACCGGCCACTCCGACCGTATCGGGTCGGAGGAAACCAACCAGAAAGTCTCCGAGCGTCGCGCCGACTCGGTGAAAGCCTATTTGGTCAGGGCCGGGACACCGTCCGATCGCATATCCGCAGTCGGCCTGGGCGAAACACGACCGGCAACCGGCCCCGATGATTGCTTGGGGCGCGCTACGCCTAAGGTCATCGCATGCCTGCAACCGGATCGTCGCGTCGAGATCGAAGTGGTCGGCACCAAGATCACGCCGTAACCGATCAGGACGCTCACGATACTGACGAAGCCCCGCATCGCGGGGTTTCTCCAACGGCCAACGGGTCGCACACACCGGAGCAAAAAAATGGAAACGCAAGCAAGCCCAAGCAAGTCTCTCCACCCGCTCATCTGGGTCGTAGGCATCGCCATAATTCTGTTCAGCGCCATCGGCATCGGCGCACTCATGGGCTGGATTCCGACTTCGACAAGCGGATCAGGCAACGCTTCCTTGCCAGAACAGCAGGCAGAAAACCTGCCCGTACCGGCGCCGGTAACAGCAAAAACACATAAGGCTCCGACTCGGCAGGCGACACGCCCCCCAGTGCAAGCAGCAGAAAGTGCCCCTGCGCGCACCAGCCAAGCCATCGCAAGGTGCTCTGAATGCGGTGTCATCGAGTCCGTGCGCGAGATCGAAACGAAAGGTGAGGGGTCCGGACTGGGCGCGGTCGGCGGCGGCGTAATGGGTGGCTTAATCGGTAATCAGGTAGGTGGCGGCCGCGGCAAGGATGTCATGACTGTAATCGGCGCCGTCGGTGGCGCCATGGCCGGCAACGAAGTCGAGAAGCGGACAAAGTCGACCAAAAGCTATGCCATCACGATTCGCTTCGATGACGGATCAAGCCGTGTGATCAGTGAAGCCAACGCTCCCATGTGGCGGGCGGGAGACAAGGTGAAAATCGTCAACGGCCTTATCCAGTCCAATAGCTGAAGACTCTCCCAGTCCAATCTTCTGAACAACTTGGAGCGCCAGTTCGATTGGATTAGACAATCTCAGCCCAAATGGGATGACGTGTTCAGCGTCTCCTGTTTGGCGTCTCCTGTTTGGCGTCTCCTGTTTGGCCTATCGCTACCGACTTATGCGCCAACCACTACCTTGTAGCATTCGCAGGCGGCGGCTTCGAGTCCTGGGCGATCAAGAACGACAATGTCGCCACGGCTGTAACTGATCAGATCGCGCTTCTGCAAAGCCTGGGCCGCCTTGGTAACACCAACCCGCCGTACCCCCAACATATGTCCGATGAACTCATGCGTCATATGAAAACGATCCGACTTCACCCGGTCATGCGTCATGAGCAACCAGCGGGCGAATCGCTTCTCTACTACATGGAAGCGATTGCAGGCAACGGTTTGCGATATCTGGGTCATCAGCGTGTTTGTATAACGATAAACCTCGCGCTGTAGCGGTAGGCTGAGCTTGAATTCCTTTTGGAAACATGCGGCCGACATGCGCAAGGCCGTCCCACTTCCCTGCACCAAGGCTTCAACGGACGACACAGTGTGTCCAAGCACCAAGGGAATGCCGATCAGCCCCTCGCTACCGATCAAACCCACCTCCAGCGCCAAGTGACCGTCAGCCAGCGCCAATAACGAAACCAGCGAGGTTCCTGGGAAGTAGACCTGGCGAATCGGTTCTCCCGGCACATAAAGCACTTCGCCAAAGGTCAAGGTGACCGGTTCGAGCGAGGAAAGAAGACGTTGATACTCCTTTCTGGGAATGGCGGAAAGCAGGCTGTTTTCGATCGAAGGAGCGCCCATGAGAGCATTTTCCGCAGGGTGTAAAGGATGCCGATCCTGAGCTCGACCGGCAACGCTGTCTGTTCGTTAGCGATCATATGACTCGCCCGGCGGTGGGCGACACCGCGGTGTATGTACGGCAACGCACAGCACACCATAAATGAATGGCGATAATCAAATCAGCGGATTGAAATAGTCTGCGCTCGATGCGCCGATGCCTTCATGTAGCGCGTTCGATGCTCCTATCCTGAGATGCCATTCAATTGGCGATTACTTTTCGGCGATACGCATATTCGTATAAAGGAACTCAAAATGAAAACGTTAGTCACTCGCAAACTGGTCGGTATTTCGCTTCTCTGCGTCGCCGCGCTGGCTGGCTGCGACAAGCCTGGACCCGCTGAAAATGTCGGGAAAAAGATAGACCAATCAGCCGACCGGGCGGGACAGAAAATCGGTAATGCCGTCGACAAGGTGGAAATCACTATGGCTGAGCAAAGCGAGAAGGCCGGCGTGGCGCTGGATGACGCTGCCATTACCAGCAAGGTAAAAGCCGCCATTTTTGCCGAGCCCGGTCTGCGCACACTACAAATCAGCGTCGATACCGTGAAAGGTGTCGTGACCTTAAGCGGATCAGTTGGTTCTCCGGCGGATAGCGACAGGGCGAAATCGTTGGCAACTGCGGTGGCGGGAGTGAAGGAAGTCAATAATCGACTGGTGCCACTGCCAATCAAATGAGCAGAGGCGGTCGCCCGTGGAAAAACGCACGGAGGCTGTAATTAACCGCCATGCAACGGATTAACGAATGCCAACGGGTCCAGCCAGAACTATGGCCAAGCGTTCCACATTGCCTCTCGGACCTTCATGAAATTGTCTCGTTCGCTCAAATGGAGCGCCGGTTTTTTTATCGCACTTGCCGTGCTGGCGGTTCTTTTCGTCTTTCTCTTTGGGTGGAACTGGCTGCGTGGCCCGATAGAGCGCATGGCGATGGAGAAGACCGGTCGCGTACTGGTTATCGGTGGCGAACTGACGATAAAACCCGGCTGGCCTCTAGCGCAAATCCGGGCCAACGCAGTCAGGTTCGCCAACCCCGACTGGGCCATGGAAAAACAGATGATCGCCGCCGATGCGGTGAAAATAACCATCGATTTGCCTCAACTGTTCCGACAGCACATCGTCCTCCCGGAGATGCGCCTCGAACGTCCGGTGATATTTCTCGAACAAGGCGCCAACGATCGAAAGAACTGGCTGCTGGATTTGAATCAGCAAAACGAGGACTCACGCCTGCATATCGGCCGTCTGGCGCTCGATCATGGAACGCTCGGCTACGACGATGCAGAAATGAAGACCCGCATACGGGCTGACATTTCGACTTCAAACACGCAGGCAGACGGTGCCGCCGGCCCGGGTTTGGCCTTCAGCGCCCACGGGCAATACAAGGGTCTCTCCCTTGAAGTCCGCGGCAGCGGCGGACCCGTACTCGCGTTGCGCGACGAAAGCACGCCCTACGCACTGAAAGCAGACGCTACCGTCGGCCGCACCGGCATACACGCCGACGGCACCATTACCAGCCTGCTCAAGTTCTCCGCGATCGACATGCAGCTGGCCCTGAGCGGGCAAAGCCTCGATCAGCTCTTTCCATTACTCGGTATCGCGCTGCCGGCAACCCGCCGCTATGCGATGAAGGGCCATTTTCTGCACAGCGTGAAGACATGGCGTTATGAAAAATTTTCGGGGCGCATCGGCGACAGCGACATCGCCGGCACGCTGGAAATCGATACTGGCGGCAAACGCCCGGCGCTGAAAGCCGATATCGTGTCCAATCTGCTCGATCTCGCCGATCTCGGCCCTTTGATCGGCGCCAAACCCGGCCGCGTGCAATCCGCCAGAGAGGCGGCCCCGCCGCCTTCGCAAGCCGCCGCAGCAACGCCGGCGCAAGCCCGTGTGCTGCCCGATCAGGCGTTCAAAACCGAGCGCTGGAATAGCGTCGACGCCGAGGTGACGCTGAAAGCCAGAACCCTGCGCCGCGCCAAGGAGTTGCCGCTCGAAGGCCTGGTTACCCATCTGAGCCTGCGCGATTCCGTGCTGACCCTCGATCCGCTCAATTTCGGCCTGGCCGGCGGTCACCTTGATGCGGTGATTTCGCTGGATGGACGCAAGGACCCGATCCAGGCTCACGCTCATGTGAAAGCAAAAAAGCTGCGTATTGCCAAACTGTTTCCGACAGTCAAGCTGAACAAGACCAGCATCGGTGAAGTCAACGGCGAATTCGATCTCTCCGGACAGGGTAACTCGGTGGCAAAAATGCTTGGCCGTTCCAACGGCGAGGTGAAGCTGGTCATCGCCGGCGGGGAAATCAGCAAACTGATGATGGAGAAAGTCGGTCTGCACCTCTGGGAAATCTTCGCGCTGAAAATCACCGGCGACAAGCTCGTCAAGCTGCGCTGCGGCGTCGCCGACTTCAACGTCAAGGAAGGCATGATGCGCGCCGACGTGCTGATCTTCGACACCGAGATCACCACCCTCATTGCTACTGGCAGTATCGATCTAGGACAGGAAACACTGGATCTGACGCTCAATCAAAAAACCAAGGACACCAGCCCGCTGGCATTGCGCAGTCCGATCTACATTCGCGGCACCTTTGCCAGTCCGCGTGTCGAGGTCAACGTCGGACGCGTTGCCGCACGCGGACTCGGCGCGTTTGCACTGAGCATCGCCAATCCGCTGCTGGCACTGATTCCGCTGATCGACGCCGGCCCCGGGAAAGACAGCGATTGCGCGGAAGCCATCCGCAATGCAAGGACTTCGATAGTCCGACAAGGCGCTTCTGCAAACCCATAAGCCGCGGACACGGACTCCTGATTTAAGGAGAACCGGGCTATGTGCGACAACGTACCGATTTGCCGGTGGATTACGCCTAAAAGGTATGTCATGCGCTCGCGCTTTACGGCCATTCCGCACAGCGTTGCGGGACGAATTGTTTTTGCAAACACTTGGAAAGAAAATCAAAATGAAACTAGATACCCGACGCCTTGCCCTGTCCGCATTCTGCTGCATCGGCTTTGCCCTAACGACCGGCTGCACCAGCATGAAAACCCCCGCCACCGCCGATGTGGCGGTATCCAAGGAAGCGGTGGCGAACGCCGCCGACGCGGGTGCCGCGCAATATGCACCGGTGGAATTGAAATCCGCCCAGGACAAGATGGCAGCCGCCAACAAAGCCATGCTCGCCAAAAATTATCCCCTCGCGCGCGATCTGGCAACACAGGCGCAGGCCGACGCCAAGCTGGCACAAAGCAAGGCCAGCTCGGCTAAGGCCACAGCCGCCGCGGATGCCGTGCAGGACGATATTCGCGTGTTGCGCGATGAACTCGATCGCGCCGCCAAACAGTAGTCGATACGCACCGTCGGAACACACCCATTTTTCAATTCTCATTTTTTTAGGAATTCATCATGTCAAAAATTCGAATCTTCCCGGCCCTGTTATTGGCCGCCGCGGTTACCGCCGCATGCAGTTCCATGCCGCGGCAGAATGCATTGCTGGCCGATGCGCGTAGCGACTATGCGGCCGCGCAGAATGACCCCGTCGTCGCGCAGATGGCTGCATCCGAACTGACCGAAGCCGGCGTCGCGCTGGACAAGGCAAATGCCGCCGCGACCGCCCACCGCGACGATGAAGAGATCAACAAGCTGGCCTATATTGCCAAGCAGAAAATCGCCACGACGCAGGAGATCGCCAAGCGCAAGGAGGCGGAAAAGACGGTCGCAAACGCCAGCAAGGAACGCGATCGGATGCGACTGGAGAGCAGGACTGCTGAAGCCAACCGGGCCAGGGTCGACGCAAACGTTGCGCAAAACCAGGCCGCAAATGCCCAAGCGCAAACAGCCGACGCCGAACGCATGACCGCTGAAGCGGAAGCACGTACGCGTCAGCTCGCGGCCATGCTTTCCGACATGGCCGCGACAAAATCCGAACGCGGCATGGTGATTACCTTGAGTGACGTGTTGTTCAGCGTCGATCAAGCGCAATTGAAGCCTGCAGGCATGCGCACGGTTGAAAAACTCGCTGCAGTCATGAAGCAATTTCCCCAGCGCACCGTACTCATCGAAGGGTACACCGACAGCACCGGCAGCTCTGCACACAATATCGACCTTTCCAATCGCCGCGCCGACGCGGTGCGCAGCGCATTCGATTCGATGAACGTCTCTCGCGACCGGATCGCTGTCCACGGCTATGGGGAGGCCTATCCGGTTGCCGAGAACAATACGGCAGAAAACCGCCAGATGAACCGCCGTGTCGAAATCATCCTGTCGGAAGACAACGGCCGCGTGGCACCGCGCTAATCCAACCTGGATTCATCGCTCCCTGTGCAGGCAGGGAGTTCCATCGGATTCCGCTTTTCGCCCTGCTCCGCCACGAATAGATGATGCAACACCGTTAGCTCCGGTTCAGCAACCGTCCAACAATTTCCATGGAGATAGCAATGAATGCACTATTGCGAAACGTTTTACTCTTGTTTGGGGTAGCGTTTGCCACTCAATCAAGTGCGCAGATAACTGTTTACGAGCGGGAGGGATTTAGAGGCCAGTCCTTCACCACGGAGCAGCGCATCGGCAACTTCGAGCACGCAGGCTTCAATGACCGCGGCTCCTCGATCATGGTGCACGGCGATCGCTGGGAGGTTTGCGAAGACGTTTGGTTCAAAGGCCGTTGCGTCGTTTTGCGTCCTGGCCGATATCCGTCGCTACAGGCGCTTGGACTGAATTCCCAGGTTGCATCCATGCGCACGGTGAGCGCAAGCGCTCGCATCGACGAAAATCGCTATGCACCTGGCACTGCTGCCGAATACGATCACCGCAACAACGAACGGTTGTACGAGGCCGACGTCGTTTTGGTCCGCGCAGTCGTCGGGCCACCCGAACAGCGCTGCTGGCTTGAACGTGAACAGATCCCGCAGGAACGCGCAAAAGCCAACGTTCCCGCGGCGATCGCCGGGGCCCTCATTGGCGGAATTCTCGGCCATCAGGTCGGAGGCGGACGCGGCAAGGACATCGCTACCGTGGGCGGCGCTGTAGCCGGAGCCGCTGTCGGTGCCAATGTTGGCAGAGATGACGACGGGCAGCCGATGGATAGTCGCAACGTTCAACATTGCAGCAGCACACCGAGTCAAGCCCGTCCTGAGTTCTGGGATGTCACCTACAACTTTAGAGGCCAGGAACATCGCATCCAGATGACCACCCCACCGGGGGCCACAGTCACCGTTAACGATCAGGGCGAACCGCGTAACTGAGATTTACTGCGGAAGCCGACATAGTGCGGCGTTTCGCAGCGTACCGCCATGGGACGAAGCGTCCGCTTACCCGGTCCTGCCGTTAAGAAACCAGGTATTCATCACACCCTTGCCTTTGACGTCGATGGCACCGCGACTCTCGACGATGAATCGTTCACACAATCGTTTCCGGGTAGCGTCCGTTAACTGGATGCGGCCTGCCAAACCGTGAGATTCCATCCGACTGGCAGTATTCACCACATCGCCCCATAAGTCGTAGAGAAATTTTCGCTTGCCAATGACGCCGGCCACGGCAGCACCGGTGCTGATGCCGATGCGGACCATCAACGTGTAGCGGCCCTGCGCGTTAAATCTGTTCATCACATCAATCATGTCCAGCGCCATGTGCGCGGTACGTTCCGCGTGATCCGGAACGGGGATGGGAAGTCCCGCCGCGGCCATGTACGCATCGCCGATGGTCTTTATTTTTTCGAGGCCGCGATTGTCGGCAATGCTGTCGAAACGGATGAAAATATCGTTCAGCACATCGACCAGGACTTCGGCACTCACTCCCTCGGAAAACTTCGTGAATCCAACGATGTCAGCGAATAACACCGTCACTTCGGCATAACTATCGGCGATCAGTTCGGTAAAGCTGTCGGCGGTGACTTCCGGACGACCCTTCAAGCGCTCTGCAATGACTTGCGGCAGTACGTTAAGCAACAAGCGCTCGGATACTTTTTGCTCAGCCACAACCTGGTCGTAGAGCTTCTTCGTTTCCAGATGCAGCAAGCGGACTTCGAGCATGTTGTGCACACGTGCGAGCACTTCGGCCAACTCGAACGGTTTGCTGATGAAGTCCTTGGCACCGACTTTTAGTGCGCGCAGTTTGTGAACCGGCTCGGCAGTAATCACCAAGACCGGCAGATAGCTTCCGGTTTCGATGTCCTGCAACCCTTCCATAACCTCGAACCCATCCATGCGCGGCATCTGTAGGTCGAGCAGGATCAGATCGTAGCGATTCTTGCGGTGAAGGTCGAAAACCTCCTGCGGAATGGTCGTAGTCTCGATGGAGACGTAACCCGCGTTGCGCAACATACGTTCGAGCAAAATGACGTTCGTCTTCTGATCGTCAACGATCAGAACTTTACCGCGAAGAATATCGGACGCGCTTATCATCGTAATCACAACACCCGATCCGCTCGCAGCCACCTTTTATTGAGCGAATTTTGTATATGGTTAATCACTCAGGAAATCACGCGTCGCGCCATTTCCCATGGGAAATTTCTGCCGCTCCGCGTACTCACTTCACCAAGATCATTGCCAGTCCCAACAGCATCCCCATGCTCGCCACATCGGTAGCGGTGGTAAGAAAAATGCTTGATGCCGTGACCGGGTCGGCGCCGAGCCGCTTCAGGATGAGAGGAACGACGGCCCCGCAGATGCCGCTGACAACACAGCTACCGATCATGGCCAGAAATACGACGACGCCGAGCATCGGTGCGCTGGAAAGATGCTGAGCTGTAGCGACCCAATACATACCCGCTGCGGCCACCACGCCAACCAATGCTCCGTTGAGCATGCCAAGCAGTGCCTCTTTCCTGATCAGTACCTTCTCTTTACCCGATTCGAGGTCGCCCAAAATAATTCCGCGCAGCGTGATCGCCAGTGCCTGGCTGCCTGTATTGCCGGCTTGGCCGGCCAGCACGGGCAGGAAAATCGTGAGGACCAGCAAACGGTCGATGGTTTCCTGAAAGAGAGCCACCACCGCGCCGGCAACGAAGGCGGTGAGCAGGTTGATCTGCAACCAGGGATGACGTAGCCGCAGGCTTTTAAACCAATGGGTAGCCAGCCGCTCCTCTTTTTCCAGCCCCACCATGGCGCCCGGCTGGAGACTCAACTCGAATGACCGCTTGTGCTCGGCAACCAGTTGATCGTAGAGCCGTGTCACCTCGTCGCTTTGTTTGCGAAGCAAATCGCGACTGGCTTCGACTTCCTCAACTTTTTGCTCCAGAGCCTTGCTGTATTGTTTGGCCTGGGCGTGCAAAAGGCGGACTTCGAGCATGTTGTGCACCCGCGCCAGCACCTCAGCCAGATCGAACGGCTTGCTGACAAAATCCTTTGCACCGGCGCGCAGCGCACGTAACTTCTGCTCCGGCTGCGCCGTAACGACAAGGACGGGAAGGTAGCCGCCGCCCTCGCCTTCCTTCAATCCATCCATGACCTCGAAGCCGTCCATATCGGGCATTTGCAGGTCGAGCAGGATCAGGTCATACGGATGCTTGCGGTGAAGTTCGCAGACCTCGCGCGGAGCGCTTGTGGAATCGATCGAAGCGTAGCCGGCGCTGCGCAATACGCGTTCAAGCAGCACAACGTTGGCATTCTGATCGTCGACGATCAGAATTCTTGCGTTCAAGATATCGGCTGATTTGATCAACGGCCATTGTCCTTGTTCACCGGTCCCTGCCGATTTCTTTTAGCGAATTCCAACCCCGCATCGAGGGCTTCCATGAACTCGTCGAGATTGATCGGCTTGGTTATATAGCGGAGGAATCCGGCTCTCAAACCCTTCTCGATTTCGCGCAGCATTGCATTGGCGCTCACGGCAATGACGGGAATGCGCGCCGTCGCCGGGGCTGCGCGCAGGATCTTCAAGGCTTCAAAACCGTTGATACCGGGCAGATTGATGTCCATCAGAATCAAGTCGGGATGATGCTCACGGGCAATCTCGATACCGAGATTGGCATTAACCGCCGCCAGCAAGCGCATGTCGGGATGGCGCGCAATGACCTGTTCGACGAGTTTGAGGTTGGCGGGGTTGTCCTCCACATAAAGCACGGTGCGCAAACGCGCCGGGCCGACCGCAGGCGGTTTGTCCAATCCCGCTGCGTCGCCGTCCCTCCCCAACGGGTCCGGCTCGGCAATCGAGTTGAGTTCGAACCAGAACACGCTACCAACGCCGACGGTGCTTTCCACGCCGATCATGCCGCCCATCAGTTCGACCAGCCGCTTCGCCACCACCAGGCCTATGCCGGTGCCTTCCTCATCGCCCGCCTCCTGTCCGAGCCGGTTGAATGGCTGAAAGAGCTGCGCCAACTGCTCGGGAGTCAGCCCAGCTCCGCTGTCACGAATACTTAGGCGTACGCGCCCGGACATACTCTCCTCGCAGGTCACATCGACCGTTCCCTGCTTGATGTTGTATTTGATCGCGTTGGAAAGCAGGTTGATAAGAATCTGCTTCAAACGTGTACGGTCGGCACTGACGAAGCGGGGAGTGTCGAACGACGGAAAGGTCAGTGTGATTCCTCGCTGCAGCGCCTGCGTCTCGATCATCGCCTGACATTCGAGCATGACCTCGTCCAGAGATACTGGCTCTTCGGAGAGCGGCATTTGTCTCGACTCGACTTTCGCCAGATCGAGAATCTCGTTGATCAGCGTGAGCAAATGGCGTCCCGCCTGAAGAATCTGAGCAACGCTTTCCTTCTGTTCTTGCGTCGTCGGAGCGGAATCGGACTCCAACAATTGCGCGAAGCCGAGAATCGCGTTAAGCGGGCTGCGCAACTCATGGCTCATGCTGGAAAGGAAATCGGATTTTGCAAGGTTCGCTCTGTCCGCCGCTGCCCTGGCGCTTTCCAATTCGGCGTTCTTTCGCTGAAGTGCCAGATGATTCTTCACGCGCGCCATAACGATGGGGGGGCTAATCGGCTTGGTAATGTAATCCACCGCGCCGAACTCAAGCCCCTTTTGCTCATCCTCCATTTCCGCTTTGGCGGTGAGAAAAATCACCGGGATGTTCATCGTCTTTGGGTCGAGTTTGAGTCGCTGACACACCTCGTAGCCGTCCATCCCAGGCATCATGATGTCGAGCAGAATGAGGTCCGGGGATGGATCGAGCGCTGCGATCTTCAGAGCCGTCTCTCCATCGTTGGCAATTTTTACTTTGTAGTCGCCTCTGAGCAGGTTGCTCATCAAAGCCAAATTGTCGGATGTGTCGTCAACGACCAGGATCGTGGCATATTCAGGGAGAGGGATTGCGTCCATGGGATTCCATTCAGTGAAATGTTGCAGTGGCCGCTTTGAGCGCTACATGCGCCGCGCCGAAGCTAAATGATTGAACGCCGTCTGCAATCTGGCGGTAATGGTTGGGGAAAGCCGAATGCAAGAGCTCCGCATTGGCCTCCAGCACATCGACCGCCGTTACGTCACCGCCTGCCAGCAGCGCCTCCAGCTTTTCGCAGACGGCCTTGAGCTCCGCCGAGTCAATTGCGACAACGCCTATGTGCGGCCTCTCCGGAAATTGGTGTTCCAGCTGGCCGATCAGGTTTGCCAGCGGCAGCTTCAGCTTGTCGAGCAGCAAATCCACCGCCTCGCGCGGCAGGCGCTCCCTGATCGAGCGTTCAAGATGCCCTCCCATCTGTTGCAGGGCAGTGGCGCTGATGGTTCCGGAAACGCCTTTCAACGTATGGGCAAGTCGCTCCGCGGTTCCCCAGTCGCCGGCATCCAGGGCGTTGAGGATTTCGGTCGTTGCCGATTTTTGTCCGGCGACGAACTTGCGCAGCATCGACAGATAGAGCGGCTTCTTACCAAGTACGCGACGCAACCCGGCGACCGTGTCCAGGCCGTCGATGCCGTATGGCAGGTCGGCATCCGGCAGCGGCGGCCGTATCCCCTCCGCCCCGGCCATCGAGCGCCGCGGTCTGATCCATTTCAATAACGCCTTCCACAGATCTTCGGGTTCGATCGGTTTGGCAACGTGGTCGTCCATACCTGCCGCCATGCAGCGATCACGGTCGTCCTGCATGGCGTTGGCGGTCATCGCCACCACCGGAAGATCCTTGAAGCGCATCTCCTTGCGGATTTCCTGCGTGGCCGTTACGCCGTCCATTACTGGCATCTGCATATCCATCAGCACGATGTCGTACTCGGCCACCCTGACTTTGTCCAACGCCACCTGGCCGTTCTCGGCAACATCGACGATAAAGCCGACATTGCGCAGTAGTTCGGTGGCCACCTCCTGATTGAGCTCGTTGTCTTCGACCAGCAGGATGCGGGCGCCCTGAATGGTGGCGAGCTGCTCGACAGTATCTGTCGGCGCATCCCCGGCTGTGCGCGGGCCATCGACGACACCGCCGAGAATGCGAACCACCCCGTCGTATAGCATCGAGGCGCTGACCGGCTTGATCAGCACATCCTCTATGCCCGCGCCCTCGGCGCCCTTGATGACCTCCTCGTGTCCATACGCGGTTACCATCATCATCCGTGGCATACGATTGAGGGGAAGCTCCCTTAGCCGGCGGGCCGTTTCAACGCCATCCATATCCGGCATCTGCCAATCGAGGAACACGATCTCGTAGGGCTTACCCTGCGCCTCGGCGCGATCGACGGCATCGATGGCCGCCATACCCGATTCGGCCTGATCGACCTCGAAGCTCATGCCGTCGAGCAACTCACCCAGCACCAAGCGGGCATTCCCGTTGTCATCCACCACCAGCACGCGTTTGCCGCGCAGATCGTCCGACAAAACCAGTTTGCGCTGTTGGCCGATGCCCTTGCCAAGGCGGGCAGTAAACCAGAACGTGCTGCCGCGACCGGGTTCGCTTTCCACCCCCACCTCGCCCCCCATCAGTTCGGCCAATTTTTTGGAAATGGCGAGCCCGAGCCCGGTACCTCCAAACTTTCGCGTAATCGACGTATCGGCCTGCGAAAAACTCTGGAACAGGCGCCCCATCTGCTCCTCGGTCAGGCCAATGCCCGTATCGCGTACGGCACAATAGATCAGTACATTCTTGTCGGTCTGTTCCTTGAGGCGGATAACAATGTCGATCTCCCCCTGCTCGGTGAACTTGACCGCATTGTTGCTGTAGTTGATAAGTATCTGCCCCAAGCGCAGCGGATCGCCGACCAGGTTGGGTGGCACGTTCCTATCGATGTCGAAAACGAGTTCCAGCCCCTTCGCCGAGGTCTTCTCTGAAATCAGGTTGGCTACATTGTCGAGTACCTTTTCCAACTCGAACTCGGTCTGCTCGACGGTCAGCTTGCCCGCCTCGATTTTCGAGAAATCGAGAATGTCGTTGATGATGCTGAGCAGATGCTGGCCAGACCCCTTGATCTTCTTGATGTAGTCGCGCTGGCGCAGTGTCAGTTCGGTTTTCAGCGCCAGATAGGACATGCCGATGATGGCGTTCATCGGCGTGCGAATCTCGTGGCTCATGCTGGAAAGGAAATCCGACTTGGCGAGATTGGCTCTTTCCGCCACCGACCTGGCACTCTCCAACTCGATGTTTTTTTCCTGTAGGACCTGATCCAGGCGCTTGCGCTCTGTGACGTCGCGAGCCGCCGCAAATACGCCCTGCAATCGTCTGTCTCGATCGTAAAAAGTGGTCGCGTTGTAGGAAACTACGGTTTCCTTGCCATCTCGGGCGCGCGCCGTGAGCTCATAGTTAGTCACTTTCTTTTCGCTCAACACCCGCATGATGCCCGCCTCGGCGCGCCCGGAGTCGGTGAAAAAATTCTTGAACGGAGCCCCAATCAGCTCATCGCGCGTACAGTCGGTCAGGGCCTCCATCTGCTTATTGACGTCGGTGATGATCCCTGACGGGTCGGTCGTCATGATCGCGTCTATATTCGACTCGATCAGAGAGCGCGTATAAAACTGCTGGTCACGCAAACGCTGATCGAGCACTTTCTGCTCGGCCTCAACCTGCTTGCGCGCGGTGTTGTCGGTACCGATCAGCAGGTAGCCGATGATCGCATCCTGCGCATCGCGCAATGCCGTCACAGAAACCACTGCGGGAAAGCGACTGCCGTCCTTGCGGATGTAAGTCAGTTCATAGATATCCTCGATGCCGCGCGAGGCCTTGAACACCAGGGCTTCGAAGCCCGGCGTGATCGACGTGCCCAGTTCGAGGCTCAGGGCTTCCGCGCGTGCAATCACTTCCTGCGGGTCGCTGATGTCGGCCGGAGTGATCTTGTTCATCACTTCGGCCGCCGTATATCCCAACATCCGCTCCGCGCCGACGTTGAAAATCTGGATCACACCCTTCGCATCGGTG
>JBAYTX010000034.1:0-48847 GCA_041675415.1 Rhizobium sp. | reverse complement strand
TTCAGCTCCACGGTCTGGCCAGCCGGAACCGGAATTCCGCCCTCCAGCTGACGCATCTTCATGACGTCGTTCATCATCACCATTTCATGTAGCTCGACCCGACCGGCCGAGGGCGATGCGGCGCCAATCAACGTATCGTCCGCCGATCCGGCATTGTGGATGGTGACGAACCCTCCACCGACCGGCTGATTGGGCAGCATGGCCTTGGTGAAACCGTTCGACAATTCGATATCGCCGACCTTCACGGCTTCCATGCCGCCGGGATTGACGACGCCCATGCCTGAACCGGCCATGGCCCCATGCATCTTGTGGCCCTGCATCTGCTGGGCGAATGCACCAGACGCGAATGCGGCAGACGCAAACAACGCTGCAAAGCTCAAGGTCCTAAATACGTTCATTTCATTTCTCCTCCGGTCTCGTTCGCGGCTTTGCCGCGTGACCGGTCTTCTGCAAATTGTGCGATTTCATCGGGTGGAAGTGCGAAATCAGCCCATGGCAGGTGGCGCGCGGGCGCGCTGGCGGAGAATGGAAAGCCGGGCAGATGGAGTACCGGCTTCGATGTGGCGGTTTTCAAGGGAGGCAAAATCGGAAACCAGCCAGGATTCCCCGTCTGGCAAAGGAAGCAGCGTCGACGAGGCCAGCATGCAGGCTTCGCAAAAGAGGCTCGCCGCCGGATGCTTGACCGCGCTGTCCCCGAGGCAGAGATCCGCGAAGGTCCCGTCCGGCAACTGCACCGAGGCAGTGGCGATCGCGGCGGCGGCCTGCGGTGTCTTGTGGGCAAAAGCAAGTGAAAGAATGGCGAACGCGCACAGTATGCGCACCATCCCCAAACCTGCCTGCCTGGCTATCTTCACTGGATAATCCTCCCTGGTCTCGCCTGTCCTTAGCGGCAATCTTGCGCAAAATCAAAAGACAAGTTGCCGCGCATGAAGACAATTAGCCTGTTCATTGATAGTCCGGTTTGTCTCAGGTCAAGGACCCCGCGCCGGACGCATCGCTCGCGCCACCGGAATTCGGCCTTCCCGAGAGGGCTCCCCACCCAGTGCAACCTGCCATGCACCATGCGACAAAATATTGTTCGGCGACGACGCTTGCCTCTTGCCAATGGGGCACCTTCCCAGATAATGCCAAGCAACCTTGTTGGGAGAAGCCGGTTCGATCCGGTGCCGAAGGAGCAACCGCCCCGGAAACTCTCAGGCAAAAGGACCACAAGGTGCCAATGGACTCTGGAGAGAGGCTCTTCGAATATCGAAGCGCGCGCCGAAGGGATAACAATCTCAGGCAAACGGACAGAGGGGGCTCAAGAAAGAGGCATGCTGAAGTGTGCCGTAAACTGAGCCAGCGCGCGAGCGCCGATTACCGGAGGCACCCCTTGGACGATACTGTCGAACTGAAACGGACTCCCCTTTACGATTTCCACCTGTCCCTAGGCGCCAAGATGGTGCCATTCGCCGGCTATGAAATGCCGGTGCAGTATCCGGCGGGCGTTCTCAAGGAACACCTCCACACGCGCGAGAAGGCCGGCCTGTTTGACGTGTCCCACATGGGACAGGTAATCCTGCGCGCGAAGACGGGCCGCTTCGAGGACGCCGCGCTTGCGTTCGAAAGCCTGGTCCCGGTCGATATCCTCGGCCTGAAGGAAGGTCGTCAGCGCTACGGCTTCTTTACCGACGAGAACGGCGGTATCCTCGATGACCTGATGTTCTCCAACCGCGGCGACCATCTCTTTGTCGTCGTCAATGCCGGCTGCAAGGACGCCGATATCGCTCATATGAAGAAGCACCTTGCCGACAGGGTCGACCTGACCGTTCTGGACGACCGGGCGCTTCTGGCCCTTCAGGGCCCGAAGGCGGAAGCGGTTCTTGTCTCGCTCGGCGCGGATGTCGCTGGAACGAAGTTCATGGATGTTCGCGACGTCGTCGTGAACGGCGTCGCCTGCATCGTCTCCCGCTCGGGATATTCCGGTGAAGACGGCTTCGAAATCTCGGTCCCGGCCGCGAACGCGGTCGACATCGCCAAGGCTCTGCTCGCCCACCCCGATTGCGAGCCGATCGGGCTTGGTGCGCGTGACTCGCTGCGTCTCGAAGCCGGCCTCTGCCTTTACGGTAACGACATCGACACCGGCACGACGCCTGTCGAAGCCGGGATCGAATGGGCGATCCAGAAGGCCCGCCGCAAGGGCGGCCTGCGCGAAGGCGGCTTTCCGGGTGCTGCCCGCATCCTTGACGAACTTGAAAACGACGTGTCCCGTCGTCGCGTCGGCCTCAAGCCCGAAGGCAAGGCGCCGGTCCGCAACCATGCCAAACTCTACAGCGACGCCGAAGGTAACTCGGAAATCGGAGAAGTGTCGTCCGGCACCTTCGGCCCGTCCTTCGGTGGCCCCGTGGCCATGGGCTACGTCCCGACTGGCCTCACTGCACCTGGCACCACCGTCTATGCCGAAGTCCGCGGCAAATATCTGCCCGTGACCGTAACCGCCCTGCCCTTTGTCGCGCCGACCTTCAAGCGCTGACCAGAACAATCGAGAGAGGAACATCACATGCTGAAATTCACCGCTGAACACGAATGGCTGAAGCTCGAGGGTGACGTCGCGACCGTGGGCATCACCACCCACGCCGCCGAGCAGCTGGGCGATCTGGTCTTCGTCGAACTGCCCGAAGTCGGCGCTGCCTTCGGCAAGGGCGACGATGCCGCCACCGTCGAATCGGTCAAGGCAGCCTCGGAAGTCTATTGCCCGCTCGACGGCGAGATCACCGAGATCAACCAGGCAATCGTCGATGATCCGTCACTGGTCAATTCCGATCCGCAGGGCGCTGGCTGGTTCTTCAAGTTGAAGCTGAAGAACGTCGCCGACGCCGGCACGCTCCTCAACGAAGCCGCCTACAACGAGCTGATCGCATGACCACGCCCACCGAATTCCAGTTCACCGACTATCAGCCCTACGATTTTGCCAATCGTCGCCATATCGGCCCTTCACCGGCCGAAATGGAGGAAATGCTGAAGGTCATCGGTTACCCGAGCCTCGACGCACTGATCGACGCCACGGTTCCCGGCTCCATCCGTCAGAAAGTGCCGCTCACCTGGGGAGCGCCGATGACGGAGCGCGAGGCCCTCGACAAGCTGCGCGAGACGGCCAACAAGAACCAGGCGCTCGTCTCGCTGATCGGACAGGGATATTACGGCACGATCACTCCGCCGGTCATCCAGCGCAATATCCTGGAAAACCCTGCCTGGTACACCGCTTACACGCCCTACCAGCCGGAAATCAGCCAGGGCCGCCTAGAGGCCCTGCTCAACTACCAGACCATGGTCTGCGACCTGACCGGCCTCGACGTCGCAAACGCCTCGCTTCTCGACGAGGCGACCGCTGCCGCCGAAGCCATGGCCATGTCCGAACGTGTCGCCAAGTCGAAAGCCAAGGCCTTCTTCGTCGACGAGAACTGCCATCCGCAGACCATCGCGCTTATCGAGACCCGCGCCGCACCGCTTGGCTGGAAGGTCATCATCGGCAATCCCTTTACCGATCTCGATCCGGTCGATGTCTTTGGCGCCATCTTCCAGTATCCTGGCACCTACGGTCATGTGAGCGATTTCACCGGCCTGATCTCGCGCCTTCACCAGACGGGGGCGATCGCCACGGTCGCCGCAGATATCCTTGCCCTGGCGCTGCTGAAGGCTCCCGGCGAAATGGGCGCCGACATCGCCATCGGCTCGACCCAGCGCTTCGGCGTTCCGGTCGGCTACGGCGGTCCACATGCCGCCTACATGGCTGTCAAGGATGCCCACAAGCGCTCGATGCCCGGTCGTCTGGTCGGTGTTTCGGTCGATGCGCGCGGCAACCGCGCCTATCGCCTGTCGCTCCAGACCCGCGAACAACATATCCGCCGCGAAAAAGCGACCTCGAACATCTGCACCGCCCAGGTGCTGCTCGCCGTCATGGCCTCGATGTACGCCGTGTTCCATGGACCGAAGGGCATCAAGGCGATTGCACAGGCCGTGCATCAGAAGGCCGTGCTGATGGCCAAGGGGCTTGAAAAGCTCGGCTACAAGGTCGAGCCGGAGACCTTCTTCGACACCATCACCGTCGAAGTCGGCCATATGCAGGGCCTGATCCTTCGGGCCGCCGTGGCCGAGGGTGTCAACTTGCGCAAGGTCGGCACGACCCGGATCGGCATCAGCCTCGATGAGCGCACGCGCCCGGCAGCCCTCGAAGCCGTCTGGCGGGCATTCGGCGGCAATTTCGCGCTTGCGGATTTCCAGCCGGATTATCGCCTGCCGAAGGATCTGCTGCGCACGAGCGACTATCTCACCCACAAGATCTTCCATATGAACCGCGCGGAAAGCGAAATGACCCGCTATATCCGCCGGCTGTCGGACCGGGACCTGGCGCTCGACCGGGCGATGATCCCGCTCGGCTCCTGCACGATGAAGCTGAACGCGACGGCGGAGATGCTGCCGATCACCTGGCCGGAATTCTCCGACATCCATCCCTTCGTGCCCGCCGACCAGGCGCTGGGCTACAAGGAGATGATCGACGACCTGTCGGAAAAGCTCTGCTCGGTTACCGGCTACGACGCCTTCTCCATGCAGCCGAATTCCGGCGCGCAGGGGGAATATGCGGGTCTGCTCACAATCCGCAACTATCACCTCTCCAGGGGTGACACGCACCGGACCGTCTGCCTCATCCCCACCTCGGCGCATGGCACCAATCCCGCCTCCGCCCACATGGCCGGCATGACGGTCGTGCCGGTCAAGGCCAGGGAAAACGGCGACGTCGACCTCGACGATTTCCGCGCCAAGGCCGAGCAATATGCCGAAACGCTCTCATGCTGCATGGTCACCTATCCCTCGACGCACGGCGTGTTCGAGGAAACGGTGCGGGAGATCTGCGAAATCACCCATAGCCACGGCGGTCAGGTCTATCTCGACGGCGCCAACATGAACGCCATGGTCGGCCTTGCCCGCCCCGGCGACATCGGCTCTGACGTTTCCCACCTCAACCTGCACAAGACCTTCTGCATTCCGCATGGCGGCGGCGGTCCGGGCATGGGTCCGATCGGCGTCAAGGCGCATCTCGCACCGTTCCTGCCCGGCCATGTGGCGACCGACGGACGTCCGGGGGCGGTGTCGGCGGCACCCTACGGCTCGCCGTCGATCCTGCCGATCAGCTGGTCCTACTGCCTGATGATGGGTGGCGAGGGCCTGACGCAGGCAACCAAGGTGGCAATCCTCAACGCCAACTACATCGCCGCCCGACTGACGGGCGCTTATGATGTGCTCTACAAGTCGCAGGCCGGCCGCGTGGCGCATGAATGCATCATCGACACCCGGCCGCTCGCCGAAAGCGCGGGCGTCACCGTCGACGACGTCGCCAAGCGCCTGATCGACTGCGGCTTCCATGCCCCGACCATGAGCTGGCCGGTCGCCGGCACGCTGATGATCGAGCCGACGGAATCGGAGACCAAGGCCGAAATCGACCGTTTCTGCGATGCCATGCTGGCGATCCGCGAGGAAGCCCGCGATATCGAGGAAGGGCGGATGGACAGGGAGAACAACCCGTTGAAGAATGCCCCACACACGGTGGAGGACCTCGTCGGCGAGTGGACCCGTCCCTACACGCGCGAGCAGGCCTGCTTCCCGCCCGGCGCGTTCAGGGTCGACAAGTACTGGTCCTCGGTCAACCGCGTCGACAATGTCTATGGCGACCGCAACCTCATCTGCACCTGCCCGCCGATGAGCGAATACGCCGAAGCCGCGGAATAAGCCGCTGAAAAAGCAACACTGGAGCGCCGCCCTTGGCGGCGCTCTTCATTTTTGGCGACGCGTCAAAAGACCCTGTGATGGAACGGAATGGGCTAACGCTCGTTTTCATCCTGTGCAACACAGGAGAACCGACATGCGCAAGACCATTATCCTCGCCGGTACAGCGGCACTGATGACGCTCTCCGCAGCGGCCAACGCGCAGGAGACCGTCATCATCCGCCAAGATCCGGTCGTCACGCAGCCCACAGTCGTGGTGCCGGCGCCGGTCCAGACCTATGTCATGCAGCGCGAAGTGCGCTCCGTGCCCTACGAGGGCGACGTTCTGATCGGCCGCGTGATCGACGAACCGATCGAACTCTACCCGGTTGATGGCTACGACAACTATTCCTACACGGTCGTCAATGAGCAGCGCGTGATCGTCGACCCGCAGACACGGCAGATCATCCAGATCGTCGAATAACAGCGGCCAATGACATGACCCATGAATCCCGGCGCGATGCGCCGGGATTTTTTCGTCACCTCTGGCCGACCAAGTCGCCCCACACTATGACGGCAGCCAATCCTGCATTGTGCCAGAACGGATCATCGGCGCTGGCCGCGTCAATCCACGACAAACCATAGATCTTCAGGCTTCGCTCATAGGCTACTCCTATGCTTGCACGCTGGAACGCCACAAGCGCAGGACATGACAATGAGCCTTTCCGCCATCATGGGTATTTCGCTCTCGGGCATGGAAGCCCAGTCGACACGACTTTCGGCCGCCGCCAACAACGTGGCGAATGTACTGACGCCGGGCTATGACCGCGGCGTGACAAAGTTTTCGTCTCAACCCTCCGGCGGCGTCTCAGCCTCTGTCTCCCCTTCCGGCGACCCCACCCTGCCCGGCGGCTCCAATATCGACCTCGGCAGCGAAGTGCTCAACGCGATCGGCGCCGAACTCTCGTTCAAGGCCAATGCCTCTGTGTTCGAGACCGGCGCGGACCTGTGGGACGTTCTGATGAGCATCAAGCGGGATTGACAGACCACCGCAATTGTACAGGCGTCCCCTAGGCCAACAGCGCCCTCAGCCCCATGACAATCGCGACCAACCCGAACACTACCAGCACCACGCCGGAAATGCGTGATACCCAGATTGCAAAGCTCTCCGGCAAGCGGTGATGCAGCAGCGCCACCGTGCCGCTGAGGAAGATCCACCAGAGCATCGAGCCGGCAAAGACCCCCGCGACCAGCAAAGCGGCCGACCAGCCATCACCTTGCGATGCCAGACCCAGGCCGGCGAAGATCGCGGCAAAGGAGAGGATGGTCGCCGGGTTGGCGATGGTCAGCAGAAAGGTCGCGCCGGTGGTGCTCAACAGGTCGCGCGCACCGACCTTGGCGGCGGCGACGGGTGGCTTCGGCCGAAAGCTTTTCCAGCCTAGCCAGAGCAGGAAGGCACCGCCAAAGAGTTGCAGCGGAACGGAGATCGTTTCAAGAAGGACGGCGAAGGCGGCAAAGCCCGCAGCGGCCATGAGGGCATAGACACCATCAGCAAGTGCGGTGCCGAGACCACCGGCCACACCGGCCCAGAAGCCGCGCTCCAGCGTGCGGGAAATGCAGAGCGCACCGATCGGGCCGAGCGGCGCTGCGATGGCGAGGCCGAGCAGGATGCCCTTGCCGAACAAGAGAACACTCATTCTTCAAACCTCCGCCGGGGTAAATCCGCGCTCGACGGCGGTCGACAGCGCGATCATGGTTTCGCTGCGAGCGAGGAAGCGCCGCGCCTTCAATTCGGCGAGAAATGCCTCGAGGGCTGGGAGACCTGTCAGGCGGACCTTGAGCAGATACGACCAGGCTCCAGTCACGTGATGGCATTCCGCGACGGAAGGATGGGCGGCGACGAAGGCCTTGAAGGCCTCCTCCCCGGCATCGTAGTCGAGCCCGACAAGGACGAAAGCGGTGACAGCGAGGCCCAGCGCAGCATGATCGGCATCGACGGTGAAGCGCCTGATTGCGCCCGAGGCGGTAAGCCTGCGGATCCGCTCGTTGACGGCCGACGGTGACAGTTCAACCCGTTCACCAATATCGGCAAGCGAGCGGCGGGCATCCTCAGATAGAAGGCCAATGATTTTGCGGTCAAGATAATCCATCGCCGCAATATATGCGGATTCTTGCAGCAAAACAACATATTCGATTAAAGCGTGAGAAATGGCAGGATATCTTGCTGTCTCGACAGCGAGGCGCAGCAAATGCAAAGGCCCGGTCGACGGACCGGGCCGTGGTGACAAGAACGAAGAAATCCTGTCGGGCGACACCTCAGCCGGCGGAAACCGCTTCCTGCTCGCGGGCAAGCACAGCCAGATCGGCAGCCTTCAGTTCCACGGATTCGCCGCAGCCGCAGGCTGAGGTCTGGTTGGGATTATTGAAGGTGAAGCCGGAACGCAGTGTCGTCGTCTCATAGTCCAGCTGCGTACCCAGCAGGTAGAGCACGGCCGAGGGTTCGACCCAGACGCTTGCGCCGTCGCGCTCGATCAGATCGTCCTTTGGGTTGGGTTCGCGCACCAGGTCGATGGTGTATTCCATCCCGGCGCAGCCGCCCTTCTTGATGCCGACCCGAATACCCTTGGCGTCCGGGCCGGAATTCTCGACGATCGCACGGACGCGCGCCGCCGCCGCATCCGTCATGGTCATCACTTGAAAGCCCATTTTGTTCTCCTATCGCCACCGGGTTCAAGGCCCGGCGCTTCGAGTCATGCAAATGTAGTGGGCGACTTGGCTTCTATCAATACCAGCCGATCGCGACCTGGGCTTCTTCCGACATGCGGTCCGGTGTCCATGGCGGATCGAAAGTCATCTCGACTTCCACACCCGACACGCCTTCCACGGCACTGACGGCGTTCTGCACCCAGCTTGGCATCTCGCCAGCCACGGGGCATCCGGGTGCCGTCAGCGTCATGACGATCTTGACCATGCGATCATCGTCGATGTCGATCTTGTAGATCAGGCCGAGTTCAAAGATATCCGCCGGGATTTCCGGATCATAGACCGTCTTCAGCGCAGAAATGATGTCGTCGGAAAGACGTGCGACCTCTTCCGGCGGAATGCTTGTCTGGACGATACCTTCGCGGACGTCCGGCCTCTGTTCGCTTTCATTGACACTCATAACCGGCTCCTCAGGCAAAAAATGATCGCGCATGATCGAGTGCTTCGGCAAGCGCGTCGACCTCGGCACGCGTGTTGTAAAGTCCGAATGATGCCCGGCAGGTGGACGTCACGCCGAAGCGGGTCAGCAGCGGCTGCGCGCAATGCGTTCCTGCCCTGACGGCCACGCCCCGGCGATCGATCAGCATGGACACGTCATGAGCGTGAATACCCTCCAGTTCGAAGGAGAAGATGCTCCCCTTGCCTGGCGCATTGCCGATGATGCGCAACGAATTGATCGCGCTCAGCCGCTCGTGGGCATAGGCCGCGAGATCGGCCTCGTGCCTGGCGATCGCCGGACGGCCCAGTTCCTCGATATAATCGAGCGCATGGCCAAGCCCGATCGCCTGGACAATCGGCGGCGTACCCGCCTCGAAGCGGTGCGGCGGGTCGTTGTAGGTGACCAGATCCTCGGTAACCTCCACGATCATCTCACCTCCGCCCATGAAGGGCCGCATCTCTCTCAGCCGCTCCGTCTTGCCGTAGAGCACGCCGATGCCGGTGGGACCATAGAGCTTGTGGCCGGTAATCGCATACCAGTCGCAGTCGATGTCCTGGACATCGACCGGCATGTGCACCGCGCCTTGGCTGCCGTCGACGAACACCGGAATGCCGCGCTCATGGGCGATCCGGCAGACTTCCTTGACGGGTACCACCGTGCCGAGCGCGTTCGACATATGTGTGATGGCCACAAGTTTGGTCCGTTCCGTCAGGCATTTCTCGAACGCCTCGATATGGAAAGCGCCGTCATCATCGACCGGAACCCAGACCAGCTTGGCACCCTTGCGTTCACGAATGAAATGCCAGGGGACAATGTTGGAGTGATGCTCCATGATCGAGAGCACGATCTCATCGCCCTCGCCGATCTCCGGCATGCCGTAACCATAAGCTACCGTGTTGATCGCTTCGGTCGAGGACTTTGTGAAGACGATTTCCTCGATCGATCCGGCATTCAGGAAGCGGCGTACCTTCTCCCGGGCACTCTCGTAGGCGTCGGTCGCGGCATTGGAGAGATAATGCAGCCCCCGGTGCACATTCGCATATTCATCGGAGTAGGTGCGGCTGATCGCATCGATCACCGACTGCGGCTTCTGCGCGGACGCGGCATTGTCGAGATAGACAAGCGGCTTGCCGTAGACCTCGCGCGACAGGATCGGAAAATCCTTCCGCACGGCTTCGACGTCATAGGAGCCTATGGATGAGGTCAGATCAGCCATGGTGTTCCAGCCAGCCGGAGATGATCCCCTCCAGCGCCTCTACAAGAGCCTCGTCGTCCAGTTCCTCGACGATTTCGGCCACGAAGGCATAGATGAGCAGCGCCCGCGCCTTCTTTTCCGGGATACCGCGCGCCATCATGTAATAGAGATGGTTGCGGTCGATATCGGCGACAGTCGCGCCATGTCCGCACTGCACGTCATCGGCGAAGATCTCAAGTTCCGGCTTGACGGAAAACTCGCCGTCGTCCGACATCAGAAGCGTGTTGCAGGCCATGCGCGCATCGGTCTTTTGCGCACCGGGAGCCACACGAATCTGCCCTTGGAAGACGCCTCGGCCCCGGTCGAACACCACATTGCGGATGATCTCGGTCGAGGTCGTGTTGGGCATGTCGTGGCCGAGGGTCATGGTGACGTCGACATGGCTTTCACCGCCGACGAGGTTGACCCCGCGCAGCGCGAAATCGGATCCCTCTCCCGCCGTGCGGACGTGAATCTCCTGGCGCACGAGCTTGCCACCCGCATTAATCACGAACAGGCGGAACTTGGAGCCGGTCCCGAGTTCGACCTTGATCTGGCCTAGATGGGTATCGTCCGCCCCTTGCGTCTGCAGGATGATCCACGTGATCTCGGCGCCGTCGCCAATCACAAGATCGCTGACCGACGAGACCAGCGCGGCGCCCTCGCCGGCATTCAGGTGGCGCTCAATCACGACCGCGCAGCTGGAGGCCCCGAATACGGCGGGATAACGGACGTGAACCTGGCCGGCGCCGTGGATGGATTGCAGTTCGAGCGGCGCATCGAGGGTGGTATCGGCAGCGACAGAAATCGCAAAGCCGTCGCGAACGAAGCTCGAATTGATCCGGCCGATCGTGTCGTCACCGTCATGGGCGACCAGGCCGGCAGCTGCCGACCCCGAAGCCAGCGCATCGCGGAAAAGCTCGACCGTAACACCCTCCGGCGCATTTTCCGGCGCGGCCTTGCCCTGCGCGACGGCAAAAACCGCCGAGCCGGAAACGATCGCCCCGACCGTCTTGATCCGCGCTGCGGGATCCGTCTCCGGAACGGAGCGCAGCAGGTTCTTGAGATCGGTATAGTGCCAGGTCTCCATGCGCCGGGTCGGAAGACCACCGCGCTTCAGCTCATCGAACAGCCGATCACGAGCAGAAAGCACTGCGCCGTCGCCCGGCAATTCGCCGATCTGGTCCGTATAGCTCTCGATAAGCTGGGTCTCAGCGACGGTCAGTCTGTTTGCAGCATGCAATGTCATCGTCAGGACTCCTTCCTGGCCCTGATCAGGCCGCTTCCCCGATGATATCGGCATAGCCATTGGCTTCGAGTTCCAGCGCGAGTTCCTTGTCGCCCGTCTTGATGATCTGGCCCTTATAGAGGACGTGGACCGTATCCGGCACGATATAGTCGAGCAGCCGCTGGTAGTGGGTAATGACGATCACTGCCCGATCGGGCGACTTCAACGCGTTGACGCCGTCGGCGACGATCTTCAGCGCGTCGATGTCGAGGCCCGAATCCGTCTCGTCGAGCACGCAGAGCTTCGGTTCCAGCAGCGACATCTGCAGGATCTCGGCGCGCTTCTTCTCGCCACCGGAAAAGCCGACATTGAGCGGGCGCTTCAGCATGTCCGGGTTGATCTTCAGTTCGGCGGAGGCTTCCTTGACC
Organism: Rhizobium sp.; assembly: GCA_041675415.1. Lineage (GTDB taxonomy): Bacteria > Pseudomonadota > Alphaproteobacteria > Rhizobiales > Rhizobiaceae > Allorhizobium. The sequence continues at coordinate 37,016 of JBAYTX010000034.1, read as the reverse complement.
CGGCGCATGAAGTCCGGGGTCGTCAATTCGGCTTCGCCGCGCGCCTTGCGCTGCTCGTTCATAGCCACCTTCAGGAACTGCATGGTGGCGACGCCGGGGATTTCCACCGGGTACTGGAAGGCGAGGAATATGCCCTTGGCCGCACGCTCGGCCGGATCGAGATCGAGTATGCTCTCGCCGTTGTAAAGAATGTCGCCTTCGGTGACTTCATAGTCCTCGCGGCCCGACAGGATGTAGGAGAGCGTCGACTTGCCCGACCCGTTCGGCCCCATGATGGCGGCGACTTCGCCGGCTTTTACCGTCAGGTTCAAGCCACGGATGATTTCGGTGCCGTCTTCGGCGATGCGGGCGTGGAGATTGCGAATTTCAAGCATGGTCAAATCCTTCCGGACGAATAGGAGCGGCGCGTGGCGCCAAGAAACGGTTCCAGGAACATGGTCGGCCGTCCATCAGCCGACCGAACCCTCAAGGCTGATACCGATCAGCTTCTGCGCTTCGACGGCGAATTCCATCGGCAGTTCCTGGATCACTTCGCGGACGAAGCCGTTGACGATGAGGGCGATGGCCGCCTCTTCCGGAATGCCGCGCTGCAAGCAGTAGAACAGCTGGTCCTCGGAAATCTTCGAGGTGGTCGCCTCGTGCTCAAACTGGGCGGTCGAATTCTTCGCCTCGATATAGGGCACGGTATGCGCGCCGCACTTGTCGCCGATCAGGAGTGAGTCGCACTGGGTGAAGTTGCGGGCGTTCTCCGCCTTGCGGTGGGCCGAAACCTGGCCGCGATAGGTATTGTTGGAAAAGCCTGCGGAAATACCCTTCGAAATGATGCGGCTCGACGTGTTCTTGCCGAGATGGATCATCTTGGTGCCCGAGTCGATCTGCTGATGGCCGTTGGAGACCGCGATCGAGTAGAACTCGCCGCGCGAACCGTCGCCACGCAGGATGCAGGACGGATATTTCCAGGTGATCGCCGAACCGGTCTCGACCTGGGTCCAGGAAATCTTGGAATTTTTGCCACGGCAATCACCACGCTTGGTGACGAAGTTGTAGATGCCGCCCTTGCCCTCCTTGTCGCCCGGGTACCAGTTCTGGACGGTGGAATACTTGATCTCGGCATCGTCCAGCGCCACAAGCTCGACAACGGCCGCATGCAGCTGGTTCTCGTCGCGCTGCGGCGCGGTGCAGCCTTCGAGGTAGGAGACGTAGGCGCCTTCCTCGGCAATGATCAGCGTGCGCTCGAACTGGCCGGTGTTCTTCTCGTTGATGCGGAAATAGGTCGACAGTTCCATCGGGCAGCGAACGCCCTTCGGCACGAAGACAAATGATCCGTCCGTAAAAACGGCGCTGTTGAGCGTTGCATAGAAGTTGTCGCTGACCGGCACCACCGAACCCAGGTATTTCTGTACCAGTTCAGGGTATTCGCGGATGGCTTCCGAGATCGACATGAAGATCACGCCGGCCTTCTTCAATTCCTCCTTGAAGGTGGTGACGACCGAGACCGAATCGAACACCGCATCGACGGCGATCTTGGACGTCTGCACGCCGGCCAGGATCTCCTGTTCCTTCAAGGGAATGCCGAGCTTTTCGTAGACCTTGAGGAGTTCGGGATCGACCTCGTCGATCGACTTGGGACCTACCGTGCTCTTCGGCGCGGCGTAGTAATAGAGATCATTGAAGTCGATCTTCGGATAATTGACGCGCGCCCACGTCGGCTCTTCCATGGTGAGCCAGCGCTTGTAGGCGTCGAGCCGCCAGGCAAGCATCCATTCCGGTTCGTTCTTCTTTGCGGAAATGAAACGGATGATGTCCTCCGACAACCCCTTCGGGGCCTTGTCGACTTCGATCATCGTTTCGAAACCGTACTTGTACTGGTCCACATCGATCTGGCGCACCTGATCGATTGTTTCCTGCACGGCAGCCATGCGCGTTCTCCAATCTTGCCGGGTCCAAGGTCCGGCAGCTTGCTAACGTTCCAAGCGGAAACCCGCTCTTTATGTAGTCGTCAGAGGCGAACTTTTCACCCCTTTTGGCAAGCGGAAAATTGTCTTTCCGCAAATTTCCATCGCATTCACGCGGCCCGACCCGAAACCTTGCGACGTGCGGCGATCCGCATGAAGATTTCGATGGCCCGCTCGATTTCATCCTCGGTGGTCGAGAAACCGAGCGATATCCTCAACCCTCCTGTCTTGGCGTCGCGACCCATGGCCGTCAGCACATGACTTTGCCCGACCTTGCCCGAGGAACAGGCAGCCCCCGCCGAGAGCGCCAAACCCTCCAGATCGAAGGCTATCTGCCCTGTTTCGGCCTTCAGTTCCGGAAGCGTGAAGAAACACGTATTGACAACGCGCTTCTCGGCCTCGCCATGAATAACGACGTCCGGCGCCGATGCACGCATGCCCCCTTCGAGCCGGTCGCGCAAGGCGCCGATTGCCGCATTCCGTTCGTCAAGGCCCTCGGCCATCCAATGCGCGGCAGCGCCGAAACCTACGATTGCCGCGACGTTCTCCGTTCCGGCGCGATGTCCCTTTTCTTGGCCGCCACCACGGATAAGCGGAACAGGCATCAGCGTTTCGCCGCGTGACACCAGCGCGCCGGCACCCTTCGGCCCGCCAATCTTGTGGGCGGAGAGAATAAGGAAATCAGCACCGAGCGTGGCCATGTCGATCGCGATCCGGCCCGCCGCCTGGACGGCGTCGACAACCAGTAGCCCTCCGTGGGCGTGGACGATTGCAGATGCTTCCGACACCGGCTGTATGATGCCGGTTTCGTTGTTGACCAGCATGATCGCAATCAGCGGCGGTCCGGCATCCTGCGGATGAGACGCCAATAGCGTCTCAAGCGACTTCAGATCAACAACGCCCGAAGCTTCAACCGGAATCTCGGTAACTCGCTCCCGGTCAAAGCGCCCGCCTTCACGGATCGCCGGATGTTCGATTGCCGAGACATAAAGACGTGCAACGGAGAGCGGTGCCCGCCCCATCCGGAAGTCGGGCGTCAGCACATGGTTTGCGGCCTCGGTCGCGCAACTGGTGAAGGTCACATGTGATGGCTCCGCTCCGACAAGTGCTGCGACCTGCCGGCGGGCCTTCTCCACCATGGCACGGGCCGCACGCCCCTCGGAGTGAACGGAGGAAGGATTGCCCAGCAGCGAAAGCGCATCGACCAGGGCGTCACGCGCTTCGTCAAGAAGCGGAGCGGTCGCGTTCCAGTCGAGATAAATGCGCTTCTTCGCCATGCCTCTTCCGCTTTTGGCCCAATACCGATGTCCCGGCGCATTTTTCTTGAAATTTCAGCCGGGCTTGCCTTATGACACGTTCAACGACGGATGGTCCGCCATCCACTTTCGAACGGTTCTAAACTTTGTTCTAGAAAAGCTGACTTCGTTAGTCAAGTCATCCTGCTGCACTGAACGAAGTGGGACCCCAAAAAAACACAGGGACCGGAGTATCAATGCCCGAAGTGATTTTCAACGGCCCGGCGGGCCGCCTCGAGGGCCGCTATCAGCCTTCCAAGGAAAAAAGCGCCCCGATCGCGATCATCCTGCATCCGCATCCTCAGTTCGGCGGCACGATGAACAACCAGATCGTGTATCAGTTGTTCTACATGTTCCAGAAGCGCGGCTTCACCACACTGCGCTTCAACTTCCGCGGCATCGGCCGCAGCCAGGGCGAGTTCGACCACGGCGCCGGTGAACTGTCCGACGCCGCCTCCGCGCTCGACTGGGTTCAGAGCCTCCATCCCGATTCGAAGAACTGCTGGGTCGCCGGCTATTCCTTCGGATCCTGGATCGGCATGCAGCTTCTGATGCGCCGTCCGGAGATCGAGGGCTTCATTACGATTGCCCCGCAGCCGAACATCTACGACTTCTCTTTCCTCGCCCCCTGCCCGTCTTCCGGCCTCGTCATCCATGGCGATAGCGACAAGGTGGCCCCGGAAAAAGACGTCCAGGGTCTGGTCGACAAGCTCAAGACCCAGAAGGGTATCCTTATTACCCACAAGACGGTGCCCGGCGCCAACCACTTCTTCAACGGGCAGGTCGATTCCCTCATGGCCGAATGCGAGGATTACCTCGACCGCCGTCTGGAAGGTGAGCTCGTACCAGAACCGGCAGCGAAGCGGATCCGCTGAAGGACCGACAGTCAGGAGGATTGCGGGTTTGAGCGCGGCTGTTCGCTTCGATGCAATCGGATTTGCCGGCGGCGGCAACCGCTGCTACTGGCAAAGCGGGTTTTGGGAAGCTTTCAACGCCATCCACCCGCAGCAGCCCTCCTTCTACGTCGCAGTGTCGGCGGGCGCCTATCATTGTGCAATGAATACGATAGGCATCGGCGACAGGGTGAGGCGTGAAGCCTTTGCCTTTGCCGAACGCGCAATGCCGGATATCGACTGGTCGGCGCTTCGCAGGCGACAGTCGCCGCTCGTCGTCGGTTCGCTCTACCGGCGGTTCCTGACGGAGCAATTCGGAGAGGCAGAACTCTCGGCATTGAAGAACAGCCCGCCAATCCTGATGCAACTTTCCTGCCCACCCAACTGGATGCCGGGTGCCGTAGCAGCCCTCGGCTCGATAGCGGCCTACCAGATCGAGAAGAGGCTGACCGGCGGCGCGCATTCCAGAGCTGGCTCCTATCTCGGCCTGACACCGGCCTGGATTTCCACCCATGACCTTCGAAGCGCCGGCGATCTAGTGGATGCGATCATGGCTTCCTCCTCGGTGCCACCCTTCATGCCGGTCGGCAGGATCGGTGGCATGGCGAGGCTCGATGGCGGCCTTGTCGACAATCCACCGCTGAGGAAGCTCGAGGGAGCCGAGCGGGCGGGTGGCCGGACATTGCTGCTGACGACCCGCTATTGCCGACTTCCCCCTTCGGCTCCCGGTCGCACAATCGTCGGTCCGAGCGAGGAAATCACGGTGAACAAGTTCACCGTGAGCGATGCGCCGGGCCTTCGTCGGGCCTTCGAAATCGGCCTGAAGGACGGGGAAGCCTTCGCGAAAACGATACCCGACCGGTTTGGCAAGTGAGTGTTCCCGCCGGCAATCGGCGAGACGCTATCTCGAAAGCAGTTTCACCAACACGCCGCCCGTCGCCGGCTCCCTGACTCCGGTCGTTCCCGGAAATGTCAGCGGAAGGCCCTTGAGCGCCCGCACGGCCAAATAGGCCCAGGCCTCCGCTTCCATGGCGTCGCCGTCGAGTCCCGCTTGCTCGGCCGTGATGACCTTGGCGCCATGCTTGGCCGCCTCGGTGCGCAGATCCTCCATGATGGTGCCGTTCAGACGTCCGCCTCCGCAGATCACGAAGGTCTTCGGCATTTCCGGCAGATGACCCGCGGATATGAAGATGGAAGCTGCGGTGATGTAGGCGAGTGTCCGGGCTCCGTCCGCAAGCTCTGCATCGCCACCGGCGGGTGGAACGAAGTCGCTGCGATCGAGCGAACGGCGCTTCTCGGCGGTGAAAAATGGACTTGCCAGATAACGCTGCGCCAGCTGATCGATGATCCGGCCTTCCGATGCGATCCGCCCACCCTGGTCGAAGGGAATACCCGCATGAGCTTCCACCCACTGGTCGATCAGCGTGTTGCCCGGCCCGCTGTCGAAAGCGAAGACCGATCCGTCCTCGCTGATATAGGTCAGGTTGGAAATGCCACCGATATTGACGAAGCAGACCGGCCACTGCGGATTGTCGAGGTTTCGGGCGAGTGCTGCGTGATAGGCGGGCACAAGCGGGGCGCCCTGCCCCCCATGGGCCATGTCGTTGGCACGCATATCGTAAACGACCGATATGCCTGTTTCCCGCGCCAGCAGATCGCCATCGCCGATCTGCACGGTCAGACCCACATCGGGACGATGCAACACCGTCTGCCCGTGGAAACCGATGACATCAACATCTTCTGGCAGGATATTGTTTGCCTGAAGGAAATTCTTGACTGCCTCGACATGACGCAATGTCAGGTCGCGCTCGAGGTCAGCGAGTTCTCCGGGACGCTCATTGCGCTTGCTGATCGTCCGGGCCCGATCGAGGCCGCTCTTCAGCCGATCGCGGAATTCCGGATCGTAGGGGGCCGACGAATTCGGGCCGCGGACCACTGCCGCTTCGCCATCCGTGTCGACGAGAGCCACGTCGATCCCGTCCATCGAAGTGCCACTCATGAGGCCGATCGCTCGCATCAGTTTAGCCAAGGCATTGCCTCCCGGAGACTCGAATGGGTTCCATAGAAAACATTCATGACCGAAACAGGTGCACTTTTCAAAAAACAATGCTAAGTCGCCCGCGAAATTCCCGCATTCCGACAGTCAGAAAGCATGAGCGTCATGACGAAGTTCAAATCCGATTTCCTCCACACGATGCAAGAGCGTGGCTTCATTCATCAGATCTCTGATGAAAGCGGCCTCGACGATCTGTTGTGCAAGGAAACGGTGACGGCCTATATCGGCTTCGACCCGACGGCGCCCAGCCTTCATGCCGGTTCTCTGATCCAGATCATGATGCTGCACTGGTTCCAGGCGAGCGGCCATCGGCCGATCTCGCTGATGGGCGGCGGCACCGGCATGGTTGGTGATCCGTCCTTCAAGGACGAGGCCCGCCAGTTGATGACAGTCGAGACAATCGAGAACAACATCGCCTCGATCAAGGAGGTATTCTCCAACTACCTGACCTATGGCGATGGCGCGAAGGACGCGTTGATGATCAACAACGCCGAATGGCTGCGCTCGCTCAACTATCTCGAATTCCTGCGCGATGTCGGCCGGCATTTCTCGGTCAACCGCATGCTCTCCTTTGACAGCGTCAAGACCCGTCTGGAACGCGAGCACTCGCTGTCCTTCCTGGAATTCAACTACATGATCCTCCAGGCCTACGACTTTGTCGAACTGGCGCAGCGCTACGACTGCCGCCTACAGATGGGCGGCTCCGACCAATGGGGCAATATCGTTAACGGCATCGATCTCGGCCATCGCATGGGAACAAAACAGCTCTATGCCGTGACGTCGCCGCTGTTGACCACCTCTTCGGGCGCCAAGATGGGCAAGTCGGCAACTGGTGCCGTCTGGCTCAATGCCGATATGCTCTCGGCCTACGACTTCTGGCAGTACTGGCGCAACACCGAGGATGCCGACGTGCCGCGCTTCCTCAAGCTATACACGACCCTGCCGATGAGCGAGATCGGCCGCCTTGCGACGCTCGGCGGTTCAGAGATCAACGAGGTGAAGAAGATCCTGGCAACTGAAGTGACGGCCATCCTGCACGGACGCGCCGCCGCCGAGGAAGCAGCAGAGACCGCCCGCAAGACCTTTGAGGAAGGCGCCCTCGCTGACAACCTCCCCTCCATCGAGGTTCCGTCCGCCGAGCTTGAGGCCGGAATTGGCCTGCTTTCCCTGATCGTCCGCGCGGGACTTGCCACGACCAACGGAGAAGCACGCCGTCATATTCAAGGCGGCGCCGTACGCATCAACGACCAGCCGGTCAGCGACGAGCGCATGATTGTGGGACCGGCCGAACTGACCGGCGACCATGTGGTCAAGCTCTCGCTCGGCAAGAAGAAGCACATTCTCATACGCGCCGTCTAGGCCGCCCCTCGCGGTCTGAATTCGAGGAAGGCCGGCATCCCCGATACCGGCCTTTTCTTATCGGAACTCGAAGATCTGCCGGAACACGCCAGGCGCGATAATGGATAACGGATTGATGTCCAGTTTCGGTTGTTCGGTTGCTCCCGTCAGTCTGAAAGTGATGCCGAGCAGGCCACCGTCGCGTCCATTGCCGAGGAGGATGCCGATGACCGGCAACTCGCCGAAAAGCCGATTGAGACCATAGGCCGGCATGAAGGTGCCGGTCAGATCGATCTGGCCCCGGCTGTCGCGCACCGTACCCTGGAAGGTGGCCCCCACCTGGTCGCCGCGCACCACGCCGTTGTCGATCTTGAGCCCTCCATCACTGTAAACGAGACGGGCGAACCCACGCTGGAAACGAGACGAACTTACATCTATATCCCGCTTCACCGCCTTGTTGAGGCTGCGCCCGTCAGCACCGGTCGGCGTCGAAACAATCGACTGCAAACGCTGTTCATTTTCCACGCGGAAATTGCGGATATCGAGCGTCCCGTTCCAGATTCCCCCGGTCGCTTCCTTGAGTTTCAGATTCAGAAGACCTTCGCTCATCCGGCTATAGAGGTTGGCGAACCGCGCCAGGGAGCCCGCATCACCGCTCGCGACCGAGACTTCGCCAAGTCCCGAGGGTTTACGCATCTGCGCAACCACAGCCTGGCCGTTGTCGGTAACCGCGGAAAACTCGAGACCCATCGTCTTTCCATTGCGTGCCGAATAGTCGATCGAGACGTTCGAGAACGCCTCGTCACCAAAGCCCACGATCCTGTCGAGTTTGCCTTGCAGGCGAATTCCGTAGCGATCGGGGCTGTCGCCATCGTTGTCGCCGGCAGAAGGCGACTTCAACTGGGCGATCAGCGAACGCACATCGGCGGATTGCCCCGAAAGTGCGATCTGGTAAGTCCCCTTCGACTGGCGCACGGTGACCGCATAATCGTCGGCAGGCGACAGGCGTATCCTCGACAGATCGGCGGATACGAGGCCCGACTTGCTGACCACCATCGATCCGGCTGCGCCAAATCCCTCGCCGTCGAGGACGAACTTGTCGATCGCCGTCTGCTCTTGGCCTTCGGTCACCTCAAAGGTTGCCCTGGCTGCAATTCCCTTGCCCTTCGCCCAGCCGATCCAGGGCACGGTCAACACGGCGGACGACAGATCCGCGGTCACGGATTGCCGCTTGTCATCGATCCTTGTCATCTCGACGCTGATCGGCCCGTCAATGACATCAGCCAGCCCCGGTACGAAGTGTTCCCGCTGGGCATTGTTGAGCTTCACCTTGATCCTACGCTCGCGAACGAACTTCGGATCGGCCTCCACCGGCTCGGTGAGTTGTATATCCATGGGCACGTCATCGACGTTCGCCGTGCCCTCCAGCCGCGCCATGCGCGGATCGACGTCGAGGATACCGGAAAGCTTGCTGATGCGCCTGCCGACGAAGTCCCTTGCGACATCGACCTCGGTGAGATCGAGATGAGCCTTCCATTCCGGCGGTGGGGGATTTTGATCCGAGATCAGGCCAAGCCTGATCTCGGCGTTGCCCTTCACGAAGCCCTTGAAATCCGCGACCTCGAAGCCGGCACGCTTCAAAGCATTGATGGGCTTGTAGGAAACCAGTTCGGCCACCGCATCGGCCGCGCCGGACACTGCAATCTTCAGATCGCCCATCAACGGCTTGGTGTAGATCTGCCCAAGCGCGATTTCCCCGCTCTCGACCTTCACGCTGCGCCCGGATGGAAAATATGATGTTCCGCTGTGGATCGTGGTCACGACTTTCGGACCGGTCAGGTCGAAATGGGCCGCGGTTTCGCGGATCGGCGGTATGTCTCCTGTAACGTTCATCCGTGCATTGACGATGTCGAAGCTGATCCTCAACTCGTCTTCACCCAGGTGCAACGGCTTAGGCTCCACCGTCAGCCGCCCTTTGGGGATGAATACCTGGATAGAACCCTGGCTGACGGTGCCGCCAAAGAGATTGGCAAAGACCCAACGTCGCGGCTTGTCCGCGATCCAGTAGGGCCAGAGCTGCTTGATCACCGACGTATCCATGTTGGCAATCTGTGCACCGAAGCTGATCTCCGGTCCTTCTCCCCCAAATCGGGCTCTCAGCGACCCGGTCATCGTCCCCTTCGGCGTCGAGACGCTCAACGTATCGACCTGAAGCTCGTTGCCGGCGTGCAGATAGCGCCCATAGACCTTTAGCGAAAAGGGGAATGGCTGTTCGCCGGCGGCAGGAACATCTGCCCTGCCCTCCGGGATGAGAAAATCGATCCCGATCCCGGCGCCCGCAACCTTGTTATCCGGCAAGCGGTCCAGATCGATCAGCCCCCCTGAAATAGGCAAAATCATGGGGCCAAACTCGACTTGAGAAGAAGCGATTTCAATCGTGTCCTTCGTAAAATCATAAAGGAGGTTGAGCTTCGCCCGGGTCATCTCCTGAGGTATGCCGTCCGAATAAACCGTGCCGCGCTGGCTCAGCGCAGTCATCTGCAGGGCCGCAGCTCGCCCGTCCGCCGCCCGCCTCGCCATCACCGCGACCTCCGCCGAACCGTCGAAACCCTGGCGGGCATTGCCACGCGAATCGCGCTGAAGGAGGAACGGTGTCAACCTCAGGTCAGCTATCCGGGCCGTCAGGGAGCGCACCTTGCCTTCGACGTTGATGGTGTTGGCAGAAATCTCGCTCTCATAACCGTTGACGGCGACGATGCCGCCGATGGCCAGCGAAGCATCGTCTCCACGCTCCATCGTCAGGTCGCGGACCGAAACCAGAACCGGCCGGCCGTCGGCTTTACGCATCGCAAGCTCGAGATCACCGATCAGCGTTCGGTCGAGGCCGCCATTCAGGATAAAGCCCTGCAGCGAATCAAGCTGTGAAAAGGTGCCTTCAAGAAGGGCCGGGATCGAATCGATCCGCAGGTCTGCAAAATCCGGCGGAGAACCGGACGACAGCAATGATCCGTCGATCTTCATGCCGTCAGCTTCGATCTCGTTCACAGAGAACCGGCCGGACAGGAGTTCAAGCGGATCGACGACAAGACGGACCGCTCCGGTTCTTGCCAGCGCAGTTTCGCCATCGACGCGGGTGACGACCACGTCGCGGGCTTCGACCGCAAGCTTGAAACCCTCCGAAAAGCGGACTGCCGTGCCCGAAATCTCCGCGCGAAACTGCGGTCCCAGAGCCGAGTTCAGGACCGTTCGGGCGCCGTTGGCGAGCATTCCGTCAAGCGCACCGCTCTCGACCACGGCAAAGAACCCGCCGCCGATCAGGAGAACGAGTGAAAAGAAACCGATAATGTATCGCGCGAACCTGCCAATCCGTGTCGGTCGTGCCGGGCAATGCACGATCATGGGATCTTCGGCGCGCGCAGACGGCAGATCGTGCAAGGGAACTATGTCTTTCTTGCGAAATCTTACCTTTTCGCCGCGGATTTCTCCCATGTGGTGGCGACTGTCTCCGTTTGTCCGCTTGAATGACAGACGTCATGCTGGACGGCTGCTGTACGGACTATATATCCATGAACACGTATTTCACCCATAAAACTGGCAAAAGAAAGGTTATCCCATGGCGGAATTGGCAATCGGAGACAAAGCTCCGGACTTCACCCTCCCGCGTGACGGAGGGGGAACCGTGTCGATTTCGCAATTTGCGGGACGCCCCGTCGTTCTCTACTTCTACCCCAAGGACAACACGAGCGGCTGCACCACCGAGGCGGTCGACTTCACTGCTCTCGCGAATGAGTTCGAGAAAGCCGGCGCGGTAGTCATTGGTGTGTCGCCCGATTCGGTCGCGAGCCACGACAAGTTCGTCGCCAAGCACGGGCTGTCGGTGATCCTTGCTTCGGATCAGGATACGAAGATGGCCTCCACCTATGGCGTCTGGCAGGAAAAGAGCATGTATGGGAGAAAATACATGGGCGTCGTGCGCACGACATTCCTGATTGGCCCCGATGGAAAGATCGCCGCCGTCTGGAACAAGGTGAAAGTCTCCGGACACGCCGGGGCGGTGCTCGAATCCGTTCGCAACCTCTAGGATTCCGGGATCGTACTTGCATGACAGACTATGGCGATATCCAGTCGCTGCGCGGCGGCGCCACCATGGCGATCCGGGCAGCCGATCTCGACCGGAAGACCGCGCTCGCGCAGGAAACCGCACGACGCTGGCAAGCCCGGCGCCTGTCATTGCGCTCGCCGTTCGACCCGGAACTTCCGGAAAGGCCGGGTCGCCCTGCGCGTCCCGTGCTCGTTCCACCGAAGGCGACCGAGAAGCGTTCCCTGCACACCCTTCCCGGGCGAATCGCAATGCTCCATGCGCTCGCCCACATAGAACTCAACGCCGTCGATCTCGCCCTCGATATCGTCGCCCGTTTTGCGACAAAGCCGGTGCCGCACTCCTTCTTCGACGGCTGGATGCGCGTTGCCTTCGAAGAGGCCAAGCACTTCGGCATGGTGCGAGACCGATTGAGGGCGCTTGGTGCAGACTATGGCGACATGCCTGCCCATGACGGCCTGTGGCAGGCGGCCCACTCCACCCGCAACGATCTGACTGCGCGCCTGGCGGTCGTTCCGCTTATCCTCGAGGCACGCGGACTGGATGTCACTCCATCGCTTCAGGACAAGATGCGCGAGACTGGCGACATCGAGAGCGCCGATGTCCTCAATGTAATCTACGAAGACGAGAAGGGGCATGTCGCAATCGGCGCGAAGTGGTTCCGCTTCCTGTGCGCCCGCGAGAAGAAGGACCCCGCGCGCGCATTCCAGGAGCTTGTGCGCGCGAACTTCCGCGGCGCGCTCAAGGGGCCCTTTAACGATATTGCGCGCGCCGAGGCGGGGCTCACGCCTTCCTTCTACCGCTCGTTGACGGCGACAAGCAGCGGCTGAAACGAAGGCGTGAATCGTCCTCAGGAGAATGCATTCAAACATTTATTAACCTTAACAACGTCTAATCACGGCAGGAACGGATGAAGAGGATCTGATCCCAATCTCCGTCCGCGACACCGGATGCGGCTCAGTTTTCCGACAGCCGCAACATTGGCAAGAGTTGAGGAAATCTCGTGACCGCACGGACAGGAAACCAGATCTTCGGGAAACGCCGCACACAACATGTCATCATCCTGGCGAGCGGCGACAAGATCCGGCACATGACGGTCCGACCCTGGATGGCGGCCCTCGTATTCTGCTTCCTGGGCGTGATGGCTATCGGCTATCTTGGGGCCACCTCCTATCTTGTCATGCGCGACAACCTGATTGGCGCATCCATGGCCCGCCAGGCGCGTATGCAGCATGTGTACGAAGACCGCATCGCCGCGCTCCGCGCCCAGGTGGACAGGGTCACATCGCGGCAGCTGCTCGATCAGCAGGTCGTCGAGGAAAAGGTCGAAAAACTCCTGAAACAGCAGATGGCCCTTTCGTCGCGTCACGGCAGGCTCGGCACATTGCTCGACCGGGCCGAAGAAACGGGCGTTCTTCCGAAAGAAGGACCACTCCCGACGAGCACACGCGACAAAGGCACGGATCGAGCGAGCCTTTCTGGCGGCGTCAAAGCGATCGAGGGCCTGCTCGGCGGTTCCAATCCGACCTCCGGGGCGAAGGAGACTGCCGCACTTGGCTATGCGCCGTTTCCTGAGTCGGTCGCTGATCGTACCGACCGCGTTTTTTCAAAGGTGACGCTCTCCCTGAAAGATATCGAACGCGAACAACTTGACCGGATAAGGAGGCTGACTTCAGGGGCGACCGAGACGGCGGACGAGATCGAGACTATATTGCAGCGCAACGGCGTTGCCATCAGTCCAGCGCAAATTGACACAGAGGAGCAGGATATCGGCGGTCCTTATGTGGATCCTCAGCCTGCCGAGGCATTCGATACCTCCCTCAACGGTCTCGATTCGGCGCTGAACCGCCTCGAGACCGTCCGCGACACGGCGCGCAGGCTTCCCTTCGGCAATCCTGCGCCCGGCAAGGACATCACCAGCCGCTTCGGAAATCGCCGCGATCCCTTCCTCGGACGCCTCGCCCTGCACGCTGGCATCGATTTCCGCTCCCCGATCGGGGGCGAGATCAGATCCACCGGCCACGGCAAGGTCATCACGGCTGGCCCAGGCGGGGGATATGGCAATATGGTCGAACTCGACCACGGCCTGGGCTTCACGACCCGCTATGGCCACATGTCGCGCGTGCTCGTGAAAGTCGGCGACGTGGTCGAAACCGGCGATGTGATCGGCCTCTCCGGCAATACGGGCCGCTCAACCGGTCCGCATCTGCACTACGAGGTGAGGAGATACGGCGCACCGGTCGACCCGATCCATTTCCTCAACGCCGGAATGAAGCTGACCAGCCTCATCAATTGACAGCCGGCGCGGCTATGTCACATTCGGCTTACCGGAGTATTTCGCGTTTCCGGAAGTATGCTTGCAGGCACTGCCCTGTCTGTTCCGGTCGCCCGCCGCGGCGCTTGAGGCATTATTAATCCTTTATCGCCGCGAATCCCGCGATTTCCTTGACTTTCCGCCTTTTTGGCACTATCCCCGCGCTAACGTTAACGCCCGCGTTTCAGGGCGCTTCAATAGTGTTCGAAAGAACCGGAACGGAAACAGATTCCCCATTGACCACATTTGCTGACCTTGGCCTGAGCCAAAAAGTACTTTCAGCCGTTGCTGATGCCGGCTACACGACCCCTACCCCAATCCAGGCCGGTGCAATTCCGCCCGCCCTTCAGCGCCGTGACATCTGCGGCATCGCCCAGACGGGAACGGGCAAGACCGCGTCCTTCGTCTTGCCGATGCTGACCCTTCTCGAAACCGGCCGCGCACGCGCACGGATGCCGCGCACGCTCATTCTCGAGCCGACGCGCGAACTGGCCGCGCAGGTCGCCGAGAATTTCGAGAAATATGGCAAGAACCACAAGCTGAACGTCGCGCTTTTGATCGGCGGGGTCTCCTTCGAGGAGCAGAACCGCAAGCTCGAGCGTGGCGCCGACGTGCTGATCTGCACGCCCGGCCGCCTGCTCGACCATTGTGAACGCGGCAAGCTCCTGATGACCGGCGTCGAGATCCTCGTTATCGACGAAGCCGACCGCATGCTCGACATGGGCTTTATCCCGGATATCGAGAAGATCGCCAAGATGATCCCGTTCACACGCCAGACGCTGTTCTTCTCGGCGACCATGCCGCCGGAGATCCAGAAGCTGGCCGACCGCTTCCTGCAGAATCCCGAACGCGTCGAAGTCGCGCCGCCGTCCTCGACCGCCAAGACCGTGACGCAGCGCCTCGTCGCCGTGCACAACAAGGACTACGAAAAGCGCGCCACCCTTCGCGACCTGATCAAGGCGCAGGACGACCTGAAGAACGCGATCATCTTCTGCAACCGCAAGAAGGACGTGGCCGACCTGTTCCGTTCGCTGGAACGGCACGGATTCTCGGTCGGCGCGCTGCATGGCGACATGGACCAGCGCTCGCGCACCAATATGCTTGCCGGCTTCAAGGACAACCAGATCACCCTGCTGGTCGCCTCGGACGTCGCCGCCCGCGGCCTCGACATCCCGGATGTGAGCCACGTCTTCAACTTCGACATTCCGATCCACGCCGAGGATTATGTCCACCGCATCGGCCGTACCGGCCGCGCCGGGCGTTCGGGCGCAGCCTTCACGCTGGTCGCCAAGCCGGACACCAAATATCTCGACGCCATCGAAAAGCTGATCGGCCAGAAGATCGAATGGCTGAATGGCGACCTCTCGTCGCTGCCGCCCGCAGCCGAGAGCCACGATGACACGCGTGGCCGTCGCGGCACCAGGGACAAGACCCGTGGGCGCCGCGAAAGCCAAGGTCACAAAACCGATACCAAGATCGAGCAAACTAGCGACATTCAAGCCGAGGAAATGGTACCGGCAGCAAGGGCGGAAAGCGTGAAGACAGAACGCAAGGCAGACAAGCGGCCAAGCCAGCAGGCCAACCGCAATTCGCGGGACAACGCCGCCCCCAGACCGGCCAATGACGATCATCGCGAGCGCCGCCGCAGCCATCATCGCGACCACGATGATGGTCCGACTCCAGTCGGCTTCGGCGATGAAATTCCGGCCTTCATGCTCATCGTCGGCCACGCGAAAGCCTGATGGGCTTACCCGGCATCGATTTTCCCGGCGTCGGCGTGGGGCTTGCGATCCTTCGGGACGGCAAGCTTTTGCTGTGCCGCCGCCTGAGAGCGCCCGAGGCCGGTTTCTGGAACATCGTCGGCGGGAAGGTCGATCATCTGGAACCCGCGGAGCATGCCGTACGTCGGGAAGCCGAGGAGGAAACCGGGCTCACAATCGGCTCGGTCGAATTCGTCTGCGCGACCGAACAGATCATCGAGGCCGACAGGCAGCACTGGATATCTCTGCTCTACCGGACGACGGACATCGCCGGCGAACCGCGTCTGACCGAACCGGACAAACTGTCCGCCGTCGAGTGGTTCGACCTCGACGCCCTGCCGGAACCACTGTCAGCCTTCACCCGCGCCCTTCTGCCGTTTCTTCGCTGATGCGCGGCTTCTTGTCGGCTTGATCTTTTCGGCTTCAGCCCTCAGACCTGCCTCGAAGGCGAGCCGCACCCATTTCGCCATCTCATCCGGATCGTCATAGGCGTCCTCGGGCACCGACCAGTAGGGCATGGCGACCGGACTTTTCCCCTCCCGCTGATAGACCCACTGGCGCGCGCCGGCTGCGGCAAACTGCGGTGCCGTCTGCGCGTCGGCCTTGAGCATCAGTTCGTCGAACAGATGGAGCGCAATGATCACGCCCTGATGGTAGATCCCCTTGCCGCTGAACATGCGCTTGATGGCGACCGGCCCGAGCGACTCGAATATCTCCTCGATGGCCACATTCTCCATCCCGCTCAGCCCTTCAGGATACCGCCCGCCGCAACGACGGCTTCGGGCGTGTCGACATCGATGTGAGCCGCCGGGCCTATATCGACATCGATGATTTCGAGGCCCGACGTCTCTATGATGTGCCGGGCCCCCACATCGCCTTCGAGCTTCATGACCGCTGCAAAAGCCGGACGCGGAAGGAGGACCGGATTGCCGCGCTTGCCGCCGGACACCGCGCGCACGATCGCCCGACCGCCGGAGGCTCGAAATGCCTCCATCAGCATCTGCAGATCCGAGGCCGTCACGCCCGGCATGTCGGCAAGCATGACGAGAATGCCGTCAGCGTCGCGCGCACCCTGGGCGGCAAAGCCCGCGCACAACGAGGTTGCCATGCCGTTCGCATAGTCCGGGTTGTGCGCGATCTCGACGTCTAGGCCTGACAGGGCACTGCCGATCTCTTCGCTTCTGTGGCCGGTGACAACAACGACGCTGTCGGGTCCGGCCGAGAGGGCCGAAAGTGCCATGCGTCGCACCAGAGGCTGGCCATCAAATTCCGCAAGCAGCTTGTGCGGCCCGGAGGGGCCCATGCGGCTTGCCTTGCCCGCAGCCAGTAGGACGACCGCGACGGCAACCTTGCGCTGGCCGCCGGTCGACAGCTCGCGCGGCATCGGGCGGCTTGCGATCTCCATCAGCAGCCCACCCACTCCGAGCCCGGTCAGTTCCGCCCTGCCTGGCTTTTCCCCGGCGAATATCCGGCTCAGGACCCAGTCAAAACCGTTCTCCTTGGGCGAGCGGGCGCAACCCGGCGCGCCGATCACGGGCACCTCTCCAAGAAAGCCGAGCACCAGAAGATTACCAGGATCGACCGGCAAGCCGACCTGCTCGACATGCCCACCGGCAAGACGGATCGACTCGGGGATCACGTCGCGTGAATCGCAAACCGCCGATGCCCCAAAGACCACCAACATGCGCGGCCCCTCTACATCCTCCTCAAGCGCTGTCCTGATCGCCTCCGCCACGGCCTGCGCCTTGTGAGCGACACGAATTTCCCGCACAAGACGGCTCTGCGATGCCACCAGCCGCTGTTCCAGGAGCCGCGCGGTCTTGTCCATCACGGCAGGCTTCAGGGAGGGAAGCTCGGTTGCGATCAGCGTGACGGAGTAGCCCCTGTAGGGTTTTACCTCGAACGGGATCGATCCGGAGAGAATGGAGCATCCTTCATCGACACTGACAGCCGGTGCGGAGAGTGGAATTATCTTGATGGTCGCCACCAGATCGCCCGCAAGCACCGCGGAATGATCGGCAAGGCAGGCGAGCGTGATGGCCGGGTCGACGCGATTGAAGCGGTCGACACACGCCTTGTCGGCCACGAATACGCCGTTCTCCGTCGCATGGATATTGACGCGCCCGGTCGCGGCCGCAGTGAAGCGCAGGTGGCGCCGAGCGATGGCATCCGCCAATCTTTGGGCGGCCTCGTCTTCGGGGAGATCGCCCGCCTCCATCCGACAGGCGATCACGCCTGCGATGCCTGCAGCCCGCAGCCGCGCGATATCGGCCGCGCCCAGGCGATGGCCTTTGGACAATCGGCCGTCGGGAAGCCGTACCGCATGGGCCAGCACCGTGTCTTGCGCTTCATCGAGCGGAAACTCACCGAAAATCATGGATGCCCGCCCACCGCCGCGTTCAATTCTCGTCGTCGGAACGACTGAATGATCTCCGCCAGGACCGCAACGGCGATCTCCGCCGGCGTTGAGGCTCCGATATCGAGACCGATCGGTGCTGCGATGCGCTGGATTTCTCCGTCACTGAAGCCGGAAGCCTTCAACCGTTCGACCCGCTTTGCATGCGTTTTGCGGCTGCCCAGTGCGCCGACATAGAAACAACCTCGCCGCAACGCCACTTCGATGGGGTAGTCATCGATTTTCGGGTCGTGAGTGACGGCAACCAGCGCCGTGTAGGCATCGAGCGGCCTCTCCTGCAGCACGACTTCCGGCCATTCAGCGACAAGATCGGCACCATCGAAACGCTCCGCGGTCGCAAAGGCGGTGCGCGGATCGATGATCGTCAGATCAAAGCCGGCGATCGCCGCCATCGGATAGAGCGCCTGACTGATATGCACGGCGCCGATGACCACGATGCGCGGCGGAGGCAGGTGAACGTTGAGAAACAAGCTGCGGCCGTCGCATTCGAAGGTGCCAGACTTGCCCGAACGGAAGCGGGCCGAGATCTCCTGCCCCAGTTCGCCCGTCACCTGGTCGCCTTCGACCACCAGTCGGTCGCGGCCATCGCTGAGATCGGTGACGAGTATCGCTGCCTTGCGCGCCCTGCGCGCGGCATTCAGTTTCTTGAGGTTCAGCGGGTCCATCAGCCGAGCCTCTCGACATAGACGCGGATGCGGCCGCCGCAGGACAAGCCCACGCGCCAGGCGGTCTCGTCAGCAACCCCGAATTCCAGCATTTTCGGTTCACCGGCCTGCAACACGTCGAGTGCCTCGGTGATAACCGCGCCTTCGACGCAGCCACCCGACACCGAGCCTTCGAAATTGCCCTCCCCATCGATCACCAGATGGCTGCCGACGGGTCGTGGGGCCGAGCCCCAGGTTTCGACCACGGTCGCAACCGCGACGTCCCGTCCCTGGTTCATCCAGCCCTCCGCGATCATCAAGGGATCCAGATTGTCGGTTTCATGCATCATAACACGCCTCGCAGTTCTTGCAGGAAACGTCGCGGGTCGCCCTCACCCCTCTTCTGAGAGTCAAGTGCCGCGACCAGATCGGCCAGCGATTGCAGATTATGCACCGGGCGCAATTCGTCGACATGCGGCAACATCGCCCTGACCCCGCGTGCCCGCGCCTCGAAGCCTTCAAACCGCAACAGCGGATTGAGCCAGATCAGCCGACGGCAAGACCGGTGCAGCCGGTCCATTTCCTTGGCGAGCGGATCGACATCCTCCCGTTCGAGCCCGTCAGTGATCAAAAGGACCACCGCGCCCTGGCCGAGAACCCGGCGCGACCAGTTGCGGTTGAAGGTGTGCAACGCCTCGCCGATGCGGGTGCCCCCCGACCAGTCCTTGACCGCGCCGGCACACTGGTCGAGCGCTTCATCTGGATCGCGGTTGCGCATCTGGCGCGTAACATTGGTAAGGCGCGTGCCGAAGAGGAATGTGTGAACACGGCGGCGCTTTTCGGTCAAGACATGCAGGAAGTGCAGAAAGACCCGGGTATACTGGCTCATCGACCCGGAAATGTCGGCGAGCACCACCAGCGGCGGGTGCATCTCGCGCCTTTCCCGGTAACGCGGAAGGATCAGCGCGCCGCCGGCCCGGAGCGCCGAGCGCATTGTCGCCCGAGGATCCACCGACTGTGGCCTGTGCGAGGGCCTATAGCGCCGCACAGCGACCTTGTCGAACGGCAGCACCAGCCTTTCCATCTCCTTGCGCGCCCTTGAAAGCTCGGCCGCCGACATCTGCGCGAAATCCATGCCCCGCAGCAGTTCGCTTCCAGAGACGGTGAACCGCGCATCGATCTCGACATCCGGCTCTTCCTTTTCCTTGCGGCCTCTGTCCCGCTCGGCAAAGAGCGCATCACTGACTCGGGCCGAGCCTGCCTTCGCCTTTTCTTTCTCGCGGGCATCGGGCGCCACCGGTGACATCATCGCGATCATCTTCTGGACGAGATCGCGCGAACGCCAGTAAAGCCGGAAAGCCTCGTCGAAGACGGCCTGGTCCTCATGGCGCTTGACGAAAATACAGGAGAGTGCCGCGTGAAATTCCTCGCGCGATCCGATGCCGATGGCATCGACCGCGGAAATCGCGTCGGCAACAGCGCCGGGACCGGGCTTGAGGCCCGCCTTGCGCAAAACGCGGGCAAAGAAGACGACATTGTCGGCGAGACGCCCATCCCCGACCGGAACCGGCGGGACGACGATCCCATCGTGTCGGCCGGAATCGCCCCGCATGCTACACAGCCGCCAGCAGTTCGGCCTTGACTTCCGCAAGCACCTTCTGCCCCTCGCTGCCCTGAATGCGGGCGATATCGTCCTGATATTTCAGGAGCGTGCCGAGCGTGTCGGCGATGGTCTCTGGATCGAGCGCCAGCCGGTCGAGTTCTGTCAGCGCCGTCGCCCAGTCGATGGTCTCGGCAACGCCGGGATTCTTGAACAGGTCGACCGTTCTGAGCTTCTGAACATAGGCGACAATCTGGCGCGACAGCGTCTCGTTGCAGCCAGGCACCTTGCGCCGGATGATTTCCAGTTCCTGCGCCGCCTGCGGGTAGTCCACCCAGTGATAGAGACAGCGCCGCTTCAGCGCGTCGTGAACCTCGCGGGTGCGGTTGCTGGTGACGATCACGATTGGCGGATGGGCTGCCTTGACCGTGCCGAACTCCGGAATGGTCACCTGGAAATCAGACAGAACCTCGAGCAAAAAGGCCTCGAAGGCCTCGTCGGTGCGATCCAGCTCATCGATCAGGAAGACCGGCGCCTTTTCGCCCTCGCCCACGAGCGCCTGGAGCACCGGGCGGCGGATCAGATAACGTTCGGAAAAGATGTCGTGCTCCAGCCGGTCACGGTCGGCGATACCGACGGCCTCGGAAAGACGGATCTCCATCATCTGCGCCGGATAATTCCATTCGTACACGGCGGAAGCGACGTCGAGCCCTTCGTAGCATTGCAGCCGGATCAATGGACGGTCGAGCGCCTTTGACAGCACCTTGGCGATCTCGGTCTTGCCGACACCTGCTTCGCCTTCGAGAAAAAGCGGGCGTTGCATCCTGAGCGCCAGGAACAGCACCGTCGCTAGCGAACGGCCTGCAAGGTAGTCGTGCGCCGCCAGAAGATCGATCATCGCATCGATCGATTCCGGCATGCCATTTGTAGCTGAATTCGGCATTGTTCCTCCCTTTCGGAAGGAGCTTACAGTGACCGGTAGCCCCGGTCCAGATAGATGAGCGACTGATCGCGCGGCCCTAAATGGACCGCCATGACCTCCCCGAAGAGAACGGTATGGGTGGTCGTTATCTTCCTGTCCGTGACGCGGCAGTCGAAGGCCGCGATCGCATCGCTCAGAACCGGTGCGCCGGTCGCAAGCCTCTCCCAGGAGGCGAGCGCGAAGCGCTCATCGGCATTCATCCCGCCGAAGCCCGCAAAGGCATCCGCAAGCGGCTGGTGATGCGCGCCGAGCGTGTTGAGTGCGAAGTAACCGCTCTCGAAAAAGACACCATTGTTGGGATTGCTGTTGTTCAGGCAGACAAGCAGGCTCGGCGGCCGGTCGGAAACGGAGCACGCGGCGGTGACCGTGACGCCGCGCCGGATACCTTCAAATTCCGTCGTGACGATCTGCACATGGCCGGCATAGCGGCTCATTGCCTCCCGATAAAGGACGGGGTCCATTTGCTGCGTGTTCAACAATCACATTCTCCGGGGCGGCTTTCGCCGGACTGCTCTTCAGACCGTCAATATGGCGGCCAAGGTTTACGTTTTCTACAACGCCTCGGATTTTTTCGAAGATTCCACCCGGAAGCCGGAATTTGCAGTTTGTCCGGTTGAGGCTCTCCGCTAAGCTTCACGCCACACAAAAAAAATAGGAACTTGCCTCCATGCTTGCCTTGCGCTCCCTGCCGATCCTGATCGTCGCAGCATTTGCCCTGCCAGCGTTGGCGCAGGCAACGAGCATTGGCGTCGTCGCGCCGCAGTCCGGTCCGTTTGCGCTTCTCGGCGAGCAAATGCGCGCCGGCGCCACGGCGGCCGCGCAAGACCTCGGCGTCGAGATCCACCTGATCGATGAAACATGCGAGGCCGGAAGCGGTGAGGCCATAGCCCGACAACTGGACGAAGCGGGAGTTGATGCCGCGATCGGCTTTCTCTGCAGCGAATCGCTCGACGGTGCGCTTCCCCTGTTGAAGGGGGCCGGCATTCCGGCCATCACCATCTCGGTGCGTTGGCAGGTGCTGATGGAAGATGCCCTGAAGCAGCACTGGCCCTTCTTCCGCATGGCGCCAACTGCCGACAGCGAGTTCGAGAAACTGGTCGATGTCATCCTGCGGGGATGGCCCGGCGAGGCCTTCGCCCTGATAGAGGACGGCACCATTCATGGCCGTGAACTCTCCGAGGCGATCCGCAACGCGCTGGAAGAGCGCGGTATGAAACCCGTCTTCACGGATACCTATAGGCCGGGACAGGAGCAGCAGATCGCACTTGTTCGCCGATTGGCAAAGGCCGGCGCCAGCCACGTCTTTGTCGGCGGAGACAGGAATGACGTCGCGATCATTGCCAGGGACGCCGCCGCCGAAGGCATTTCACTGACCCTTCTCGGGGGCGATGCCATGAGGGCAGCTGACCAGCCTATTCCGCTCGCAGACGGCGTATTGGCGGTCGCTCTACCCAACTATGCCACCCTGCCCGAAGCCTCGCGGGTTGCCGCTCGCCTTGTCGAGAGTGGCGTCGCGCCGGACGGCTATGTCCTGCCCACTTATGCGGCTGCGCAGGTCGCCGCCGAGATATCCGCTAGTGCGGCCGGAAGCGAAACGACGATCGCCGACGTCCTCACGGGGACCGCTTTCGAAACCGTGATCGGCAAGGTTGCCTTCACCGCCGGCCACGAGTTGAAGGACAATCCGTACCAGCTGCAACAATGGAGCGGCGACGATTTTATTCCCTACGTACAGAGCAACTGACGAAAGCACTATGACGTAAGCCCGCCAGGCAATCCCATGCATGTTGTGACGCGCGCCGCGCGGTGATATGGCAGCGGCAAAACCCGCGTCCTTGCTGCCAGGAGCCCTGCCCCATGACCCGTCCGCTGCTGATCGCCCCCTCGATCCTCGCCTCCAATTTCGCAAAGCTCGGCCAGGAAGTCGCCGACGTCATCGAAGCCGGCGCCGACTGGATCCATCTCGATGTCATGGACGGCCATTTCGTACCGAACATCTCCTACGGTCCCGACGTCATCAAGGCGCTGCGTCCCTTCACCGACGCCGTCTTCGACTGCCACCTGATGATCTCGCCGGCAGATCCCTATCTGAAGGCATTCGCTGACGCCGGCTGCGACTATATCACGGTCCATGCCGAGGCTGGACCGCACCTGCACCGCTCGCTCCAGACGATCCGCGCTCTCGGCAAGAAGGCGGGCGTCTCGCTCAATCCTGCAACCCCCGTCTCCGTGCTCGAGCACGTCCTCGATGATCTCGACCTGATCCTGATCATGAGCGTCAATCCCGGCTTCGGCGGCCAGAAGTTCATCACGGCGATGGTTGAAAAGATTGCCCAGGCCGATCTGATGATCGGAGACCGCCCCATCATGCTGGAGGTCGACGGCGGCATCACCGCGGCAACCGCTCCACTCGTGACGGCTGCCGGTGCCAATGTGCTCGTTGCCGGATCTGCGATCTACAAGGGCGAAGGCGTTGACGACTACCGCAAAACCGTCGACACTCTGAGAAAGGCTGCCGAAGAGGGACGCAGTTGAAGCACATCTCGAGATCGCTTGCAGGCGTTGTCGCCGGGACCGCCCTGATCGCGGTACCGACCTTTGCCGGCGATATCGCGGGTTTTCAGTCGCTCGGCTTCTCCCCCGACGCTTCCGTCTACGCATTCGAGGAGTATGGCATCCAGGACGGCTCAGGCTTTCCCTACTCAAACGTCTATTTCATCGACACGAAGCAGGACCAGTACCTGCCCGGAACGCCGATCCGCATTCGGATCGACAACGAAGAGGCAAAGCTCGGCGAGGCGCGCGGGCAAGCAGAAATGAAGGCCGAGACGCTCGCCGAACAACACGCGCTGGCGGACAATCCCGGACAGCTTGTCGCCTTCAACCCGGTCACCGAAACCGAATCCGCACCCGATAGCCTACGCTACCGCGCCTATTCCGCCGATCCCGCCTTCGGAGAGCCTTACAAGCTGCAACTCGACGAGTTCTCCGAAGCTCCCTCAACCGCGTGCAAGGATATCGTTGCAGATGTGAAGGGCTTTCGCCTGCGCCTGACGGAGCGGGAAGGTGCGCCTGCCAACGAACTCGTTTATGAAGACGACCACGTTCCCGCAAGCCGGGGCTGCACGACCGGTTATCGCCTTGGCGGTGTCGTGACCCACCTTCCACGGGGCGGCCAGTCCGTGCATATGGTACTCGTTCTGGTCCTGAGCTACGGCTTCGAGGGGCATGACGGCCGATGGATCGCCGTGCCGGTTCACCCATGACCATGGATGCCCAACCAGAAATACCGAACCGCAGTTTCAGAATACGCCTCTCTGCCAGCGTGCCCTCATTGACCCAGTGGACACTGGGAGCCCTTGCCTGGGGCGCGGCCATGGCCTTCTCTTGCCTGCTGTCCATCACAATCCTGCGCTGGACGCCCTACGCCCATGAGAGGCAACTGCTGCTTCTCTTCTTTGTCGGAGGCGTCCTCGCCTGGCTCATTGCCTTGCCGCTGGTGCGCTTCTTCAGCCTGGGTCGTCCGGCCGAGACCCGCCTTGCCGCCGCGCTTCTGTTTCTCAGCGCCGGCACTGTCGGCATGACGGCCTATCTATTTGCGGTCGAGTATCGGGCTTTCTACGCCCAATGGCATGCGCCCTTCGGAACGAAGATCTGGGCGTACCAATACGCCTATACGACCGCATCCGCGTTCTATCAGTTCGCAATCCTCGGGCTGCGATTCTATTTTCCCCTCGGTCTGTTGCTTGTTGTGGCGGCAAGCATACTGCTTGCACGCCGCAGCCGTTGAGATTGCCGCCCGTCTTTGCTAAAGCGACGCCAACTCCAGCCGCAAAGTGAGAACGTCCGATGATCCCGCGTTATTCCCGGCCTGAAATGGTCGCCATCTGGTCTCCCGAAACCAAGTTCCGCATCTGGTTCGAGATCGAGGCGCATGCCTGCGATGCGCTCGCCGAACTCGGCGTCATACCAAAGGAATCCGCCCGCACCATCTGGGAAAAGGGCGGCGCGGCCAAATTCGACGTCGACCGGATCGACGAGATCGAGGCCGTCACCAAGCATGACGTCATCGCCTTCCTCACCCATCTCGCCGAATTCATCGGCCCTGATAGTCGCTTCGTCCACCAGGGCATGACCTCGTCCGACGTGCTCGACACCACGCTGAACATCCAGTTGGTGCGCGCCGCCGACCTGCTGCTCGCCGACATGGATCGAGTGCTCGCGGCCCTGAAGACCCGCGCTTTCGAACACAAGGACACCGTCCGCATCGGCCGCAGCCACGGCATCCATGCCGAACCGACGACGATGGGTCTGACCTTCGCGCGCTTTTATGCCGAAATGACCCGCAATCGCGCCCGTCTGGTCGCCGCTCGCGCTGAAATCGCAACGGGCGCGATCTCCGGCGCCGTCGGCACGTTTGCCAATATCGACCCGCGCGTCGAGGAACATGTCTGCGAAAAGCTCGGCCTCGTGCCGGAACCGGTGTCCACGCAAGTCATCCCGCGCGACCGCCATGCCATGTTCTTCGCCACTCTTGGTGTCATCGCCTCGTCGATCGAGAATGTCGCGATCGAAATCCGCCACATGCAGCGTACCGAGGTTCTGGAAGCGGAAGAGTTTTTCTCGCCTGGCCAGAAGGGTTCGTCGGCCATGCCGCACAAGCGCAATCCGGTGCTGACTGAAAACCTGACCGGCCTTGCCCGGCTGGTGCGGATGTCGGTCATCCCGGCGCTGGAAAACGTGGCGCTCTGGCACGAACGCGACATCAGCCACTCGAGCGTCGAGCGTGCAATCGGCCCGGATACCACGATCACCCTCGACTTCGCGTTGAACCGTCTGGCCGGCGTCATCGAGAAACTGGTGATATACCCCGAAAACATGCTGAAGAACATGAACAAGTTCAAAGGCCTGGTCATGAGCCAGCGTGTACTTCTGGCGCTGACACAGGCCGGTGTTTCCCGCGAGGACAGCTACCGCCTCGTCCAGAGAAATGCGATGAAAGTCTGGGAACAGGGTGCTGATTTCCTTGAAGAACTTCTAGCCGACAAGGAAGTGCGCGCTGCCCTTTCGGAAGACGAGATCCGCGAAAAGTTCGACCTCGGCTACCACACCAAACACGTCGACACGATCTTCAAGCGCGTTTTCGGCTAGGGTCGATCGGCCCTAGGCCGTCTTCGCAAGAGGTTCGCCACCGCGCGCGCGGGCCGTTTTGCGTGCGCAATCCTCTTCGAGGGCCTCATCGACATGTACGGCGATCGCGGATGCCACGTCGTCCTGGGCAGTCTCGTCTCCGTCAGCCGCCTTGGTGAGGATCTCGTTGAGCCGCTTCAGCTCATCTTCATCCAGGCTCTCGATGCCGATGAAGCGGTTTTCCGCATGGCTGGTCAGGATGAGTTCGTCCAGCTTGGTCTGAATCGCACGGGTGTCGCGCATCTGTGCATTCTGCAGAACAAAAACCATCAGGAAGGTGATGATGGTCGTTCCCGTATTCACGACCATTTGCCAGGTTTCGGAAAATCCGAATACCGGCCCGAAGGCCGCCCACATCAGGATCGCGCTGAATGCGACGGCAAAAACGGCGGGCTTTCCCGACCATTCCGAAACCCCTGTGGCAAAACGCGTAAAGACATTAGCTTTGGCGGCCATAACCGTCTCCCTTGTCGAAGTCGCTGGTAAACGCACGACTTCGCGCGTGGTTCCGGCAACACCGAATGTCGCGTTGACTCGCGTCAGCTTCGCCGGCAAGACTCTGCTGCACGTGGACTAACCAGAAGTGCTCACGGGGCACGGCCGATCCGACAGACGAAGGGGACCAGATGCCGGAAGCAATATCAGGAAAGCGCCGCCCCAAGGCTTTCTCCGGCGGAACGCTCATTGTCCTCTACGTCGCCCTGACCGCCGGTCCCGTTTTCCTGGCCTCGTTGAGCGGCGGCCTCCAGGCCGCGACGATCTATCCGATCCTCGCCCGCGCCACAGGCGTTGCCGCGCTGGCCATGTTCCTTATGCAGTTTGCCACTTCTGGCCGGTTCAAAACAATTTCGGGACGGATCGGCCTCGACCGCACCATGGGATTTCACCGGCTGGCTGCCGTCGGAGCGATGATCATGGTCGTCCTCCATGTCTTCTTCTTTCTCTTCCGCGGCAGAGACGGAAGCATCGCTACGATGTGGGAACGGCTGATCATCTATATGACAAGGCCGGATCTTCTGACAGGCGTCATCGCCGCCGGGCTCGCCCTGATCCTGATCCTCACAGGCAAATACATGCGCGGAAGACTGATCCCCTACCAGTGGTGGCGCATCCTCCACGGCCTGATGGCGATTTCTCTCGTTGTATTGGGATTGCAGCACGCCTTCACAAATGCTCGCTTCATGGCCGATCCGTTTGGTGCCAGTGCCATTCTGGCGGTCTCGTTGCTGGCCTTCACGTCGCTGGTCGTCGTCTACGCCGTGCGCCCCGTCCTGGCTTTCCGGCCCGGTTTCACCGTCGCCTCGGCAAAGGTCCTCAGCCCGTCTGTCGCCGAACTCGTGCTCACCACGCGGACGCCAGAGCGCTTTTCCTTCGAGGCCGGCCAGTTCGCCTGGCTTACCGTCGGCCGCCGCCACACCGTGACCGATAACCCCTTCTCGATCGCCTCGGCACCGTCCGACCTGCCGCAGTTGCGCTTCCTGATCCGCAATGCCGGCGACATGACCGCCAATATCGTCAATCTTGCGCCGGGAATGCCGGTCGGCGTCGACGGCCCTCACGGAAGCTTCACGCTCCATGAAGCGCAGAACGGCCCACTGTTCTTCCTTGCTGGCGGCATCGGGATCGCACCGGTTCTCAGCCTTCTGCGCGAACTGGCGGCCACGCATGACAAACGGCCGATCCGTCTTCTCGCCGGTGCGCGCGCGCCCGAGGATCATGTCGTGCGCAAAGAGATCACCCGTATGATGGAAGGACGGGAATTCAGGGCAATCTACCTGGCCGACAGCGGGGCCGACGGCATCGATTGCGAGGCCGGCGCATGCAGCCCCATCCATATCACGCAGTTGCTGGAAGGCCTCCTGCCGGCGCAGGCTACAGCTTACGTCTGCGGCCCGCCGCCGATGATGGAGAGCGCCGTTGCCCTCCTCATCGGCGCGGGCGTGCCCGTTGAACGGATCGTCATGGAGCGCTTCGACTTCGACGCTGGCAACGATGCCGTCTGCCGTGGGGTCCGCAGCCGCTTCATCGCCATCATGGCGGCGGTCTATGCCGTCGTTATTTCCGTTGGCCTGATCTCTGCCTGGTAGGGCAAGCCTCCATCAGATGTCCGGCAGGACATATGCCCGCATGCGTTGGCGCAATTCGGTCTTCAGGATCTTGCCTGTCGAGGTGTGCGGGATATCCGGAACAAATACGACGTCGTCCGGCATCCACCAATTGGCCACCTTTCCCTTCATGAAATCGAGGATATCGTTCTTGCAGGGCTCGCATCCCTCTTTGGCGACAATCACCAGAAGGGGCCGTTCGTTCCATTTGGGGTGATGCACGCCAATGACCGCGGCTTCCGCGACCTGTGGATGGCCGACGGCGAGGTTTTCAAGTTCGATCGAGGAGATCCACTCCCCACCAGACTTGATCACGTCCTTGGCCCGGTCCGTTACCTGCATGTAACCATGGCGGTCCATATGGGCGACATCGCCGGTATCGAACCAGTTCTCATCATCGAACTGTTCTTCTCCGCGCCCCTTGTAGTAGCCTGAGGATATCGCGGGTCCACGCACCTTGAGACGCCCGAAGGTCCTGCCGTCCCAAGGCAAGGGCTCGTTGTCGTCTCCGGTGATCTTCATCTCCACAGTGAATGGCGGATGCCCCTGTTTGACGAGGATGTCGAGTTGTTCCTCGCCTTCGAGATGCGCGTAGTCGGGCTTCAGGGAGCAAATTGTCCCGAGCGGACTCATTTCCGTCATGCCCCAGGCATGCAGCACGTCGACACCATAGCGATCCTTGAAGGCGGAAATCATGAAGCGCGGCACGGCAGCACCACCGATGATCACCTTTTCAAGGTCGGGAAGGTCTCCACCTTCCCTTTCGAGATATTGCAGCAACATCAACCAGATCGTCGGCACAGCCGCTGTGATCGTCACTCTCTCCCTGGTCAGCATCTCGTAGATAGACTTGCCGTCCATAGCCGGTCCCGGCAAGACCAACCGCGCCCCGGCCATGGGTGCGGCAAAAGCCAGTGACCAGCCATTGGCGTGAAAGAGCGGCACGACCGGCATGATGGCATCACGGGACGAAGCTCCGAACATGTCCGGCTGAAGAGCGGTCAACGCATGCAACACGTTGGAGCGATGGGAATAGACGACGCCTTTCGGATCGCCAGTCGTCCCGGATGTGTAACACATCCCGGCGGCGGCACGCTCGTCGAGCGCCTTCCACGCATGATCGCAATCGGCTTCCGCTAGCCACTCCTCGTAGGCGACCGCATTGACGAGTGTCGTCGCCGGCATGTCCTCCGGTTCACACAGGACCACGACCTTTTCAAGCGATGGAACCGAAGGAGCGATCGCCTCGACGATCGGCAAGAAAGTCCGATCCACGAACAGCATCCGGTCCTCGGCATCATTCATGATCCAGGCGATCTGCTGCGGGAAAAGCCGCGGATTGAGCGTGTGGTAGACGGCTCCGGCGCCCGTCACACCGTACCAGGCCTCGACATGACGCCAGGTGTTCCAGGCCATGGTGGCCACCCGGTCGCCAACTTGGATGCCTTCCGCCTCGAGACGCTTCGCGAACTGCAGCGAGCGCTGGCGAATTGTTCGGTAATTCGTACGGTGAATGGGCCCCTCGACCGAACGCGACACCACCTCACGGTCGCCGTGATAAAGGCCGGCATGGTCGATCACCTTGTGGCACAGCAATGGCCACTCCTGCATGAGTCCAAGCATTAAGTTTCCTCCCAGAACTTAAGTTTGCAGGTCGAGTGTACGTCGCACCGTTGCACTAGCAAGCGAAAACGCGGAGAAATTCTGACCGTCGAAGGAGCGCCGACCCTTGACGCCGGCAGAATGCGAACGCAGATAAGGCCGCATGAAAGCATCCGACGCCGATATCCTGATCATTCCCGGTTACACGAACTCCGGACCCGACCACTGGCAAAGCCGGTGGCAGGCCAGGCTGTCGACCGCGCGACGCGTCGAGCAG
The DNA here is from genome assembly GCA_041675415.1 of Rhizobium sp. GTDB lineage: Bacteria > Pseudomonadota > Alphaproteobacteria > Rhizobiales > Rhizobiaceae > Allorhizobium. The sequence continues at coordinate 6,490 of JBAYTX010000034.1, read as the reverse complement.
GCCGAATGGTCGAAGCCGGTGCGCGAGGATTGGGTCGATCGTGTGGTCGAGGAAGTCAATGCCAGTGCCCGGCCCGTGGTGCTGGTCGCTCACTCGCTGGGAGTGGCAACTGCAATCCATGCAATTCCCCGGCTCGCCGGCAAGGTCGCCGGCGCATTCTTCGTGGCCCCGCCGGACGTCGCCAACCCCTCCATCAGGCCGAAGCATCTGATGACCTTTGGTCCCTACCCACGCGATCCGCTGCCGTTCCCGTCGATCACGGTCGCCAGCCGCAACGACCCTTTCGGCACTTACGAACATGCCGACGACATCGCTAATGCCTGGGGTTCTCTTCTGATTGATGCGGGACAGTCGGGCCACATAAACGCCGAATCCGGCCATGGCCCATGGCCGGAAGGCACCATGGTCTTCGCCCAGTTCCTGAGCAGACTATAGCGCCGCGCAAAGGGTCAGCGATCGTCAGGAATTTCGCGAAACCTCTTCATTCTCGAACCTGAGCGGACCGCCGGAGACGCGTCTGGCCACGGCTCGATAAGCGGATGCCACAGCCCGTATAAGGCCATGGCACCGGCAAATTTGGCTGGTCAGTCTTTCTGAAGCTGCTCGACGGCCTGGGCGAGAAAATCGAGCATCTTCGCCCGCAGATCTTCGTCGCTGACGGTAACGCCCGCAGCCGTCAGGTCACCACGAACCTTGCGGAACACGTCCTCGTCGCCCGCTTCCTCGAAATCGGATGCCACGACTTCTTTGGCGTAAGCTTCCGGATCCTGCTTGCCGAGCAGACCGGCGGCCCACAAACCGAGCATCTTGTTGCGCCGCGCTTCGGCCTTGAATTTGAGTTCCTGATCGTGCGCGAACTTGTTTTCAAATGCCTTTTCGCGATCACTCATGCCGCTCATCTGCGTCTCCCAAAATAAAGCGCTACCTCGTGGGTCTCTCACCCCATTAATCAAAAGGCTGCACAAAGTGCAATGCGAACTTTGCCGATTCTCCGCCCTCGATTTCGATTTGGGCGAATTAAGTGGAAGGGACAACAGTTGCATTGTGAAAACCGGAGTTTTCCGCTATGGGACCGCTTCATAATCTATCCACGCGTCCTTGATGTGACGCCAACAGCAGAGACAACCAGCCATGAACCGTCGCCGCCGTGTATACGAGGGCAAGGCTAAGATCCTATACGAGGGTCCGGAGCCAGGCACGCTGATCCAGTTCTTCAAGGACGACGCAACCGCGTTCAACAAGAAGAAGCACGATGTCATCGAGGGAAAAGGCGTCCTGAACAACCGTATTTCCGAGTACGTCTTCACGCACCTTAACAAGATCGGTATTCCGACGCATTTCATCCGCCGCCTGAACATGCGCGAACAACTGATCAAGGAAGTGGAAATGATCCCACTCGAGGTCGTGGTGCGCAATGTCGCTGCGGGTTCGCTTTCCAAGCGCCTTGGTATCGAGGAAGGCGTCGTCTTGCCGCGCTCGATCATAGAATTTTATTATAAGTCCGATGCCCTCGAAAACCCGATGGTTTCCGAAGAGCACATCACGGCCTTCGGATGGGCTAATCCGGCGGAACTCGACGACATCATGGCGCTCGCGATCCGCGTCAACGACTTCCTCAGCGGCCTCTTCCTCGGCATCGGTATCCAGCTCGTCGATTTCAAGATCGAATGCGGCCGCCTCTACGAAGGCGACATGATGCGGATCATCCTGGCGGATGAGATCTCCCCCGACTGCTGCCGCCTCTGGGATATCGAGACGCGAGAAAAACTCGACAAGGACCGCTTCCGGCAGGATCTCGGCGGGCTTCTCGAAGCCTATCAACAAGTCGCCCAGCGTCTGGGTATCGTCAATGTAAACGAGCCGCTGCGCGGCACAGGGCCGATTCTGGTCAAGTAAGAACGGAGAACAGCTAAGTGATCAAGGCACGTGTCACCGTAACTCTCAAGAATGGGGTCCTCGACCCGCAGGGCAAGGCGATCGAAGGCGCATTGGGCGCGCTCGGATTCGAAGGCGTCGGCCACATACGCCAGGGCAAGGTATTCGACCTGGAACTGGAAGGCTCCGACAAGGCGAAGGCCGAATCCGACCTGAAAGCCATGTGCGAGAAACTCCTCGCAAACACGGTGATCGAGAATTATACTATCGCAATTGCCTGAAGGTTGAGGAGCAGGAAATCCACAACGTTTGCAGCGTGCTCGCACGCCACGAAAACAGCCTCGATCGCATCCAAAATCGCCTGGAGCTGCGGGAGCTCCAGGAAGCACAAGCAAGGTTTGAGCCGCACCCATGAAATCAGCCGTCGTCCAACTTCCTGGCCTCAATCGCGACCGCGACATGATCGCCGCGCTCACCAAGATTTCCGGTCGCGCACCGGTCACCATCTGGCAGACGGAGACGCAGATCCCCGATGTCGACCTGATCGTCATTCCCGGTGGTTTTTCCTATGGCGACTATCTGCGTTGCGGCGCGATTGCCGCCCGCATGCCCGTGATGCAGGCGATCAAGGCAGCCGCCGAACGCGGCGTCAAGGTGCTCGGCGTCTGCAACGGCTTCCAGATTCTCGTCGAAGCCGGCATGCTGCCGGGTGCGCTGATGCGCAACGCATCGCTCAAGTTCGTCTGCAAGGAAATCAAGCTCGAAGTCGTTAATGCCGACACCGACTTCACCCGCGCCTATGCCAAGGGCCAGATCATCCGCTGCCCGGTCGCCCACCACGACGGCAACTACTTTGCCGATGCCGAGACGCTGAACGCGATCGAAGGCGATGGCCAGGTGGTCTTCCGCTACGCCGAGGGGACCAATCCGAACGGCTCGATCAACGACATCGCCGGCGTGATTAACACGAAAGGCAATGTGCTCGGCATGATGCCCCATCCGGAAAACCTGATCGAGGCGGCCCATGGCGGCAACGACGGGCGCGGCGTCTTCGCCTCGGCGCTGGACGTAATCGCTGCTTAACCCGCAACGTGATAGAAGGCTCGGGTCTCGAACTGGGAATCCCAACCATATGCGCCCTGCCCTTGCCTTTCTGAGCCTCTTGCCCGGCTTGCTCGCCCTTCCCGCTTGCCAATCCGCGCCTCCGGGCCCGGCCGCAGGCGGACAATCGGCGCTTGACGTCATGGAGCGTGTGGCGGTCGGCGCCAACAACTGCTGGATCAAGTCGGGCGATCCGGCCTTCAAGGCCTATGCCATGGCGCCGGAACTCAACTCGTTTTCCGGCAAGCCGCGCATTCTTTTGGTGCGCAAGGGCTCGAGCGACATCCGTCCACTGCTCGTCGTCCAGGCCGAAGGCAACCCCGCTCGTCTCGACGCTTTCGGCCCCATGATGAACGAACCCGCTCGCGCCAGGATTCTTCGTGACGTCGCGCATTGGTCGACCGGAAGCAAGGGCTGCTGAACATTTCCGCCCGCTATATGAAGCGCAGATGCAAACTCTACGCCCACCAGCCGTTTTGGACAGGGAGCGGACAGAATTCGGCAAAGGCATTCCACGACCATCGGACTGTCCACGGGCTGGATTGATCCACCTTTGTCGGCAAAGTGTTCCGAATTAGTCACGCTTTGCCAGTCAGTTGAGCGGCACGGTGGAAATGCGGCTTTTTGTTGTTGCGATTCTGAAAGCTGCCGGCCTATGTTCGCTCAACTGTCGGATTTGGAGAACTACACTCCTGGACAGGCGTGTGAAAAGGGATCGACGAGACTATGACAATTGCCGAAACTTTGCCCAAGCTCCTCCTTTCAACGCTTGTCACGGCGAGTATAGTCGCCGGATGGACCGCACAGGCATCCGCGCAGGAACGGCTCTTCGATGAGGTGCGAATCGGCAGTCTGGTCGCGGTCGACAAGACAGAGACGAATGACGAGCGGGGCGCCTTCATCTCGGGCATGGTTTTCTTCGATCCCTGGGGCCATAACGAAGCCCGGGGGTGGGAAAAGCTGATCAAGCCCCGAATTCATGTCGGCGGAAACGTCGCAACTGCCGACGAAGCGAATCAGATCTATGCCGGCTTCTCGTGGACCGCGAATCTGACAGACCGATTCTTCCTTGAAGGTGGCTTCGGCGGAACCCTTCATGATGGCGACCTGGTTGCCGATGGCACGGATGGACCGAAGCTGGGTTGTTCGCTGCTTTTCCACGAATATGCGGCGGCAGGCTTCAATCTCAATGAGCAATGGCGCGTGGTCGCACATATCGAGCACTCGTCCCATGCCGATCTGTGCAAGAACCGTCCGAACAACGGACTTTCGCGAGCCGGCGTCATGATCGGCTACAAGTTCTAGCCAACGGCTGCGCTCCCTACTTGGGGTTTACCCATTGGTCGACCATCAGAAGTGGCGAGCGGCGGATTTCGGCATCGGCTTGTTCACGGCTCAGTCCGATATCGCGAAGCTGGCTGGCGGTTAGTCCGGCCAGATCGATTCGTGTCCTGCGCACCCGGCGGCGGCGCGCGGTTTCCGCAAAATATGAAACGATCGCGCTCTTGACCCGATCCCGCAGCCGCGGCGTAGTTCCCCCGCATGCGCGCGCTCCTTCAGTTGCATGAATTGTCATCGTGCCTCTCCACAAATTGTCTTCATAGACGAAGTAGGCTCTCTATGAATTGACCGTTGTCGGGTGACAATGTAAAAGATGTCATGATGACAAATTGGCTCCCCGACCTCTCCACGACTGCTGGACCTCTCTACATCCGGATCGCGGATGCCGCCGAACGCGACATCAAGCACGGTCGCCTGGGCGAAGGCGCGAAGCTGCCGCCGCAACGAGACATCGCATACGACCTAGGGGTGACAATCGGGACAATCTCGCGCGCTTACAACCTGCTGCGCGAACGCGGGCTGGTCTCGGGCGAAGTGGGCCGCGGCACTTATGTTCTGAACGGGCGACACGACAAACAGCGTTTGGCCGGCGACCCGATCCTGTCTCGCTATGGTGGCACACGGCCGCTCATGACGCCGGCGGGCAAACTGCGCTTCGACACCACGGCGGCCGTCGACGTCGGTCAGGCGGCGATTGTTGGACGGTTGATTGAGGAAATCACCCGGGAACATCCGGGCGAAATCACCGGCTATACTCGGGCGGTGGCAGCGGACTGGCAGGATGCGGGGCGGCAATGGCTCGCGAACGGAAATTGGGCGCCAGATGCAAACTCGATCACCCCGCATCTCGGGGTCCATGCCGCTGTAACGGCGATTATCACTGCGGTGACGGCGGCTGGCGACAGGATCGTCTGCGAGCACGTGACCTATTCGCAAGTCGCCCGCAGCGCGACGCTCATCGGACGACAGGTCTGCCTGGTGGATTCCGACGCAGAAGGCATGCTTCCCGAGGATTTCGAAAGGTTGTGCGCGCGCGAACACCCGAAACTCGCCTTCATCATCAGTTCCGGCCAGAACCCGACGACAAGCACCCTGCCCGAGGAACGACGCAGGCAGATCGCCGAGATCGCCCGCCGGCACAATGTTTGGCTGGTCGAAGACTATATTTACGGCACCCTGATCCAGGATGGCATCCCGCTTCTCGCCGAGATCGCACCCGACCGGACCTTTCTGGTCAGCGGTCTCTCGAAATCAGTCGCGGCGGGCGTTCGCGGCGCCTGGGTCGCGGCACCCGAACATTTCACCCAGCGCCTGAGGGTCACCCAGAAGATGATCTCCGGTGGTCTTCCCTTCATTCTGGCGGAATTGGCGGGCCGGCTGGTGCTTTCTGGCGCTGCGGCGAATATTCGCGATCGTATTGTGAACGAACTGACCATTCGCGAGAAGTTGGTGCGCGAGATTTTCTCAGGCTACAGCTTCCGTTCCCATGAACGCCTGCCCTTCTTCTGGCTGAAGTTGCCTGAGCCGTGGTTGTCGGGCACTTTCAAGCAAGCCGCCTTCAATGAGGGCGTGCTGATCGACGACGAGGACGAGTTCAAGGCCGGGCGCTCGCAACGGGTCTATCACCATGTGCGGGTAGGCTTCAGCGAAGGTGCCGACCGGGAAGAAGTCTTCGCAGGCCTGCAGATCCTCCGGCGGCTTCTCGACGCCGGCCCGGCGGCATACGACACCTATTCCTGATCCCTCCGGCGTGGATCAGGTTGGAAATTGGGCAATTTCCCTATCGCGGTTTCAGCGCGCATGGGCTATAGGCAAACGAAAGCCGCCTTCCCAACGATCCAGAGAAGATCATGAACATTCCAAATTCAATTCCAATCACCCCCGAACTCGTTGCCGCGCATGGCCTGAAGCCCGAGGAATACGAGAGGATTTTGGAACTGATCGGACGCGAGCCGAGCTTCACTGAGCTTGGTATCTTTTCGGCGATGTGGAACGAACATTGCTCCTACAAGTCATCCAAGCGTTGGCTAAGAACCCTCCCGACCAACGGGCCGCGCGTGCTTCAGGGACCCGGCGAAAATGCCGGCGTCGTCGACATCGATGATGGCGACTGCGTCGTCTTCAAGATGGAAAGCCACAATCACCCGTCGTTCATCGAACCCTATCAGGGCGC
>JBAYTX010000033.1:0-48886 GCA_041675415.1 Rhizobium sp. | reverse complement strand
TGGGTCGGCATGAGAAAAATCACTACCCTCGCGGCGGCATGTCTTGCCCTTGCGCCCCTGCCTGCCTTGGCCCATCCGCATATCTTCACCGAGGCCCGCCTCGAGGTGATCGCGGGCGACGATGCGACGATTGCCGAACTGCGCAATGTCTGGCGCTTCGACGAGGTCTTCTCGTCCAGTGTGCTGATGGATTTCGACAAGAATACAGACCTGAAGCTCGACGCCGGCGAGTTGCAGGAAATTGCCAACACCATACGCGAATCGCTCGCCGACTATGGCTACTTCACCTTCATCACCAGCAATGGCGCGACGGTGGCGGTGGATAAGCCCGAGGCTTTCAACGTCGATTTCAAGGACAACCGGCTGATCGTCTTCTTCGTCGTCAAGCCGCAGACGGACGTGTCGATCAAGGGAAATCTTTCCTTCGGCGTCCACGACCCGACATTTTATACCTCCATCGACTTCGTCAACGACGGCGATCTCGCCATCGAGGGCGACGGTTTCAAGTCCTGCAAGCGGCAGGTCATCCGCCCCGATCCAGATGAGGTCATGGCGCAGAACCAGGCCTCGCTGACGGAAGCCTTCTTCAGCGATCCAGCAGGCACGGACATGGGCAAGATGTTTGCCACACGGCTCGAACTGACATGCTGACACGCCGCCTCAGCAAATCTCTCGTCATGTCCGGCCTGCTGCTGGCGATCACTGCCTCGGTTGCGCTTGCGGCCTCGCCGCTTGGCATCGGCACAGCCGAGCCCAGCTTCCAGACGACCGGCCCCTTCGGTGGCGTGCTGGCCTGGGTCAACGAAAACCAGCAGGCCTTCTATCGCGCGCTGACCGGCGCCCTGAAGGCCATGCGCGAAAACCCCGCCCATCTCGCGACCCTGATCGGCCTTTCCTTCGCCTATGGCGTCTTCCATGCGGCGGGCCCCGGTCACGGCAAGGCGGTGATCTCGTCCTACATGATCGCCAACGAGACCGAACTGAAGCGCGGCATCGTCATCTCCTTCGTCTCCGCCTTCCTACAGGGCATAGTCGCCATCGCTGTCGTCGGGTTCGCCTATCTGGCCTTGCGCGGCACGGCCATCTCCATGACCGATGCCACCAACGCCATGGAGCTCGCGAGCTATGCGCTGATCGTCGCTTTCGGCGGCTGGCTGCTGTTCAGGAAATTGCGGGGAATGTGGTCGCGGCGGACCGCGAACGCGGCATTGTTCGACAATCTCGTCCCGGCGTCCCTCGCTCCCGCCGGCGCCACGGGCCTTCGGTTCGAGGCGATCGCTGTGGATCATCGTCACGACAACCTCTCGCCCGGCGCGACCTGCCCGGATTGCGGAATGACCCACATGGCCGATCCGCGCCTTCTCGCATCGAAGGATTTCAGGCTCCGTGAAGCTTGGTCGGCTATCGTCGCCGTGGGCATGCGTCCCTGTTCCGGAGCGCTTCTGGTCATGACCTTCGCGCTCCTGAACGGCCTCTATCTGGGCGGGGTGATGTCGGTCTTCGCCATGGCGCTCGGCACCGCGATCACGGTCTCCGCGCTCGCCACGATCGCGGTTTCGGCCAAATCGCTGGCCGTGCGCATTTCCGGCCCCGGTTCGCCGGCGGCGCGCCGCGTCGCCACCGCGATCGAAATCCTCGGCGCGCTTCTCGTCATTGCGATGGGTTTGCTGCTTTTGGCCGCAGCCCTTCAGTTCTGATTGTCGCGCCGCCGCTGATAGCGGGCGCGTAGCCAGAAGATCAGAAAGAAGGACAGGATCACCAGCGATCCCAGAACCGCCGCCAGAACGGGCGAATAATCGCCGATCCAGAGCACGATCTTCGGCAGGACGAACAGCATGATGCCGACGCCGAGAATGATGATTGCGGCGGCAATCGCCGACGACCGGTTGTTCCCGTTCATGCCGCGGCTCCCTTGGCGAGTTCCGCGCGGATGTCTTCCAGCCTGTGGATCTGGCTGCCGTCGGCACGGAAGTTCTCCGACGCAAGCCAGCCCTCGAAGGCGGCCTTGATGAGCGGCCATTCGCCATCGATCATCGAGAACCAGGCCGTGTCGCGGTTCTTGCCCTTGGACAGCATGTGCTGGCGGAACACGCCCTCGAAGGTGAAGCCGTAGCGCTTTGCCGTCGTCCGGCTCGGCTCGTTCTCGTTATGGCATTTCCACTCGTAGCGGCGATAGCCGAGATCGTCGAAAACGTGCCGCGCCATCAGGTAGTGCGCTTCCGTGGCAAGCGGTGTGCGGCTCATCGCCGGGCCATGGGCCACGCCGCCCACTTCGACGACGCCATTGGCGGGATCGGCCCGCATGTAGTTCGCCATGCCGACGATCTTGCCCGTCTTGTTGTCTCGGAAGACTTCGGTGACCCAGCCGCCCTTGGTCTGCACGCTCTCGAGCCAGGCATCGAAATCGGCGATGCCAGCGAAGTCGGGCTGGGTGAAATAGGTCAGCAGCGGGTTGATGCCCATGCCGCCAAGCCCGTCCCAGAGCGCCTGCAGGTGCTTCTCCTTCTGATATGGCTCTACGGTAACGAAACGCCCGGAAAGCGTGACCGGCTTCGGTGCCGGGCAGCCCTTGAAATTCGAAAGATCGCGCATGATCAACCCTGTTTGCTCACTGGACAGAGGATTAGGCCAGCCGCCCGGCAAAGGCAACCGGCCTTCTTGATGCGCAGGCTTCGGGATCAGGCGGTCGCGGATGATACCGTCGCCTCGATGTGATCGACCAGCGCGTCGGCAAGACCGAGGCGTCCCGCGAGCATGTCGAGATAGCCGCGCTCCGCCCTGCTGTCAGGGTCGATGGCAAGCCGCGAGGCGGTATAGAGCTCCACTTTCTGTTCTTCCGATTTGGCAGCGGCCACCAGCGCGCTGACATCCGTGGGGCTGGCGAGTTCCAGTTCGATGAAGGCTTCCGCCTCGGCGCCGAGACCGGACATATGGATCCTGTCCATGATCCGGGAGCGCTCTTTCTCGTCGACATGCCCGTCGGATTTTGCGGCTGCGATCATCGCCCGCACCAGCGCCAGCGCGAAATCGTTGCTGGACGCGGCTGCTTGCGGGCTGAATGGGGAATCGGCCGGGGGCGGGAGAAGCGTGGGCTCCGCGCTCGCCGACGTCTCGGGAGCCTTGCCTGCCTGATAGTTCTTGTAGGCCTGATAGCCGAGGCCCGCGATTGCCGCGAGACCGCCGAGCTTCAGCGCGCTGCCCGTCAGTTCGCGTCCGGTCTTGGTCCCGAGCAGAACCGCGACGATGGCGCCCGTCGCCAATGGATTGTCCTTGGCGAGTTTGGCCGCATCACCGGCCTTGTCCCTGACACTTCCGGTCGTTCCCGGCACCTGGGCGCCGAGAAATTGGTCAAGCAGCTTCTTCGCATCGAACATCGGGCTCTCCTTGGGCTTTGTCTGTCGACAAGCAAGATAGGAACGCGAAGATGGAAATACAAAGACGCCGGCGCGTTTTCGGCCGCTCGCCTTTTATCCCGCGAGCGCTGCCGCTTCCGCCGCAAGCCTGGTGATCCCCGCCCAGTCGCCGGCCGCTACAAGCTCCTTCGGCGCAACCCAGGAACCGCCGACGCAGACGACGTTCGGAAGCGAGAGATAGTCCTTCGCATTCTTCAGCGAAATGCCGCCCGTCGGGCAGAACAGCGTTCCGGCAAGCGGCGACGACAGTGACTTGAGATAGGCAGCGCCACCGGCCTGCTCGGCCGGGAAGAACTTCAGCACCTGATAGCCCTCTTCGCGCAATTGCATGACTTCGCTGGCGGTCGCGGCCCCCGGAAGCAGGGGGATGTCCGAGCCGCGTGCGGCGTGAATGAGCTCCCGCGTCGTGCCGGGGCTGACGATGAATTGCGAACCCGCATTCACCGCAGCCTCGAAATGCACCGCATTGAGGATCGTGCCGGCGCCGACCACCGCATCTTCGACTTCATCCGCGACGCGGCGGACGGCTTCCAGCGCCGCATCGGTGCGCATGGTGATCTCGATCGCCTTCAGGCCACCGGCCACCAGCGCTCGCGCCAATGGCACCGCCGTCGCCGCATCCTCGATGATCAGAACCGGAATGACGGGCTGCAATCTCAGTGTCGCAAGAAGCTTTTCGGTTTTCTCGCTCATGACCGGACCACCTTTCTTAAAACGATTGAATTCCTCAACCGATTATCGCGCGATGCCGTCATTGTCGAGACAAATGCGCGCGGTATAAGAGCCCCGGTTTGCCAAGGCCGGGACATGCGTTAGGCTGGGACCCACAGGAAACAGACGGTGCTGGCCCATGGCGAAGGAAATAGAGCGAAAATTCCTGGTGGCAAACGACGACTGGCGCGACCTTGCAACCTCCAAGACACCGATGCGCCAGGCATATATCGTCACGATGAACGACCGGTCCGTGCGCGTCAGGACCCGCAATGACGCCTCCGCCCAGGTGACCATCAAGATCGGCCAGAACTCCCTCGTTCGAGACGAATTCGAGTATACAATTCCCATTGCCGAGGCGGAGGAGATGATTTCTCTTGCTGTCGGCAACGTGATCGAGAAGGTCCGCTATACCGTGGAATACAATGGCTTCATCTGGGAGATCGATGCCTATGAGGGCGCCTATCTCGGCCTGGTGATTGCCGAGGTGGAATTGTCCGACGAGAATGACGAACCGCCCCTTCCCGACTGGGTCGGCCGGGAAGTGACAGGCGACCGACGCTATTCCAACCAGTCGCTCGCAACCGAGAAACTGGAGACGAGACTTCTCGATGTCTTACCGAATTAGGCCCGGCCGAAGTTTCACCGCGGAAGTGCGCGCGGTTGCGGCCGCTCAGCTTCGCCTTGCCATCGCCTCCTTCGAGGAACAGCCGGACGGGCTTCATGAGGCGATCCACGAAGCGCGCAAGAAGTACAAGCGGGTGCGCGCGCTCTATCGCCTGATCGCCGCCGATGCGAAGGATTTCTTCGTCCGTGAGAACGCTCGCCTGCGCGACACCGCCGCAACGCTTTCGCTCGTACGCGATGCGACCGCCCTCATCGAGACGGCGACCTATCTCCAGGACCACGCTCTGAACCCGGAGGAGGAAACGGCGCTTGCTCACGCGCGCGCGGCACTGACCGCACGCCGCGATGCACTGGCCGCGGGCGAACACGACCTGCCGGAAAAGGCGCAAGCCGCCAGCGAGAGCTGCCGCGAAGCGATCGCCGCGCTCAGTCATCTGACTTTCGATGACGCCCCGCGCAAGACCGCGCGCCGGCTCGCCAGGGGCTGGAGGAAGAACCTGTCCAGGGCGCGGACGGCGCTCGCCGCCTGCCACACGAGCGCCCATGCCGAGGTCTTCCATGAGCTGCGCAAGAGCGCGCAGACCTATTGGATGCACCTGTCTCTGTTGCGTGATGTATGGCCATCCGCCATGGCCGCCAAGCGGGCGGAGGCCAAGGCGCTCTTCACCACGCTCGGCCATGAACACGACCTTGCGCTGCTGGTTGCGCTCCTCGACAGCGAGCCCGGTATTCTCGGCGGCGGCGCGGAACTTTCCCACCTGCTTGGCGTCATCATCCGCCAGCAGCAGGAGCTGCGCAGAACCGCCCTCCACCTTGCCGAACAGATCTTCGCCGACACGCCGGAGCGGGAGAGCATGATCATCGAGGCCTTGTGGACCGCCGCTGCAACCGAATGACTGGTCTTTGCTGTCATTATTTGGCAGCAAATCCTGTATGATTGGACAATGAGTCGCTCTGAACGCTTGCTGTCGCTCCTGCAAGTCCTGCGCCGCCACCGACAGCCGGTGAGCGGAGCGTCGCTGGCTGCGGAACTGGGCGTCTCCCTGCGCACGCTCTACCGCGACATTGCCACCTTGCAGGCGCAGGGCGCCAACATAGAGGGCGAGGCGGGCGTCGGCTATGTGCTGCGGCCCGGCTACATGTTGCCGCCGCTGATGTTCTCCCGGGAGGAGATTGAAGCCCTGGTTCTGGGCGCCCGGCTGGTGGCGCAAAGGGCAGACGCGGAACTGGCGATTTGCGCCCGCGACGCGCTTGCCAAAATCACCGAAGTCCTGCCGGGCGATCTGCGCGAGGAGCTTGCGGCGAGCACCCTGTTTGCAGGGCCGGGACTTCCGCTGCCGGAAGACCGCATCGACCTGCCCCAGATGCGCCAGTTCATCCGCTCCGAGCAGATCGTGAAGATCGCCTATCGCGACGAAAAGGGCGACGCGACCGAGCGGTTGATCTGGCCCTTTGCCCTGACCTTCTTCTCGGGCGCCCGCGTCGTCATGGCCTGGTGCACGCTGCGCGACGACTTCCGCAGCTTCCGCACCGATCGCATGGACATCCTCGAAAGCGGGATCGGCCGCTACCCGAAGCGCCGGATGCAGCTGCTCAAGGCCTGGCGACAGCAGAACGGGATTCCCGAACGCATGTTGTAGAATACTGCCATTTTTTGGCAGTATGTCGGTCTAGTGTCGGGCTCTCAACCACAGGAGAGCCCCATGATACCGAGTTTCATCAATCTCTATGTCGACAATCCGGAACGGAGCGCCATCTTCTACGAGGGCATTTTCGGCTTGAAGCCGGCCGCGCTGTCACCGACCTTCGCGATGTTCGTCTTCCCCGGCAATATCAAGCTGGGGCTCTGGTCCCGTAATACAGTGGAGCCGGCGGCGACGGGCAGCGCCGGCCTGTTCGAGGTCGCCGTCCCGCTTGGCAGCGCAGCCGAGGTCGACGCGATCCATGGAAAGCTGGTGGCCGCCGGCCATACGGTCCTGCAAAAGCCGACCGACATGGATTTCGGCCGCACCTTCGTGATCGCCGATCCGGATGGGCACCGGCTCCGCTTTTACAACCCGCCGGTGCAATAGGCGGCAAGGATGAAGGCGCGGGGCGAAGAGGTCTGTTCCGCGCGCTCATCGCAAGGACACGTCGAATTTGACAGAATTCAAGGTGCAGACCGAAACGCGAAAATCGTTGCGCAACAGGGGCCGAGGCTGTATTTCGGCAGCATGACAGACAGCCTCCAATCCATACGCCATGAAGAGAGCGGCGCCTTCTGCGTCGCCGCGCTCTATCACTTCACCCGCTTCCCGCGGTTTGAGGACTTTCGCGCGGAACTCGATGCCGTCGCCCGTGAAAACGGCATCAAGGGCACGCTGCTGCTGGCCGCCGAAGGCATCAACGGCACCATCGCCGGCACCGACGAGGGCATTGCGAAAATCCTCGCCTTCATCCGTTCGCAGCCGGAATTTTCAGGGCTCGTGCACAAGGAAAGCCGTGCAGCGAAAATGCCCTTCCTGCGCATGAAGGTGCGCCTGAAGAAGGAAATCGTCACCATGGGCGTCGAGAATATCGACCCCAACAAGATCGTCGGCACCTATGTCGATCCGAAGGACTGGAACGCGCTGATCTCCGATCCCGAGACCATCGTCATCGACACCCGCAATGATTACGAAACGGCGATCGGCATCTTCAGGGGCGCGATCGACCCCAACATCAAGACCTTCCGCGAGTTTCCCGACTGGATGCGCAACAATCCCGGCCTGCACAACAAGCCGAAGCTCGCCATGTATTGCACCGGCGGCATCCGCTGCGAGAAGTCGACGGCGTTCGCCAAGGAAATGGGCTTCGATGAGGTCTACCACCTGAAGGGCGGCATCCTGAAATATCTCGAGGAAGTGCCGGCGGAAGAGAGCCTGTGGGACGGCGCCTGCTTCGTCTTCGACGAGCGGGTCTCGATCACCCATGGGCTGAAGGAAGGTGAGCACACGCTCTGCCATGCCTGCCGCTATCCGCTGACGGCGGAAGAGGTGAAGTCGCCGAAGTTCGAGGAAGGCGTCTCCTGCCCGCACTGCTACGACAGCCGCACCGAGGCGGACCGCGACCGCTACCGCCAGCGGCAAAAGCAGATCGCGCTCGCGAAGAAGCGCGGCGAAAAGCACATCGGCAGCTGACGGGGCCGCCGATGTGCGGCCCTCGCCTCACGCTCCTGGCTAACGATCGCGCATGAAAAGCCCCCATGCGAGGCCGTGTTGTCTGGCTGTCTGGGCCAGCACCACGACGGCCAAAACCAGAAGCATCAGGTCCGCTATCGGAGTGGCAAACCAGATTCCCCGCTCGCCAAAAGCCAGCGCAAAGCCGATGATCAGCGGCATGGTGAACAGGTAGGGCTTTGACAATCCCAGGATCGCTGCCCGGCCGGCATCGCCAATCGCCTGGAAATAGGCGGTCAGCATGACGAGTGGGCCCGAGACGACATACATCGCGACCATCACCGGCATGATCCGGGCGACCTCGCCCACGACCGCATCCTCGCTGACGAACAGCAGGCTGACCGGGCGGATTGCGCCGACCAGAAGGCATTCTACCGCAAGGCAATAGAGGAATGCCGCCATCAGTCCGAACCGCAGGCTGTCGTTCGAGCGCTGCCACAGCCTTGCGCCGACATTATTGCCCACCATTGATTGCATCGCCTGGCTCATGCCCAACAGCGGAAGATAGGCGAATGTCATGATCCGCGTGATGATGCCGTAGCCGGAAACGACCGCTTGGTATCTGTCACCCGCCGAGATCTGCAAAGCCGCGATGATCGTCGCCGATATCCCCGCAAGGCCGATGAAGCCGAGGCTCTGCGGCGCACCCAGCGAGACAATCGGACGCCACGCCGCCGTCGGCCGATGCCGCAGCAGCGCCGAAAGCCGGAGGTCCGTTCGACCGAACAGGCGGAAGACGACGAGAAGGCACAGAGCCAGCCCCTGCGCCAGCGCCGTGCCATAGGCGGACCCGGCCACTCCCCAGCCCAGCCAGGCGATAAGAAGATAGTTGAAACCGATATTGGCGAGCGACACCAAAAGGCTCATCGCGGCCATCAGGCCGGCCCGGCCCTCGCTGCGCAACGCATCCGCCTGGACCGAGAGCAGAAACTGCAAAGGCGAAGCGAAGATGACGATGGCGACAAAGGCATATGCCATGCGGTAAAGCGGAAGCGACCCGTTGGCGAGGCGCAGGACCAGATGATCACCGAAAACAATGAAGCCGGCGATCACGGAGACGCTGATCGCCAGCGCCAGCATATGCGCACCGGCGAACACGCCTTGCGCCCCGTCAATCCGGCCCGCCCCGAGATTGCGCGCGAGCACGCTGGACATGCCTGCGGACACCAGTGTCGCGAGCGCGACGATCAGCATGTAGACCGGAAAGACGACGGTGACGGCGCCCACCGCCTGCGGGCCAACAAAGACCCCCAGGAAGATGGCATCGACCACGGTCAGAAAACCGTTCATGCTCATCACGAAGATGATGGGCAGTGCGGTCTTTGCGAACAGGCCGGCAATCGGCCCGCTGAGATAGGCATTGTGGGTGGAGGTGCCCGACGACATCCCACGCTCCTCAAAAGGGCACTTCGCATTGAAGGAGGGGGCTCGCATTGCCCGCCGCGCGAAATGCACAGAGGGGGAGAAAATCGTCCAGATCAGACCTTCACCAAGACAGATGTCCGCGAGCGGCAGGCGGCTGAAACCTGAAGGTTCGCTACAGTCAAATTTCGAAAACGTCAATCCGGATTGAAGGAAATCGGGCGGGCAACGGCTCTCTCCGCTGCCCGCCCGTCATGGATGCGGGGCCGTTGCCGGCTTACCAGGCCGAAATGACGGCGCCCTTGAACTGTTCAACGATGAATGCCTTCACCGCGTCGCTGTGATAGGACTCGACAAGCGTCTTGACCCAGGCGGCATCCTTGTCGGCCGACTTCACCGCGATAACGTTGATGTAGGGCGCCTTCTCGCCTTCGCGGGCAATCGGGTCCTTGGCCGGGTCGAGGCCGGCTTCCAGCGCGTAATTGGTGTTGATCACCGAGGCGTCGACGTCATCGAGCGCGCGCGGCAGCTGGGCGGCGTCGAGTTCGACGAATTCGAGGTTCTTCGGGTTCTCGGTGACGTCTGCTGGACCGATCTTCAGCCCCTTGGCGGCATCGACCTTGATCAGGCCCTTGTCAGCGAGGATCAGCAGCGCCCGTCCGCCATTGGTCGGATCGTTCGGGATCGCGACCGTTGCGCCCTCGGCCAGCTCGTCGAGGCTCTTCACCTTCTTGGAATAGACGCCCATCGGGAAGTTCACCGTCTGAGCGACGCTGACGAGGTCGAAGCCCCGATCCTTCACCTGGTTGTCGAGATAGGGCTGGTGCTGGAAGGAATTGGCGTTGAGGTCACCGTCAGCCAGCGCCTGGTTCGGCACGACATAGTCGGAGAATTCGAGGATCTCGATGTCGAGGCCCTTGGTGGCGGCGACTTCCTTGACCTTCTCCATGATCTGGGCATGCGGGCCGCCGGTCACGCCGACCTTGATGGTTTCAGCAAGGGCCGCGCTTGCGGAAAAGAGAGCGGCGAGAGAGGCCGCGAGGATAAGCTTCTTCATGGAAATCACTCCTTGGGTTTTCTGAAGGGGAAAGGTCAGTTCTTGCGGCTGCGCCTGTCGAAGCGCCGCGCAAGATGGTCGCCGGCGCTCTGCACCGCCTGCACCAGAACGATGAGCACCACGACCACCGTCAGCATCACGTCCGGCATGAAGCGCTGGTAGCCGTAGCGGATGCCGAGATCGCCGAGCCCGCCGCCGCCGACGGCCCCGACCATGGCCGAATAGCCGATCAGGCTGACGAGCGTCAGCGTCAGCGCCAGAACGATGCCGGGCCGCGCTTCGGCGAGCAGCACCTTGGTCACGATCTGCAGCGGCGTGGCGCCCATGGCGCGGGCCGCTTCGATCAGTCCCTTGTCCACTTCGCGGATTGCCGCCTCGATCAGGCGGGCGACGAAGGGAATGGTGGCGACGGTGAGCGGCACGATCGCCGCCGCCGTGCCGATCGAGGTTCCGGTGACGAGCCGGGTGAAAGGAATGATCGCCACGACGAGGATGATGAAGGGCGTCGAGCGCGCCGCATTGACGATCAACCCGACGAAGCGGTTGACCGTCGGGGCGGCGAAAAGCTCGCCCTTGCCGCTGGTGGCGAGAAAGACCCCGATCGGCAGCCCGGCCAACGTGCCGAGAAAGCCGGCCACGGCGACCATCTGCAGGGTCTGCCAGAGAGCCTTTGCGAGCAGGTTGAAGAGCATGTCAGGCGCCATAGCCGATCACCTCCGTGGCAAGACCGGTTTCCCGGTAGAAGCGTTGAGCCCGCTCCAGCGTGGCCGGATCGGCGGGATAGGAAACCACGAGCGAGCCGAAGGGCTCGCCGGCGATCTCGTCGATGGCCCCAGCCAGGATGTTGACGTCGGCCCCAAGCTCCGCGACGAGCCGCGCGGTCAGTGGCTGGAACGCCGTCTCGCCGAAGAAGATCAGCCGCACGAGCGCCCTGTCACCCGGCGCAGGCTCAGCCTTCAGATCCGAGCGGATCCATTCCGGCAGCTTCGCGCCGATCGAAGCCGAAAGCAGCGCCTGCGTCGTCTCGTGCTTCGGCGCCGTGAATACGTCGAAGGTGCGGCCGTGTTCGACGATCAGGCCCCGGTCGATCACGGCCACCTGCGAGGCGATGGTCTTTACCACTTCCATCTCGTGGGTGATGAGCAGGACGGTAAGGCCCAGATCGCGGTTGATGGTCTTCAGCAGTTCGAGGATCGACTGCGTCGTTTCAGGATCGAGCGCCGAGGTCGCCTCGTCCGACAGCAGCAGCTTCGGTTCGGTGGCGAGCGCACGCGCGATGCCGACGCGCTGCTTCTGACCGCCGGAGAGTTCCGCCGGGTAGCGGCCAGCCTTGTCGGCAAGCCCCACCAGGTCCATCAGCGGCCGCACCCGCGCCTCGATGGTGCGCCGGTCAACCCCTGCGATCTCCAGCGGCAGGGAGATATTGTCGAAGACCGTGCGCGAGGACAGAAGGTTGAAATGCTGGAAGATCATGCCGATCTCGCGGCGAAGCGCGCGAAGTGCTGCGTCGTCGAGCGCGCCGACATCGACGCCGTCGACGAGCACCTTGCCGGTTGAGGGAATCTCGAGCCCGTTGACCAGCCGGATCAGCGTCGACTTGCCCGCCCCGGAGCGGCCGATGATGCCGGTGATGGACCCCTTCGGCACGGCGTAGTCGATGCCGGCGAGCGCCGTGAAGGCCGGCTGGCCCTTGGTGCCGCCGAAATGCTTGGTCACGCCCTCGAAGGCGACCATCGGACGCTGGGCAAGGGATGGGGCAATGGCAGGTGCGCTCATCGGGAGCCTCCTGTCGAGGCGTCGCGCGCGCTGGGTCGGTGGGTCATGCAAGTCTCTTCGGTGAGTGCCGCTCGGAGCGGCAAAGATGATCGTGTGCCGGATGGTCTATCGCGGCATACACATTCGGACGGTTCGGCGCCGATCTAGCATCTTCAGTTTCACCTTTTCAAACCCGCGCAGCGCAGGTCAGCTATGCGTCGCGGAAATCTGATCCGCTTATGCCACCGTCGACCGCAGCGGAACAGGGATGTTTTTCCGCCACATACGCGTCAGGCGGAAAATTCGTTCAATCCGGAAGGGTCGGACCGGATCGTAAGGCGTGCCGGACTTCCTCCGACACGCCACGCGTCTTGGTTGACGGCCTAGTTGACGACGGTGACGAAGCTTTCCTTCGGGCGACGCACCTTCTTGAGATTGACCAGCCAGTCGCCCTCTTCGGCCCGGTAGCCGATCGGCATAATCGTCACCGAACGCAAGCCGCGCTCGCGAAGCCCCAGGATCTCGTCGAGCTTGGCGGCGTCGAAACCTTCCATCGGGGTCGAATCGACGCCCTCGAAGGCGGCGGCCGTCAGCGCAAGCCCGAAGCCGATATAGGCCTGGCGCGCCGCATGCTCGAAGTTGACCTGCGACTCACGCGGCGGATAGGTGTCGAGCAGCATCTTGCGATAGTTTTCCCAACCCTCGTTGGTGAAGCCGCGTTCCGCATTCACGAGATCGAACATGCCGTTGATGCGCTCGGGCGTGTAATCGTCCCAGGCCGCGAATACGAGGAGATGCGAGCCCTCCGTGACCTGGGCCTGGTTCCAGGCGATTTCCTGGATCCTCTCCCGCGTCTGCCTGTCCTTGACAACAATGATCTCGAAGGGTTGCAGCCCGCTGGAGGTCGGAGCCAGCCGCGCCGCTTCGAGGATACGCTCTATCTTGTCATCGGACACCGTCTTGGATGGGTCCATTTTCTTGGTTGCGTAGCGCCAGTTGAGCTTTTCTAGGAGCATGGGAGTGTGCCTTTCCTGGTTGGTTGTCCTGTGCGACACCGCCCGACGGGGCAGGAATGCCACGGCGGGACTCGGTATCAAATGGTAACCAAGGCTAATTATGTAACTTTGGAGAAGACACAAGAAGGCACATCAGCTATACGAAGGCACATGGAGGTAACCGGAAATGTGCTCACCCTACGATCCGGCGCAATGCCCGACAGTTAGTGAAATGCTCTCGCGCCTCGGCGACAAGTGGAGCGTTCTCGTCATCATGGTCCTGCGCAAGGGGCCGCAACGCTTCAGCGACCTGAAGCGTGCCGTGGTCGGTATTTCCCAGCGCATGTTGACCCTGACCCTGCGCGCGCTCGAGCGTGACGGCATGGTTAAGCGCACCGTCTATCCGACAATCCCGCCCCGCGTGGAGTATGAACTGACGGAGGTCGGGCAGTCTTTCTCGGACCCGATCGAGGCCGTGGGCGCCTGGGTCTTCAACAATTACGGGAAAATTCACGAGGCCCGCGCCGAATTTGACGAGCGGACGGCGGCCGAACGTGGCAACGATAAGCTGATCCGTATCGGCTGAGGCTATTGCCCTCGGCAGAGGCCGACGGCGAGGAACTGATCAGCGCTCCGCGCCGATCCAGTCCGCAAAGCCTTCGAGCGCTTCGGCCATTTCGCGGAGCGGACCGTTCTCGCAAAGAAGGCGCTCGATTTCGTCCGGCTTCTTGCCGATGAGGTGCACGGCAAAGCCCGTCTCCGGCAGCAGGGCCACCGACATCGTTCGCAGCACCTCCTGAAGCGCGGCATGGGAAATGTCGCTGCGGCCCGACGCGCGAACAAGCATCATGGGCTTGCCGGGAATCTCCGAGCGCGACACCAGCCAGTCCAGCGCGTTCTTCAGGCCGCCCGAAATGCCATGGGCATATTCGGGCGAGGCGATGATGAGACCGTCCGCGTCCGCAACCTTCCGCGCGAAGGCGAGCACCGCGGCGGGCGTCAGGTCTCCCTCCATATCGGGGTTGAAAATCGGCAATGTTCCGATCAGATCGTCAAGTTCGATCTCCATCCCGTCCGGCGCCGACGACGACAAGGCCTTGAGCAGGGCGCGATTGGTCGACAGCGCCCGCAGGCTGCCGCTGATCGCATAGAGTTTCAGTGGCCGGGCGCAAGCAGCGGTCATGACGGCAATCCATTCTCCGGAATCGGTTCCGCCATGATGCCGTTTTGAACGCCGGTGTCACGCTCCCTTGTGATTGCCCTTCGGAAACTGTGCGGCCAGCTCGCTATACCATTTGCCGCTCTTCTTGATTGTTCGCACCTGGGTATCGTAGTCCACATGGACGAGGCCGAAACGCATCTTGTAGCCTTGCGCCCACTCGAAATTGTCCATCAGGCTCCAGGCGAAATAGCCGCGCATCGAGAAACCATCCTGGATCAGGTCTGCGACGATGCTTAGATGCTCGGCGTAGTAGTCGAGGCGCGGCTGGTCATCGACCTCGCCGTTCTCGACTTCCATATTGTAGCAGGCGCCGTTCTCGGTGATGTAGCAGACCGGCAGTTCGTAACGATCGTAGAGACCTTCGACGAGCGACTTCAGCGCCGGCGCGTTGACCTCCCAGCCGATATCGGTCTTGACCTCGGAGACCGGCGGCGCGTCGACCGTCGCCGGAAATTCCGCGCCCGGCGTCGGATCGTCGGCGACCCGCATCGGCGTGTAGTAGTTGAGTCCCCACCAGTCGAGTTTCTGGCTGATGACCTCCATGTCGCTGTCCTTGACTTCCGGCATGCGGTCGCCGAGCGCAGAGAGGAATTCGGCCGGATATTCGCCCTTGAACACCGGGCCGAAGAACACACCGTTGTGGAACTGGAAGGCCCGCTCGGCCGCCGCCTTGTCTGCCTCGCCGCCGGAGCCGGGAATGACCTCATGGGCGTTCAGCACCAACCCTACGGGTACCTGCGGGGCCACCTGGCGGATCGCGTCTATGCCGAGCCCATGAGCAAGGTTGGTGTAGTGCAGCGCGTGCAAGGCCGCATCCATGTTCTTCTCGCCCGGCGCATGCACGCCGTAGAGATGGGAAAGCCAGACCGAGCACCAGGGCTCGTTGAAGGTTGCAACCGCATCGAGCCGGTCGCCGAGCCGCGCCATCACCACCTTGGCGTAGCGCTGAAAGGCATAGGCCGTCGAGCGCGCCGTCCAGCCGCCCTCGCCCATCAGCGTCAGGGGCAGATCCCAGTGATAGAGTGTGGCGAAAGCCTTGATGCCGCGATCCTTGAGACCATCGATCAGCTTGTCGTAGAAATCGAGGCCCTTCTCGTTGATGCGCCCCGTGCCGTCGGGAATGATCCGCGGCCAGGCGATCGAGAAACGATAGGCAGACACGCCCATATCCTTGATGCGATCGAGATCCTCTTCCCACCGATGGTAGTGGTCGCAGGCCACATCGCCGTTGTGCCGGCTATAGACACGGCCCGGCATATTGGAAAACGCATCCCAGATCGACGGCTTGCGCCCATCGGCCTTGGACGCCCCTTCGATCTGATAGGAGGCGGTGGCGACACCGAATACGAAATCGCCGGGGAAGCGTTCGGCAAGCTTCTTTGGATCGGTCATCTGGAAACCCTTCGTCTTCTGGGCAGGCATGGGGCAAAGGCCTTTTGTCAAGGCGCTCCCAAAAAATGTCGCCAGCGGCATATACCATTCGCCAGAGCCGGTGAAGAGCGAACGAAGAAAAAACTGCAACGTTGCAGCTTCATGGTGTCATCCTCCCCGCGATGGGTGGTTTCCCATCCTCAAACCTTCACCCACGCCCCGTTGCCCTTCGACGACGCCACGCAGGCCTCGACGAAGGCAACGCCTTTGACGCCGTCGTCAATGGTCGGATAGACCACCGCCGGATCGACGGCCTTGCCCGATTTCGAGGCGCTTATCGCAAGGGCGGCTTCCGAATAGATCGTCGCAAACGCTTCCAGATAGCCTTCCGGATGGCCAGCCGGAATGCGGCTCACACGCGCCGCCGAAGCGCCCGCGCCGGCACCGTTTCGGGTGATCAGCCGTTTCTCGTCACCAAAGGGTGTGAACCAGAGATGGTTGGGATTTTCCTGCGCCCATTCGAGCCCACCCTTCGTCCCGTAGACCCGCAGCCGCAGGCCGTTCTCGTTGCCCGGCGCCACCTGGCTGCACCACAGCATGCCCTTGGCCCCGCCTTCGAAGCGCAGCATCACATGCGCGTTGTCGTCGACCCGCCGCCCCTCGACGAAACTGTCGAGATCGGCGGCCAGGCTGTCGAGCCTCAGCCCCGAGACGAAGCAGGCGAGGTTATAGGCATGAGTGCCGATATCGCCTGTCGAACCGCCGGCGCCCGCCTGCTTGGGATCGGTCCGCCAGACGGCCTGTTTGGCGCCGGTCTGCTCGACCGCCTCGGTCAGCCAGTCCTGCGCATATTCGGCCTGCACCACGCGGATCGCGCCGAGTTGACCCCCGGCCACCATTTCGCGGGCATGGCGCACCATCGGGTAGCCGGTGTAATTGTGCGTCAGGATGAACAGCGCCTTCGACCGGTCGGCGACCTCTTTCAGCTTCTTCGCATCCTCGAGGTTGGAGGTCAGCGGCTTGTCGCAGATCACATGAATGCCGCGCTCGAGAAAGGCCTTGGCCGCCGGATAGTGCACATGGTTGGGCGTGACGATCGACACGGCCTCGATGCCGTCCGGCCGCGCCGCTTCCCTCTCGGCCATCTCCTCGAACGAGCCGTAGCAGCGCTGGGGATCGAGTCCCAGCTCGCGGCCGGAGGCTTGTGATTTTTCCGCCGTCGACGACAGGGCCCCGGCCACCAGTTCGAAGTGGTCGTCGATCCGCGCCGCCATGCGGTGCACGCCGCCGATAAAGGCGCCCGAACCGCCACCCACCATGCCCAGCCTGATCTTCGCCGTCCGCGCTTCCGTCTTTCCTTCCAATGCCATGAAAATCGTCTCCCTTGTTGTCTCTGGCGCTCCCTCTGGCTGCCGCCATTTTCTCCCTTGTGGGGGCTTCTCCTTAAAGCCCGAGCATCCGGCGGTTTGCGGCATCGTCCGTGCCGCCGGAAGCGAAATCGTCGAAGGCCCGCTCGGTCACCCGGATGATGTGGTGCTTGACGAACTCGGCGCCTTCCCTTGCCCCGTCTTCCGGATGCTTGAGCGCGCATTCCCATTCGACCACGGCCCAGCCGTCGAAGTCGTTTGCTGCCATCTTCGAGAAGATCGCGCCGAAATCGACCTGCCCGTCGCCGGGCGAGCGGAAGCGCCCTGCCCGGTTGACCCAGCCCTGGTAGCCCCCATAGACGCCCTGCCGGCCGGTCGGGTTGAACTCCGCGTCCTTGACGTGGAACATCTTGATCCGGTCCTTGTAGATGTCGATGTGGTCGAGATAGTCGAGGCATTGCAGCACGTAATGCGACGGGTCGTAGAGCATATTGGCTCGGCCGTGGTTCTTTACCCGCTCCAGGAACATCTCGAAGGTCACGCCATCATGCAGGTCTTCGCCCGGATGGATCTCGTAGCAGACGTCAACGCCCTGCTCCTCGGCATAATCGAGGATCGGCAACCAGCGGCGCGCCAGTTCATCGAAGGCGGTCTCGACGAGTCCGGCCGGCCGCTGCGGCCAGGGATAGAAATAGGGCCAGGCCAGCGCGCCGGAGAATGTCGCATGCGCCTTGATGCCGAGATTGCGCGACGCCTTCAGCGCCAGCTTGACCTGTTCCACGGCCCACTCCTGCCGTGCCTTGGGATTGCCGCGCACCTCCGGTGCGGCAAAGCCGTCGAACGCCTCGTCATAGGCCGGATGCACGGCCACCAGCTGGCCCTGCAGGTGGGTGGAGAGCTCGGTGATCTCGACGCCGTTGCTCCGCGCCACCCCGGCAAGCTCGTCGCAGTAATCCTTGGATTCGGCGGCCTTTTTCAGGTCGATCAACTGTCCGGCCCAGGTCGGCACCTGCACGCCGAGATAGCCCTTGTCCGCCGCCCATCTGGTAATTCCGTCCCAGGTGTTGAACGGCGCCGCGTCGCCTGCGAACTGGCCGAGGAAGATCGCTGGCCCCTTGATCGTCTTCATAAAGCATCTCCTCCCGGGATATTTACTGTAACGTTGCAGTAATTCACCTCTATCAAAGTTTTCCGGCGGGGAAAACCTCCCGTTTTCCCCGCCCAATGGTAATTCGAGTGTCAAACGTAGCGGTTGACGACGTTTTCCAGGTATTCCTGACGGCCGGACTTCGGCTCGGGATTGATGTTTTCCCGCTCGACCATGCCGGCGATCTCGTGAAGGGAATATTCCCCGCGCAGCATCTTCTGCGCCTCCGGGCTTTCCCACTTCGCGTAACGTTCCTCGAGCGGCTTCGACAGTGCACCGTCCTCGATCATCTTCGCCGCCGCCTTGACGCCGCGCGCGCAGCAGTCCATGCCGCCGATATGGCCGATCAGCAGGTCCTGCGGATCGAGCGACTGGCGCCGCAGCTTGGCGTCGAAGTTCGTGCCGCCGGTTGTAAAGCCGCCGCCCGCGAGGATGTGATAGTAGGCGAGCGCCATTTCCGGCACATTGTTCGGGAACTGGTCGGTATCCCAGCCGGACTGGTAGTCGTTGCGGTTCATGTCGATCGAACCGAAGATGCCGAAGGCGTTCGCCATGGCGATCTCGTGCTCGAAGGAATGGCCGGCGAGGATCGCGTGGCCCTGCTCGATATTGACCTTCACCTCGTTTTCCAGCCCGTTCTTTTGCAGGAAGGCGTAGACGGTCGCGACGTCGTAGTCATACTGGTGTTTGGTCGGTTCCTGCGGCTTCGGCTCGATCAGGATCGTGCCCTTGAAGCCGGTCTTGTACTTGTACTCGACGACGAGGTTGAGGAAGCGGCCGAGCTGGTTCAGTTCGCGCTTCAGGTCGGTGTTGAGCAGCGTCTCATAGCCCTCGCGGCCGCCCCAGAGCACATAGTTCTCGCCACCCAGCCGCTGGGTGGCGTCCATGCAGGTCTTCACGGTTGCCGCGGAGAAGGCGAAGACGTCCGGGTCGGGATTGGTGGCAGCCCCAGACATGAAGCGACGGTTGGAGAACAGGTTCGCCGTGCCCCAGAGCAGCTTGACGCCCGTCTCGGCCTGCTTCTTCTCGAAATAGTCGACGATCTCGTTGAGGTTCTTCGTGTTCTCGGCGAAATTGTTCCCCTCCGGCCGCACATCGGCGTCATGGAAGCAGTAATAGGGCGCGCCGAGCAGCTGGTAGAATTCGAAGGCGACATCGGCCTTCATCTTCGCCGCTTCCATCGTGTCGGAAAACCACGGCCGCTGGAAGGTCTGGCCACCGAACGGATCGCCGCCCGGCCAGGTGAACGAGTGCCAATAGGCGACCGCGAAACGCAGGTGGTCCTCCATGCGCTTGCCGGCGACGATTTCATCGGGGTTGTAGTGCCGGAAGGCGAGCGGATTGGTGCTCTCCGGGCCTTCGTATTTCACTTTGGCGATATCGCCGAAAAAGCCTGTCGTCATGGGTGTTTCTCCTTTGGAAAAGTTCACCCTCCCCTCGAGGGGGAGGTGGAAAGCTCAGATCGCCCTGATCGCCGGATAGAGCGCGCGATAACGTTTGTAGGCGTCCTCGTAGGCACCGCGCAGCCCCGCGACCGGCTCGATCGTTTCCGCCGTCTTCGGCGCCGTGCAGACGGCAATCGGATCGGCCCCCGTTGCCGCGATCAACCCCAGCCTTGCCGCCCCGAAGGCCGCGCCGAAATCGCCGTCGGCCGGCACGTCTACGGGAATCCCGAGCGCGGTTGCGATCGAGGCCAGCCAGTAGCGCGAGCGCGAACCTCCGCCGATCGCCGTCACCCGTGATATCGTCGTGCCCGCCGCTTTCAGCGCTTCCAGATTGTCGCGGATCGCGAAGGAGACGCCTTCGAGCACGGCCTGCGTCAGCACGACGCGGTTCGACTCGTGGCCAAGACCGATGAAGGCGCCGCGGATCTTCGCATCGTTATGCGGCGTGCGCTCGCCCGAGAGATAAGGCAGGAAGGTGACACCGCCCGGCACCTTCAGCGTGTCGCCCAGTTCCGCCGTCAGTTCGCCCGCCGCCTTGCCGGTGACGCCCGAATGCCAGTTCAGCGCATCGGTTGCCGAGAGGATGACTCCCATCTGGTGCCAGGTGTTCGGCAGCGCATGGCAGAAGGCATGCACGGCGCTTTCCGGCTTCGGCAGGTAGCTGCCGTTGGCCGCGAAGAGCACGCCGGACGTTCCGAGCGACACGAAGGCCTGGCCTTCCGCGACCGTACCCATGCCGCAGGCCGACGCCGCATTGTCCCCTGCCCCGCCAGCGATCACCACGCCCGGCGTCATACCCCATTCGACGGCGAGCTCCCCTCGAAGCTTGCCCGCCTGTTCGGTCCCTTCCACGAGGCCCGGCATCTGGCTTCCGCTTAGGCCCGTTGCGTCGAGCAGTTCCGGAGACCAGCGCCGCCTGCCGGTATCGAGCCAGGCGGTGCCGGCCGAGTCCGACATGTCGGAGAGATATTCGCCGGTGAGCCAGAGCCGCAGATAGTCCTTCGGCAGCAGAACCTTGGCGACCTTGTCGAAGACATCCGGCTCATGCTTCGCCACCCAGGCGAGCTTCGGCGCGGTGAAGCCCGGGAAGACGATATTGCCGGTGATCGCACGGAAGCGCTGATCGGCGTCCAGTGCCGCCGCCTCTTCGTGACTGCGGGTATCGTTCCACAGGATGCAGGGCCTCAGCACATTGTCCTGCGCGTCGATCAGCGTCGCGCCATGCATGTGGCCGGAGAGGCCTATGCCCTTTACCGCCGCGAGCTCGGCCGGATACTTCGCTTTCAGCCCGGCAACCGCCTCCCGCGTCGCCCGGATCCAGTCAGCCGGATCCTGTTCCGCCCAGCCCGGATGCGGCCGCGACACGTCGAGCGCGCCGTTCGCCGAGCCGACGACGCCTTGATCGCCGTCGATCAGCAGGGCTTTGACACCCGAAGTGCCGAGATCGAGACCGAGATACATGTTCATTCTCCAATCGTTTCCGCCATCAGGGCAGATTGTCTCTCAGGAAGATATCGAGCCGGATGCGCTCCTGCGCGGCGATCACCGGCAGACCGTCGGCCTTGGCCTTCAGCACGCGGATGGCGCTCCGGACCTCATGGCCGGCATCCTGGTTGAGCACGGCATCGATCACACCTTCCGTCAGCGCCGCTCGTGTCGTCTCCGTCAGTTCATGCGCAATCACCGCCGGACGCCGCTCGAACCGTGCCTGCGTGAGGGCGCGGATGAGACCGCGATTGCCCGCCCCGAGACTGTAGACGCCGACGATGTCGTCATGAGCGGCCAACGCGTGGCCAAGAACCTTTTCCGCCGTCGCCGGGTCGTCGCGTCCTTCCAGAACCGGCAGCACGCGCAAATCTCCGAACTCGGCGGCCATCACAGCCTGGAAGCCTTCGAAACGATCGCGGTGGTCCCGCACCAGCATGGAACCGGCAAGCACCGCGACCGATCCACGCCGTCCGCTGAGAAAGCGCCCGAGCAGGCTCGCCGCCGTGCGTCCCGCGGCAATATTGTCGACGCCGGCATAGTGATCCCGCCGCGATCCCGACAGGTCGGAAACCAGGGTGACGACGGGAATTCCGGCCTCCGCCAGAAGGTCGACGGCGCGAGCCACTTCCGGCGCGTCGATTGCCACCAGCGCCACGCCCGCCGGTTTTTCCAGAAGCGCCGCGAACAGTGCCGCATCCAGCGCCCGCACATCGAATGCCGGAACGTCGACGATGCGGATCGCGAGGCGCTCGGTCTGCGAGCGCGCCACGGCAAGATCCACCTCGCTCCGCAGGCCGCGCATGAACGAATTGTCGTTGGAAGGAAGGATGAAGGTCAGCGGATAGACCCGGCCCTTTGCCAGGTTGGCCGCCGCCACGTCTCGGACATAGCCGAGTGCTTCGATCGCCGCGTCGACCTTCGCGCGGGTCGAAGGGCTGACCCCCGGCCTGTTGTTCAGGACCCTGTCCACGGTGGCAAGTCCGACGCCTGCATGGACGGCAATATCATAAACGGTGGGCTTCATGTCTCCTCCTGCTGAAGCTCTAGCGGAGGATTTGAGGTACGTAAATCAATTTTTGATGTACGTACCTCAGAATTTGCAAAGAGGCAATCGAGACAAGAGGAAAGGACCGTCGCTTCGGGGCGACGGTCCAAGACGCTGCGGTGGATTGCGGTGTTACTAGTGCCCGCTGCCTGCGGGTACTGGCGCGCCCGGCTTCTTGATCAGAAGCGTCAGGAAGACCAGAGAGAAGAACAGGAGGGTCAGCCCCATGAACACGTCTATGAAGGACAGAAGCCAGGACTGCTGGGTAATGACGCCAGAAAGTTTCCTCACCGCCGCCGTCGCCCCGTCCAGCCCGTAGCTGTCGTAGTTGCCGCCGACGCTGTTCAGCCAATTGAGCGCAGCCGGATTGCTCCACGTGATGTGCTCGGAGAGGCGGGCGTAGTGCTCGTCCGAGCGCTGCGTCAGCATCGTGTTGATGATGGCGAGACCGACCGCGCCGCCGAGGTTGCGCGTCAGGTTGAAGAGGCCCGAGGCGTTCTTGATGCGGTCCGGCGGCAGCGTTCCGAGCGCGATGTTGTTGATCGGCACCATGCACAGCATCAGCGAGCAACCGCGCAGGATCTGCGGCACCAGCAATTCATAGAAGTCCCAGTCGGCCGTCATCTGCGTCATCATCAGCGTGCCTGCGGAAAAGCCGGCAAAACCGATCATCATCATCACCCGCGGATCGAGCTTGCCCGACAACATGCCGGCGACGGGCGCCGTCAGGAACATTGCCGCTCCGGACACGAACATGGTCTCCCCGATCATCAGCGAATCGTAGCCGCGTATCCGGCCGAGATAGAGCGGATAGAGATAGGTCAGACCGTAGAGGCCGACGCCCATAGTAAAGGAAAACAGCGAGCCGAATGCGAAATTGCGGTTGGCGAAAGCCCGGAGATCAACGACCGGGAAATCCACCTTGAAGACCCGGTAGAAGAACACCACGCCCCCGATCACCATCGCAATGGTGCCGAGAACGATATGCTCGTCGTTGAACCAGTCCTTGGCGTTCCCCTCCTCGAGCACGAATTCCAGCATCCCCAGAAAGACACCCATGGAGAGAAGACCCCACCAGTCGAATTTCTTGAGCAGGCTTAGTTCCGGCTTGTCGAAATCGATCAGGCTCCAGGTCGCCGCCGTGACGATGATGCCGGGGACGACATTGATCAGGAAAAGCCAGTGCCAGGACATCGCGTGGCTGATATAGCCGCCAATGGTCGGCCCTATGGTCGGCGCCAATGTCGCGACAAGCCCAACGATCGGCGAGACGATGTTGCGCTTCGACGGCGGGAATATGGTGAAGGCGGCAGCGAACACCGAGGGGATCATCCCGCCGCCGATAAAGCCCTGGATGGCGCGGTAGACGATCATCTGTTCGATATTGGTGGCCGTCGCGGCAAGCGCGCTCGCCAGCGTGAAACCGGCCGCTGAAAGCGAAAACAGCACCCGTGTCGAGAGAATCCGCGCCAGCACGCCCGAAAGCGGGATCATGATCACTTCCGCGATCAGATATGAGGTCTGCACCCAGGCGATCTCGTCGCTGCCGGCTCCAAGGCCGGCCTGGATCTCGGCCAGCGAGGCGGAAACGATCTGGATGTCGAGGATCGACATGAACATCCCGAACACCATCGCAAAAAATGCGATTACGCGTTTGGGGTCCATCCGTTCCTCGGCGGCCGGGACCACAAGCCCCCCTGCTCCGCCTGTCGCCGCAGCCGCCATGACCTGGCACCTTTCGAGATGTTGTTACCTGGCCGCGAGCGCATTGCCGGCGGGCGACGTGCGGGTATCGACATCGACGACGACGCTGAGGCCCGCGCGCAGTTTGCCCGTCTCCAGCACGTCCTTGGGCAGTGCGATGCGGACTGGAACCCGCTGCACGACCTTGGTGAAGTTGCCGGTGGCATTTTCAGCCGGGAGCATCGAGAAGACGGACCCGGAAGCCGGCGCGATCGAGGTCACGGTTCCGACCAGCGGCTCGTCCTCGAAGGCGTCGACATGGATGTTGACCTTCGATCCGGGAACCAGCTTGGCGATCTGCGTTTCCTTGAAGTTGGCGTCGATAAAGAGCTCCTTGACGGGCACGAGCGCCGCGAGCCGTTTTCCGGCCGAAACGAGGTCGCCCGTCTGGACCGCGAGGTTCCCGACAATGCCGTCATAGGGCGCGCGCAGCACCGTGAAGCCAAGATCGCGTTCCGCCTTTTCCAGCGCCAGTTCGCTGGATCGGATGCCGGCTTCCGCCTCGGCGCGCTGCGCCTTCAGGACGGAGATGCTGGCCTTCGCGGCGGCTATGTTGGCGTCGGAGCCGATCACGTTCGCCTTCGCCTGGTCGAGCGCGGATTCTGCGGTATCCAGATTGGCGTTCGAGGCAAATTTCTGCGCCTGCAGCTCGCTGACACGGCTATGCGCCAGTTCAGCGGCTTTAAGACTGGCTTCGGCGGCGAGCTTCTGGGCATTTGCCTGATCGAGCGATGCTTCAGCACCCTTGATCTGCGCATCGATGCGCTCAAGGGTCAGGTGTTGAACCGCGATCTGGGCGCGCGCCTGGTCGGCGGCAATGCGGTAGTCGCCGTCATCGAGGGTCACCAGCGGGTCGCCGGCCTTCACGAGCTGGTTGTCTGCAACATCGACCTTGGCCACGTAGCCCGCAACCTTGGGCGAAATGATTGCAATGTCGCCCTCGATATAGGCATCGTCGGTCGACACCATGAACCGGCCGTGGGTCCACCAGCCATAGCCATACCAGGCCGCCCCGCCCAGAAGGGCAAGCGCGATCACCGGCAGAACCGGGCTGCGGCGCGGCTTTTTCGGAGCAACCGGCGCAGCCTTGTCCGCTACAGCTTGCTGGATTTCTGCGGCTGTTCCCGCCTGGCCGTCGAGGGCCGTGGGCTCCATTGCATCGTCAACGGAACGGATTGCATTGCTTCTTTGAGAGCCTGACATTATCGATACCATTTGTGCTGGCGGATTGTTTTATTGAACTGAACCGTTCGGTTCGATTGACATAGAGCGTTCCGTGGCACATATCAAGAGTTATCGAACCACCGGGTTCGATTTCGTTAATTTTTGGATACCGCGAGACAAGGATGCCTGAGAAAGTCACGGAAACCCTGCCGCCGGCAATCGAACCGGCTCCATGCGCGGCCGCTCGTTTTGCTGCGGGCGAAGATCCCGCCAAGCGGGAGCAGATTCTGGACGGCGCCCGTTCCGCATTCATGAAGATGGGCTTCGATGCCGCCAGCATGAATGACGTGACACGCGAGGCAGGCGTATCCAAGGGCACGATCTATGTCTATTTCGCAAGCAAGGACGAGCTTTTCGCCGCCCTGATCGAGCGGGAGAAGGGGCGCTTTGCCGACGCCCTGCGCGACATTTTGGCCGACAGTGAAGATGCCAGGGACGCATTGCGCCGCTTCGGCCTCGCCTTTGCCCGTCAGATCATCGACACCGACATGATCCCGGCCATGCGCATCCTGCTCGGCGTCATTGACCGCATGCCGGGCCTGTGCAAGCGCTTCTTTGCGTCCGCGCCCGCCGAGCCCCGCACCGTGCTGCGCAGCTTCATCGACCGCCAGGTGGAAGCCGGAATGCTCCGTGTAGAGGACCCGGACCTCGCCGCGCGCCAGTTCATCGATCTTGCGACCGGAACTTTCTTCAAGCAGCGCCTCTTCGGCCAGATGGCCACCCCTCCCGAGCAGGCCGAGGTCGAGCGGATCATCGAGAGCGCCGTCAACGTCTTCATGGCCGCCTATGGCCGCCCGGCCGCATCCCACAGGTAGGACCCACGCTTCATCGCAGGCGTAAAGACATACGGAAGGCTGCGAACAAGCTAGCCGCCCGTGTACGGGCTCTCCGCAAGAGCCTCCAGGATCGCGAAGACATTGCCCTCTGTGTCCTTGAACGTCGCAAGATAGCCGACGTCGGGGATCAGCGTCTTGGGCTGCACGATCGTTCCCCCTGCCGCTTCGATTCTGCCGGCATAGTCGTCGACCGAGGGAACCTCGATCGTCGGCGCCACGGATTGCCACGCCTCTTCCCGCTTGGCGATGCCGGCTCCGATGGCCGTGTCGTCGTCAGGCGACGAGGTCGCGCGGATCAGCCAGTATGGAACCGGCCCTTCGAGCTTCCGGGCGCCCCAGCCGAACACCTTCGTGAAGAAATCGGCGGCACGTTGCGGGTCGTCGGCCGAGATGTCGATATGGACGAATTTCGGCATGCGGCTTTCCTCCAATAGTCGCAGACCGGGCCCACGCGGAACCGCCTGCACTTTGCCATTGTTCCACAAAACCGCGGTCGGCAGAAGTGTGACTGTCCTTGTCTGCGTCGAAATTTCCCCGATGCGTCCCCGCGCGACCCTTGCCGTATCGCGGGACATGCGCCATTTGTGCTATCGCCAAGCCACCCCAACCGGAAGAAGCTCATGCAGGACATCGCCCTTCTCGCCCAGGACCCAGCTGCCTGGATCGCCCTGATCACACTGATCGTCATGGAAGTCGTGCTCGGCATCGACAACCTGGTGTTCATCTCGATCCTCACCAACAAGCTTCCCGCCGACCAGCGCGTGCCGGCCCGCCGCGTCGGCATCGGCCTCGCGCTCGTGATGCGTCTTGTGCTGCTTGGAACCATCGCCTGGATCGTCCAGCTGACGAGCCCGCTCTTCGAGATCTTCGGACACGGCTTCTCCTGGAAGGACCTGATCCTGATCGGCGGCGGTCTGTTCCTGGTCTGGAAGGCAACGAAAGAGATCCACCATAATGTCGATCCCATCGACCATGACGAGGATTTCATCGCCTCCTCGATGACCAGCACGCTTACTGCCGCGATCGGTCAGATCCTCCTCCTCGATCTCGTCTTTTCCGTCGACAGCATCATCACTGCTGTCGGCATGACTCCGCATCTGCCGATCATGGTCGCCGCCGTCGTTATCGCGGTCACGGTCATGCTTGTCGCATCCACTCCGCTGGCCAACTTCATCGAGCAGAACCCGACCATCGTCATGCTGGCGCTGGGATTCCTGCTGATGATCGGCATGACGCTGATCGCCGACGGCATGGGCTTCCATGTGCCCAAGGGTTACGTCTATGCGGCCATGGCGTTTTCCGGCCTCGTGGAAGGCCTCAACATGCTGGCGCGTCGCAAACGGCGCGCCGAACAGGCGAAGAAGAAGCTCCACTGACGACCCGAAGGGTCGAATTCGGCAAGACCCTCAACGGTCCGCGCGGCATCCCGCGCGGACCGTTTTCTTTATGCCGATCGTTTGCGCGCGAGGAACAAAGCGATCCCCGTTCGCATTGAGGGATTGATCGCCTGAGCGTTACCCTCGATACTGATCCCCTCAACATCATCGGAGCCTCATGTCTACCGAGCAGATTCTGGCCTTCGCGGTTATCGGTGCGATGATGGTCGCCTTCATCTGGGACCGGCTTCGCTATGACGTGGTCGCCTGCGGCGCGCTTGTCGTCGCCGTCGCGCTCGGGCTCGTGCCTCCCGAGCAGGCCTTTATCGGCTTCAGCAACGACATCGTCATCATTGTCGGCAGTGCGCTCGTCGTCAGCGCAGGGGTCGCCCGATCGGGCATCGTCGATGCCGCGATCAAGAAATTTTTCCCCCGGCTGGAGTCGATCCGCGCCCAGATGCTGCTGCTGCTCGTCACCGTCGCCGTGCTTGCCGCCTTCATCAAGAATATCGGCGCGCTGGCGATCATGATGCCGGTCGCATTCCAGTTTGCCCGCCGCTCCGGCGCTCCGGTATCCATCTTCCTCATGCCCATGGCGTTCGCAGCGCTTCTCGGCGGGCTGATGACCCAGATCGGCACCTCGCCCAACATCGTGGTTTCGGCTCTGCGTCGTGACCTGACGGGCGCCTCCTTCACCATGTTCGATTTCATGCCGGTCGGCGCCACGCTGACATTCGCCGGCGTCATCTTCCTGATCTTCTTCTACCGGCTGGTGCCTGCCCGTGAAAACCAGAGGCCATCCCTGCAGGAGGCGCTGGAAAACTCGAGCTTCGCCACCGAAGCGACCGTGACCGAGCAGTCATCCTTCGTCGGCAAGCCGCTCGCGGACTTGCTGGCGATTGCCGGGGACGAAGTCATCGCAACCGCTGTGGTGCGCGGACACCGGCGCATTTCCCCCTTCCCCGACGTCGAACTGAAGGAACACGATACGGTCCTTCTCGAAGGCCCCTCCGAGGCCCTCGACCGCGTCGTATCGCAGGCCTCGCTTGCCTTGTCCGGCACCCCGTTGAACGAAGGGGACGAAAAAAACAGCGAGATTGGCGCCATCGAGGCCGTAATCACGCACGATTCGAGCCTGATCGGGCTGTCGGCCCGCGACGTCTCGCTCTTCAACACATACGGCGTCAATCTTCTGGCTGTCAGCCGCCAGGGCAAGCGTATCGGAGAGCGCCTCGGTGAGCTGCGGCTCTATGCCGGCGACGTCATCCTGCTTCAGGGACAACGCCACAGCCTCCCCGCCCTGCTGCTGGAACTCGGCTGCCTGCCTCTGGCCGAACGCGAAATCCTGCTCGGCACGCCGCGCAACGCAGTCGTGCCGCTGGCGATCCTTGTCGCGGCCATGGGGTCGGCGGCGCTAGGACTGGCGCCGGTGGCAATCGCCTTCTTCGCCGCCGCGCTGGCCATGGTCGTGCTGCGCGTCATCCCCTTGAGCGAGATCTATCGTGCGGTCGACGGACCTATCCTGGTCATGCTCGCCGCGCTCATACCGGTCAGCGACACCTTGCGAACGACCGGCGCGAGCGAAGTCATCGCTGCCTGGCTCGGCCAAGCCGCTCAGGGACTGCCGGCCTATGGCGCCCTGACCCTCATCCTCGTCAGCGCGATGCTGGTGACGCCCTTCCTCAACAATGCGGCCACGGTGCTGGTGATGGCGCCGATCACGGCAAGCTTCGCCACCACGCTCGGATACAAGCCCGATGCCTTCCTGATGGCCGTGGCGATTGGCGCCGGCTGCGATTTCCTCACCCCCATCGGACACCAGTGCAACACGCTGGTCCTGGGGCCCGGAGGCTATCGCTTCAGCGATTACCCGCGCCTCGGGCTGCCGCTGTCGGCGCTGGTGACCGTGGTAAGCGTCCCGATGCTGCTGATCGTCTGGCCTGTCTCCTGACTGAGGGAGACGCCCAGGTCCCGCGATGACCCATACGCAGAAAAGCCTGCATGGGGGATGCAGGCTTTTCAGGGCGGGGACTAGGGCCGATCGACATTCAGAATTTGGAGCGTGGTATGAGGGAAAATCATTCATGTCCAGGAGCGAAACCGAAGGTGGAGCCAATCTCCATCGAGGTTTTGCGACGCCGACATGGGTGATTTTCACCATATCCCTTCGGGACGCGGCGGATTTTTCCTCCGGATGCGTCGCAACGGCCTTGTGGAGGTGGGCTCCACGGCGGCCGCTTCTCCTGTCCGGCGAGAAAATCCAACCGCGCCACGCCCGAAACCTGAATGTCGATCGGCCCTATGGAATGCTGAACACAGGCCGGACGGGTAAGAAGCTCGTCTGCCAATTCGTTGGCCACGGAGAGAAACCGGAAAAATCTCCGTGTTCTCCATTCCCGTCGCGTCCGGTTGGCACGACCTGCATTCTGTCGATAAAATGCAGGCAAGGGGAAATGGTTCCCGTCCGCGCTCGATTTTTTGGCAAGCGACCCGCCCGCATCGCCGATCTGGCCCGCCCGGCAGCAGTTTTCCTTGACGCCCGCGGCCGAATATGGCCTAAGGCCTCGAAATGAAAAATTGCGGAATTTGCCGCCTGGCGCGGTCCTTGACCCGGTTTTTCGCCTAATCTACACCCTGTCCGAGATCCCGCGGTTCTTCCGCCCGGTCACCCGCACGTCACCACGAGCACGAATCCAATGAGCACTTCCGGCGTCCGCGTCCGCATCGCACCCTCCCCGACCGGCGAGCCCCATGTCGGCACCGCCTATATCGCGCTGTTCAACTACCTCTTCGCCAAGAAACATGGCGGCGAGTTCATTCTGCGCATCGAGGACACCGATGCGACGCGCTCGACGGCCGAGTTCGAGCAGAAGGTGCTCGACGCGCTGAAATGGACAGGGCTCACCTGGTCGGAAGGTCCCGACGTCGGCGGCCCTTACGGCCCCTACCGCCAGTCGGAACGCAAGGATATCTACCGTCCCTTCGTCGAGCAGATGGTGCGCGACGGCCACGCCTTCCGTTGCTTCTGCACGCCGGAGCGCCTGGAAATGATGCGCGACGCCCAGCGCGCCAAGGGCCTCCCGCCGAAGTATGACGGCCATTGCCTCAACCTCACGGCCGAGGAAGTCACCGAGCGCATGGAAGAGGGCGAACCCTCCGTCGTGCGCCTGAAGATCCCGACCGAGGGCTCCTGCGATTTCCATGACGGCGTCTATGGCGATGTCTCGATCCCGTGGGATGCCGTCGACATGCAGGTGCTGCTCAAGGCCGACGGCATGCCGACCTACCATATGGCCAACGTCGTCGACGACCACCTGATGAAGATCACCCACGTCGCGCGCGGCGAGGAGTGGCTTGCCTCCGTGCCGAAGCACATCCTGATCTACAAATATCTCGGTCTCGAGCCGCCGAAGTTCATGCACCTATCGCTGATGCGCAATGCCGACAAGTCGAAGCTGTCGAAGCGCAAGAACCCGACTTCGATTTCCTACTATTCCGCGCTCGGCTACCTGCCGGAAGCGCTGATGAATTTCCTCGGCCTCTTCTTCGTCC
The DNA here is from genome assembly GCA_041675415.1 of Rhizobium sp. GTDB lineage: Bacteria > Pseudomonadota > Alphaproteobacteria > Rhizobiales > Rhizobiaceae > Allorhizobium. The sequence goes on along the minus strand of JBAYTX010000033.1, from coordinate 17,953 downwards.
AGATCGCCGAAGGCGAGGAACTGCTGGACATGGCCGACCTGATCGCGAAATTCGACCCCGACAACCTGTCGAAGGCCGGCGCGATCTTCGACGTGCAGAAGCTCGATTGGCTGAACGGCCGCTGGATCCGCGAGAAACTCTCCTCCGACGACTTCCTCGCCCGCGTCTTCGGCTGGGCGTCGGAAAACGACCGCCTGACCGAAGGCCTGAAGCTTGCACAGACGCGTATCTCCAAGCTCGGAGAGCTACCGCAGCTGGCCGGCTTCCTGCTCGCCAATGATGTCGGCCTGACGCCCGCCGCCTTTGCAGGCCTCAAGACGACCCCGGCCGAAACGCTGGAGATCATCAACACCGTTCAGTTCGATCTGGAAAAGATCATCGAATGGAACGTCGCAACCATCGAGGAAGAGCTGCGCGCCATTTCCGACCGTTTGGGCAAGAAGCTGCGCGTGGTTACCCCGCCGCTTTTCGTCGCCGTGTCGGGCAGCGCCCGTTCGCTCCCGCTGTTCGATTCCATGGCGCTGCTCGGCCGTTCCGTGGTGCGCCAGCGCCTGAAGGTGGCCGCAACCGTCGTCGCCTCCATGGTCGGCCCTGCCTGATTGACGAAAGACCGATAAGATGAACGACAAGACAACCGAAATCGCCCTCTCCTCCGATGCCACGGAGGTTCGCGCCCAGAAGCTCAAGCTGCTGCGCGAGCAGGTGGGCGACGTCTATCCGGCGCATTTCCATCGCACCATCACCAATGCCGAACTGGCCGAAAAATATGCCGGCCTCGAACCGGATACCGAATCCGGCGATGTCGTGACGGTTGCCGGCCGCGTCTATTCCTCGCGCAATTCCGGCATGTTCATGGATATTCATGACGCGTCGGGCAAGATCCAGATCTTCTCCCACAAGGACACCACGCCGGAGGAGGCCCGCAGCCTCCTGCCGCTGATCGACCTTGGCGACATCATCGGCGTGACCGGAATGGTCCGCCGCACCAAGCGGGGCGAGCTGACGATCAACGCGCAAGAGATCACCATGCTGACCAAGACGCTTCTTCCGATGCCGGAGAAGTATCATGGCCTCGCCGACATCGAGACGCGCTACCGCAAGCGCTATCTCGACATCATGGTCAACGAGGAATCCAAGCTGCGCTTCCAGCAACGCAGCAAGATCCTTTCGGCCCTGCGCCGCTTCCTCGAGGACGACGGCTTCATGGAAGTCGAAACCCCGATGCTGCAGGCCATCTACGGCGGCGCTGCCGCCGAACCCTTCAAGACCCACCACAACACGCTGAAGCTCGACATGTATCTCCGCATCGCGCCGGAGCTCTATCTGAAGCGCGTGCTGGTATCCGGCCTCACCGACAAGGTCTTCGAGGTCAACCGCAACTTCCGCAACGAAGGCGTGTCGACTAGGCACAATCCCGAATTCACCATGATGGAGTGCTACTGGGCCTATGCCGATTACGAGGACATGATGAAACTCGTCGAACGGCTCTTTGAAAGCCTGGCGCTCGCTGTCCACGGCAAGACCGAATTTGCCTTCACCGACAAGGAACTCTCCTTCAAGGGCCCCTTCCGCCGTGTCTCCATGCCGGAGGCGGTGAAGGAGGCGACCGGCATCGACTTCCTGTCGATCAAGACCGACAAGGAAGCCCGCGCCGCCGCCTACGGTGGAGGTTTCGAGGTCGAGAAGGATGCGACCTGGGGCGAGTGCCTGGCCTATATCTTCGAGGAGAAGGTCGAAGCCACCCTCATCCAGCCTACCCACGTCATCAACTTCCCCAAGGACATCTCCCCCTTCGCCAAGGAAGTGCCGGGCGAACCGAGGCTCGTTGAACGCTTCGAGACCTATTGCAACGGCTGGGAAATCGGCAACGCCTTCTCGGAACTCAATGATCCGGTCGAGCAGCGCGCCCGCATGGTCGAGCAGCTGACCCAGGCCCATGAGCGCGGCGAGACCGACAAGGAACTGGACGAGGACTTCCTCGAGGCCATGGACCAGGGCATGCCGCCCGCCGGCGGTCTCGGCATCGGCGTCGACCGCCTCATCATGCTCCTGACGGATTCGCCTTCGATCCGCGACATCATCCTGTTCCCGGCCCGCCGCCACAAGGGCGACTGAGCGAACCTTCACAGGACGATACAAAAAGGCGGCCCGGGAGGCCGCCTTGTGTGCAGGACCGCCGATCATTGAAGCTGGCTGGGTCGGAACCGACAAGCCGGACCGCGAGGTCCGCAGCCTTCTGCCGGATTGTCAGTGCGTCGCTTCGGCGTGCTTTTCGGCGGCCGTGGCGCTGGCCTTCGGCAACAGGATGTCGGAATCCTCGGCCGGCACTTCGCCAGTGGCCGGCGTAGCGCTTGCGCCGTTAAGGGGTTGGGCGCGAAACTTTTCAAGCCATGCGGCGCCAGCGGATTTCGCATCGCCTTGCGCCACGGCCTCAGGTGCTGCGTCGTGCTTTTCGGTCGCGGCGTGTTGTGCCGGCACGGCATCCTGCCCGGCAGCCGCCTCGGCTTCAGCCGCTGGCCCGGCAGCATCATGATCGTCCGCGGCGGCGCCGTCAGGGGCCTCGGTCACGGCCTTTTCCTTGCCGCCGCCGAGCACCATGCTCTTCAACGACGAGAACCAGCCTTCGCTCTCGCCGGCGGGCGCGGCAGCGTTTGCGACAGGACCGTTCGGGTTGGCCGTCTCGTGGGCCGCGCCTTCGCTTGCCGGCGCGTCATGAACGGGACCCTTTTCGGCGCCGTGCCCGTCCGTAGCCGCATCCGCGCCATGCCCTTCAACCGGGGCTGCCTTTCCATGACCATCGGCCGGTGCGGCCTTGCCGTGACCGGCAGGCGCGCCATGCCCCTCGGGAGCGGCAATTTCGGGCTTCAGGCACTCAGTCCTGTCGTCGAGCCGCGCGACCAGCTTTTCGATTTGCTCTTCCGGCAAGACGATCTTTTCGCCGTAGAACAAGCCGCGTTCATTGGCCGGCCTGTCGACGTAACGCGCGGCAAAGACGGCATTGTGTTCTTCGGGCACCCGACTCGGGTCGGCGATATAGACGACGTCGGCGCCCACGGCATGGCCGCGCATCTCGGCCCGGTCCTTGGGGCCTTTCGTGTCGAGGATCACAACCTGCACCAGATCGGGCTTTTCCGCGTCGTAGACAGCACTTGCCACGCGCAGCGCCGTCTTCACCCGTGCCAGCCCGTCGCTCTGTTCCGTGGTGACGAATTTCCGGATCCAGAAACGATCCTTCTTCTTGATCGTCACGGACTTGATTTCGGTGCATTCCAGCCCGTTGACGTCCCGATAGGACGGCCCCAGCAGCTTGTCGGCGCCGACATAGACGGCTCCGGCGCCGGACGCGCCACAAAGGACCAGGAGGCCGCCGAGAATCAGGGCTAGTTTCCGGGACGGAAGGATCTTCCTCGAAAGCCCCTTCAAGCCGCCAACTCCGACATCGCACCACTCCGTACAATCACGCAATACATGCCCTTCTGCTATCATGCTGTTCTTGAGGAAGTTTTAATTCGCAGCCTTCTGCCATCGCGATGGCATTCCCGTTTTGGGACAGGCAACACCTTCATGGATGCCCTTTTTTGCGAATGAGTTGCAATTGCATTGACAATCGATGGCGCTCAGCTAGTTTATATTGCGAATGGTTTGCAGAAATCGATTGAGGAGTCGCGATGCGCAAGAGAATTGCGGGCCTGCTGGCGGCGGCACTTTGCCTGCTGCCCCTGGCGGCCGGAGCACAGGAAAAGCCCAAGGTCATCACCACGTTCACGGTGATTGCCGATATCGCCCGCAATGTCGCCGGCGACTGGGCCGAGGTCGAAAGCATCACCAAGGTCGGCGCCGAGATCCACAACTACCAGCCGACCCCGCGCGATATCCTCAAGGCGCGCGACGCCGATCTCGTCCTTTGGAACGGCCTCAATCTGGAGCGCTGGTTCGAGAAGTTCCTCGCCAATCTCGACCAGGTCCCGAGCGCCGTGGTCAGCGACGGCGTCGTTCCCATGAGCATCTCCGGCGGGGCCTATGAAGGCAAGCCGAACCCGCATGCATGGATGTCGCCGGAAAACGCGCTGATCTATGTCGAGAACATCCGCAAGGCGCTGACAGCGATCGATCCCGGTCATGCAGATGTCTATGCCGCCAATGCAAAGGCCTATGGCGAGAGGATCAGGGCGGAGATCGAGCCGATGAAGGCGGCGATTGCCGCGCTGCCGGAAAACAGGCGCTGGCTTGCCACCAGCGAAGGCGCCTTCTCCTATCTCGCCCGGGACCTGGGACTGAAGGAGCTTTATCTCTGGCCGATCAATGCCGATGCCCAGGGCTCGCCGCAGCAGGTCCGCGCCGTCATCGATGCCATGCGCGAACATGAGATCGATGTGATCTTCAGCGAGAGCACGGTGTCCGACAAGCCGGCCCGTCAGGTCGCGGCCGAAACCGGGGCACGATATGGCGGCGTGCTCTATGTCGACTCTCTGAGCGAGGCCGGCGGACCGGTGCCCACCTATCTCGATCTCCTGAAAGTCACGGTGTCGACGGTTGCGAAAGGGCTTGCGGGATGATCATGGGAACAGGCACCCGAAAAAACACTCAGGGCCTGACGGCTGACGACGTCACGGTCACCTACCGCAACGGCCTGACGGCGCTGAAGGCCGCGAGCTTTTCCATCCCGAAGGGTACGATCACCGCGCTTGTCGGCGTCAACGGCGCCGGCAAGTCAACCCTCTTCAAGGCGATCATGGGTTTCGTTCCACTTGCCGCCGGCGAGATTTCCATTCTCGGAATGCCGGCCCGCGAAGCCCTTCGCAAGAACCTCGTCGCCTATGTGCCGCAAAGCGAGGAAGTGGACTGGAATTTCCCGGTCCTCGTCGAGGACGTGGTGATGATGGGCCGCTACGGCCACATGAATCTCCTGCGCATCCCGTCCCGCCGCGACCATGCCATGGTGGCCGATGCCCTCGCCCGCGTCGGCATGGCCGATTTCCGCAAGCGCCAGATCGGCGAACTGTCGGGCGGCCAGCGCAAGCGCGTCTTCCTCGCCCGCGCGCTCGCCCAGGAGGGTCAGGTGATCCTGCTCGACGAACCCTTCACCGGCGTCGACGTCAACACCGAGGAGCAGATCGTCGCGCTCATGCGCGAGCTGCGCGCCGAAGGCCGCGTCATGCTGGTCTCGACCCACAATCTCGGCAGCGTGCCGGAATTCTGCGACCGAACCATCTTCGTCAAGGGTACCGTGATCGCGTCCGGCCGGACCGCGGAGACGTTTACCGAGGAGAACCTGAAGCGCGCCTTCGGCGGAGCGCTGCGCCACTTCGTTCTCGGCGGCGCCGATCTCCATGACGATGCCGATGCCCGCCAGCTCAAGGTGATCACCGACGACGAACGCCCCTTCGTCATCTACGGCGCCCCGCAACCGGAAAAGGCTGAAGATGAACCTGCTTCTTGAGCCCTTTTCCTACGATTACATGGTCAACGCGATCTGGGTGAGCGCGCTGGTCGGCGGCGTCTGCGGATTTCTCTCCGCCTATCTGATGCTGAAGGGCTGGTCGCTGATCGGCGACGCGCTCTCGCACGCCATCGTGCCGGGCGTCGCCGGCGCCTATATGCTGGGCCTGCCCTTCGCCTTCGGCGCCTTCCTCTCGGGCGGGCTTGCGGCGGGCGCCATGCTCTTCCTCAATCAGCGGACCAAACTGAAGGAAGACGCAATCATCGGCCTGATCTTTACCTCCTTCTTCGGCCTCGGCCTCTTCATGGTCTCGCTCTCGCCGGTTTCGGTGAACATCCAGACGATCGTGCTCGGCAATATCCTCGCCATCACGCCCGGGGACACGTTGCAGCTCGTGATCATCGGCGGCGTCAGCCTCGCAATACTTACTTTGAAGTGGAAGGATCTGATGGTCACCTTCTTCGATGAGAACCACGCCCGCTCGATCGGCCTCCACCCCGGCTTCCTGAAGGTGCTGTTCTTCACGCTTCTTTCCGCCTCCACCGTCGCTGCGCTCCAGACGGTCGGCGCGTTCCTCGTCGTCGCCATGGTGGTCACCCCCGGCGCGACCGCCTATCTGCTGACCGACCGTTTCCAGCGGCTGATCCTGCTCGCCTTCCTGATCGGCGCCCTGACCAGCCTTGTCGGCGCCTACCTGAGCTACTTCCTCGACGGCGCCACCGGCGGAGTCATCGTAGTCCTTCAGACGCTCCTGTTCCTGATCGCCTTCGTGTTCGCCCCGAAGCACGGGCTGCTCGCCGCGAGGCATCGTGCCCGCCTCGCGCTGGAGCAAACGCCATGAGCGAAATTCTCCAGCTTGCAATCCTCCCCTTCCAGCTGCCCTTCATGCAGTATGCCTTCGCGGTTACGCTGATGATCGCCGTGCCGATGGCGCTCTTGTCCTGCTTTCTGGTCCTGAAGGGCTGGTCGTTGATGGGCGACGCGGTCTCCCATGCGGTCCTGCCCGGCGTCGTCATCGCCTATGTCGTCGGCCTTCCGCTCGCCTCGGGGGCATTCGTCGCCGGCATGATCTGCGCGCTCGCCACCGGCTATCTCAAGGAAAACAGCCGCGTGAAGGAGGATACGGTGCTCGGCATCGTCTTCTCCGGCATGTTCGGCCTGGGGCTCGTGCTCTACGTCAAGGTCGAAAGCGACGTGCACCTCGACCACATCCTGTTCGGCGACATGCTCGGCATCCTGCCGTCGGATCTCCTCGAGACCGGGCTGATAGCCCTTGCCGCCGCCGCCTTCCTGTTCATCCTGCGCAAGGATCTGCTTCTTCACGCCTTCGACCCGCTGCATGCCCGTGCCATCGGCCTGCCGGTCACGGTCCTCCATTATGGCCTGCTCGTGGTGCTGTCGCTCACCGTCGTCGGGGCGCTAAAAGCGGTCGGCATCATCCTGGCGGTCGCGATGCTGATTGCTCCCGGCGCCATCGCCTTCCTGATCACCCGCCGTTTCCAGGCGATGCTCCTTGCCGCCGTACTGATCGCGGTCTCGGCCTCGCTCTTCGGCATCTATCTCAGCTTCTTCCTCGACAGCGCGCCGGCGCCTACCATCGTGCTGCTGATGACGGCCATGTTCATTCTCGCTTTCCTTAGAACGGTCTGGCTGGCGCATCGCACCGGAAACATGCGCGAGCCGGTGGCGCGGTAGCTCCTTTCGCCGGACTTGCTGGAGATCAACCGGCATTCTTCATATATTAGGTATAGGCAGATCATCGAATCCCGTCTCCGGAAGGTTCCCATGTCCCCGTTTAGCGTGCTGAAAGATCCGACCCGCTTCCTCTTCTTCACCGGAAAGGGCGGCGTCGGAAAGACCTCGCTCAGTTGCGCCAGCGCCATAGCTCTTGCGGACCGGGGCTTCAGAATACTGCTGGTCAGCACGGACCCCGCCTCGAACCTCGACGAAATGCTGGGCGTCGCCTTGTCCGACACCCCGACGCTGGTCCCCGGCGTGCCGGGGCTCTCGGCGATGAATATCGACCCGGAAGCGGCAGCCGACGATTACCGGGCGCGCGTCATCGGCCAGCTCGGACCACAGGCCGACGCCAGGGAAATCTCGACCGTCCGGGAACAGCTTTCCGGAGCCTGCACCACCGAGATCGCCGCCTTCGATGAATTCGTCGGCCTGCTCGCCGATGACGCCCCCGAGTTCGACCACATCATCTTCGACACGGCGCCGACCGGCCATACCTTGCGCCTTCTCAGCCTGCCGAAAGCATGGACCGGATTCCTGGAAACCAACGAGCGCGGAGCCTCATGCCTCGGTCCCCATTCCGGACTGAAGATGCAGGAGGAGCGTTTCCGCGAAGCGCTTCGATGCCTCGGCGATCCGGCGCGCACCACCATCGTACTCGTCACACGCGCCGACAAGGGTGCGATCCGCGAGGCCGCCCGCACCTCGGACGAACTCAGGGAACTTGGATTGTCCAACCAGTTGCTCGCCGTCAACGGCCGCTTCCACGCCGCCGACCCGACGGATGCGGTTGCCGCCGCCTTCGTGCATGAGCAGGACGAGGCGCTGGCCGGAATGCCGCCGTCGCTCGCCGGGCTCCCGCGCAACGAGTTTCCCCTGCTCGGCTTCGACATGGTCGGCATCCCCGCCTTGCGGGCGCTGCTGTCGCCCTCAGCCGCTGCACCGGCGCAAGCCGGGGACGTGCCGGATGCGGGACGCGACCTGCCCGGGATCGCTAAACTGGTGGATGAAATCGCCGCGGGCGAAAAAGGCCTGGTGATGGTCATGGGCAAGGGCGGCGTCGGCAAGACGACGGTTGCCGCCGCGGTCGCCGTCGGCCTGGCGAAACGCGGCCACGCGGTGCACCTCACGACCACCGATCCGGCGGCCCATCTCACCTTCGTCGTGGAAGGCGAGATGCCGGGACTGTCTGTCGACCGGATCGATCCGGCAGTAGAAACGCAACGCTATATCGAGAAGATCATGACGACGCGCGGGCGCGATCTCGATGAGGACGGCAAGGCGCTTCTGCGCGAGGATCTGGCCTCGCCCTGCACCGAGGAGGTCGCCGTCTTCCACGCCTTCTCCCGCGTCGTGGCCGAGGCGAGAAGCAGCTTCGTCGTCATCGACACCGCACCCACCGGGCATACCCTGCTGCTCCTCGACGCCACCGGCGCCTACCACCGGCAAATGACCCGCCACCTCGATCCCGATGCGCCCGGGCGGTTCGTCACGCCGCTGATGCGCCTGCAGGATCGGGACTACACGCGGGTGATACTCGTCACCCTGCCGGAAACCACTCCGGTTTCGGAGGCTGGCGCCTTGCAGGACGATCTCAAGCGCGCCGGTATCGAGCCCTATGGCTGGGTGATCAACAAGAGCATGGCGGCGACAGGCACCCGCGACCCGCTACTGCGTTCGCGCCTGAAGGGCGAACACGAGCAGATCGATCGCGTGCGGGAGAAATATGCGAGGCGCGTCTATGCGCTGGAATTTCGCACCGAACCTCCCGTCGGAGTGGACGAGCTCCGCAGCCTGACGTGACGCCCACGCCCGGGGCTTCGAGGCCTCAGGCCGCCGTTGCGTCCTGTGACGCCCTGCGCGCCAGCACATTCTCGCGCCAGACGGTGAAAAGCCCGGCGCCCACGACGATCACCGCGCCCACCACCGTGTTCCATTTTAGGGTCTCTCCAAACACCGTCACCGCGATGAAGGAAACGAGCACGAGCTGCAGGTAGGTGATCGGCTGAACCGCCACTGCCGTCAGGTTGTCATAGGCCTTGATGAGCAGGAAATGCGCGGTAATCCCGGTGAAGCAGAGCAGGATCATCCACTTCCAGTCCGATGCGGCGATTTCCGTCCAGAAGAACGGTCCGGCGATGGTGAGCGCCACCGCGCCGACGGTGCCGATATAGAAGAAGCTCGTGACCGGCCCGTCGACCCGGCTTACCAGACGCGTGGTCAAGCCATAGAGCGCCCCGATCAGGGCGACTGCGAGCGGCAGGACCACCAGAATGTTGAACCCGTCCGAACTCGGCCCGAGGATCAGGAGGACACCGCACAGCCCCACGATGATCGCCGTCCAGCGCCGCCAGCCAACCTTCTCCCCGAGGATCGGGACGGAAAGCAATGCCACGATCAGCGGACCGGAAGCGAAGATCGCCTGGGACTGCGCCAGTCCGACCATGGTGAAGGCGGATATGGCGATCGGGATCTGTACCGCCAGCAACAGGCCACGCAGGATCTGCAGGACGGGACGTTTTGTGGCAATCGCCGCCTTCAACCCGCCGCGCGCCCGCATCGCAAGCAGGATGGCAAAGAGACCAAAGGCCCAATAGCGGATCATCGCCACAAGAACCGGCGGATAGGCCGTGCCGAGATGCTTGGATACGCCGTCCTGCACAGAGAAGATCGCAAAAGCGAGCAGCGCGAAAACATATCCGAGGGGCGTGGATTTCATCAGGACGGCTAACGGGGAAAGGACGGCGCCATGTGCGGCGGACGTCGTCGGCGGGGGATGCGAATTTTCGACAATATACGTCTCCTCGGATTTGAGAAGCGACTTCATCGCAGGCCAGCCTTGCAGGAAAGGCGGACCACGGCCGCCCCCGGACCGCCGCATCGCCGGCGCTCGCACCTGTCCCGCTTGCCCTTCCCCGGTCCGTCATGCTCTAACCGGCCATGGCCTTCACGCTCCGACAATTGCAGTATTTCGTCGCCGTGGCCGAGCAGGGCTCGGTGACGCGGGCAGCGCAGAACCTCTCGATCTCGCAATCCTCGGTCACAGAGGCGATCAAGGAGCTGGAGGGAGATCTCGGCGTCGTGCTCTTCGAGCGCCATCCGCGCGGTCTGTCCATCACCCACAACGGCCACCAGTTCCTTCGCCATGCGACCAAGATCCTGGCGACCGTTTCCGATGCGCGCAATTCCTTTTCCGAGACGCGGGTCAACGAGGGCGGCACACTGAATATCGGCGTCACCTCGCTGGTCGCCGGCTACGTGCTTTCCGATCTGCTGGCGCGCTATCGCCGTGCCTGCCCTGGTGTCGAGGTCAGCGCCATCGAGGATAACGGCTCCTATCTCGAACATCTGCTGATCGGCGGCGAGCTTGATGTCGCCGTCATGGTTATTTCCAACCTGCGCGACCGCATGGCGCTGCAGGCCGAAATCCTCGAAACCTCGCCCTATCGCCTCTGGCTGCCCATGGGCCATCCGCTCGTCTCTGCCGACATCATCTCGATTGCCGATATCGCCCGCGAACCGCTGATCATGCTCACCGTCGACGAAATCGAGGAGAATACCGGCAAGCTGCTATCGGCACTTGGCGCGCGCCCCCATGTCGCCTTCCGCACCCGCTCGGTCGAGGCCGTCAGAAGCCTGGTGGCCACCGGCGCCGGCGTGGCGCTGCTCCCCGATCTCGTCTACCGCCCCTGGTCGCTGGAAGGCGACCGCATCGAAAGCCGCGACGTCTCCGGCGCCCTTCCCGTCGTCCAGGTCGGCATGGTCTGGCGCAAGGGTTCGAGCCTGCCGCAATCGGCGAGGGATTTCGTTGGCATTGCGGAAGCGCTGAGAAGCGGGCGCGGACGGTAAGGCGGCATCATTTCGGCTTGCTTCTCACCCTCTCCCCGTTCAACGGGGGGAAGGTGCGGGCAGGCGGATGATGGGCAATTTTGACTGACCTTTCGGTAAAACCGATAGCGACTTTCTGATAAATGAATTTGCGAATGCGGCACATTCGCGGCACTTTGGGGCACGGGAACTAGCGCCGCGGAAAAGCGGCCCCGAACCGGGAGAAAATTGCCATGAAAAAGTTATTGCAGTCCTGCACCGCCATCACCGCCATCGTCAGCTTCGCCACGACCGCGATCGCCCAGGAGCCCCTGAAGGAGCTCGGCAAGGGTGAAGGCGCGCTCTCCATCGTTGCCTGGGCCGGCTATATCGAGCGCGGCGAAACCGACAAGAATTACGACTGGGTCACCAAGTTCGAAGCCGACACCGGCTGCAAGGTCACCGTCAAGACCGCCGCCACCTCCGACGAAATGGTCGCCCTGATGAACGAAGGCGGCTTCGACCTCGTTACCGCCTCGGGCGACGCATCCCTGCGCCTCGTCGCCGGCAAGCGCGTCCAGCCAATCAACACCGACCTCATCCCCTCGTGGAAGACCATCGACGAGCGCCTGCAGAACGCTCCCTGGCACACGGTGAACGGCGTTCACTACGGCACGCCCTATGTCTGGGGCCCGAACGTGCTGATGTACAACACCGAAGCCTTCAAGGATCAGGCGCCGACCAGCTGGAAGGTCGTCTTCGAGGAAATGACGCTCCCGGACGGCAAGTCCAACAAGGGCCGCGTCCAGGCCTATGACGGCCCGATCTATGTCGCCGACGCAGCGCTCTACCTGATGAAGCACAAGCCGGAACTCGGCATCAAGGACCCCTACGAACTGAACGAAGACCAGTACAAGGCCGCCCTTGACCTGCTGCGCGGCCAGCGCCAGCTCGTCGGCCGCTACTGGCACGACGCCATGATCCAGATCGACGACTTCAAGAACGAAGGCGTGGTCGCATCCGGCTCGTGGCCCTTCCAGGTCAACCTGATGAAGGCCGAGGGCGCCAAGATCGCCTCGACCTTCCCGGAAGAAGGAGTCACCGGCTGGGCCGACACCACCATGCTCCATGCCGACAGCGAGCATCCGAACTGCGCCTATATGTGGATGGAGCATTCGCTCTCGCCGAAGGTCCAGGGCGACGTCTCCGCCTGGTTCGGCACGGTTCCGTCCGTCCCGGCCGCCTGCAAGGGCAATGAGCTTCTGACCGACGAAGGCTGCACGACGAACGGCTACGACAACTTCGACAAGATCAGCTTCTGGAAGACGCCGACCTCGAAGTGCGAAAGCCAGGGCGAGTGCGTGCCCTATCACCGCTGGGTCTCCGACTACATCGGCGTCATCGGCGGCCGTTGATCATTTCCTTCTCCCCCGCGGGGAGAAGGTGCCCGAAGGGCGGATGAGGGGGCCGAGTATGCCGCCCCCTCATCGCCTCGCATACGCTTGGAACTTCTCCCCGCTGGGGAGATGAGGTCGAGGCGCCGAGGCCAATCAAAATCATCCGGAGTACCCATGACCGCAGCCGTTGAATTCTCGCAGGTGTCCCGCCATTTCGGCGCCGTCAAAGCCGTCGATGACGTCGATCTTGCGATCGCGCCGGGGGAATTCTTCGCCATGCTCGGGCCCTCCGGCTCCGGCAAGACCACCTGCCTGCGCCTGATCGCCGGTTTCGAACAGCCGACCTCCGGCCATATCGAGATCTTTGGCGAGACGGCGGAAGGCGTTCCGCCCTATCGGCGCCACGTCAACACTGTTTTCCAGGACTACGCGCTCTTTCCGCATCTCGACATCCTCAACAACGTCGCCTACGGGCTGATGGTCAAGGGCGTCGAGAAGTCCGAGCGCCTGCGGCTCGCCGAAGAAGCGCTCGACCTCGTCAAGCTGCCGGGCTATGGCGAGCGCAAGCCGGGGCAATTGTCGGGCGGCCAGCGCCAGCGCGTGGCGCTGGCCCGCGCGCTCGTCAACAAGCCGAAGGTGCTGCTCCTCGACGAGCCGCTCGGCGCCCTCGACCTGAAGCTGCGCGAGCAGATGCAGGAGGAGCTGAAGACCCTGCAACGCTCGCTCGGCATCACCTTCATATTCGTCACCCACGACCAGGGCGAGGCCTTGTCGATGGCCGACCGCGTCGCCGTGTTCAACAATGGCAAGATCGTCCAGGCCGGCACGCCGGAAGAGATCTACAACCGTCCGAAGACCCGCTTCGTCGCCGATTTCGTCGGCTCCTCCAATGTGATCTCGCCCGCCGACATGAAGACGCTCGGCGGCGAGACGAGGTGGGCAAGCCTGCGCCCCGAGGCGATCCGCCTCGTCGCCGATGGCGGTATTCCCGCAACCGTCCGCTCGACAAGCTTCCTCGGCGCGGCCACGAGGCTGACCGTCTCGGCCGGCGACATCGCCCTGTCCGTCATGGTGCCCGCCGGCCAGCCGGTGCCGGAGATCGGCGCCGCGACCGGGCTCTCCTGGCAGCCCTCCGACCTGCACTACATGGATGACGCCGCATGAGCGCGGTCGCCACCACATCCATCCTGCCGGGACGCGGCGGCCTGATGGGTCGCCTATCGGACCTGTTCTGGCGCCGCCCGACCCTGCTGCTCGTGCTGATGCTGATCCCGCCGCTGCTCTGGCTCGGCATCATCTATGTCGGCTCGCTGGTCGCCCTGCTCCTGCAGAGCTTCTTTTCGATCGACGAGTTTTCCGGGCTGATCAACTACGAGTTCACGCTCTCGACCTACGGCCAGCTGCTGAGCCCGGCCAATTTCGACATCATCGTCCGCACCGTGCTGATGGCCGCCGCCGTCACGCTGGCTTCCGCCGTGCTCGCCTTCCCGATCGCCTACTACGCCGCGCGCTATGCCACTGGCAAATGGAAGGCCTTCTTCTATATCGGCGTCATGTTGCCCTTGTGGTCGAGCTATCTCGTCAAGGTCTATGCGTGGAAGCTGATCCTCGCCAAGGAAGGCATCCTCACCTGGGCCTTCGATAAGCTCCACCTGACCTGGCTGCTCGACGCCGTCCTGGCCACGCCCGTGATCGGCGGCAATTCGCTGTCGATCAGCTATATCGGCACCTTCCTCGTCTTCATCTATGTCTGGCTGCCCTTCATGATCCTGCCGGTGCAGGCGGCACTCGAGCGCGTGCCCGGCAACCTGATCGAGGCGTCGGGCGATCTCGGCGCCCATCCGGGCCAGACCTTCCGCCATGTGCTCCTGCCGCTGGCGCTGCCCGGCGTGATCGCCGGCTCGATCTTCACCTTCTCGCTGACGCTCGGCGACTATATCATCCCGCAGATCGTCGGCTCCTCGCGCCTCTTCATCGGCCAGGCCGTCTATGCCCAGCAGGGCACCGCCGGCAACGTGCCGCTTGCCGCCGCCTTCTCGGTCGTGCCGATCGTCATCATGGGCGTCTATCTGTGGGCCGCCAAACGCATGGGGGCTTTCGATGCGCTCTGATCGTTCCTCGGCCGGCTGGCCACTGAAGCTCGCGGCAGGAGGTGGCCTCCTCTTCCTGCACCTGCCGATCCTCTTGATCTTCGTCTACGCCTTCACCACCGAGGAGAAGAGCTTCCAGTGGCCGCCGCCGGGCTTCACCGCCAAGTGGTTCGCCGTCGCCTGGAACCGTCCCGACGTCTGGGAAGCGCTGACCTTGTCCGTCAAGGTCGCCTCCATCGCCACCGTCATCGCGCTGGTGCTCGGCACGCTTGCCGCCGCCGCCGTCTCCCGCACCAAGTTCTTCGGTCGCGAGGTGATTTCGTTGCTGGTCATCCTGCCGATCGCGCTGCCGGGCATCATCACCGGTATCGCGCTCCGCTCGGCGTTTTCGCTCGCAGAGATCCCCTATTCGATGTGGACGATCATCCTCGGCCACGGCACCTTCTGCGTGGTCGTCGTCTACAACAACGCGGTCGCCCGCTTCCGCAGGACCTCCGGCTCGCTGATCGAGGCCTCGATGGACCTGGGCGCCGACGGCTTCCAGACCTTCCGCTACGTGGTCCTGCCGAACATTGCGACGGCGCTTCTGGCCGGCGGCATGCTCGCCTTCGCGCTGTCCTTCGACGAGGTGATCGTCACCACCTTTACCGGCGGCCAGCAGGCGACGCTTCCGATCTGGATGCTGGAGGAGCTGATCCGGCCACGCCAGCGCCCGGTCACCAACGTGGTCGCCATGCTGGTGGTGATCGTCACCTTCCTGCCGATCCTCGCCGCCTTTTACCTGACCCGCGACACCGACCAGATTTCGGGCAGCGGCAAATGACGCAGACAAGCGGGGCCAGCAAAAGTGTGAAGCGGTTTTCCGCTTGACGCCCCTGCGACAAACCAGATGAGGGAGAACGACATGGACACGCAAATGCTGATCGGCGGACGCTTCGAGGCCGGCACGGAAACCGAGGAAAAGGTCCTCAACCCGAAGACCGGCGAGACCATTCTCGATTTGCCCGAAGCTTCGCTCGGCCAGGTCGATGCCGCCGTCGATGCCGCCGAAAAGGCCTTCGACACCTGGTCCTCGACTACGCCCTCGCAGCGTTCCGCCTATCTCTTGCAGATCGCCGACGCGATCGAAAAGGATGCGGCCGGCTTCGCCACGCTGGAAAGCCTCAACTGCGGCAAGCCGATCAATGCCGTGCTGAACGACGAGATCCCGGCCATCGTCGACTGCTGGCGTTTCTTCGCCGGCGCCGTTCGCTCGCTGCATGCCCCGGTCGCCGGCGAATACCTGCCCAGCCACACCTCGATGATCCGCCGCGATCCGGTCGGCATCATCGGCTCGATCGCGCCGTGGAACTATCCGTTGATGATGATGGCCTGGAAGCTGGCCCCCGCGATCGCCGGCGGCAACACGGTCGTCTTCAAGCCGTCCGAACAGACCCCGCTCACCGCGCTGAAGATGGCGAAGCTGCTGGCCGACATCCTCCCCGAGGGCGTGGTCAACGTCGTGCTCGGCCGTGGCGAGAGCGTCGGCAACGCGCTGATCAACAATCCGAAGATCGGCATGGTCTCGATCACCGGCGATATCGCCACCGGCAAGAAGATCCTCGCCGCCGCCGCCAAGACGGTGAAGCGCACCCATCTGGAACTCGGCGGCAAGGCCCCGGTCATCGTCTATGACGACGCCGATCTCGACGCCGTCGTCGCCGGCATCCGCACCTTCGGCTTCTACAATGCCGGACAGGATTGCACCGCCGCCTGCCGCATCTATGCCTCCGACAAGATCTACGACAATTTCGTCGCCGACCTCTCCTCCGCCGTCTCGACGCTGAAGTTCAACCAGGCCGACGACACCGAAAACGAGATCGGCCCGCTGATCTCGAAGCGCCAGCGCGACCGTGTCGAAAGCTTCGTCACACGCGCCTCCGAGCACAGCCACATGGAAGTCGTCACCGGCGGCAAGGTCTCGGGCGAGAAGGGCTTCTTCTATGCCCCGACCGTCATTGCCGGCGCCCTCCAGGACGACGAGATCGTGCGCCGCGAAGTCTTCGGCCCCGTCGTCTCGGTCACCCGCTTCTCCGAGACCGACGATGCGGTCGCCTGGGCCAATGACAGCGATTACGGCCTTGCCTCCTCCGTCTGGACGAAGGACATTTCCCGCGCCATGAAGACCGCGGCACGCCTGCGCTACGGCTGCACCTGGATCAACACCCACTTCATGCTCTGCAACGAAATGCCCCATGGCGGCCTGAAACAGTCCGGCTACGGCAAGGACATGTCGGTCTACGCACTGGAGGACTATACAGCCGTCCGCCACGTGATGATCGCGCACTGAGGCAGGCAAAACCGGGGCGTCGGACGAAGCTTGACGCCCCCAGCCTGCGCGGGCATGATCTCCCGGTCGAAAAGGACGTTGGCCGGCAGAGGTAACCCCGGCCACTTCTCCTCATGGGAAGCTCCGTGTCGCACTGCGTGCGAACCCGCGACAAGCAACCGGCCATGCCAGCCGGGGGGCTTGTCGTGGCGCATTTGCGCACGCCTCGGCTCCCGTAGGGCATCGCCTCAAGTGTCGAGGAGAAACCAATGCCCGTCATTCGCGCCAATTCAGGCATCATCACCCAGATCAACGTCTTCACGGTAGCCGAAGGCGGCCAGCAGCCGCTGATCGACCTGCTGGAGGAATCGGCCGAGTTCGCCAGTTCGATTCCGGGATGGATGTCCGCGAGCATTCACCGCAGTCTCGACGGCACGCGCGTCGTCAACTACGCCCAGAGCGACAGCCTCGAGGCATCGCAACGCATCATCGAACGGCTGCGCCTCGAAGGCTTTCTCGAACGCAACAGGCGGCTCGGGCAGGCAAGTCCCGGCCTCTATGAGGTCGTGCGCACGCTCGAGCGCTAGGCTGAAGAAGCCGACCCGGCGCGCCGGCAACCATCCCCCGTCATGCCGGACTTGATCCGGCATCCAGCGGCGCAATGTCCATCGCGCGGAAGACTCTATTGCGCCGCAGACGCGGCGCTGCTGGACCCCGGATCAGGTCCGGGGTGACGGGACCTTTGATGCCCTCAAGGATCTGCAAGCGGATTGTTTGCGGCGGAAGCAGGCATAACTCAGCCGTTATTGAAATATCACGTTTAGACCGCAAGCGGACCTCCCGTTAGGGGGCCTTCCTTGCCACAATCGCCCAAATATGGTGAATGTTGAACGGCGTTTTCCCAATGGAATCAACGAAGCCACCGCAAAATCTTTTTGCCCCTTTTTGCCCGGCGCTATACTGGCCGCGTTCCGTTTTCGGATACACCGGCTGTGCGTGGCCGGCGAGACGGAACCGGCGCTTGGAGGTTCGGGCATACGCAGGTCCGGCCTTCAGGGGTCCGCGGAAAATGGTCTCCCTCCGGTGTGGCGGGGCGGACGGGACAAGGCGACGGAACCGCCTTGCCGTGCTGCCACCGCATCATGCACCGGATGTGCCTGTGAGGCACACAACG
>JBAYTX010000032.1:0-52347 GCA_041675415.1 Rhizobium sp. | reverse complement strand
GCTCGAGCCCGGCCGCGCCCGAAGCGATCCGCTTCGACGTCAAGGCGCTCTGGAACATCTCCCCGCTTGCCACCGTCGGCGCGATCGTCGTCGGTTTGACCATGGCCGCCTTCCGCAACCTCGGACCGATCTATGGCGAGGAAATAGGTCTGTCGGTGACGGCAATCGCCACCTTCATGAGCGCCGGCATCGTCGGGGGCGTCGTGTTGCAATATCCGCTTGGCGTCTATTCCGACCGGCTCGACAGGCGTGTCGTCATCCTGCTGACGACGGCTGGAACAGTCGCGACCGGCCTCTTTCTCGCCTTTGTCGCCGGTGACAGCGAATGGGCCAATGTTGCCGGCGTCTTCGTCTTCGGCGCCTTTGCCCTGCCGCTCTATTCGCTCTGCTCGGCTCACGGCAATGACTTTGCCAAGGAGGGGGAACACGCGATCGTCTCGGCCGGCCTCCTCTTCTTCTGGTCGCTCGGCGCCACCATCGGCCCGCTGTTCGCCTCGATCCTGCTCGATCATTTCGGTCCACGGGCGCTGTTCGTCTATACGGCGGCGATTCAGGCCATGTTCATGGTCTATACCTTCTATCGGATCGCGGTGCGCGAGGCGGTCCCGGCGGAGGACCGCAGTTCGCGGTTCCGCGCGCTGCTGCGCACCTCCACCTTCTTCAGCAAGCTCGCCGACTCGGCCCCGCCGGACAAGAGGGATTGAGCTATGCCCTGCGCCTGTGGCCGTTGGCAGATTTGCCGGCGACCAAGTGTTCCATTGCCACATTATTGAATGCCGGAAGACAGGGGTGTCTGCCTATATGTTTGTCGTGTAACCGCCCGACGGTTGACAGCAATCGGCATGTCGCGCGTGATGCGAAGGACAAACCAAGGAGCAATCCCGTGCCCAACCTTGCTGCAACGATGACCGTGCTTGAGCCCCATCTCGGCCTCTACGCCTACTACGATGGCCGGATCGCCGGAAAACGCCTGCATTCCGCGGCGCGAAACTGGCTCGACGACGGGGCCTACGAGCTCGGCATAGCCTCCTACGCGATCGTGGCGGGTCACGAGGCAATTGTCTATGACACGCATGCCTCCCTCGACCATGCCCGCGCGGTGCGGGCGCATCTTCAAGGCATCGGGGTGACGTCCATCCGCGTCGTCCTCAGCCACTGGCACACCGACCATATCGCCGGCAATCAGATCTTCAGCGACTGCGAGATCATCGCCAACCGCCTGACCGCAAAGGCTATGCAGGCGAACCGCAACAAGCTTGAGAACGGCGACCCGCCGATCCGGCCCGTCGTCATGCCGAACCGGCTTTTCGAGGGGAGCTTATCCCTTTCCATCGGCACACAGGTAATCGAGCTTCAGCAATTCGATATCCATAGCGCCGACGGCACCGTGATCTTCATGCCGGTAAGCGGCATCCTGCTCGCCGGCGACACGCTGGAAGACACGATCACCTATATTTCCGAGCCGGAGCACACGACTACGCACATAGCAGAACTCAACCGCCTTGCTTCTCTGCCGATCCGCCGGATCCTGCCCAATCACGGAGAACGCGAACGGATCGCCTCCGGCGGCTATGACATCGGCCTGATCGACGCCAACCGGGACTATTTGCAGCGCCTTCTCGACCGCGTCGATGATCCGGCCCTCGGCACAACTTCCCTTCGGGATTTCGTCGCCGAAGACGTAAAGGCCGGACGAATCGTCTATTTCGAACCCTATGAAGAAGTGCACAAGGCGAACATCGCCGAGATCAGACGTGCTCGCGGCGTCACCGGCATGGCTTGACTGACGATCGATGGCAAAAGCGCCCGTCAGGGGCTCTCGGCGGTGCGTGGTCGTATTGACATCGCGGGACGAAAGGGGAAGGAAGGTTAATCAGATATTTTCCTATGACCGAGCCGAAATGATCGAAACCACTGCCGCTCTCGAAGAAGCCTGCCTCAAGCTCGCCAAATCGGACTTCATCACCATCGACACCGAATTCCTGCGTGAATCGACCTTCTGGCCGGAACTCTGCCTGATCCAGATGGCAAGTCCGGATCTCGAGGTGATCGTAGATCCCCTGGCCAAGGGCATCGACCTTGCACCCTTCTTCGCCCTGATGGCGGACACTTCGGTCACCAAGGTGTTTCACGCGGCCCGCCAGGACATCGAAATTATCTTTCACCTCGGCAATCTCATTCCACATCCGATCTTCGACACGCAGGTCGCTGCAATGGTCTGCGGGTTCGGCGACTCGGTTTCCTATGACCAGCTCGTGCAGAAGGTGAAGAACGTCCATATCGACAAGACGTCGCGCTTCACCGACTGGAGCCGGAGGCCGCTGTCCGAAAAGCAGCTCGAATACGCGCTGGCCGACGTCACGCATCTGCGGGACGCCTATCTGGCTTTAAAGGCCGAACTGGAGCGCGAAGGGCGCGCCGACTGGCTGACTGAGGAAATGAACATCCTGGAGTCACGCGAGACCTACGATCTCCATCCCGACGACGCCTGGCAGCGCCTGAAGATGCGGCTCCGCAAGCCCCAGGAACTGGCCGTCATACAGGCCGTGGCCGCCTGGCGCGAGCGCGAGGCGCGCAACCGCAACGTCCCACGCTCGCGCGTGCTTAAGGATGATGCCATTTACGAGATCGCCCAGCAGCAGCCGAAAGACACCGAGGCACTCGGACGCCTGCGCACGATCCCGAAGGGCTGGGAGCGCTCGAACTCGGGCGCGGCCATCATCGAGGCCGTGAACGCTGCCCTTGCATTGCCGAAATCGGAAATGCCGCATGTGCACCGCCACAGCCATGTGCCGGAGGGTGCCGCTGCGGCTGTCGAGCTGTTGAAGGTGCTGTTGCGGCTCATATCCGAGAAGCACGGAGTGGCCGCCAAGGTCATCGCCAACAGCGAGGATCTGGACAGGATCGCGGCCGAGGGCGAGAAGGCCGACGTTCCGGCCATGCATGGCTGGCGGCGCGAACTTTTCGGCGATGTCGCCCTGAAGCTGATCGCCGGGGGTGTCGCGCTGCGCTTCGTCGACAAACGGGTCGAGGCCGTGGAGCTCCCGGAACATGGTAACGCTGACGCTGCGGAAGGCTGACAAGGCCGATATCCCCTTCATCATGGCAACCGAGCGGATGCCCGGTTACGACCGCTTCCTTGGCCGTTTCGAGGAAACAGAGCATCTCCGCCTGATCGGTGACGCGAGTTGGGCGTATTTCGTCGCGACCGATGAAAGCGGCTCACCCGTCGGTTTTGCTATCCTCAACGATCTCGACAATCGCGACGGAAACGTCTGTCTCAAGCGGCTCGCCGTGCGGGAGGCCGGCCAGGGCATTGGCACAGCAATGCTGCCACCGCTCCTGTCCTGGGTCTTTGAAGAGACGTCAACCCATCGGTTCTGGCTCAATGTCATCGACTACAATGTGCGGGGCCTCAGCCTCTATCGCAGAGCCGGATTTGTGAAGGAAGGCGTGAAGCGCCAATCCGCGCTGCTTGCCGACGGCAGCCGCGCCGATCTTGTCATGATGTCGATCCTGCGGCCCGAATGGGAAACCGGAGACACAGAATCATGACGAACGGCAGAGATCTCACCGCCAATAATGCCGAAGGCTTCGCGAGGGTCGCTCTTGGTCATGTCGAGCGGGAATACCCGCACAAGCCCGGCCATGTGCTTGGCCGGGAAAGCGACGTGCAAATCCCGCACGCAACCCACCCGGTTTTCTACGGCAGCTTCGACTGGCACTCCTGCGTGCACGGATACTGGATGCTGGCCCGGCTCCTGAACTGCTTTCCGGATATGCCTGCCGCCGAGGATATCCGTGCACTCCTCGACCGCCGGCTGACACACGAGAACATCGCCGGCGAATGCGCCACCTTCGACCGCCCGATGAACCGCGGCTTCGAGCGGCCCTATGGCTGGGGCTGGCTGCTGAAGCTCGCGGCGGAGCTGGAGGCGGCCGAAGACCGCAGTTTTGCCCGGGCCCTGCAGCCGCTGACGGAGCGGATCGTCGCGCGGTTCCATGACTTCCTGCCGCTCGCCACCTATCCGGTCCGGGTCGGCACCCATTTCAATACGGCCTTCGCGCTAAGGCTTGCCGCCGACTATGGTGACGCCATTCAGGATACGGGCCTTCTCGACCTGCTGCGGATGACGGCAATGCGCTGGTACGGGCAAGACGCCAATTGCCCGGCCTGGGGCGAACCGTCCGGTGATGATTTCCTTTCCCCGGCGCTGATCGAGGCGGAATGCATGCGCCAGCTGATGCCGCGGGACGATTTCCTTGCCTGGTTCGGCAGCTTCCTGCCTCAGATCGAGGCCGGGAAACCGGAGACGCTGCTCAGTCCAGCCCGCGTCTCCGACCGATCGGATGGAAAGATTGCCCATCTCGACGGCCTCAACCTCAGCCGCGCCTGGTGCTGGCACGCCCTGAGCAGAGCGCTTCCGGAGGCCGATGCGCGGCGGGCGATCATGGTAGCGGCCGCCGATGCTCATCTGGCCGCTGCCCTCCCCCATGTCGCCGGCGACTACATGGGCGAACACTGGCTGGCGAGCTTCGCCGTGCTGGCTCTGGAGGCGTGATGCCAGCTGCGGACAGACTATTCGAACCGGAAGGCCAGCCGCTTGCCGGTTAGCTTCGCCAGTTGCTGCAGGCGGCCATCGAGTCTTTCGCCGGCGAGACGGCGGTATTGCGGCGGTACGACGAATTCGAGGTCCAGGTCCGGATTCCGCGAACGTTCGAAGGAGAGGTCATGCACGACCCCCGGCATGGAGGCCGAGAACAGGTAGACGACCCGGAGCAGGCCGCCGAGCAGCTTGGCGCGCTCCAGCAAGCGCTGGGTGGCAATCGTAGCCAGCGGCCCCGTCTGCCCATCATCATACAGGCCTTCAAAGCGATAGTAGTTGGCGAGAGCGATGAACGCACGGCCCGGATGGGTAATCCCGATGAACGAGGAATGGGCGATCACGTTGAGCGCCTGCAAGCCACGATAGTCCGGATGCGCCCGCCAACTGATATCGGCAAGCAGGCAGGCGGCTCGCCGGTAGCGACCCTCCTCTACCGTTTCCACGACATCGAAATAGGGCATCATGCGACCGGTCCATTCGGCCAGTTCGCGCGCATGCTCCGGCGAACGCGCCCTCAGGATCGCCAGTTCGTCGGCTGCCGCGATGAGCGGATCAATAGTCCGGTCTTCCTCCGGCAATAGGGAATAGAGATAGCCCTCGCGCACGCCCTGCGCCGAGAAACAGACGCTTGCCGGTTTCATCGCGTCGAGCACCTCGCGCATGGCCACGGCGCCGAAAGGCAGGAGCGCACGCCGGCTCTTGGAGACCGCCGACCAGGCCGGATCACGGGAGTCGCCGTTCGCGATGATCTCCTCGAGAAACGCAGCGATCTCGTCGCGCGGCAACTCGTAGCCCTGCATCATATGCAGTGGATATTTGCGCATTTCCATGTGGAGCTTGGCGACGTTTCGCCAGGTTCCTCCGACGGCGTAAAAGGTCCGCCATTCGCCCTTCTCCAGCAGTTTGGCGGATTTGATCAGTTTGCGTGCCAGGCTCCGCGCCTTGGAAATGGAGCCCCCGGCGGTCTCCGAAAGACGCAGACCGCCGAGCGGCAGGGTTATCCCCTTGCCGAGATCGCGCCCCTTGATATCGATCAGTTCGAGTGAACCGCCTCCGAGGTCGCCGGCGATGCCGTCGGGGGCATAAAAACCGCTGACGACGCCGAGTGCCGAATAGAGCGCTTCCCGCTCGCCGGTGAGCACTTCGATCTTGTGTCCGAGGATATTCTCCGCCTCGCGAATGAAATCCGGGCCGTTCACGGCCTCGCGGGCAGCGGCCGTCGCGAGCACATACATAGCGGTAGCACGGGCCTGCTCGGACAAAGCACGGAAGCGGCGCAGCGCCGCGAGCGCGCGCGGAACGCCCTCGTCGTCCATGCGCCCTGTCGAGGCAAGCCCCTTGCCGAGGCCGCACATGACCTTCTCGTTGAATAGGATAGTCGGCGCTCTCGACAAGCCTTCGTAGATGACGAGGCGGACGGAGTTCGAACCGATGTCAACAACGGAGACAGGGGCGATCCCAGGCAAGCGCCCCTGCGCTTCAGATCTTGTCATGAAGTTCCAGTTTATTTTTTGCGGCCGGAGATCAGCCCGGCCATCAGTTTCGGCGCACTCGATTTCAACGCTTCACCCCGTCCGGAAAGGCTCGGATTCGTCATGAAATACTGCTGTGCATTGAACGGTTCCTCGCCCGGTCGCACTTCCATCCGCCGGGACGTACCGTCGGGCAGTATCTCGTAGCTCTGCTGGTTGTCAATCAGATTGCCGAGCATAATCTGTGAAAGAACCTGCTCGTGCACCGTAGGATTTATGAGCGGAACGAGCGTCTCCACACGGCGGTCGAGATTGCGTGGCATCATGTCCGCCGAACCGATGTAGACCAGCGCCTTCTCCGACGGCAGCCCGTGACCGTTGCCGAAGCAGAAGATGCGGCTATGCTCCAGGAAGCGGCCGACGATCGACTTCACGCGGATGTTGTCGGAGAGACCGGGCACCTGCGGGCGCAGGCAGCAGATGCCGCGCACGACCAGATCGATGTCGACGCCGGCCTGGCTTGCGCGATAGAGCGCGTCGATGATCTCCGGATCGACAAGCGAGTTCATCTTCATCCAGATGGCGGATGGACGGCCGGCCTTCGCATTGACCGTTTCTTCCTCGATATGCTTCAGAATGCGCGGGCGCAGCGTGTATGGTGACACTGCCAGCTTCATGTTCTCCTCCGGCTCGCCGTAGCCGGTGATGAAATTGAAGACATTGGCCATGTCGTGGGCAATTTTCGGATTGCAGGTGAAGAAGGACAGGTCGGTATAGATCTTGGCGGTGACCGGATGATAGTTGCCAGTGCCGAGATGACAATAGGTTCTGAGCTTGCCGTCTTCGCGGCGCACCACCATGGACATCTTGGCATGGGTCTTCAGCTCGATGAATCCGAACACGACCTGCACGCCAGCCCGCTCCAAATCGCGCGCCCAGCGGATGTTGGCCTCCTCGTCGAAGCGGGCCTTTAACTCGACCAGCGCGGTCACCGATTTTCCGGCGTCGGCGGCGTCTATCAGGGCGCGCACAATCGGACTGTCGTTGGAGGTCCGGTAGAGCGTCTGCTTGATCGCGAGAACGTCCGGATCGCGGGCCGCCTGGAGCAGGAATTGCACCACCACGTCAAAGCTCTCATAGGGATGGTGGACAATCATGTCCTTCTCCCGGATCGCCGCCAGGCAGTCGCCGGCATGCTCGCGCACGCGCTCGGGAAAGCGCGCATTGTAAGGTTCGAAGCGCAAATCGTCGCGAGGCGCGTTCGCGATTTCGGAAATCGTATTCAGCGCCAGCAGGCCCGGCAGGACCGCGACGCGGTTGTCGGGCACACCCAGTTCATGGACGACGAACTGGCGCAGCGTCGCCGGCATCTCCGAATCCGTCTCGATGCGGATCACCGAGCCGCGGCGCCGGCGCTTCAGCGCCGTTTCGAAGTAGCGCACGAGGTCCTCTGCCTCTTCCTCGACTTCGATATCGCTGTCGCGAATGATACGGAACGTGCCGAAGCCGGTGACCTCATAGCCGGGATAGAGGCGGTGAATGAACATGCCGACCACGTCTTCGAGCGTGATGTAGCGGATCGTCGCCTTCTCGTCGGGAAGGCGGATGAAGCGATCGAGGGTTGTCGGGAGGCGCAGAAGCGCCGTCATCGGCTCACGGCCCCGCTTGCTCTCGAGCTGCAAGCCCATGGAGAAGCCGAGGTTCGGGATGAAAGGAAATGGATGGGCGGGATCGATCGAGAGCGGGGTCAGGACCGGAAAGATCGCTTCCTCGAATTCGCTCTCGATCCAGATGCGATCGTCTTCCGAAAGCGCTGCCGGACGCACGATCAGGATGTCTTCCTTGGCGAGGTATTGCTGCAGGACCGCAAGCGATGCCTGCTGCTCCATCTGCAGGTTATCGATTTCCTTGAGAATATCCTCGAGCTGCTCCAGCGGCGTCTTGCCGTCAGGACTCCTGACGGTGATCCCCTGGCGCACCTGCCCTTCAAGGCCGGCGACGCGGACCATGAAGAACTCGTCCAGATTGGTTGCCGAAATCGACAGGAACCTGACCCGCTCCAGCAACGGATGCGCGGTATTCAGCGTTTCCTCGAGCACACGGCGATTGAACTGGAGCCAGGAGAATTCCCGGTTGATGAAGCGCGAAGGACTGGTCAGCAGATCTTCCTGCTCAGTGCCGTCCGCGACCCCGCCCGCACTCGTCCCAGTCACAACCGAATCCATTTTTCCGCCCTTCGTTCGCCATCCTGGGCGAAGTATAACAGTTTAGCGACGACACTGTGACATTCATTCGTGATCGTCGGCTTCATAGAGCTCGTTCAGAACGTCCGATACGAGGCTCCGCGATATCCGCGACCGGCGCGACAATGCCAGACGGTCGACCCGCTCCACGATCTCCTGCGCCGAGGCGAAAGACCGCTCCATCCGCTCAACGATATAGCCGACAATCTTGTCATCTATGTTGAGCTGGCGATCGGCAAAGAGTTTCATGATCAATTGAGACAGCAATGCCTCGTCCGGCGAGCCTATCTCGACCATGGTCGCGGCCTTGAGCCTCGAACGCAGATCAGGAAGCGCCACGGGCCAGGAAAGCGGCCAGCTGCGCGAGGTCATCAACAGGCTGGTGCCGCCTTCGCGCACGCTGTTGATGACATGGAAGAGCTCGACCTCGTCGAAGCCCTCGCGATCGGCATCCTCGAACAGCACAGCGCCTGCGGCGGCGGACAGTGCCGCCTGCGAGCCTGATACGGGATGAATGTCAGAGGCTCCGCTCTGCTGGCGCCATATCTGCGCCAGATGCGACTTTCCCGAGCCGGCGGGACCGGCAAGGATCACCACGGGGGATGGCCAGGACGGCCAGGAATCAATGATCGCCACGGCAGCCGCCAGGCGCTCCGATACCAAAAGGTCATCGCGACCGGTCGCCGCCGTATGGCCGAATACGAGCGGCAGTTGTTCGCCCGCCTTCAATTTCGTCCCAACCTTCTTGAATTCACTCATTTATTTCTCTGACACGCCGGGTTCACGCTCTTCGTTTCTGACTGGCGTCTCCCCGTAGTACAAATCGCTCTCAAGGTACCGCGCCAGCGCGAAGCGGACAAGAACACCGACGGCGGCGGCCGCCGGAACGGCCACGAGGACCCCGACGAAGCCGAAGAGGGCGCCAAACGCGAAAAGGGCGAACATCAGCCAGACCGGATGCAGGCCGACGCTGGACCCGACGAGCTTGGGCTGCAGGATATTGCCCTCAACGAACTGGCCGGAAAAGAAGAAGACCAAAACGATGATGAGTTGAAC
This sequence comes from Rhizobium sp., assembly GCA_041675415.1. Lineage (GTDB taxonomy): Bacteria > Pseudomonadota > Alphaproteobacteria > Rhizobiales > Rhizobiaceae > Allorhizobium. The sequence continues at coordinate 42,969 of JBAYTX010000032.1, read as the reverse complement.
GTAGTCCGGCCAGAACTGGACAAGAGCGACGCCGACCGCCAGAACCAGGCCGACAGTCGAGCCTACATAGGGGATGAATGTGATCATGCCCGTGAAGAAGCCGATAAGGAGGCCAAAATTGAGCCCGATCAGCGACAGACCAACGGCATAGTAGATGCCAAGAATAAGGCAAACGGACCCCTGCCCGCGCACGAATCCGGCAATCGTGCGGTCCATCTCGCGTGCGATCTGACGCACCGCTCCCACCTGATTGCGGGGAATCCAGTTGTCGACCTTCGCCGTCATGCGATCCCAGTCGAGCAGGAGATAGAAGGCGACCACCGGGGTCACCACCAGGAGGGCGGCGATATCCACAAGGGCCTTGCCGGAATTCCAGATCTGGGCCACCAGCGTGCCGACGAAGCCTGCCCCCTCCGTCAGAAGCTTGGAAAAATTCTCCTTGATGGTCCCCATCTGGCCGTCCAGCCATTCCGGCAACCAGGCGGCATTCGATCTGGCGATGAAGCTCTGCAGCTCCGAGATGTAGCCTGGAATATGCTGGATGAATTCATTGAGCTGGCTCGCGAGCACAGGAATGATGATCATCAGCGCCAGGACAAAGACAATGATGAAGGCGACCAGAATGACACTCGTCGCCATCATCCGGCTAAGCCCCAGCCGCTCGAGCCGATCGGCGACCGGATCAAGAAAATAGGCCAGCGCCATCCCTGCCACGAAAGGCAACAATATCGTCCGGAACATGAAGAGAAAGATGACGACCAAGGCAAGAGTGCCCAACCAGAACAAAAGCTGGCGCCTCAGTCCCGCTCCGCTGATGTGTTGTATCATGCCCAGGTCCCCTTCGTGCGGCCGGCCTATCGTCGGCGAATACATTTGGCCCACGGCCACAATAGGAAATAGAATGAGCTGGAAAGCATGGTCAAGGCCAGGCCGACAGGATCACCGATGCCCGACCCCGGTCCCCTTCGCAGCACTCGCCGGGGAAACAAACGGCAGCGACCTGCGGATGGGTCACAAAACCTGCAGAAAAGCAATGAACCGGCACCATCCAGCTTGCATATCGCGCCCTGTCATGCAATGGCGAGCCAAACACTCTCGATGCAGCGGAGGCACATGATGACCCAATCCGAACGCAATGGTCTGACCTATAGCGACGCCGGTGTGGACATCGACGCCGGCAACCTGCTGGTGGAGAAAATCAAGCCGGCTGTACGCTCCACCCGGCGGCCGGGGGCCGACGGCGAGATCGGCGGTTTCGGTGGCCTGTTCGACCTCAAGGCGGCCGGATTTTCGGATCCCGTACTTGTCGCAGCCAATGACGGCGTCGGCACCAAACTCAAGATCGCCATTGATGCCGGTATCCACGATACCGTCGGCATCGACCTCGTGGCCATGTGCGTCAACGATCTGGTTGTCCAGGGCGCGGAACCGCTGTTCTTCCTTGATTATTTCGCTACCGGCAAACTCGATCCGGATCAGGGTGCCGCCATCGTCGGCGGCATCGCGGCCGGTTGCCGCGAGGCCGGATGCGCGCTGATCGGCGGTGAGACGGCAGAAATGCCCGGCATGTACAAGGGCGGCGATTACGATCTGGCGGGCTTTGCCGTGGGCGCTGCCGAACGGGGACAACTGCTTCCGGCTGGCGACATCGCCGAGGGCGATGTGATCCTCGGGCTCGCGTCTTCGGGCGTTCACTCCAATGGATTCTCGCTGGTGCGCAAGATCGTGGAGCTTTCGGGACTTGACTGGGATGCCCCGGCACCCTTTGGCGAAGGTGCGAGCCTTGGCGCGGCCCTGCTGACACCCACCCGCATCTATGTGAAGCCGCTCCTGAAGGCGATCCGCGAAACGGGCGCACTGAAGGCGCTTGCCCATATCACCGGCGGCGGCTTTCCGGAAAACATTCCGCGCGTGCTTCCGAAACACCTGGCTGCCGAGATCAACCTCTCTGCCATATCCGTGCCGCCGGTTTTCTCGTGGCTCGCAAAAACGGGCGGCGTCGCGCAGAACGAAATGCTCCGCACCTTCAACTGCGGCGTCGGTATGATTGTCGTTGTGGCCGAAAAGGATGCGGCCGGCGTCGCGGATATCCTATCGGCCGAAGGCGAGAAGGTGGCCACGCTCGGCCGGATGGTTGCCCGAGCCGAAGGCGCGCCCGGCACCGTCTACAAGGGTACGCTCGGTCTATGACAACGCCCCGCAAACGCGTCGCCGTCTTCATCTCAGGTGGCGGATCGAACATGATGGCGCTGCTTGCGGCAACGCAGGAGCCGGATTTTCCGGCCGAAATCATCGCCGTGATTTCCGACAAGCCGGCCGCCGGCGGCCTCGCCAAGGCCTCCGCACAGGGTATCCCGACGTTCGTGTTCGAGCGCAAGGCCTATGCCGGCAAGGCCGAGCACGAGGCAGCGATCATCGAGGCCCTCGACGAATTGCAGCCCGACATCCTGTGTCTCGCTGGCTATATGCGGCTGCTCTCGGGTGAATTTATCCATCGCTTTGCAGGGCGCATTCTCAATATCCATCCGTCCCTCCTGCCGCTTTTCCCGGGACTGCACACCCATGACCGCGCGATCAAGGCCGGCATGAAGATTGCCGGATGCACGGTTCATTTCGTCACCGAGGGCATGGACGAGGGACCGGTCGTCGCGCAGGCCGTGGTTCCCGTGCTTCCAGGCGACACGGCCGACAGCCTCGCGGCAAGGGTGCTGACAGTCGAACACCGGACCTATCCCCTGGCCCTCAGGCTGCTTGCCGAGGGCAAGGTGCGGATGCTCGCCGATGGCCGGGTCGAACGGCTTGGTTTCGCCGGAGATCCGGCTGCAACGCTGATTTCCGCTTAAGAGATAGAACGCTATTTCCTGGCGCCCATGAAGACCGCCGCCACCCGTGCCTGAAGCGTCCTCGGAGCCAGACGCGTCGAGAACGCAATGATGCGGTTGAAGATCCCGGCGACGACGCTCGCCTTGCCCCCATAGAGTGCTCTCAACCCGATTTCGACAACGGGCTCCGGTTTCATCATAATCGCCTGCGCTCCGGCCCTGATCGCGTGGCCGGCATTGGTGAAAAAAGCGGTCTCCGTCGGACCGGGGCAAAGCGCGGTCACGACGACCTTGCGGCGGCGAAGCTCTCTGTTGAGTGCGTGGGCAAGCGACAGGACGTAGGCCTTGGTCGCCGCATAGACGGCATAGCCGGGGATCGGCTCGAAGGCCGCGGTGCTGGCCAGAAGCATGATATGGCCGCCGCCGCGCGCCGCCATGTCGTTCGCGAACGCGTGAGTAAGTTCCGTCAGCACCAGGACATTGACTGCAATCATACCGTCGATGCGTTCGATCGGCTGAGATCGGAATTCGCCTTGAATACCAAAGCCCGCATTGTTGATCAGTGTCTCGACAGCAATACCGCGCGCGTCGATCGCGGTTTTCAGCGCGCGCGCAGAATTCGGTTCCGCAAGATCTGCAGCTTCGGCCACGACCTCAACCCCGTGGGCGGAACGAAGTCGTCCGGCAAGCGCCTCGAGCGCATCGAGATGTCGCGCCGACAGCACGAGATGGTAGCCTCTCTCTGCCAAAGCTTCACAAAAGGCCTGACCGAGTCCGCCCGTTGCTCCCGTAACCAAAGCCCATTTCCGCTCATTGTCCGGCATATTCAAACCTCCGCTGGCGGCCGCCACAGTCATCGAAAAAGAGGATAGCGGCAAGCCCCGAACTCGACGTTGCAGGCCTTCGGGCGGTTTCGAGCGCAAAACGTAAGATCGGAGAGTCTTCGCTTTGGCGACCGTCCGAAATTGGGCCCATTATTGGACCTGAGAAGACTCAAAAGTGGTCGACCCAAGCCATTGATATAAAATGGCGAATTCGTACCTTCGCGCGAAATCCACAGGGGTTTTGCAAAAAGGGATCGTTTATATGAAGCCGTTACGCATCAAAGCCGCAGCACTCTCTTGTCTTGTCCTCGCGGCGCCGTCGCTCGCAGCAGCGGACGACAATCTTTTCACATCGCCGGACGGAGCCTTTGCGATCTCCGGCGGTATCGGCCTTGCCAACATCAAGGCCGGCGAGTTCGTCTATTCGGGCAGCCACAAACTGAGCCAGCTCGACTGGGAAAGCAAGGGCGTGACCCTCTATACCCTAGGGCTCGATGCGCAAATCGACAAGAGCTGGAGCGTCAGGGGAAAATTCAACGTCGGCACCGGCGGCGACGGCCATATGGTCGACTATGACTGGCTGAGCTCCATGTATGACGACTGGAGCGAACGCTCGATCCACCCGGACACGCAACTTGACCACTATTTCAGCGGCTCGGTCGAGATCGATCGCGAAGTCTTCAAGAACGAGACCACCAGTTTCGATATCGGCGCCGGCTTCCGCTACACGGATGTCAAGTGGACTGCCTATGGCGGATCCTTCATCTACTCCAGCGGCGACCCAGCTTTCCGCGACCTCTCCGGCAATTTTGCCGATGGCGTGAAAGGCATCAGCTACCAGCAGAAGATCCCGGTCGGCTTTCTGAGCGTGAGTGGCGAACACAATGTCGGCAAGTTCACCATCAGCGGCGGACTGCAGGGAGGCCTGAGCTTCGGCATCGACGATATCGACGACCACTGGATGCGCAGCCTGCGGTTCTATGACACCATGAACATGGCGCCCACCATCGGCGCCAATGTTGCAGTGAACTACGAACTGACATCGATGGCGTCGCTCTATGTCTCCGGATCGTTCGAACGTGTGTTCCACGCGCGCGGCGACATGGAGTTCTATGACACGACCACCGGCAGCAAGGTCGGCTCCCAGGACGACGGAGCTGGCGCGGACTTCCAGGCGATGTCGATCTCGCTCGGCCTTAAGGGCAAGTTCTGACGACTTCCGGTGGGCAGCATTCCGGTGCTGCCCGCCTCTATCCTCCAGCAGGCACCAGCGCGGAGCGGTTCAAGGCTGCCCATTGCAGCAGCATGATCGTCTTGGCATCGCAGATTTCACCCGTGCCGATCATCGCCACGGCGTCATCAAGCGCGATCTCCAGCAGTTCGAGATCCTCGTGCTCGTGCTCGGCGCCGCCTCCGGCCGCCACCTTGTCGCCTGCGCCGACGAGCGCGAGATAGAAGTACAACTTTTCCGTCAACGATCCCGGCGACATATAGGCACTGAAAAGGAAACGAGGCTTCTCGATCCTGTAACCGGTCTCCTCGAGAACCTCGCGGCAGACTGCCGCTTCCGGATCCTCTCCATCCGTCGCTCCGGCCGGCACCTCCAGCAGGAAAGCCGGTTCACCCATAAGATGAACAGGTATGCGGAACTGGCGAACGAAGACTGCGGTACTGCGGGAGGGATCGAAGAGAAGGATGGCCACACCGCCGCCGCGATCAAAGACCTCCCAATCCAGTTCTGTTGTCTGGCCATCCGCATGGGTGTAGTCAAAGGTAACGCGGCGCAGATGGCTCCATCCCTTCCACAGCGTCACATCCTTGAGGATCTTGATCCCCGTACGGTTGAATTTGCTCATATCCCGTCTTTTACCAGCCAGACCCTGTTGTCATGGAATGCGGCGCCCCCGTGCGGAGCCACGGCATCGGCCCCCGTCAGCACGTTGATCCCCTCCCCGTCGACATGGGCCTTGTTCGGCCAGATACCTTCGGCGACGAGGACACCAGGTTTGACCGCCTCGGTCACCCGGGCGTGGATGCGCAGATCGCCGCGTGTATTGCCCATGCGGACAAGATCGCCCGCGACAATCCCGAGACGTGCCGCGTCCGTCGGGTTGACCATCACTTCCGGCCTGCCCTCCTTCTGAACGGAACTGCGGGTTTCGGCGAAGGTCGAATTCAGGAAATTGCGGGATGGCGAGGTCGCGAGACGGAATGGATGTGCGGCATCCGCCATTTCGATGAGGTCCGCCTGGTCCGGAAACTCCGGCAGCCTGTCGACAGGACCGAGATTGCCGAGCTTCACCGGCGGCTTGTTGGGCGCCTTGCCATTCTGCCAGTCAGGGCGGAAGCGGAACTTGCCGTCGGCATGGCCGAACCCATCGAGAAAATGCGCCTGGCGAAACTCGGGCTGGCAGTCGAGCCAGCGCTCCTCCTCCAGCGTGTCATAGCCCGGCCAGCCGCTCGCCTTTAGCATGTGGTCAATGTGCTCACGCTCGGTGAGGCCAAAGCCGGGACGGTCGGCGACGCCGAGGCGCTTCGCCAGTTCCTCGATGACGAAGAGGTTGGTGCGCACCGTCTCCGGCGGCTCGACGATCTTCGGGCCGAGCAGGATATGGCTGTGGCCGCCGCCGCGATAGATGTCGTCATGCTCGACGAACATGGTGGCCGGCAGCACAATGTCGGCGACCTCGGCCGTCTCGGTCATGAAATGCTCGTGAACGGCGACAAAGAGGTCATCTCGCAGGAAGCCCTTTTTCACCAGCCGTTGCTCAGGCGCGACATTGACGGGATTGGTATTTTGGATCAGCAGCGCCGTCACGGGTCCGCGGTGGCGCAAGGCTTCGGCGTCGCCGGTCAGCACACGGCCGATCTGCGACTGGTCGAGCATGCGGATATCCTCGTCCGCATAGCTCGTGCCCATCAGTTCCGCCTTGTTGAGCCGGAAGATGTCGCCATTGTTGTGAAAGGCACCTCCGCCTTCATACTGCCAGCCTCCAAGAACCGTCGCGATGGAAAGGGCGGAGTGCATGGAGACGGCGCCGTTGCGGCTCCTTGCAAAGCCATAGCCGAGGCGGAAGAAGGTCTTCTTCGTCGTGCCGACCAGACGGGCAAAAGCCTCGATCTCGTCCACCGAAAGACCGGTGATCGCCGCCGCCCATTCCGGCGTCCGGGTTTTCAGATGCGCCTCAAGCCCTGCCGGGTCGTCGGCGAATTTCGCCATGTAGGCGCGGTCGGCATAGCCGTCGCGGAAGGCTACATGCATGACAGCGCAGGCAAGCGCGGCGTCGGTGCCCGGCTTCAGGATCAGGCCCATGTCGGCCTGCTTCATCGTCGGATTGTCGTATATGTCCACGACGACGATCTTTGCGCCATGCTCCTTGCGGGCTCTCGTCGCATGGGTCATGACATTGACCTGGGTCGCGACGGCATTGGTGCCCCAGATCACCACGCAATCGGATTTCGCCATTTCGCGCGGATCGGGACCGCGAAGCGCGCCCGTCCCCATGACATAGCCGGTCCATGCCATGTTGGTGCAGATCGTGCCGAAAAAGCCGGAATAGCGCTTGGCATGGCGCAGGCGCTCGATGCTGTCACGCTGCACCAGCCCCATGGTGCCGGCATAGAAATACGGCCAGACCGCTTCACTGCCGTGCCGTTGTTCTGCCTTCACGAAGGCATCCGCGATCCCGTCCAGCGCATCGTCCCACGAGACCTCCTGCCATCCGCCCTCGCCCTTGGCACCCTTGCGGCGCTTCGGCGTCAACAGCCGGTCCGGATGGTAGAGTCGCTCGGCATAGCGCGCAACCTTCGCGCAAATGACGCCGGAGGTATAGGAATTGTCCGACGCGCCGCGCACCCGGCCAATCCTGCCGTCCGCGTTCAGATCGACCTCGAGTGCGCATGTGGATGGACAGTCGTGCGGACAGGCCGTATGACCGGCGGGACGGGTGGGGATGGGGCTCGCGATATTCATGCCTGCCTGTATATGGCAAGCAACAAGCGCCTAAAAGGTCCATTCAAACAAATCATCATAGCCATCGGATAAGAAGATGAATTATCGCCACATCTATCACGCCGGCAATTTCGCCGATGTGCTGAAGCACGCGGTGCTTGCACGGCTCATCGTCTATCTTCAGCAGAAGGACAAGGCCTTCCGGCTGCTCGACACCCATGCGGGCATCGGTCTCTACGATCTGTCTTCCGAAGAGGCGCAGAAGACCGGTGAATGGCGCGACGGTATCGGTCGCCTGATGGACGCCGAACTTCCCGCGAACGTCTCCCTTTTGCTGGAGCCCTATCTCGGGGCCGTCCGCGCCCTGAATCCCGGCGGAGCACTGACGCTCTATCCCGGCTCGCCAAAACTGGCACGCATGCTGTTTCGTCCACAGGACCGGCTTTCGGCAATGGAACTTCACCCGGATGATTGCCGCAGCCTGTCACGGCTCTTCGAGGGCGATTTCCAGGTGCGCGTTACCGAACTAGACGGCTGGCTGGCACTCGGCGCGCACCTTCCGCCGAAGGAAAAGCGCGGCATCATTCTTGTCGACCCGCCCTTCGAAGCCGAGGGCGAGTATGACCGGCTGATCGACGGTCTTGCGCGCGCCTATCGCCGCTTTGCCACCGGAACCTATTGCCTGTGGTACCCGATCAAGAAAGGCGCGCCGATCACGGCCTTTCACGAGGCGCTGAAGGCGCTGGAAATTCCCAAAATGCTCTGCGCGGAGCTCTCCGTCCGTAGCGATCGCGACACCACCGGGCTCTCCGGCTCCGGGCTTGTCATCGTCAACCCACCCTTCACGCTCAAGAATGATTTGCACGCCGTCCTCCCGGAACTGAAGCGGATACTGGCACAGGATCGCTATGCCTCACAGCGCTGTTTCTGGCTTCGCGGAGAAGACTGAGGGTAGCCCGCCATAGGGAGCCGGCGGCAACGGACCGCGCGCCTCCTTGTCCCTTGACCTTGCTGGCTTTTGACAACATTCTGACTGCAAACGGGAGAGCTCCAATGATTGCCAAATTCTTGGTCAGTGCCACGCTTGCATTGGGCGCCTGCGCAGCGATGGCAACAGATGGTCTTGCGGCAACGCCCTTCTGCGAGGAAGCATCGGTGGTAGACTCGGTTGCCAGTCGTTTCGCCGAAAACAATCGCCGTTTCCTCCAGATCGATCTCGCAATTGCCGATTTTGGCCAGATCCGGGAGAGCCGTTTCCTGCCCGCCGATGAAATGCACCGGGTCGAACGCCGCTATTGCCATACGGCGGTGACCACGACCGACGGACGGAGGCGCGATCTCTGGTATCTGATCGAGAACAACTGGGGTTTCGCGGGCGTGGGATCGTCGGTCGAGTTCTGTGCCAGCGGCCTTGACCCCTGGCATGTTTACGGCACGGCCTGCAAGTCGCTGCGCTAGCCGGACCGACCCTCCCCGCCGGTGCCAGGGTCCTGCCCCGCGCGGAACTGCGTCCGTTCGAATACCGGAATGACCAGAAGCGCGATCGCCAACGGGATCAGCAGATAGAACAGCCGGAACACCAGAAGCGCGGCAATCACGTCGGCCTGCGGCACGTCCGGCAGCCCCATGACAAAGACCAGTTCGAGGACGCCCAGCCCACCCGGTGCGTGCGAGATCAGGGCCGCCGAGAACGACACCAGAAAAATGCCGAGCACGACGACGAAGCCCGGATTTCCGATCTCCGGCAGGGCGAAATAGATGATGCCGGCGGCACCGATCAGTTCCATCGGCCCGATCACCAACTGGGACAGTACAACGCGCGGAGCGGGATAGCTCATCTGGAACGAACGAATGCGCAGCGGCCGGAGCCGGAGCAGACTGGCGATCGCATAGAGGCCCACAACGACAAGAATGACATAGCCGGTCGCGGCCGAGGCGCCCATCGGCAAGAGGTCACCGAAGCGCTCGGTAATGTCAGGCTCCAGCACAAGGATGACGCCGGTGAGAAGCAGCGTGCCGAGCAGGAAGGTGAAGGAACAGAGCGCAATCAGTCCGCCGATCTCGCGCGCATCCAGCCCCTTTGACGAATAGGCACGGTAACGCACCATGCCGCCCGAAATGACCGAGGCACCGACATTATGTGAGAGTGCATAGGCGGTGAAGGAGGCAAGCGTGATGAACAGCCAGTTCACCCTGCGGTCAAGATGCATCAGCGCAATGCGGTCATAGCCTGCTAGCGCCGCATAGGCGACCAGCGAGCACAAGCCAGCCAATACCCAATCGTGCGCCGGTATCTGGGCGAGGCTGTCGTGCAGGTCATCAAGTGACAGCCCACGCAATTCCTTGTAGAGAAGCCAGGCGGATACCGCTATCGTTACAGCGCCGACCACAGGCCAGAAATACTTCTTCAGGGTCATCCAGTCTTGCCGATCTTCTCTCCTCGAAACAGAACACGCCGCCGACATCTCTGCGGCAACTGCGCCACTTTGGAGACGAAGGGTTAATGCTTCAACCTCTGCGCATGGCATTGCTACTATTGTCGAGTGCCGTTCCATGGTGCGCGCCCGCGGATGCCGATGCGCAGACAAAGGGGCGCGATTTCGATTTCTACGTCTTGTCGCTCTCCTGGTCCCCGACCTTCTGCACCACCTCGGATGGCGCGAAGAACCGCTACCAGTGCGGCACCTCCCGTCAATACGGCCTGATCGTCCACGGGCTCTGGCCGCAATACGAACAGGGATATCCGCAATCCTGCCCTAGCAGCCAGCCGCGCCGGGTGCCGTCAAGCCTTGGCCAGAAGTATTTCGACATCATGCCGAGCATGGGGCTGATCGGTCACCAGTGGCGCAAGCATGGCACCTGCAGCGGCCTCAGCCAGGAAGACTACTTCGCCGTGACACGCGCTGCTTTCGAGCGCATCCGGGTTCCAGACAGCCTGCGCGAGGCGAAAAAGCCCATCGACCTCCGCGTCGCTGCAATCGAAATGCAATTTACACAAGCAAATAGCGGTCTGAGCAACAGGGGATTGGCTATCACCTGCGAGGATGGCAAGCTCGAAGAGATCCGCATCTGCCTAACCCGCGATCTTGACTTCCGCGACTGCCCCAATATCGACTATCAGGGCTGTCCGCTCAAATCAGTCTTCGTACCGCCTCCACAGTGACCCCTCGAACCCGGAAAACCTATGAAGCTCCTCTGTTCCTCCACCTCGCCCTATTCCTCGAAGGTCCGCATGGCCGCACGCTATCTCGGTGTCAAGATCGAGGAAGTGAATGTCACCACGACCGAGGATCCGCCGGAACTCATCGACAACAACCCGCTTGGCAAGATCCCGACGCTGATTGCCGATGACGGCAAGGCCATTTTCGACAGCCGCGCGATCATGCATTATCTCGACCGGACATCCGAGAAGAGGCTCTATCCGCGCAAGAACGGAAAGCGCACCGACGCGGAGGTTCTCGAGGCGCTTTGCGACGGTATCGCCGACAGCCTTGTCGCCATCGTCTATGAGAAACGCCTCCGTCCGGCGGACCGTGTTCATCAGCCTTTCATCGACCGCCATTGGGAAAAGGTAATCCGCGGGCTCGACCATCTGAACGCCCATATGCCCAAGACCGGCAAATCCCTGCACGGCGGTCACTTCGCGCTTGCCGGCCTTCTCGGCTACCTGATGTTGCGGTTTGCAGGGCAGTGGGAGGACGGGCGCACGGAGCTTGCCGCCTGGCCGCAGAAATTCGCAAAACGGTTCGAGGCCTATTCCGCCCTGAAGCCGCAGCAATAGCCAAGAGAAATCCGATCACAGCAAAAAGAAAAGCCGGGACAAGCCCGGCTTTTCACGTTTCCTGATGTCGTCTGCGATCAGAACTTGACGCCGATACCGACCTTGACAGAGTGGTCGTCGAAACCGCGCGAATAGGTCGTGCCGCCGAGGTTGAAGTCCTTGCTCTGATAATCGCTGTAGCGATATTCGACACGAGCCATGATGTTGTCGGTGACGAGGGCCTCGACACCGGCACCGACCGTATAACCGATTGCGAACTTGTCATCCGTGTTCACGCCATCGGTCAGTTCGTGGTTGGCGCCTGCCAAGCCTGCCGTACCGTAGATCATGAAGGGGTTCATGTCATAGCCGACGCGGCCACGAAGAGAGCCGTTCCAGCCCTGCTTGCCGGTCAGGCCCACTCCGGCCGAACCTTCCTGATCGCTATAGCCGATATCGGCTTCAGGACCGTAAACGATCTGGCCATTCTGCATGTTGTAACCGCCATACAGTGAGCCGCCAAAGCCATTCGCGTCACGGCCATCGGTGCTGTTGTCAAAACGGCCCCAATCATAGTTGGCCGAGCCACCGATGTAGGCGCCTGTCCAGCCACCGACGGGGGCGGCATAGGTTTCGGTCGCGGCCGGTGCCTGGGGGATCTGATCAACCGCATCGGCTGCCTGTGCGGCCGAGAAGGTCGCAAGGCCGGCGGCGGATGCCATAAGGAACAAAACGATTTTACGCATACTAGTCTCCTTTTCAGTTCGTTGCCGCAAGCTAAATCTACCAACGGCGGCATGAACAAATGGTGGGGAATCCCTGCCCGTTCCGAGAGTAAAGATGGAGTCCAATTGAGGAATTGGAAGAGCCGAATTGTGAATTCATTGTGGCGCTGGAGTGACGGAATTTAGATGTTGCTAATTAGCAACAAATATTTTGTTAACCATAGCTTGGCGTAAATTTGTTAATACTCATTAATTTCAAAGTTAATCTTTAGTCTTTCCAAGTATACATTCCATCGGCATTCCCAAATGAATCGAGCCCCCTATTTAAGACGGAACTAAATGGCCTATATGCGAGGCATTCGGGTAGAAAATCAGGTAAAAGCACGAATGGAAAAAAGCATACCGAAGACCGCATTGGTCACAGCGTCGGGAAAACGACTTGGCCGGGCGATCGCCGAAGATCTGGCCAGCCACGGTTTCGCCATCGCCATCCATGCCAACGGTTCGACAACAGAAGCCGAAGACCTTGCCGCCTCCCTGAGGCGCGACGGACGCCAGGCGACTGTGCTGAAGGCCGACTTGCGTGACCTTGCCGCAACCGCCGGCCTGATGGCGGCTGCCAATGCGGCCCTTGGCCCAATCGGCCTCCTCGTCAACAATGCGTCGGTCTTCATCGAGGACAGTGCCGCCGAATTCGACGCCGAAAGCTTTTCGGCGCATCTAGACTTGCATGTACGCGCACCATCCATCCTCGGCGCAGCATTTTTCAAGCAATTGCCCGCGGACGCCGAAGGGCTGATCGTCAACATCATCGATCAGCGTGTCCTGGCGCTGACGCCGCATTTCTATTCCTACACGCTGTCCAAATCCGCGCTCTGGACCGCGACTCAGACCATGGCGCAGGCTTTCGCGCCGCGCGTGCGGGTGAATGCCATCGGTCCCGGACCGACCTTGAAGAGCGTGCGGCAGGAGGAGAAGGATTTCCAGGCGCAGATCGATGCGCTGCCGTTGTTGCGTGGACCTCGACTTGAGGAATTCGGCCGGACAATCCGCTTTCTTTTTGACACGCCGTCGATCACCGGCCAAATGATTGCGCTTGATGGCGGCCAGCATCTCGCTTGGAACGCGCCCGATGCGGAGATTATCGAATGAGTGGAGGAAAGCTGCCGGACGGCGGCGTTCTCTATGACGGGACAGAAGACGAGGACGACGACATCGCCGTCAACGGCGACACGTCTCGTCCCGCTCCTGCCATCGACTGGAACGAAGGCGGACTGAGCGACCAGGGACTTTCAGGCGCGGAACTGATCGGCGAATTCGTCAAGCAGTTGCCCAACAGCCCGGGCGTCTACCGCATGTTCAACGCCGGTGGCGATGTGCTTTATGTCGGCAAGGCCCGCAGCCTCAAGAAGCGCGTCAGCAACTACGCCCAGGGGCGCGTGCATTCCAACCGCCTGGCGCGGATGGTGCGCGAGACAACCAACATGGAATTCGTCACGACCCGCACCGAGGTCGAGGCGCTGCTGCTCGAGGCAAACCTGATCAAGCGTCTGCGACCGCGCTACAACGTGCTGCTGCGCGACGACAAAAGCTTTCCCTATATCCTGATTACCGGCGACACGAACGCTCCGGCGATCTTCAAACATCGCGGCGCGCGATCCCGCAAGGGCGACTATTTCGGCCCCTTCGCCTCGGCAGGCGCAGTCGGGCGCACGATCAATTCGCTACAGCGCGCCTTCCTCCTGCGCACCTGCACGGACAGTGTATTCGAGACGCGCACGCGCCCCTGCCTTCTCTACCAGATCAAGCGTTGTTCCGCCCCCTGCACCGGCGAAATCAGCGCGGAAGGCTATGCCGAACTCGTTCGCGAGGCGAAGGAATTCCTCTCCGGCAAGAGCCAGAAGGTCAAGGCCTCGATCGCCGAAGCGATGAACGAGGCCGCCGAGGATCTGGATTTCGAACGCGCTGCGGTCTATCGCGACCGGCTGGCGGCCCTCAGCCATGTGCAGAGCCATCAGGGCATCAATCCCGCCAGCGTCGAGGAGGCGGATGTCTTCGCGATCCATCATGAAGGCGGGCTCTCGTGCATCCAGGTCTTCTTCTTCCGCACCGGCCAGAACTGGGGCAACCGCGCTTATTTCCCGAAGGCCGATCCGCAGATGGCGGGAGCGGAAGTCCTCAACGCCTTTCTCGCGCAGTTTTACGACGACAAGCCCTGCCCGCGGCAGATCCTGTTGTCCGAAACGGTCGAGGAACAGGAGCTGCTTGCCACCGCTCTTTCCGAGCGCGCCGGCCACAAGGTCCAGATTCTCGTGCCTCAGCGCGGCGACAAGAAGGATGTGGTCGACCACGTGACGGCCAATGCCCGCGAGGCGCACGGCCGCAAACTCGCCGAGACCGCGTCTCAATCGCGTCTTCTCCAGGGCTTTGCGGAAACCTTCGCCCTGCCCTACGTGCCGCGCCGCATCGAAATCTACGACAATTCGCATATCATGGGCACCAATGCCGTGGGCGGCATGGTGGTCGCGGGGCCTGAAGGCTTCGTCAAGAACCAGTACCGCAAGTTCAACATCAAATCGGAAGACATTACGCCGGGCGACGACTTCGGCATGATGCGCGAAGTGATGACACGGCGTTTTTCCCGCCTGCTAAAGGAGGAAGGCAAGCCTGACCGCAGCGGGCAGCGAAGCGAGGATTCCGCAGACGCCGCCTTTCCCGCCTGGCCGGATGTGATCCTCATCGACGGCGGCCAGGGACAGATGACAGCCGTGCGCGCCATACTGGACGAGTTGGGAATTGCCGATTGCGTGACCGCTATCGGTGTCGCCAAGGGCGTCGACCGCGATGCCGGGCGCGAACGCTTCTTCTCCCTGGGGCGGCCGGACTTCACCCTGCCGCCGCGCGACCCGGTCCTCTATTTCATCCAGCGTTTGCGCGACGAGGCCCATCGCTTTGCTATCGGCTCGCACCGGGCAAGACGCAAGAAGGAGATGGTCAAGAACCCGCTCGACGAGATTGCCGGGATCGGGCCGACGCGAAAGCGGGCGCTGCTGCAGCACTTCGGGACGGCGAAAGCGGTATCACGCGCGGCGATCAGCGACCTGACAGCGGTCGAGGGCATTTCCGAGGCGGTAGCCCGGCAAATCTACAACCACTTTCACGAAAACGCCGCAGACTGACGCCACCGACACAGGAAACGCGGCCCAACCATCGCAAAATATTTACGGAATCGGGTGTTGACGGTCGGGTTCGAAAGCCGTCATCTACGGACGTAACCCATCCAGAGACAGGGCATCATGGCTTCCCGTGCTTATAATATTCCCAATCTGCTGACCTATGGCCGGATCGTAGCCGTGCCGCTCATCGTCTTGTGCTTCTTTGTCGAAGGCAGGCTCGCCAGTTCGGACTGGGCACGCTGGGCGGCGCTGACATTGTTTGTCATCGCCTCGATCACCGATTTTCTGGACGGCTATCTGGCGCGGATCTGGAACCAGACATCCAATATCGGCCGCATGCTCGATCCGATCGCAGACAAGCTGCTGGTCGCGTCGGTGCTGCTGCTGATGGTGGCTGACGGAACGATTGCCGACTGGTCGCTCTGGGCAGCAATCACCATCCTGTGCCGTGAGATCCTTGTTTCAGGCCTCCGGGAGTATCTGGCGGCGCTCAAGGTCAGCGTACCGGTGACACGCATCGCCAAGTGGAAGACAACGTTGCAGATGATCGCCATCGCTTTTCTGCTGGCGGGCCCCGCCGGCGACAAGGTGCTGCCCTATACCACCGAGCTCGGCATAATGTTCCTTTGGATCGCCGCATTGCTGACGATCTATACGGGCTATGATTATTTCCGTGCCGGCGCCAAACACATCGTGGATGAACAGTAATGGTGAAACTCGTCTATTTCGCCTGGGTAAGGGAACGGATCGGCAAGGCCGAGGAGGAACTCGACCTTCCGGACAATGTGGTGAGCGCCGCCGATCTGATCGAGCATCTGCGCGGTCTCGGCGAGGAATACGAGAACGCACTGCAGTTCCCGCAGGCGATCCGGGTAGCAATCAACCAGGAACATGTCGAGCACGACGAGCCGATTGCAGGTGCGAGGGAGATCGGCCTTTTCCCGCCGATGACCGGGGGCTGAGGAGCACCCTGAGATGATGGAAGCCACGATCCGCGTACAGAGCGAAGATTTCGACCTCGCCGAAGAAAGCCGCCGGCTCGGCGAAGGCCGGATGGATGTCGGCGCGATAGTGTCTTTCGTCGGGTTGTGCAGGGATGACGGCGGGGTGCTTTCCGCTCTCGAACTCGAACATTATCCGGGCATGGCGGAAGCGGAAATGAGACGGATCGCAGAAATGGCGATAGCGCGTTTCGGCCTGCTTGGCCTGACCGCGATCCATCGCTTCGGCAAGATCGTGCCGGGCGAAAACATCGTTCTTGTGATCGCCGCCGCGCCGCACAGGCAGGCGGCTTTCGACGGCGCAAGCTTCATGATGGACTACCTCAAGACGTCCGCACCGTTCTGGAAAAAGGAACACCGGAAAGACGGTTCGGCGGGCGACTGGGTCTCGGCCAAGGACGCCGACGACCGCGCACGGGACAAATGGCGCTGATCAAGGGACGACCCCCTCTTTGCGGCTGAGCACCAGCACGGCTACGAGCGCCCCGACGACCACCAGATCGCGCCAGACGATCGGCGCATAGCCGCTCCACAGGGTTTCGGCGAGCGCGACCCCCGCCGCGCCCGCCGCCGAGCGCAAGGGCATCGAATAGCCGCCCGCAGCCGCGATCAGGACCACCTTGAGACCGAACATCAGGCCCGCGCCAAAATCCATCGTACCGTAGTAGGACGTGGCCAGGATGCCGCAAACCGCGGCAATCGCGGCGGCGGCAACATAGGACCATATGAATACGACCCCCGCATCGGCGCCGCACAGTTCGGCAGCGAGTGGGTCGTCCGCCACTGCGCGCCAGACCCGGCCCAGGCGCGTTCGCGTCAAAAGCACGTGTCCTCCAACCACAATCGAGGTCATGAGCGCAGAATTGGCGAACTGCATGACCGTGAGCGTCACCTGGAACGCCCCCTCCTCGTAAACGACCACTTTCCCGTTGAGAAACGGCGACAGCCAGAGCTCCCTGCTGTCCATGGCGATCCGCGCACTTTCCGAGAGAATGATAACGACGGCAAGCGATGCCACCATGACCGCATTCGGCGATGCGCGGTAAAGCGGGCGCATGACGTTGCGCGCGACGACGAACGCGGCGCCGAGTGTGTAGACAGCCGCAGCAGACGCACCGAGGGCAAGCGCTGCCGGCAAGACGAGATAGGCGCGGTTCCATCCGAAATGGGAGAACAGCAAGTAGATCTGGCCGGCAAAGGCGAACAAGGCGCCGAAGGTGATATCGGCGCGGCGAGTCATGCCGAAGGCCAGCGAATAGCCGAAAGCCAAAGCGGCATAGAGTGCCGCCAGCGGCACCGCATTCGCCAATTGCTGCATCAGATAGGGCATCACCAGCCTCCAATGGATTTATAACTGTCATTTTCAGTTTTACCAGTTATATTTCTCTCATGAGTTTTACCTGGACCCCTCACCGCTTTTCCGGCGGCGCATTGGCACTCGATGTCGCCAACAGCGTCATCCTGCGCTTCGACAAGAACCGACGGACAGATCGTTTCGCGGACCCGGCACAGCTCGAAAGCTTCGTACCGGCAGCGAAGGAGTTTTGTGCAGAGAAGGCATTGTTCGGCGAACTGATGCCGATTGCCCCCGGCAATCGCGACGCCTTCATGCGGTTGCGCGAGGCCACCGACAGCTATTTCCGGGACCGCGTCCTCGGGCGCGAGACACGCGAGGGGATCGCGGTACTGCTGGAAGCAATAGCCGCCAACCTTCGGGCGGCTCGCAGTGACAATTCCCTGGAGGCGGCAACCGCCCTATCGGCGCTGCGGCTGATCGCAAGTCCGGAACCAGAGCGGATGAAGATCTGCGCCAATTGCGGCTGGCTCTTCCTCGACCGGAGCAAGAACCGAAGCCGCACCTGGTGCGACATGGCCGTCTGCGGGAACCGCATCAAGGCAAACCGGCACTATCACCGGAAAAGGAAGGAGGCTGTGTGATGACGAGCCGTCTGCGGATCATCCTTTTGCTTTGCGCGCTGGTCCCGCTCGCCGCGTGCCAGCGCGAGGCGGAACATCTGGGCGTCAACGGCAAGGTGTTCGTTTTCAACATCCGGCTAGCGCGAGCTTATTACGTGCTCACGCTCAACCGTCTCGACGGTGTCCCGGACGGAGCAGTCGTCACCGCAGAATTCGAGGATCCGGCAGGCGGCCCGCCGCTCGTCTCCACCCAGAAGGTGCTCGCGAAAATGACCCGGATCGACCTGCAGAGCCGGGATCTCGAATGCGTGGTGACGGGCAAGCCCTATGCGATCAAGGTGACGCTCCGAGCGCCCGACGGGACGGTGATGCAGGTGCTCGAGACCACGCTCTCCTCCACCTTCGACCAGACGGTGATGCCGGAAAAATCCCTCGTCCTGGGACCGGCCTATGACCGGAATCCGGAAGCCTATGGCCCGGACGGGAGGATCCGGATGCGCCAGGCCTGCGCACCATAAAAAACCGGGGCGTCTCCACCCCGGCTTTTCAATTTTGTCAAAGGCTTGAGGGTATCCACCTCAAAACTTGATTCAGCCGACGATTTCCGTGTCGGAGAACCAGTACTTGATTTCCTGGGCGGCGGTTTCCGGGGCATCTGAACCGTGTACGGAGTTTTCGCCGATCGACAGCGCGTGGGTCTTGCGGATGGTGCCTTCGGCGGCCTGGGCCGGGTTGGTGGCGCCCATGATCTCGCGGTTCTTGAGGATGGCGTTTTCGCCTTCGAGAACCTGGACGACGGTCGGGCCGGAGGTCATGCCTTCAACGAGTTCACCGAAGAACGGGCGTTCCTTGTGAACGGCGTAGAAGCCTTCGGCTTCCCGCTTGCTCATCCAGACGCGCTTTGATGCGACGACGCGCAGGCCGGCATCTTCGAGCATCTTGGTAATTGCGCCCGTCAGGTTGCGCTTGGTGGCATCCGGCTTGATCATCGAAAAAGTGCGTTCAATCGCCATCGTTCTCGTCCTTTTGTCTTATAGGGAAAGTGGGCGGTATCTACCCGTCCCAAAGCCCGAAAACAAGGGGGATCGGCCAAGTTTCATGCCGCTGTCACAGTCCTGCCACGGCGCCCGCGCGGACGCCGCGGTTTCCAGGTCGTGGCCCGCCGTCAGGCGACCTGCCGTGCCTCTCCGCCGTGAAGATCGAGGCAGCGCTCGAACCAGAGACGGGCAGGATCGTCTTCTGCGAGATGGACCGATCCGGTGGTGATCCTCAGCCATTGCAGGGCGCCGAATACGATATAGTCGGCAAAGAGCGGCGAATCTCCGCCGATGAAGGGTTGGAACTTCAGCATATGCCGGAGCGGCTCGAGCTTGGGCGCGAAAGCGGCGATTTCGGCGGCGCGGTCCGGTGCCACCTCCTCCAGCGGTTTGCCAAAGCGGTTCTCGCGGTTTGAGCGAAAATAAGCCTTGTCGATGGGCGCCAGCATATCGTGAATGTCCATCAGGGCGATCCGGGTGATGGCGGTGTGGAGCACCATCTGCGAATAGCCTTCGACGAAACGGGCCATAGCCTCGCCCCCCTCGCCCTTGAAGAGCGAGGGCTCCTGGGGATAAGCCTCATCGAGATAGAGCGCGATGGCGAAACTGTCGGCTATGAGTCGGTCTCCATCCCTGAGCAGGGGCACCGTCTTCGAGGCACCGTTCTCGATATCTGGAATGGCGGTGAACGGTAAAGGGCGCTCGGAATAGGAAAGTCCCTTGTGCCTCAGGGCCATGACCACCTTCCAGCAATGGGGCGAGAAAGGCCGGGCGGCATTGGCCCCGCAAAGGGAATACAGGGTAATGGACATGGAGAGCTCCTGCAGTTGACTGTTTCATGCCTATTCAATGCCAGCAGCCAATGACAATCAAATCAGCAAATTTCATCGAACGTATCACCCACAATGGGGTTCCAGTGGGCTAAGGTTGCAAGAAATACCAGTCCGGAGAAGAGAAATGCTGCAGCACTACCAGATGTTCGCCGCCTACAACCGCTGGGCCAACGAGCGGATCTACGCCGCCGCCGAGGATCTGACCGAGGAAGAACTGCACCGCGACACCGGCGCCTTCTTCGGCTCGCTCTTTGGCACGCTCAGCCACGTCCTCGTCGGCGACCGGGTCTGGATGCGACGCTTTACCGGCGAAGGCCCCGCTCCGCGCGCGCTGGACGAACGCCCCTATGAAACACTCGTCGATCTCACCGCTGCCCGAAAGGCCGAGGACGAACGCATCATCCGTTGGGTGGACGGGCTCGACGAGGCGGCGATTGCGGCCCGCATCTCCTATTCGGCGCTCACCAATCCCACGCCGATTAGCCACAAGCTCGGTGCCGCCGTCGCTCATTTCTTCAACCATCAGACCCATCATCGCGGCCAGGCTCACACTACACTCACCGCACTCGGAAAACCCTCGCTGGTGCTCGACCTCGTCTATTTCCAGCGCCTGGAAGGGCAGCAATGGATCTGAACCAAGAAAGCCGCGGAGGAGCCGCGGTTTTCTCATGGCGGTGACGCCCGCGCGATCAGGCAGCGCGCCAGGTAAGTCCGCGCACCTCCCGCGCGATGACTGCGAAGCCCTTGCAGGCATCGAGTCCGACTGAGGTTTGATCGGCGAAGACAGATCGTGGTTGGCGAAACAGCTCCAATTCTGCCGGCTCATGCGGCCCCACCAACGGAAAACTCAAATTTAACCTTCCCGGAAAATCGCACTTCCTGCGCGAGGCGGAAGGCCGGCCCGTTAAGTCTTTCAAGAGCTTTCAGCTGCATCCTTCCCATCGATATTGGATCATCGACGGGGACACCGGAGCGAACCGGTGCCAGGGGATTTGACATGGTTGACGTGACAACGACCGCAGTGGCCGGGGGAACACCCGACAGGCTGCACAAGACCACGCAACAAATGGCCAAGCTGCGAGTGGAGGGATTGCCCCGCAACTACGAACTTTTCCACGAAGCGCTGTTTGGCCATAACGCCGCGCTGACGAATGATGTGTTGTCACTTGGCTTACACCCTTCACAGTCCGCCCTCGATCAGCTGGGCCTGAAGCATCGCCTCGTCAGCCATTGCGGTCTCGTGGAGGAAAAGTCGCAGTCGGATGCGGCGCGCATCCTCGGCGGCCTGACCGAGCAGATTTCGCTCGGCGTCCTGCACAAACAGACCTTTTCCCGAGCACTGGAGACCATCCTCCGCTCCATGCGCGAGGACGAAAATCGTGGTCTCGCCGAGCTATTTGCGGAGATCGATTTCCTGCAGTCCTCGGCGGCCGAGCTATTGCGGTCGGAGATCGACCTTGGCCAGAAGCTGAAAGCCGGGATCCAGCAGATCGAAACCGCCGACCGCGCAGCGAAGGCGGCAAGAGCCTTGGCGCTTCGCGACCGGCTGACGGGTCTGCCCAACCGGATCGCGTTCTCGAACCGGATCGAGGCGCTTTACAGCGGCGACCGGAACACGGCTGATACCGCCTTGATCATGGTGGAAATCGATCAGTTCCGTTCGATCAACGAGCAATATGGCAAGGATGCCGGTAACCGCATCCTGAAACGGCTGGCGGCCATCTTCCGCAAGACGATCAAGAAGAACGATTTCGTTGCCCGCATCGACGGCGCCGAGTTCGCATTCCTGTTCGGAGGCGTGAACGGGGAGGCCGCTCATGCGATCGCCGAACGACTTCATGCGGCCGCGGTCAACAATCTGGTCTTTGCGACAGGAGACGGGGCAAACAACGGGAGCCTCAGCCTCTCCATCGGTTTTGCCCTTTGCGACGATGCGGAGACGTCGGCGCAGTTCCTCGCCCAGACCGAAAAGGCTCTCGCAACGGCCCGCGGCAACCCGCGGTCTCCGATCGTCGGTTATACGCCGGTACGGGGACGCCCGTCCGGGCGCCGCGCGGCCTGAGGAGCGCGCCTCGGGCGCGATCTGTTGCCCTGAGGACACCAGCGCGTGGTGCCGGCATGCGTCGGCCGTCCACCTCCCCGATCCCGTCTTGCCTTTGTTGCCCGGTTCCGTCAAAAGCGCGGGCATGATTACCATCAACGATATTTCGGCCCGCATCGCCGGCCGCCTCCTGATCGACCATGCCAGCGTATCGCTGCCCAGCGGAACGAAGGCCGGTCTCGTCGGGCGGAATGGCGCCGGCAAGTCGACGCTTTTCAA
Source organism: Rhizobium sp. (assembly GCA_041675415.1). Lineage (GTDB taxonomy): Bacteria > Pseudomonadota > Alphaproteobacteria > Rhizobiales > Rhizobiaceae > Allorhizobium. Next base: position 20,602 of record JBAYTX010000032.1, on the reverse strand, counting down.
GATCATCACCGGTGAGCTCCATGCCGAAACCGGCTCGGTCTCGATACCGAAGAACGCCCGCATCGGCCAGGTAGCGCAGGAGGCACCGGGAACAGAGGAATCGCTGATCTCCATCGTGCTCTCCGCCGACAAGGAGCGTGCCGCCTTGCTCGTGGAAGCAGAGACCGCGACCGATCCGCACCGTATCGCCGAGATCCAGACGCGGCTCGCCGACATCGGCTCTCATTCGGCCGAGGCGCGCGCCGCCACGATCCTGTCCGGGCTCGGTTTCGACCACGAGGCACAGCTGCGGCCGGCCTCGTCGTTTTCCGGCGGCTGGCGGATGCGCGTGGCGCTCGCCGCCGTGCTCTTCTCCGAGCCGGATCTGCTGCTGCTCGACGAGCCGACCAACTATCTCGACCTCGAAGGCACATTATGGCTCGAGGACTATGTGCGGCGCTATCCGCATACCGTCATCGTCATCAGCCATGACCGCGACCTGTTGAACACCGCCGTCAACTCGATCATCCATCTCGACCAGAAGAAGCTGACCTTCTACCGCGGCGGCTACGACCAGTTCGAGCGCCAGAAGGCCGAGGCTGACGAATTGCAGATGAAGGCCAAGGCCAAGAACGAGGCGGCGCGCAAGCATCTGCAGAGCTTCATCGACCGCTTCAAGGCCAAGGCATCCAAGGCCAAGCAGGCGCAGTCGCGCGTGAAGGCGCTGGAACGGATGGGAACCGTCGCCTCCGTGATCGAGGATCACGTTCAGCCGATCACCTTCCCGGAACCGGAAAAGCAGCCCGCTTCCCCGATCGTAGCCATCCAGGGCGGGGCGGTCGGCTATGAGCCCGGCAAGCCGATCCTGAAGAACATCAATCTCCGAATCGACAATGACGATCGCATCGCGCTTCTCGGCTCGAACGGCAACGGCAAGTCGACCTTCGCCAAGTTCATCTCCGGAAGGCTCAAGGCCGAGAGCGGCGAGATCAAGCTCGCGCCGAACCTGAAGATCGGCTTCTTCGCCCAGCATCAGCTGGACGACTTGATCCCCAACGATACACCCGTCGATCATGTTCGCCGCCTGATGCCCGGTGCACCCGAGGCCAAGGTACGCGCCCGTGTGGCGCAAATGGGCCTTGCCACGGAGAAGATGGCGACGGCGGCGAAGGACCTATCGGGTGGCGAGAAGGCGCGGCTTCTGATGGGGCTTGCGGCATTCCATGCGCCGAACCTCTTGATCCTCGACGAGCCGACCAACCACCTCGACATCGACAGCCGCCGGGCGCTGATTGCGGCACTCAACGACTATGACGGCGCCGTCATCCTGATCTCCCACGACCGGCACCTGATCGAAGCGACGGTCGACCGGCTCTGGCTCGTCAACGACGGCACGGTCACGAGCTTCGAAGGCGATATGGAGGAGTATCGCAGCCTGATCGTCTCCGCCGGCAAAAAAAAAGACGAAAAGGACAAGCCTGAGCCTTTAGCCGAGCAGGCCACCAAGGCCGACCAGCGCAAGCTCGCCGCCGAACGGCGTGCGTCGCTGGCCCCGCTCAGGAAAAAGATCAACGAAATCGAGTCTTTGACGAAGAAGCTGGAGACTCTGATTCAGGCGCTTGATGCGGAACTTGCAGATCCGGCGCTCTATGAAAAGAGTCCTGCGAAGGCTGCGGAGAAAGCCAGGCAGCGCGGCGAGGCCGCCGCTAAACTCACCGCAGCGGAAGAGCAGTGGCTGGAGCTTTCGTCCGAGTATGAAGAGGCGATGGCGGGGTAAGGAAGCTGCCTCCTCACGCCTTCTTCTCCCAGCGCCCCTCGTTGGTCTGCTGCCAGTAGGTGAGCTTGTGGCCCTCGGCCTTCAGCTTCTTCCACTGGCCGCGCGCGGCTTCCAGCTGATTCTGGTCATGACCGTCGAACACGAAGACGACGCGGTCGTAGTCGAGCGCTTCCGGCGGCTCTGCGCCATCAATGAGGAAGCGCACCGAGGCGGTGTTCAGATTGTCCGGCGAGACGGTCAAGAGGACCGGCTGGTTCTCCGGATCCGCCGTGGCGTCGGTTCCATGGGGCAGGAAGCTCTCGTCGCGCCAGGTCCAGAGATGCGTGTCTAGCGCATCGCGCCGCGCGGGATCGCCAGTCTGCACGGCGACCCGCCAGCCACGCTCGATACTTTTTTCGATGAGCGGTGGCAGGGCGTCCTCGAGCTTCGATTCCGTCAGGTGGTAAAAGAGGATATCGGCCAAAGTCCCTGCCCTTTCTCGGATCACCCCTCGTAGTGGGCTCGAACCAATTCATCAAGCAGGCGCACACCGAATCCCGAACCCCACGACCGGTTGATCTCGTCTGTCGGTGAGCCCATGGCCGTGCCCGCAATGTCGAGATGCGCCCAAGGAGTATCCTTGACGAAGCGTTTCAGGAACTGCGCAGCGGTGATCGAGCCGGCATGGCGGCCGCTCGAGTTCTTCATGTCGGCGAACTTGGAATCGATGAGCTTGTCGTAGTCCTTGCCGAGCGGCATGCGCCACAAGCGCTCGTTGGTCGAAAGCCCGGCGGCCAGCAGCTTTTCGGAAAGCGCATCGTCGTTGGAGAACAGGCCGGCATGCAGGTTGCCGAGCGCCACCAGGATCGCGCCCGTCAGCGTCGCGAGATTGATCATGAATTCCGGCTTGAAGCGGTCGTTGCAGTACCAGAGTGCATCGGCGAGCACGAGACGGCCTTCCGCGTCCGTATTGATGACCTCGATCGTCTGGCCCGACATGGACGTGACAATGTCGCCCGGGCGCTGGGCATTGCCGTCCGGCATGTTTTCCACAAGTCCGATGATGCCGACCACATTCGCCTTGGCCTTGCGCGAGGCAAGCGCGTGCATCAGGCCGGTCACGGCCGCGGCGCCGCCCATGTCGCCCTTCATCTCCTCCATGCCGGCGGCCGGCTTGATCGAGATCCCGCCGGTATCAAAGACGACGCCCTTGCCGACAAACGCGATCGGCTTGTCCTTCGACTTGCCGCCCTTCCATTGCATGACCGCAAGCCGCGGCGGGCGAGCGGACCCTTGGGCCACGCCGAGCAGCGCGCCCATGCCGAGCTTGCGCATTTCCTTTTCAGTCAGGATTTCGACATCCACGCCGAGCTTTTCGAGCGCCTTGGCCCTGTCGGCGAATTCCTCCGGACCGAGCAGGTTTGGCGGCTCGTTGACGAGGTCGCGCGCCAGCACGACACCTTCGGCCACCGCCTCGTTTTCGGCAAAGGCCTTCTTCGCGGCCACGGCTTCTGCGGTGACGATGGTTATCTTCACCTGTTTGGGTTCGGACTTGCCGTTGTCCTCGTCCTTTTTGGTCTTGTAGGTATCGAAGCTGTAATTGCGCAGCAGCATTCCGAGCGCGAAATCGGCTGCTGCCTTGCCGCTCGCCTCGATGCCGGGGGCGTCGACGAACACAGTCACCTTATCGGCACTCTTGAATGCCGCAGCAGCGGCTCCTCCGGCCCGAAGCCAGTCGTGGGCGGTGAACTCCGCCGGCTTGCCGAGACCGAGAACGACCACGCGGTCGGCGGGTGAACCGTGCGGCGCAAAGACATCGAGTGTGGCCATCGCCTTGCCGGTAAACTTGCCGATCTTGGCGGCTCTGGCGGTGACGTCTGTCGGGTCTGCCGCTTCGGCGCCCGCAGGTTTGTCGGCGCCAGCCGCTTTCAGGAGGATGGCGAGTCCGCCGGATATCGGGTGGTCTTTGGCAAAGAAGATGTCGAATTTGGCAGACATGGGCGCTCCGGCAGGATACGTGAATTCGGGAAACCGCGATCATCTCCGTTTCGAACGTGAACGCAAGGGCTTAATCTACGCGGCACTGGCACTTTTGGCAGGAAGGAGGGAAGACAAAGCCAAACCTCTTGTCCGCGCTTGCCAGTGCGGATAGGTTCGCCGCCGCGGTCCGGGCCCCGACCGCCAGGAAACATGCAACGGAACCGCCGCATTTGAAAACCATCCTGCCCGCCACGACGCCCGCTGTCTTGCGCGATGCCCTTTCCCGCAGATCGGTTGTCCGGGCATTGGCGCTCTTTGCGCTCTGGTGGCTGCTGCTCTTCGCTTTTTATGCCTTTCCCGAAGTCGACATCGCCGTGGCGCGCGCCTTCTTCGTCGCAACCGCCTGTCCGGAATCCCACACCGCAGGCCAGGTTTGCGGCAGCTTCCCCTATGCCCAGGAAGACATCTTCATATTCCTGCGGAAGGTGTTCTTCTATGTGCCCTCGGCGACGGCACTCGTGCTTCTCTGGATTCTGATCCGGTGCCTTCAGCACCATGGCGCCACTTACGATGCCGTCAAGGTGCGACGCATTTCGCTGTCGCTGCTTGCTCTTTTCATAGGACCCTATGTGCTCGTCAATCTGGTATTGAAGAGCTTTTCCGGCAGACCGCGCCCCTATCAGACAGACCTCTTCGGCGGCAACCTGCCATTCACTCCCGCGGGCTCCTTTACAGGTCAATGCGACAACAACTGCTCCTTCGTGTCGGGGGAAGCGGCGGGCGCGGGCTGGGTAGCGTGCATCATCCTCTTTCTGCCGCCCCATCTCCGGCCTGTTCTGGCGCCACCGATCCTAGCGGTTTCGCTTGTCACGCCGGCGCTTCGCCTCTCCTTCGGCGGACATTATCTTTCCGACGTCACGCTCGGCTGGCTCTCCTCACTGGTCGTCTACGCAGCGGTCTTCGCAGTGTTCGAAATAACGCGGACACGGAAAATTCAACGATGAGCATGCGAAAACTGCCATCGACGCTGTCGCCAAACGGCCACAAGAGTCGTAGAGAAATCCTGTCCTTGCTAACTGGCGCGCCTCTGCAGGCGTGCCATCAGGAAACGGCATGAAGCTTCTCGAACTCTATATCCTGCGGCGGGTCGGCCAGATGTTCCTTACCGCCCTCGTGCCGGTGCTGGCCATCATCTGGATCACCCAGGTCCTGGCGCGGATAAACCTCGTGACCGATAGCGGACAGTCCGTCGGCTCGTTCATGAAACTCGCGACCCTGATCCTTCCGACCATCGTGCCGGAAATCATGCCGTTCGCCCTGGTAATCGGCATCACGCAGACGCTTGCCGCTATGAACAATGATTCCGAGCTCGCCGTGATCGATGCCGCAGGCGCGTCACGCAGTCTCATCACCCGGCCGATCCTGATATTTACCCTCGTTCTTTGTGCGTTCTCGTTCGTCATGGGCGGATTCGTCGAATCGAAGCTGCGCATTGCCGCCCGGCAAATGATCGCCGCCGCCTATGCTGACCTTCTGTCCACCGTGATCGACGAGAAGAATTTCCGAAAGATTGAGGACGGCCTCTACGTGCAGATATCGGAGCGCCTCGCAGGGCGCGGGCTAAAGGGGCTGTTCGTCGCTGACTATCGAAATCCGGCTTCCGAACTCATTTATTATGCGCGCGAAGGTGCCGTCGACGCGAAGGGCGCCGCACTGATCATGAACGACGGTGAGGTTCACCGCAAAGCTCCCGACGGAAACGTCTCGGTCGTGCGTTTCGATTCCTATTCCTTCGACCTGTCGACGTTTTCACAATCACGCGGCCAACCCTGGCTGACCGCTCTCGATCGCGACCTGCCCTTCTTGCTCAACCCGGACCCGAACGATCCAGGCGTGCAGCAAAACCCCGGCGAATACCGCAGCATGCTGCACAAGCGGTTGACCAACTGGATATTTCCTCTGGTCTTCGCACTGATTTCGCTCGCAATTTCGGGCGATGCCCGGTCGCATCGCGAAGGGCGTCTGCACCCGATGGCATCGGCGCTTACGACGGCATTGGTCATCTACTGGCTTGGAAACTACTCCGTCAAACTGGCCGAAAAGGACGCGATCTACACTCCTCTTATCTACGCGTTGCCGCTCGTTAGCGGCGGGATCGCCGCGTTCACGATGGTCACCGGCCGGAAGCTTCGCCTGCCTCGCGCACTCAGCAACGGCTTGGCGCGCGCCCGGAGCGCGTTCACCAACCGCCTGCGGCGCAATCCGGTCCAATCCGGGCAAGGAGGAAAACCTTGATCCTCACGCTCGGCCGCTACTTTCTAAGACGCTATCTCGTCACGATGTTCTGGTTTTTCATCGGGGTGATCGCAATCATCTATCTCGTCGATTTCAGCGAGACGACCGGTCGCCTTGCCGGGTTTGCTTCCTACTCGCTGATCGGCGTCCTCTACCTGACAGCACTGCGGCTTCCACTGATCTTGCAGCAGACCATTCCGTTTATCACTCTCTTCGTGGGTATGACGACGCTCATCACCCTCAACCGCAAGTCCGAGCTGGTTGTGGCGCGGGCCGCCGGCATTTCCGTCTGGCAGTTCATGGCGCCGTTTCTGGCCGGCGCGCTTGCCGTGGGTTTGGCCGCAACACTTCTCATCAATCCGCTCGCCGCCTGGGGGCAGCGGCAAGCGCTGGCGATCGAATCAGCCTGGCGCGGAGAAGCGAACGTCCAGAAAAGCAGCAGCGCAATCCCGTGGCTCAGGCAGATCAGCGGCGGCAATGACGTCATTCTGGGCGCCAAGAGCATCCTGGAATACGGTACCCTGCTCGTAGATGCAGTCCTGATCCACTTCGACAGCGACGGGCGCATCATTCTTCGGCAGGACGCGAAATCGGCTAAGTTGAAAGATGGTTACTGGCAACTTAACGACCTGACGGAAACGAGACCGGGTGAAGTACCCACAAGGCTCGCCACAGCCAAAGTCGGTACCAATTTGAAACAAGAGTTCGTGCAAGAACGCCTCGCACAGCCGGAGACCGTTGCTTTTTATGATCTTTCTAGGAAAATTGCGGTTGCAAAATCATTCGGTGTCTCACCCAAGGCACTCGAGACGCAATTCCATTCGCTTCTATCCCTGCCATTCCTTCTGGTTGCCATGACGCTGATCGCCGCAACCGTTTCATTAAAATTCAGCAGATTCAATCAATCACGGTCGGTGATTCTGGGTGGAATCCTTTCAGGGTTCGTGCTTTATGTTGTAACCGTGCTTGTCAAAGCATTTGGGAGCAGCGGTGTCGTGCCGCCGTTCGTCGCGGCATGGGTGCCGGTCGTCGTGGCGATGTCACTCGGAGCGACGATCCTGCTCCATCAGGAGGATGGTTAGTGGCGGTAAAAGACCGCGGAAATATCAGAAGGCTTTTGCTAGCCCTGCTGACGGGAGCGTCTGTGTTTTCGTACCTGACGTCGGCTGAACTCGTGCGCGCTCAGGACAGCACGCAAATGGGTTCGCTGGGCGCGAATGTGTCCGAAGATGCCAAGCTTCTGCTTACCGCAAACGAATTGGTCTATGACCGCGATTCGCAGCGCGTGATCGCGAACGGCGCCGTGCAGATCAATTATTCGGGCTACCAGATGGTCGCCCAACACGTCGAATACAATCAGAAAACCGGCCGGATGACGGCAAGCGGCAATATCGAACTCGTGGAGCCGGACGGCAACCGCGTATATGCCGATACGATGGACGTCACCGATACTTTCGCCGACGGGTTCATCGAGGCGCTTCGAATAGAGACCACTGACAATACACGCCTTCTGGCGGAAAGCGGCGAGCGGGTCGGCGGCAACCAATTCATCCTGAACAAGGGCGTCTATACGGCCTGCCTGCCCTGCGCGGAGCATCCCGAACGGGCGCCGCTTTGGCAAGTGAAGGCGGAACGCGTCATACAGAACGGTGAAAAACACACCGTCAGACTGGAGAAGGCGCGTTTCCAGCTTTTCGGCCAGACAGTTGCCACGGTTCCATGGATCGAGGTTCCGGATCACACAGTCAAAAGGAAATCAGGGTTCCTTTTCCCGAGAATGAGCTTCTCCGAAAATCTCGGCTTCGGGCTGACGGTACCTTACTATTGGGCAATATCCAACCACCGTGATGCGACCATCAACATGACAGGCTACACCAATCAGGGCTTCCTGGTCGACGTGGAAGTCCGTCAGCGGTTTGAAAAGGGCAGCGCCTCGTTGCGCTTCGGCGGCATCAACCAGCGGCAACCGGAGAAGTTTACCGCAGGCACAAGCGACGCCGTGAACGAAAGTCGCGGAATGGTCGCCTCGAAAGGCGATTTCAGGATCAATCCTCGCTGGACCTTCGGCTGGGATGTGATGGTGCAGAGCGACAACAATTTTGCCCGGACCTATAGCCTCTCGGGACTAAACGAATCCACCCATGTCAACCAAGTTTACCTGTCCGGACTAGGCCAGCGAAACGCGTTCGATTTGCGTGCCTACTACTTTGACGTCCAGGATGCCGATCCGGCAAACACAGCGGAAAAGAAGCAGCCGGTCGTCTTTCCTTCACTCGACTACAGCTATGTCGCCCCTGAACCCGTGGCGGGCGGCGAACTCTCGGCCACTTTGAATTTTACAGGGCTGTCGCGATTCAAGGCGGACGAGGTCGCGGTCGACACCAACAAGGACGGGATCAACGACCTCACCCGTTATCGCGGGCTCAAGGGCTCGATGAGCCGCATGACCGGCGAAACCGAGTGGAAACGGACGTTCTCGGCGCCCGGAGGCCTGCAATTGACCCCGCTTCTCGCGGCCCGTGGCGACGCCTATTGGCTCGACATGAATGCGCCCGGCGCCTATACCGGCAACTACACGACAGATGCGACGGCAACGCGCTATATGCTGACCGCAGGGCTCGAGGCTCGCTATCCGCTGCTCATCACCACGAACAACAGCAGCCATGTGATCGAGCCGATCGCGCAGATCTATGCCCGTAACGACGAACAGCTGGCAGGTCGGCTGCCGAATGAAGATGCCCAGAGTTTCGTGTTTGACGCCACGAACCTTTTCGAGCGCGACAAATTCTCCGGCTTTGACCGCGTCGAGGGCGGAACGCGGGCCAATGTCGGTATTCGCTACACCGGCTCACTCGACAATGGTCTCGGCTTCAGGGGCATTTTCGGGCAATCTTATCATATTGCAGGGCTGAACTCGTTTGCGACCGACGACCTTGTAAAGGTCGGGTCCGGGTCCGGTCTCGAAACCAGCCAATCCGACTTCGTCGGAATGGCTGGCGTGGATATCCCGAACGGCGTGTCGCTGAGTGCGAGTGCGCGCCTCGATCACAAGACGCTCGACCTGCGTCGGACCGATGCCAGCGTCGCGTTCACCAATGAGAAGCTTCAAGCGAACCTGACTTACGTACAGCTCGCCGCCCGACCTGAGTATGGATTCACGAGCGACAACGCGGAAATCCAGGCCTCGAGCTCGGTAAAGGTGACTGAGAACTGGTCGCTCTCGAGCTCGATGACCTGGGATGTCAACCAGAGCTTTCTGACCCGCAGAGGGATCGGCGTTTTGTATGCTGACGAATGCACCACTTTCTCGCTGACCTATTCGGAAAAGCGCGACATCAGCAACGAATCGGCCAGTGACTGGACAATCGGCGGTCGCCTGACTTTCAGGACACTCGGCGACATACAACTGTCCACCGCCGACGTTACCGCCCAATAGGGATCGACTTGTGCGACCTCGGTGCGGGCGGCTCCGCAAAAAATCTGCCTCAGCTCGACGGAATTCGCCGCTTCGATGCGGCCATGAATGCCATATCAAAGGAATTGTCATTGTTTCGCCGCATGGATTGTGCAATCCGTGCGGCACATTATACTTTGATTGGCCAACGAAATACCGGGTAGCGAAAGAGATGCCGCCCGAGCGAAAGGAATGCCGATGACCTTTGGCAAAAAGGAGACGCGAATCCTGCTCATTTGCGCGGCTGCGCTGGCGTTCACCGCCGGCCCCGGTCCCTTGCCCGCTCCCGCCCCCGCGTATGCTGCGAGCGAAGTCGCCGTAATCGTCAACAAGACGGCGGTCACCAGCGGCGATATAGCCAAGCGGGCCGCCTTCCTGCGCCTACAGCGCCGCAAGGGAGATCTGAAGAAGATCGCACGCGAGGAATTGGTCGAGGAGATTCTCAAGCGCGAGGAGATCGCGCGCGTCGGCATGTCCGTCAGCACAGACGAAGTGGACGCCGCTTTCGAGCGATTTGCCGCCTCCAACAAGCTGACATCGAAACAGCTTACCGGCATCCTCAGTCAGGCAGGTGTTGGCGCCGATCACTTCAAAGCCTATATCGCAGTCTCGATGAGCTGGCCGCGCCTCGTCAACGCACGTTACGGTACACGTGGGAAACTCTCCAATCAGGACCTCGTGACCCGCCTCCTGGAAAGCAAGGAAAAACCGGTTACGACCGAATACTTCCTGAAGCAGGTGATCTTCGTCATCCCGGCCTCAAAGCGCAATTCGATCACCGGAAAGCGGAAGTCGGAAGCGGAAGCCTCGCGCGCCAAATTCCCCGGCTGCGATCAGGCCATGGATTTCGCCAAGGGCTATCTCGACGTTTCGATCCGCAATCTTGGACGTGTCCTGGCGCCCGAACTCCCGCCGGAATGGAAGCCTCTCGTCGAAAAGACAAAGGGCACAACGACCGCAACGCGTGTGACTGAGCGCGGCGTGGAATACCTGGCGATCTGCAACCAACGGCAGGTTTCGGACGACGTAGCGGCGGAAATCGTCTTTCGAGCGGAAGATCTCGGCAAGGACAAGCCTGCAGAAAACCCGAACTCAGCGAAGTATCTTGAGGACCTGCGTTCCAAGGCACAGATCGTATACCGCTGATTTCGGGGCAACCGGCGATGACCACAATAGATCACCTTCCTCTCGCTCTCAGCCAGGGGGATCCAGCCGGTGTAGGCCCGGATATCGCGCTTACGGCATGGCTCGAGCGGTCGGCTCTCAACCTTCCGCCCTTCCTGTTCATCGGAGATCCTGACGTTCTCGCCGTGCGTGCGCGGCAGCTGGAGATCGAGGTACCGCTGCGAGAAACCGACGCGGCAGGCGCTGCAGCGGCATTCATGGACGCTCTGCCGGTACTTCCAATACCTGCGGGCGTGGATGTGGTTGCCGGCACGCCGCATGTCGCCACAGCCAAGGGAACAATCGCTGCAATCGAGAAAGCCGTTTCCCTTTGCTTCGACGGCAAGGTCAGGGGCATGGTCACGAATCCGATCGCCAAGTCGGTTCTTTACGAGGCCGGCTTCGGCTTTCCCGGCCACACCGAATTCCTGGCAGATCTGGCCGGTCGCGCCACCGGCCGGACCTATCGCCCGGTGATGATGCTCGCCGGACCGAAACTTAAAGCCGTACCGGTGACGATCCATATTCCGCTCAAGGATGTTCCCGCAGCCCTGACGCAAGCGCTCATCATCGACACTTGCCGGATCACGGCAACCGACCTGAAGAACCGCTTCGGCATTGCCTCTCCACGGCTTGCCATTGCCGGCCTCAACCCCCATGCTGGCGAAGGCGGGGCAATCGGACAAGAAGACGAGGATATCATCCATCCTGCGGTCATGCAGCTTCGCAGCGAGGGCATCGACGCCTTCGGTCCGCTTCCCGCCGACACCATGTTCCATGACGAGGCCCGGCGGCGCTATGATGTAGCAGTCTGCATGTATCACGATCAGGCGCTGATCCCGGTCAAGGCGCTGGGCTTCGACGATTCCGTCAACGTCACCCTCGGTCTTCCCTTTGTGCGAACCTCGCCCGACCACGGGACTGCCTTCGGCATTGCCGGAACCGGCATTGCACGCCACGACAGCCTGGTGGCAGCGCTCAAGCTCGCCTCTAACATATCGCGCCATACGGGCGACATGTCCTGATGGCCGCACTCGACGGTCTGCCGCCGCTTCGCGAGGTGATCCAGCGACATGGGCTGGATGCGCGCAAGGCGCTTGGCCAGAACTTTCTGCTCGATCTCAATCTCACCCAGAAGATCGCCCGTACGGCTGGCCCGCTTGACGGCGTCACCGTTTTCGAGGTGGGTCCAGGACCTGGTGGTCTGACGCGCGCCATTCTCGCGCTCGGCGCCAGGAAGGTGATTGCCGTCGAGCGCGATGCGCGATGCCTGCCGGCCCTTGCCGAGATCGCCGATTACTACCCCGGACGCCTGGACGTCATAGAAGGTGATGCACTCAAGACCGATTTCGAGACCCTGGCCCCTGAAGGCCCGGTCCGGATCATCGCCAACCTCCCCTACAATGTCGGCACCCAACTTCTCATCAACTGGCTGCTGCCCAAGACTTGGCCACCCTTCTGGGATTCGCTGACGCTGATGTTCCAGAAGGAGGTGGGCCAGCGGATCGTGGCCCGTGAAAACGACGACCACTACGGTCGCCTTGGTGTGCTGTGCGGCTGGCGGACAGAGGCTCATATGGCCTTCGACGTGCCGCCGCAGGCTTTCACGCCACCTCCCAAAGTCACGTCGAGCGTTGTCCACCTGACACCGAGAACTTCGCCCCTGCCTTGCGATGTTGCCAAGCTTGAAAAGGTCACCATGGCGGCCTTCGGGCAACGGCGGAAAATGTTGCGCCAGAGCCTCAAGCCACTCGGCGGCGAGGCCTTACTGAACAGGGCAGGAATCGAGCCGTCGCGAAGGGCCGAGACGCTCTCGGTCGAGGAATTCGTCGAGCTGGCGAACAGACTATAAAACCTAGAGCTTCGGCTCTTCGGTCAGCAGCTGGCCCACGAAATCGAAGAGACCGTAGCGCCGGTCGCGGCGGATTCGCTCGGCCCCGACAATATTGCTCACCGAATGGAAGGCGTTGTCGAGATCGTCGTTGACGATGACATAGTCATATTCCCGCCAATGCTCGATTTCCTCCCTCGAATTGAGAAGACGCGTGCGGATCACTTCCTCGGAATCTTCCGCACGGCGATGCAGACGCGATTGCAGCTCGGTCATGCTCGGCGGCAGGATGAAGATCGATACGACATCGGCCTTCATCTTTTCCTGCAACTGCTGCGCGCCCTGCCAGTCGATGTCGAACAACATGTCACGGCCTTCAGCCATCGCCTGTTCCACCGGCTCGCGTGGAGTCCCATAGAAATTGCCATGCACCTGTGCCCATTCCAGCAGCGCGTCGGATTCACGCATGCGCTCGAACTGCGGGATGCTGACGAAGTGGTAATGCTTGCCGGCAATCTCGCTCGGCCGTTTGGCGCGCGTCGTGACGCTCACCGAAATCTCCAGAGTTGGATCGTCTTCCAGTAGATTGCGCGCAATCGTCGATTTTCCCGCACCCGACGGCGACGAGATCACCAGCATCAGTCCGCGCCGGGCAATCTTCACCGCGCCCCCTTTCGACTTCACCATGGTCTACTCCAAATTCTGGACCTGTTCCCGGAACTGGTCGATGACGACCTTCAGTTCGATGCCGATAGCGGTGACCGCGACGGCATTCGACTTGGAACAGATGGTATTCGATTCGCGGTTGAATTCCTGTGCCAGGAAATCGAGCTTGCGGCCGATCGGACCGCCCGTCGAAAGCAGATCGCGAGCGGCGGCAACATGTGCCTTCAGACGGTCGATCTCCTCGCGCAGGTCCGCCTTGGTCGCAATCAGCACCGCTTCGGCATGCAGGCGGTCACGATCGAGCGAGGGCGCTGCGTCCAGCAGAGCTGCAAGCTGGCTCTCAAGCTTGCGGGCAATTTCGTCCGGCGTGCGAGAGGGGTCCTTTTCGACCTGAAGGGCAAGTTCCTCGATCTTGTCCACTTGTGCCGAGAGCAACCGACCAAGCACCTCGCCCTCGCTGCTGCGCATGTCGCAAAGCGCATTGATGGCCTGTTCCAGGCCTTCGAGGATCGCCGCGTCGCGGGCGGCAATCACTTCGCCGGCGTCGGTCGCCTCGCGAAACTCCACGAGGCCACGGACTGCCAGCAGCGCATCAAGCCGCATCGGAGAAGGATCGACAACCGACGAACCCAGCTCGTCGCGCAGCTTCAGAACGGCAGCCAGAGCATCCTGGTTCAGCACCGCCTCGACCCGATTTTCGCTGATGGTGACGCTTAGAGATGCCTGAAGATTTCCGCGGGCGAGCGCATCGGACAACAGCCGGCGCGCATCCACTTCGAACCCTTCCATGCCAGTCGGCAACCGAAGCCGGACATCGAGCCCCTTGCCGTTGACCGAGCGCAACTCCCAAGACCAGCGGTAGCGCCCGCTTGTTCCTTCGCTACGGGCAAAGCCGGTCATGGATTGCAGTGCCATGCGTCAACTCCCAGCGGTGGCTGCTACTTCTTCTTTTTCTTCAGGCTGTCCGCGTTTTCCGGTTCAGCCGCCGGCTGCCCATCGACCGCGATGTTGGGGTCCGCCCCTTTTTCCGCTTCGATCTTGCGCCAGCGCTGCACGTTCGCATTATGCTCCTCGAGGGTCGCGGCGAATAGGTGACCACCAGTGCCATCGGCAACGAAGTACAGGTCCTTCGTGCGCCACGGATTGGCGACGGCTTCAAGCGCCTCTTTGCCGGGATTGGCGATCGGTCCCGGCGGCAGCCCCTTGATGACATAGGTGTTGTAGGGGGTTTCCTTCTGCAAGTCCGATTGGTAGATCGGCCGGTCCGCTGGCTTTCCGTCGCCTCCGAAGAGACCATAGATGATGGTCGGATCGGACTGCAGGCGCATGCCTTTTTCCAGACGATTGAAGAAAACCGACGCGACGTGGGCGCGCTCGTCCGCCTTCCCGGTTTCCTTTTCCACGATCGAGGCGAGCGTGACCAATTCCTCCTTGGTCTTCAACATGAGATCTGGCGCCCGCTTTTCCCAGGTCTGGTCGACAAGCTTTTGCTGGGCGGCGACCATCTGCCCGATAATCTCGCTGCGCTTGGTCCCGCGTGAGAACTTGTAGGTGTCGGGTCTGAGGCTGCCTTCAGCGGGAAGCTCCGCAGGCAAATCACCTTCGAGCACCGGATCGTCTCTGAGCCGCTGGAACATCTGCTTGACTGTCAGACCTTCCGGGAAAGAGACGGAATAGAGGATGGACTTGCCCGACTTCAGGAGGTCCATGATCTCTTTCATCGAGGCGCCGGCTTTGATCTCGTATTCGCCGGCCTTGAGGGTCTCGCCCTCGTTGAGATAGGTCGCCGTCACATAACGGAAAATGCGGGAATCAGAAACAACGCCGTTCCGCTCCAGGCTGGTGGCGATTTCAGCCAGACCTGCACCGCTGCGTACGATAAAGTTCACATTCGTCTGGAGCGGCCCCGGCCCCTGGTAGGAGGACATGACATAGTAGAAGCCGGCGACCGCCACGACGCAGACTGCAACGGCCATGGTCATGAGGAAGTTCAGGAAAATAACAAGCTGGCTGTGCGCCTTGCGGGAGCGCCGCGGCGGCGCCGGAACCCGTTCAGGTCTCAGCGCTTCGTTCGGAGACTTCGGGATGATCGGCCCTTTGGGCGCCGCTTCCTGGTCCCGTCCGAATACAGTCCCGTTGTTCTGGTCGTTGTCGGTCACCGGCGATCCTCTTCAGTTCGGTATAGCTGCTCTTTCGCCAAGCAATGCGGCAAAAAGCAGGTATGGAGAGCATTCATGCCGAAAGCAACGTCCCCAGATTTCCGGTGGCGGCCCCGAAGGGCCGGCCACTCACCCCTCGTATCGGCGCAGGACCAGGGAGGCATTGGTGCCCCCGAAACCGAAGGAATTGGAGAGCGCCACGTTGATCTCGCGCTTGCGGGCCTTGTGCGGAACGAGATCGATCGCCGTCTCCACGTCCGGATTGTCGAGGTTGAGTGTTGGTGGCGCAACATTGTCGCGGATCGCCAGCGCCGAGAAGATTGCCTCGACGGCACCGGCCGCGCCCAGAAGATGGCCGATCGCGGACTTGGTCGAAGACATCGAGATCCTTGAGGCGGCGTCCCCCACGAGCCTCTCGACGGCGCCGAGTTCGATGGTATCGGCCATGGTCGATGTCCCGTGAGCGTTGATGTAGTCGACGTCGGACGCTGCCAAACCGGCGCGTTTCAGTGCCATGGCCATGCAGCGGAAGGCGCCGTCGCCATCTTCGCACGGTGCGGTAATATGATAGGCATCGCCGGAGAGACCATAGCCAACGACTTCGGCATAAATCTTCGCGCCGCGCGCCTTGGCGTGTTCCAGTTCCTCCAGAACGACAATGCCGGCACCCTCACCCATGACGAAGCCGTCGCGGTCCCTGTCGTAGGGACGGGAGGCACGCTGGGGATCGTCATTGTGCTGTGTCGAGAGCGCCTTCAAGGCAGCAAATCCGGCAAGCGCTATCCGGCTGACCGGCGATTCTGCGCCGCCGGCCACCATGACGTCGGCGTCACCGAGCGCGATTAGCCGCGAGGCGTCGCCAATGGCATGCGCACCGGTGGAGCAGGCGGTTACGACGGAATGATTGGGTCCGCGCAGCTTGTGGCGAATGGAAACCTGTCCGGAAGCCAGATTGATCAACCGGCCGGGTACGAAAAACGGCGAAAGCCGGCGCGGTCCCTTGTCGCGCAGGATATACCCCGCTTCGACAATGCCCTCGATACCCCCGATGCCCGAGCCGATCAGAACGCCGGTCGCGATCTGGTCTTCGTCACTTGCCGGGTGCCAGCCGGCATCGGCCAGCGCCATGTCAGACGCGGCGATCGCGTAGATAATGAAATTGTCGACCTTGCGCTGCTCCTTGGTCTCCATCCAATCGTCAGGATTGAAGGCGCCCTCGCCTTCGCCGGTCGGAATACGGCAGGCAATTTTGGCCGGCAGGTCCTCGACTTCGAATTCTGTCACGCGGCGCGCGCCGCTCTGACCGGCCAGAAGCCTTGACCAGGTAATCTCTGTTCCACATCCAAGAGGAGATACCATGCCGGTACCGGTGATAACGACACGTCTCATCGTCTGCAGCCCACCCATTCTTTCAGTCGAAGTCATTCGAAAACAGGAAGGCCCGCTCATCGCGGGCCTTGGCAGTACAGGCCAGAAGACCCTCCTGCATCAGATCGGATCGATTAGGCCTGGGCCTTCTCGATGAACTTCACGGCGTCGCCGACGGTCAGAATGGAATCCGCAGCGTCATCTGGAATTTCAACGCCGAATTCTTCTTCGAAAGCCATAACGAGTTCGACCGTGTCGAGCGAGTCGGCACCGAGATCGTCGATGAAGCTTGCGCCTTCGACAACTTTCTCAGCATCAACGCCGAGATGGTCAATAACAATTTTCTTTACGCGTTCTGCGATATCGCTCATGTCGGTTTTCCTCGACCTTCTTCATCTCAGGGCGCCGCGATGGTACCCTACCCTGTATCAAACCGGCGACACTCTTCTTACGTCACCACCGGCAAACTCGTTCAGCCCTATCCACAACGAACAATCCGTGCCTAAGCACAACTGTCACCTGTCTTTTCGGGACGACTGTTCACAGTCATGGCCCGCTTAACATGGTTTAGGCTCGTCGCAAAGCCAGAAAATCACCCCCGCCGATGTGCTCAACATGCAATTGCACCGCAATGAGCATCAGCAGCGGGAAGCCCGCTCAGATCATCGCCATGCCGCCATTGACGTGCAACGTCTGCCCGGTCATGTAGCCCGCCTCGTTCGAGGCGAGGTATAGCACGGCGGATGCGATCTCCGCGCCCGTACCCATGCGCTTCATGGGGATCGCGCCCATAATCGCTTCCTTCTGCTTGTCGTTCAGCTTTCCCGTCATAGCGCTTTCGATGAAGCCCGGCGCCACGCAGTTGACAGTAACGTTGCGGGTTGCAATTTCCTGCGCGAGCGACTTGGAAAAACCGATCATGCCTGCCTTGGAGGCGCAGTAGTTGGCCTGGCCCGGATTGCCGGTAACGCCAACGATCGACGTGATGTTGATAATGCGGCCGAAGCGACGGCGCATCATCGGATGGGTGAGTTCGCGCGTCAGACGAAAGACGGCGGTCAGATTGACTTCGATTACGCTGTCCCAATCGGCATCGCTCATGCGGACGAAGAGACCGTCCTTGGTAATACCGGCATTGTTGACGAGGATGTCGACACCTTCGAGCTCGGCTTCGGCTTTTTCTCCGAGCGCCTTGACCTCGTCGCGATCGGACAGGTTCGCCGGAAAGATCTTGACGCGGTCGCCCAGCTCGGCAGCCAGCGCCTCGAGCTTTTCCACGCGCGTGCCGTGCAGACCGACGATAGCGCCCTGCGAATGCAACATCCGGGCGATCTCCTCGCCGATGCCGCCGGTCGCGCCGGTAACGAGAGCCTTGCGGCCGGTCAAATCAAACATGATCGCAATCCTTGTTTCTGAATCTGGAAAATCAGCCGATCAGGGCGCCGAGCGCCGCATCGATATCGGCCGGCGAACTGACGGCGATGCCGTTGACGGTCTTGTCGATCCTGCGGGCAAGTCCCGTCAGGACCTTGCCCGACCCGATTTCGTAAAGCGTCGTTACGCCGTTGGCCGCGAACCACTCCACGGTCTCGCGCCAGCGGACCTGGCCGGTCACCTGCTCGACCAGCAGGGCAGCGATCTCGTCTGCATCGGTGACGGGTGCCGCGCGAACGTTGGCGATCAGCGGCACGATCGGGTTCCTCTTCTCGACCTTGGCCAGCGCTTCGCGCATGGCTTCTGCCGCCGGCCCCATCAGGGCCGAATGGAAGGGTGCCGAGACCGGCAACATGATGGCGCGCTTGGCGCCCTTCTCGCTGGCAATCGCCGCGGCCTTTTCGACAGCGGCCTTGCCGCCGGAGATGACCAGTTGACCACCGCCATTGTCGTTGGCGATCTGGCACGGGCCGGCAGCGGAGGCTTCCTTGCACGCGGCCTCGACATCTCCATGCTCCAATCCGATGATCGCGGCCATGGCGCCCTCACCGACCGGAACGGCGGCCTGCATGGCATTGCCGCGAATGCGCAGGAGGCGTGCGGTATCGGCGAGCGAGAAAGTGCCGGCAGCGCAAAGCGCGGAATATTCGCCGAGCGAATGGCCGGCGACATAGGCGACCCTGGACTTGAGGTCGAGGCCACGGGCCTGCATGACGCGGATTACCGCCACCGAAACGGCCATGAGGGCCGGCTGGGCATTCGCTGTAAGTGTCAGGGTTTCTTCAGGCCCTTCGAAAATGGTCGTCGAGAGATTCTCGCCCAGAGCTTCGTCAACTTCCTGAAAGACAGCCCGCGCCTCGGCATATGTATCGGCAAGATCCTTGCCCATGCCGACCGCCTGACTGCCCTGGCCCGGAAATGTAAATGCGATACTCATGGACTAATCCTTCTCGGGATATGTTCTTCCCTGACTTTTTTCTCTCCAATTGACGTGTTTTTCCAGTGAGTCAAGCCTTCAGGCAAGCTGGAGCAGCGAGCGCCGCCTGCGACGGGAGTAGAAGAAACGACTTGCAGTCGGGCGAAACCGCCCTAAATTCGCGCCTCATTTCCCTCCCTCTAAGACCCTCCCAGCAGCAGGACCTGTCAATGAAATACAATCAACTGGGCCGCACCGGCATTTCCGTATCCGAAATATGCCTGGGGACAATGACCTGGGGATCGCAAAACAGCGAGCCACAAGCCTTCGAGCAGATGGACTACGCCCTCGAGAAGGGTGTCAATTTCTTCGACACGGCGGAACTTTATCCAACCACGCCGCTCTCGCCCGAGACCTATGCGCTCACCGAGACGATCATCGGCAACTGGTTCGCCAAGACCGGCAAGCGCAAGGATATCGTGCTCGCCACCAAGGTCGCGGGTGCTGGCCGGCCATATATCCGGGACGGCCGCCCGATCACGGCGGCAACCATCCGCGAGGCGGTCGATGCCAGCCTGACGCGCCTCAAGACCGACTACATCGACCTCTACCAGATCCACTGGCCCAATCGCGGGCACTATCATTTCCGCGGGAGCTGGACCTACAATCCGTTTACCCAGGATCGCGAGCAGGCAATTGCCGACTTCACGGAAAAGCTGGACGCGCTCGGCGATTGCGTGAAGGCAGGGAAGATCCGCGCCATCGGATTGTCCAACGAGACCACCTGGGGAACACAGAAATATCTTTCGATTGCGGCAGAAAAGAACCTGCCACGCGTTGCGACGGTGCAGAACGAGTACAATCTTCTCTATCGCGCCTACGATCTCGACATGGCCGAACTTTCCCACCACGAAGATGTGGGGCTTCTGGCTTATTCGCCGCTCGCCGCCGGGCTCCTGACCGGCAAATATCTCGACGGCAACCGTCCGGCCGGCTCGCGCGGATCGATCAATACCGACCTCGGCGGCCGCCTGCAGCCGCGGCAGGAACCGGCGGTACGCGCCTATGTCGACATGGCGAAAAAGCACGGGATCGACCCCGCCCAGCTGGCACTCGCCTTCTGTCTGACGCGCCCCTTCGTGGCGTCCGTCATCATCGGCGCGACCACAATGGAACAGCTGAAGGCCGATATCGGCGCCGCCGACATCACGCTGTCGGACGAGGTCCTGGCGGAGATCGCCCAGGTTCACAGGTTCTATCCGATGCCGATCTGAGGTCGCCAGACCGCTGGTCAATGTCTCGAGGGATTTTCGTATTGCTATATAGTTGTCAGGCTGTTCCTATCTGAGCCACCTGAGCAGAGAAACGGAGCGATATGGATATTCTCCTCGTGGCGGGCGGCTTGATCGGCCTCTATTTTGGAGCAGAGTGGCTGCTGCGCGGCGCCGTGGCGCTCTCCCGGAGGTTGGAAATTCCCGCCCTCCTGGTTTCGTTGGTGGTCGTCGGCTTCGGCACTTCCTTGCCTGAGCTGATCGTATCGTTGCGCGCGGTGGCCAGCGGCTCCTCGGGCCTCGTCATCGGAAACGTCGTCGGTTCGAAT
>JBAYTX010000031.1:0-54354 GCA_041675415.1 Rhizobium sp. | reverse complement strand
GAATTCGACGGTGACCCGAATATCGCCAACGCGATGCAGCAATGGCTCGGTCTGAGCAAGTTTGCGGGCGAGCCACGCATGGTGTCCTGACTTCTAGCGGACAGTGGAGCATCACGGATGCGAATTCATGGGAACGACATTCGCACACCCCTTTGAAAGCGGCGCTAACGCCCGCATCTGAGCGTGGACTTTTCTACGGCTGCCGCCTCCCATCCGCACAGGAACCGCCGTGACCGCGCCTCAACTGTGGCGTGCGAGCATTTACGCTTACGATTCAGGATTTCTTCAATGATTTGATCCATCGTTCCTGGTGAGTTTCCGGGGGGTTGTTCTTTTTGATGTTGATAATTTCCGATTCAAGTAGCTTCGAATATGAGCAAAATCACTAAAAGGCATCTCAGCTGGAAATACTTGCGCTCGGCGATACCTTATTATCTTCCGGCACTGATCGTCGTCGCGGCGGTAGCGATTTCAATCATCTATGCGGAACATCAGAGACAGCGCATAAACCTCGAAAACCTGCGCGCTCACGTCACCGAAGACCTCGGCCTGATCCGCGCCAAGCTCGAAGGCAACATGAGCGCCAACATCCAGCTGCTCAAAGGATTGGTGGCAGTCGTTGAAACGGAACCGGAAATCAATCAGGAGCGGTTTTCGGCGCTATCGCGGCGCATTTTCAGCTCGGCCTCGCAGCTGCGCAATATAGCCGCCGCCCCGAATCTAAGGGTTGCCTTTGTCTACCCCTTCAAAGGCAACGAACACGTGTTGGGGCTCGACTATCGCAACAACGAAGCCCAGCGCGACGGCGTGCTGAAGGCCGAACAAAGCGGCAGATTTGTCGTCGACGGCCCCATTGAGCTGATCCAGGGCGGCCTGGGCCTGATCGTCCGCTACCCCGTGGTCGTCGAGACGCACCATTCCGGCTACACATCCTGGGGTATCATTTCGTCGGTAATCGACGTCGAGCAGCTCTACCGCGAAAGTGGTCTGTACGCCGGCGATCGCGATTTCGACGTCGCCATCGCGACAATGGACGGTGGCCGTATCATCGACACGTTCTACGGCGATCCGGCGATCTTCGCGGATAAGCCGGTCAGCATGATCATCAATTTCGGCCATGAGAGCTGGAAGATCGCCGCTATTCCCAAGGGGGGATGGGACCAGCCTCAGCCCGGCGCCTGGATTTCACGCCTGCTGATGCTCGCCGTAGGTATCATGATAATAGCACCCGTGCTCTGGGTCGCGCGTTTGCTTCGCGAGCGCCAGCGCAACATCGCGGTCCTGTCACACCATCAGGAAGAGATGCGCGCGCTCTCCCATCGGCTGGAAATCGCGCTCGAGGCCTCGAAAATCGGGGTCTGGGAACTCGATACCGACAGTGGAGAGCTCAACTGGGATGCGCGCATGAGGCAACTCTACGATGTCGACCCAGGACGCCAAGGCACTTATGAAATGTGGCGCGACGCGCTCCATCCCGACGACCTGGAGGAAGCCGAGCGCGTCTTCGGCGACGCCATCAAAACGGGCAAGGACTACACGACCGAGTTCCGCATCCGCACAACCTCGGGGGAAACCCGCCACATCCGCGCATTTGGAACGACTTATCGCGATTCACTCCTCCGCAAGAAGATCGTTGGCGTGAACTGGAATGTCACGGCTGATGTACGTCTCCAGCAGGAGTTGCGCGACGCCAAGAGCAAGACCGAGAGTCAGAACCGGGAACTGGAACTGGCCCGCCAGCACATGGAGTACAATTCTCTCCATGACGCCCTGACGACCCTGCCGAACCGCCGCTACCTTGACCAGTACCTCGTCAAGCTCAAGGACTCGGCGGAGGAAGGCGAGCAGTTCACCCTCCTGCACGTCGATCTCGATCGCTTCAAGGATATCAACGACACGCTCGGTCACGGCGCCGGCGATCAGATCCTTCGCCACGTAGCCCTCAAGTTGCGGGAAACCATTCGCAATGAAGACTTCGTCGCCCGTATCGGCGGAGACGAATTCGTTGTGGTCTGCACGGGACCTTTCGACGAACAGGAGAGCACGGACCTTGCAAGTCGCCTGATCGAAGCGGTCAATACTCCCGTCACCTATGCCGGGCACGAGTGTCGGGTCGGCGCGAGCATCGGCATCGCTTCACGGGCCGAGTGCGGAACGCAAGTTGAGCAGCTTCTCGTCAACGCCGATATTGCCCTCTACGAAGCCAAGCGCTATGGCCGCAATCGGGTCGAGCGCTACACCGACACCCTGAAGTCACTGACGATCAATACCAAGAAGACAGCCGACGCCATCCTCCGCTCCCTTGAGCAGAACGGTTTCATCGCTTATTACCAACCGCAATTCGACGCCCACAGTCTCGAAATCACCGGAGTTGAGGCGCTGGCCCGCTGGGATCACCCGGAACAGGGTATCATCGGCCCGGATTCATTCCTGAAGGTCGCCGAAAACCTCAACGTCGTCTCACAGATCGACGCCGCCATCCTCGACCAAGCCCTGTTCCAGCTGGCGCGCTGGCGTGCAAACGACCTCGACATACAGAAAGTCTCGGTGAACATATCCGCCCAGCGACTCTTCGATCAGAGCCTGATCGAACACATCAGCAGTCTCGACCTCCTGCCGGGGAGCCTCTCCTTCGAACTGCTCGAATCCATCTCCTTCGACGACAAGGGCGCAGCGGTGGCCTCGAGCATCGAACGGATAAGGCATCATGGCATCGACATCGAGATCGATGATTTCGGAACCGGCTATGCTTCCATCCTCAGCCTGCAGAAACTGTCGCCGCGGCGATTGAAGATAGACCGCCAGCTGACTTTTCCGATCATCGAATCGATCCCGCAGCGCCGTCTCATCAGCTCGATCGTCGACATCGGCCGCTCGCTCGGCATCGAGATCGTTGCCGAGGGTGTCGAAACAATGCGGCATGCCGAGATCCTCCGCGATCTCGGATGTCAGACCCTGCAGGGCTATGCGCTGGCGCGCCCCATGGATGCCGCGTCCTTCCTCACCTTTGCCAAGGGCAGAGCCTGGCTTTCCTCGAAGAATGTGAAGACCGCCTAAGATAATCCTCCCCTCCCGTACCGGTTTCGCGGCATGGCGCTTTCCAGCCGGTTTGGACCCGTGTTACGTGCGAGCATTGCCACCGGATCCTCCGGGCAGCCAACAGTGGGACGACAATGACCGGGAAAACATCGGTGGCCAGCGGGCACAACACCCATGCCAGGGGTATGGAAAAGCTCAAGGCCCATCTCGCGGTACTGCTCTTTTCCCTGCTGGTCTCGGCCTCGTTTTCCTTCGGCGGTATCGCCACCCGGCTCGTCGACCCGATTGCACTCCAGGCGCTGCGCTATGTCCTGACCGTGGCGCTGATTGGCCTCCTCTGCCTCAAGATGGGGATCTCGTTGAAATGGCCACGGGAACCGTGGCGCTTTGGCGTACTCGGCCTGCTGATGGCGGTCTACATGACCACCATGTTCGTAGCACTTCAGTTCACCAAGCCCGTGGCGACCGGCGCCGTCTTCACGCTCATGCCACTCTTGAGCGCCGTCTTCGCCTGGGCGCTGATGCGCCAGCACACACGGCCCGGCGTTCTCGCCAGCCTGCTGATCGCCGCAGCCGGCGCGGTCTGGGTGATCTTTCGCGGCGATGTTGAGGCACTTCTCGCCTTCGATATCGGCCGGGGCGAGATGATCTACTTCATCGGCGTTCTCTGCCATGCCGCCTATGTGCCGTTGCTCAGGCTCTTCAATCGCAAGGAGGCGCCGCTCGCCTTCGTGTTCTGGGCCGCCTTGGCAACCCTCTTCTTCATCCTGGTGCCGGCGGCACCCCGCCTCGTCGCGGTGGACTACCTGAACCTTCCGCCGATCGTGTGGATCGCGGTGCTCTATCTCTCGGTCTTCGCCACGGCCGTGACCTTCTTCCTGCTGCAATACGCCTCGGTCCGGCTGCCGGCGCCCAAGGTGCTGGCCTACGGTTACCTGACGCCGACATTCATCATCGTCATTGAAGGGCTGATCGGCCACGGCTGGGCCTCCGCCCCGGTGTTTCTCGGCGCCCTAGTCACGGCCTGCGGCCTCCTCGTCATGGCGCTGCTTCCCGACTGATCAAGCCGGAACAGCGGCTTTCGGGATGAGTCCGCGCACGAAGAATTCCTCAAGAAACCGGGCTGCGTCATCGAAGCGGCCGTCGCATGCCATGCCCTCGCCGAGCACGGCCCTCACCTGGACGTCGAAATCGGCATAGTGCTGGGTGGTCGACCAGATCGAGAAGATCAGGTGATAGGGATCGCACGCGAAGATCTTGCCCGAGCGCGCCCAGGTACGGACGACCTCCGCTTTTTCATCGACCAGATCCTTCAGCGGTCCCTTGAGGACATCTTCTATATTGGGCGCGCCTTGCAGTATCTCGTTCGCGAAAAGGCGGCTCTCACGCGGGAAGTCCCGCGCCATCTCCAGCTTGCGCCGGATATAGGACCGGACCTCTTCTTCGGGATCGCCGTCGGCATCGAAAGCACGAAGCGGCTCGAGCCAGTTCTCCAGCACCCGGTCGATCAGCGTCCGGTGCATCGCCTCTTTTGTGCGGAAATAATAGAGCAGATTGGGCTTCGACATTCCGGCCACTTCGGCGATCTGGTCGACGGTCGTTCCCCGGAAACCGCGCAGCGAAAACACGTCCAGCGCGGCTTCGAGAATGACCTCCTCTTTTTCCTCCTGTATCCGTGTCCGCCGCTGGGTCTTTGCCGCCCTCGGTATCGCCATGTTTCTTCCTGCTCTCCCTTGCCGGATGGGGTTCCGGCCATTCACTGCCTCACAATTTCCCGCTGCGATTTTTTTGGGCAGATGCCTGCCATTTTGTCGTGATTTTTCGTGTTTTCCGACTTGAGTGCCGCCATGGAAGCTGTAATGTTTACCAATCGGTCAAATTATCCGTCAGTTGTCCGCTAAAGGCAACGACGGATATGGCAGTCCAGAAAAAGCACAAAACAAGGCTGCTGGCGACCCGGGGAACAAAGAGGGCATGCGACTTGCATGACCCGTAGAAAAACAGGTGAGGACTTTGGAATGACGGCTGCACCCGGCGAGAATTTGCGCATCAATGGTGATCGCCTATGGGATTCGCTCATGGAGATGGCGAAGATCGGCCCCGGCATCGCCGGCGGCAACAATCGCCAGACACTGACCGACGACGACGCCAGGGGCCGCACACTCTTCAAGAAGTGGTGCGACGACGCCGGCATGACCATGGGCATCGACAAGATGGGCACCATGTTCGCGACCCGCGCGGGCACCGACCCGGAAGCGCTTCCCGTTTATGTCGGCTCTCATCTCGATACCCAGCCGACAGGCGGCAAGTATGACGGCGTGCTTGGCGTCCTCGGCGCGCTCGAAGTCGTGCGCTCGATGAATGACCTCGGCATCAAGACGAAGCATCCGATCGTCGTTACCAACTGGACCAACGAGGAAGGCGCCCGCTTCGCCCCGGCGATGCTTGCGTCCGGCGTGTTCGCCGGCGTTCACACGCTCGATTATGCCTATGACCGCAAGGACCCGGACGGAAAATCCTTCGGCGACGAGTTGAAGCGGATTGGCTGGCAGGGCGACGAGGAGGTCGGGGCCCGAAAGATGCACGCCTATTTCGAATTGCATATCGAACAGGGACCGATCCTCGAGGCAGAAGGCAAGGATATCGGCGTCGTGACTCACTGCCAGGGTTTGTGGTGGCTGGAATTCACCCTCACCGGCCGCGAGGCCCATACCGGCTCGACGCCGATGAACATGCGCGTCAATGCCGGCCTTGCCATGTCGCGCATCCTTGAAATGGTGCAGACGGTCGCCATGGCAGAACAACCGGGCGCGGTCGGCGGCGTCGGCCAGATGTTCTTCTCCCCCAATTCACGCAACGTGCTGCCGGGCAAGGTGGTCTTCACCGTCGACATCCGCACCCCCAGCCAGGAAAAGCTCGACCGCATGCGAGCCAGGATCGAGGCGGAGGCCGCCAAGATCTGTGACGCCCTCGGCGTCGGCTGTTCGGTTGAAGCCGTCGGCCATTTCGACCCGGTCACCTTCGACCCGAAGCTCGTCGAAAGCGTGCGCAAGGCGGCCGAACGGCTCGGCTACAGCCACATGAACCTGATCTCCGGCGCTGGCCACGATGCCTGCTGGGCGGCAAAGGTCGCGCCCGCGACCATGGTCATGTGCCCCTGCGTCGGCGGCCTTTCCCACAACGAGGCGGAAGACATCTCCAGGGAATGGGCAACCGCCGGCGCCGACGTGCTGTTTCACGCCGTGCTGGAGACGGCGGAGATCGTCGGTTAAGCTCCGCGTCCAATCGTGAAGCCGCGAATTCGGATCCGACGGCAGACAGGAGGCCGACGGTCCAGTCCAAGAGAAAAAACAGGGAACCGGGACCAATGAGCACAGTCATCAAGGGCGGCACGATCGTCACCGCCGATCTCACCTACAAGGCAGACATCAAGATCGAGGGCGGCGTGATCGTCGAGATCGGGCCCAACCTCTCCGGCGATACGGTGCTCGATGCCGCCGGCTGTTATGTCATGCCGGGCGGCATCGATCCGCATGTGCATCTCGAAATGCCGTTCATGGGCACCTATTCCGCCGACGACTTCGAGAGCGGCACGCGCGCAGGCCTTGCCGGAGGCACCACCATGGTCGTGGACTTCTGTCTGCCGGCGCCTGACCAGTCGCTGCTCGACGCTTTGCAGATGTGGCACAACAAGACCAGCCGCGCCAACGCCGACTACTCATTCCATATGGCGATCACCGGCTGGAATGAGCGCGTTTTCGACGAAATGAAGACCGTCGTCCAGGACAAGGGCATCAACACCTTCAAGCACTTCATGGCCTACAAGGGCGCGCTGATGGTGAACGACGACGAAATGTTCGCCTCCTTCCAGCGTTGCGCCGAACTGGGCGCCCTGCCCCTCGTGCACGCCGAGAATGGCGACGTCGTTGCCTCGATGACTGCCAAGCTGCTGACCGAAGGCAATGACGGGCCGGAAGCCCACGCCTATTCGCGCCCGCCGGAAGTCGAGGGCGAGGCCACCAACCGCGCCATCATGCTGGCCGACATGGCGGGCGTGCCGCTCTACGTCGTCCACACCTCCTGCGAACAGGCGCATGAAGCGATCCGCCGTGCCCGCCAGAAAGGCATGCGCGTCTATGGTGAGCCGCTGATCCAGCACCTCACCCTCGACGAGAGCGAATATTTCAACAAGGACTGGGATCACGCCGCCCGCCGCGTCATGTCACCGCCCTTCCGCAACAAGCAACACCAGGATTCACTCTGGGCCGGACTGCAATCCGGTTCGCTGTCTTGCGTTGCGACGGACCATTGCGCCTTCACCACCGAGCAGAAGCGCTTCGGCGTCGGCAATTTCGCCCAGATCCCCAATGGCACGGGCGGTCTTGAAGACCGCATGCCGATGCTCTGGACCTATGGCGTGATGACCGGCCGCCTGACGATGAACGAATTCGTCGCCGTCACCTCGACCAACATTGCCAAGATCCTCAACGTCTACCCGAAGAAGGGCGCCGTCCTCGTCGGGGCCGATGCCGATCTCGTAGTCTGGGATCCGAAGCGTTCGAAGACGATTTCCGCCAAAAGCCAGCAGTCGTCGATCGACTACAATGTCTTCGAGGGCAAGGAAGTGACCGGACTGCCGCGCTTCACGCTATCGCGCGGCAAGGTGGTCATCGAGGAAGCGCTGGTCAAGACTGAGGAAGGCCACGGCCAGTTCGTCAAGCGCGAGCCCTTCCAGGCCGTGAACAAGGCACTCTCCACCTGGAAGGAACTGGTCGCTCCCCGCAAGGTCGAGCGTACCGGTATCCCGGCATCGGGCGTGTAACGAAGACAATGCTGGCGGTGCTTGGCCTTGCCCCCCTCTGCCCTGCCGGTCATCTCCCCCACAAGGGCGGAGATCGGGTCCGGTTGGCCGCTGCAATCTTCGCTCCCCCTGCTCCGGCGCTTCGCGCCACCTTCTCCCCGAAGAGGAGAAGAAGAGCCTCAAACATCCACCAGCGCGTCCAGTTCGGGCAGAAGCACCACGCTTTCCTGCTCGTTCGGATCTGTCCGTGCGATAATCGCCGTGCAGGGCGCGTTGGAAAGGTTGGCCGGAAGATGCGGCACGCCGGCGGGAATGTACATCAGTTCGCCCGCGTGCAGGATCACATGGTTTTCCAGCCGGTCGCCGTACCAGGTGTGGGCGGAGCCGGAGAGGCAGTAGATCGCCGTCTCGTGGCTCTCGTGCAGATGCGCCTTGGCCCGTGCTCCGGGAGGCATGGTCAGCACATGCATGCAGATGCCCTTCGACCCCACCGTCTCGGCGGAGATTCCCTCGAAATAGCTCAGGCCCTGCTTGCCGTCATAGGTATTGCCGGGCCGGACGATCCGGCAGGTGGGTTTCGATGCTAGATCCATACTTGCTTTCCTCCGTTGACCGACAGACCTGATATATTCGTGACACTCGCCGCAACAATGATAACACGCAAGACGCCGACAGCATTTGCAAGAAATTTGATTGGTTCGCCCTGATGACCGCTTCTGAATTCTCCGTCGTGTCCGCCAAGGATCTCTGTCTCACCTTCCAGACCGGAGACGGGCCGGTCCACGCTCTTTCCAACGTCGACCTCGACGTGCAGAAGGGTGATTTCGTCTCTTTCATCGGCCCATCCGGCTGCGGCAAGACCACCTTCCTGCGCGTCATCGCCGATCTCGAGAAGCACACCAGCGGCGAGATCACCGTCAACGGCATGACGCCGGAGAATGCCCGCAAGGACCGCTCCTACGGCTATGTCTTCCAGGCAGCGGCGCTCTATCCCTGGCGCACTATCGAGAAGAACATCGCGCTGCCGCTCGAGATCATGGGCTTCTCGAAGGAAGAGCAAAAGAAGCGCATCGACCAGACGCTCGACCTCGTCAACCTCGCCGGCTTCGGCAAGAAATTTCCCTGGCAGCTGTCGGGCGGCATGCAGCAGCGCGCCTCGATCGCCCGCGCACTCGCCTTCGACGCCGACCTGCTGTTGATGGACGAGCCCTTCGGCGCGCTCGACGAAATCGTCCGCGACCACCTCAACGAACAGCTCCTGAAGCTCTGGGAGCGCACCAACAAGACGATCTGCTTCGTCACCCATTCGATCCCGGAAGCAGTCTATCTCTCGACCAAGATCGTCGTGATGAGCCCGCGTCCGGGCCGCGTCACCGACATCATCGAGTCGACGCTGCCGAAGGAGCGTCCGCTCGACATCCGCGAAACTCCGGAATTCCTGGCAATCGCCCACCGCGTCCGCGAGGGCCTGAAGGCGGGGCACAGCTATGAGGAATAGTATGACCGCCGTATCTCGCATCTGTCCGATGGAAAGTCGTGCATGACCTCCCCGTCCCTCCTCCGCGACCGAGTCTTTCCGATCCTCACCGTCATCTTGGCGATCCTGGTGATCTGGCATCTCTTCGTCGTCTACCTGAACGCGCCATTCGTGCGCGATCAGGCGGCGCGCGCCGGTGAGACGGTATCTTTCGGGCAGGTCGTCGAGCGCACCTTCGCCCAGGAACGCCCGGTGCTCCCCGCCCCCCACCAGATCCTGGTGGAATTGTGGGATACCACTGTCAACAAGGCGATCACCTCCAAGCGCAGCCTCGTATATCACGCGTGGATCACCCTTTCGGCCACCCTGCTCGGTTTTGCCATCGGCACCTTTCTCGGCATCCTGCTGGCGATCGGCATCGTGCACAATCGCGCCATGGATCGTTCGCTGATGCCTTGGGTGATCGCCAGCCAGACGATCCCGATCCTCGCCGTGGCGCCGATGATCATCGTGGTGCTGAACGCCATCGGCATCGGCGGCGTCCTGCCCAAGGCCCTGATCTCGACCTATCTGAGCTTCTTCCCGATCGTCGTCGGCATGGTGAAGGGCTTGCGCAGCCCCGACACCATCCTTCTCGACCTCATGCATACCTACAATGCCAGCAAGAGCCAGATTTTCTGGAAGCTGCGTTGGCCGGCCTCCATGCCCTATCTCTTCACCTCGCTAAAGGTCGCGATCGCCATCTCGCTCGTCGGCGCCATCGTCGGCGAACTGCCGACCGGAGCGGTGGCGGGCCTCGGGGCGCGGCTGCTTTCGGGCTCATACTACGGCCAGACGATCCAGATCTGGGCCGCCCTCTTCATGGCTGCCGGCCTTGCCGCCATTCTGGTTTCGGTCATCGGCCTGGCCCACTCCGCAGTCCTCAAGCGCATGGGGGAAAAGCCATGAACAGCGGCTACCTGATCTTCGCCCTCGTCTTCTGGCTTGCCGCCTGGGCTTTCAACGAATGGCTCGTCCGCCAGCGCTTTGCCAACGCCAGCGCACGGCGAACGGCCAACATCGCAGTTCCCCTCATCTTCGGCATAACCCTGCTGGTCATCTGGGAATGCGTCGTTCTCGGTTTCAATATTCCTTCGATCCTGCTTCCTGCCCCCTCGATGATCTGGACCCGGCTCATTCATTCTATCCCCACCCTCTGGGCCGATTTCCGCCAGACCTTCCTGAAATCGGTGCTCACCGGGTATGTGTTCGGCTGTGGCCTGGGCTTCCTGGTCGCGATCCTGGTCGATCGCTCGCCTTTCCTGCAGAAGGGACTGCTGCCGATCGGCAATTTCGTCTCCGCGCTTCCCGTCGTCGGCATCGCTCCGATCATGGTCATGTGGTTCGGCTTCGACTGGCAATCGAAGGTTGCAGTCGTCGTGATCATGACCTTTTTCCCGATGCTGGTGAACACCGTGCAGGGCCTTTCAGCCGCGAGCCAGATGGAGCGCGATCTCATGCGCACCTATGCCGCCAACTGGTGGCAGACGCTGACCAAGTTGCGCCTGCCGGCCGCATGGCCGTTCATCTTCAACGCCCTGAAGATCAATTCCACGCTGGCGCTGATCGGCGCCATCGTGGCAGAGTTTTTCGGTACCCCGATCGTCGGCATGGGGTTCCGGATTTCCACGGAAGTGGGGCGCAGCAACGTCGACATGGTCTGGGCCGAGATTGCGGTTGCCGCGCTCGCCGGTTCGGTCTTTTATGGGGTGGTGGCACTCGCTGAGCGCGCCGTCACCTTCTGGCATCCGTCTGTCCGTGGTGGACAGGCGTAAATAAAGAAGAGGGAACAGAAAATGAATTTGAAATTCGCATCCCTGCTGCTCGCGGGCGCCGTATCGCTGATGGCGATGCAGGCCGCGGCCGCTGACAAGGTGACCCTTCAACTGAAATGGGTGACCCAAGCCCAGTTCGCAGGCTACTACGTCGCCAAGGACAAGGGCTTCTACGAAGAGGAAGGCCTCGACGTCGAAATCAAGCCGGGCGGCCCGGACATCGCCCCGCCGCAGGTACTGGTTGGTGGCGGCGCCGACGTCATCGTCGACTGGATGCCATCTGCCCTCGCTACGCGCGAAAAGGGCGTTCCGCTCGTCAACATCGCCCAGCCGTTCAAATCCTCCGGCATGATGCTGACCTGCCTCAAGGAAACCGGAATCACCAAGCCGGAAGACTTCAAGGGTAAGACGCTCGGCGTCTGGTTCTTCGGCAACGAGTACCCGTTCCTGTCCTGGATGGCGCATCTCGGCATCAAGACCGACGGCGGCGCCGACGGCGTGACCGTCTTGAAGCAGGGTTTCAACGTCGACCCGCTGTTGCAGAAGCAGGCGGCCTGCATCTCAACCATGACCTATAATGAATACTGGCAGGTCATCGACGCCGGCATCAAGGCAGAAGACCTCGTCACCTTCCAGTATGAAAAGGAAGGGGTCGCGACCCTCGAAGACGGTCTCTATGTTCTTGAGGACAAACTCAAGGATCCGGCCTTCAAGGAAAAGATGGTCAAGTTCGTTCGCGCCTCCATGAAGGGCTGGAAGTGGGCCGAAGAGAACCCGGATGACGCAGCCGAGATTGTTCTCGAAAACGACGCCTCCGGCGCCCAGACCGAAACCCACCAGAAGAGGATGATGAGCGAAGTCGCCAAGCTGACCGCCGGCTCCAATGGCGCGCTCGACGAAGCCGATTACAAGCGCACGGTCGCGACGTTGCTCGGGGGCGGCTCCGACCCGGTCATCACCAAGGAGCCGCAAGGCGCCTTTACAAAAGAAATCACCGACGAAGCGCTGAAATAGGCACGTCGCTCCGCGGATCACCGCCTTCTCTGACGCACGGGCTCCAGCCCGTGCGTCTTTGTTTCCACAACCGTTAAGCGTTGTCTCCACCTGAAATTTCGGCAACCGCCGGTATTGGAAACATTGATTTGTGCGTCGCAGCAGGGTAGAACTTAAGTGCAATTTTATCATCAGACAGGTCTTGCAAGTGGGCCCTTTGCCGCCCACTTGTTTTGCTCGTATCCAGTTAGGGATAGAATTGTCGATCGAGAATAAAGAAGTTATACCGGCATCCGCGAATTCGCGGATGGGGTGACACTCTTCTCCACGGTCGACCCAAATACATATTGAATACAGAATTTATGGAATTGTAACCTCGGAAGGGACACATGGCTCGAAATCCGAACATGATGGCTGCCTTGTTCGCGCTGAGCATGGCCGTCTTACCGATTCCGGCGACCGCCGAAGACGTGACCGCCGACCAGCCGAAGCAGGTTCTGCCATCCATCGTCGTCACCGAGGCGCAGACGAGGACGATCATCGACCGCGTCGTGGCGACCGGTACGATCAAGGCAGTGGAAGAGATCTATGTGCAGCCCCAGGTCGAGGGCCTCTCGATACGCACGCTCGGGGCCGATGTCGGCGACCGCGTCGAGGCTGACAGCGTTCTCGCGCGCCTTTCCGATGACAGTCTTCTCCTTCAGAAGAACCAACTGGCAGCCACCAAGGCCAAGGCGGAAGCCGCGCTCGCACAGTACGAGGTCCAACTGGCCGATGCCCAATCCGGCGCCGCGGAAGCTGACCGCCAATACAAGCGTGCGGTAACACTCGGCAAATCCGGCACGCTTGCCAGCGCCCAGGTCGAGCAGGCGGAAACGGCCGCAACCAGCGCGCGCGCCAAGGTCGCAAGCACCGAACAGGCGATCGCGATCGCCCAAGCGGATATAAAGGTTGTCGAGAGCCAACTGGCCGATATCGACCTCAAACTTGCGCGGACGGACGTGAAGGCTCCGGTCGGCGGTCTCGTCGCCTCGCGCAACGCCAAGGTCGGCGCAATTGCCAGCGGCGCGGGTCAGCCCCTTTTCACGCTAATCCGCGACGGCGAGATCGAACTCGTGGCCGATGTCTCCGAAACCGAGATCTTGAGGATGAGCGAAGGCCAGAAGGCCGAAATCTCCATTGCCGGTGGCACGACGAAGCTGAACGGCACGATCCGCCTGATTTCTCCCGTCGTCGACGAACAGACCCGTCTCGGTGCTGTGCATATCGCCATCGAAGAAGACGACAAGGCTCGCGTCGGCATGTTTGCCAGGGCCGATATCGTGATCGCCACGGCCGAGGGCCTGGCCCTGCCGCTCTCCGCCATCACCACCGGCAAGGATGGCGCCACGACCCGTCTCGTGAGCGATAACGTAGTCAAGCAGGTCATAATCGGGACGGGCATCCAGGATGGCGCCTATATCGAAGTCACTAGTGGGCTGAAAGCCGGAGACGTGGTGGTAGCCAAGGCCGGCGCGTTCGTCAGTGAAGGCGATCGTATCAGCCCGGTTCGCGACGACGCGGCAGTATCGAATTGATAAGGAAAGTACGATGAACTTTTCCGCCTGGTCCATTCGCAATCCGATCGCGCCGCTTCTGGGATTCTTCCTCTTGATGGTCGTCGGCATCCAGTCGTTCAATGCCCTGCCGATCACCCGTTTCCCGAACATCGACGTTCCGCTGGTTGCCATCACCGTTACCCAGAGCGGGGCCTCCCCCTCCGAGCTGGAAATGCAGGTGACGAAGGAAATCGAGGACGCTGTTGCCAGCATCACCGGGGTCGATGAGCTGGGTTCGACCGTCACCGATGGCCGGTCGCAGACGACCGTGATGTTCCGCATGGAAGTGCCGACAGAACAGGCGGTCCAGGACGTCAAGGATGCGATCGACCGCATACGCGGCGACCTTCCGGCCTCCGTCGACGAGCCGATCGTCTCGAAGATCGACGTCGAAGGCCAGGCGATTCAGACCTTTGCGGTCACCGCGCCCGATATGACGCTCGAGGAATTGTCCTGGTTCGTGGACGATACAGTCAAGCGCGCGCTGCAGGGGCAGAGCGGCATCGGCCGCATCGACCGGAATGGCGGCGCAGATCGGGAGATCCGCGTCGAACTCAATCCTGACCGGTTGAACTCCTTCGGCATCACCGCCGCCGATGTGAACCGCCAGCTGCGCGGCACCAATCTCGATCTGGGTTCCGGTCGCGGACAGGTCGCCGGTGCGGAGCAGACGATCCGCACGCTCGGCGACAGCCGCAATGTCGAAGCGCTCGCCAATGCGATGATATCGCTGTCCGGCGGCCGTTTCGTCAGGCTTTCCGATCTGGGCTCTGTTAAAGACACCTATGAGGAGCAGAAGTCCTTTTCGCGTTTCAACGGCACGCCCGTCGTGACATTTTCCGTCTTCCGCGCCAAGGGCGCGAGTGAGGTGAGCGTGGCCGAAACGGTCGCCAAGAGCCTGGACCAGGTGCGGGCCGAGAATCCGAACGTCGGCATCGAGCTGATCAACGATTCGGTCTACTTCACCTACGGCAATTACGAAGCCGCCATGGACACGCTGCTCGAAGGTGCGCTCCTCGCCGTCATCGTCGTCTTCCTGTTCCTGCGCAACTGGCGCGCCACGCTGATTTCAGCAATCGCCCTGCCGCTCTCCGCGATCCCAACCTTCTGGATCATGGATATGATGGGCTTTTCTCTCAATCTCGTGAGCTTCCTTGCGCTGACTTTGGCAACGGGGATTCTCGTCGACGACGCGATCGTCGAGATCGAGAACATCGCCCGCCACATCAAGTTGGGTAAAACGCCCTATCGTGCCGCTATCGAGGCGGCCGACGAGATCGGACTTGCCGTCATTGCAACGACGTTTACAATCATCGCGGTCTTCGTCCCGGTATCCTTCATGCCGGGCATTCCGGGCCAGTACTTCATCCAGTTCGGCCTGACCGTCGCCTTCTCGGTCTTCTTCTCGCTGTTAGTCGCCCGCCTCATCACGCCGCTGATGGCCGCGTACCTGATGCGGGCCGAAGACGCGATGGACGACCATCAAGACAATGACAGCACATTCATGAAGGGCTATACGCGGCTCGTGAGGGCGACGACGACCCGCTGGTATGCCCGTTATGCGACCCTGCTGGGGGCTTTTGCCTTCCTCTTCGGATCGCTGGTTCTGCTCTCTCAGGTTCCAGGCAGCTTCCTGCCTCCCGAAGACGCGGGACGTGTCGTGCTTTCGGTCGAACTGCCGCCCAACGCAACCTTGGTCGAGACTGAGCGGAAAACAGCAGCGATCTATGAGGCCGTGAAGGATCTTGACGGTGTCGAGAGTGTCTTCGTTCTCGGTGGCGCCTCACCCAAGGGAGACCTGGAACTGCGGCGCGCCAGCGTCACTCTGAATCTTCAGAGGATCGAGCATTCGCTGCTCAAGACGCTGGTCAACAAGGGCATCGGCGGTCTGCCAGTGATCGGCCAGTACCTGCCGAAGCTGCCGGTCCACGGACGCACGCGACCGCAATGGGATATCGAGAAGGAGGTCTTTACCAGGCTCCAGCCGATCCCCGACATCCGCGTAATGAAACTGAATGACCGAGGCGAGCGCGACATCTCGTTCAACTTCCTCTCGAAGAGTGAGGAGGACCTGAACGCCGCCGTGGGGATTCTCGAGGCGAAGTTGCGGACGGTCCCCCAACTGGCAAATGTCAGCGCTGACGGTGCCCTGCCCCGTCCGGAACTGCAGATCCGCCCGCGAAGCGACGAGGCGGCCCGTCTCGGCATTACGCCGCAGCAGATCTCCGAAACCGTCCGGGTCGCCACCATTGGCGACACGGATGCCGCACTGTCGAAGATCTCGCTCGACAACCGCCTGATTCCGATACGCGTGCAGGCGTCACTCGATCTTCGAAGCGACCTCGCGGCCATCCGCGCCATGAAGATCAAGACCGCGAGTGGAGCCACCGTTCCGCTTTCGAGCGTTGCGGACATCGACTATGCGGAAGGTGTGAGCTCGATCAAGCGCAACAACCGCAGCCGGGTGGTCTCGATTGGCGCCGATCTGCCTCAGGGCGTCGCACTCGACACGGCGTCGGCGGCGTTCCGCACGGCCGTAGAAGGTGCCCAGCTCCCCCCGACGGTCAAGCTTGCCGAGAGCGGTGACACCAAGGTGCAGAACGAAATGCAGCAGAGCTTCCTCAACGCGATGTTGCTCGGCCTGCTCCTGGTCCTGACGGTCCTGATCCTGCTGTTCAAGGATGTGATCCAGCCCTTTACCATCCTTCTGTCCCTGCCGCTGGCCATCGGCGGCGTGGCGGCGGCTCTGATCATTACAGGCAACCCTCTCTCGATGCCCGTGTTGATCGGCATCCTGATGCTGATGGGGATCGTCACCAAGAACGCCATCCTCCTGGTCGATTTCGCCATCGAGATGCGCCATCAGGGGCTTGAGCGTGTACATGCCATGGTCGAGGCCGGACGCAAGAGAGCGCGTCCAATCATCATGACGTCGATCGCAATGTCGGCGGGTATGCTTCCTTCCGCTCTCGGTGTCGGCGAAGGCGGCTCCTTCCGCGCACCGATGGCAATCGCGGTTATCGGCGGGATTATCGTCTCCACCGCGCTGAGCCTTCTCGTCGTGCCTGCATTCTTCCTGATCATGGACGATCTGTCCCGCCTTCTCGCACGCATATTCGGGCGGATGGTCGGCTCGAAGGAAACGGAGCCGGAAACGATGGGCCCCGGGAAACTCACGGAAATGGCGAAGAAGAACGACGAAACACTGTCGTCCCTGGAAAACCGTCTGAGCGCCATCGAGAAACGGGTGTCCGAGAGTCCAAGAAGGCCGGGCGACAATATGAAGATCGTTCCAAGACCGCCCCTCGCCGCGGAATAGCGGCAGAAGTCGAAGTCCAGAGCCGGGTTCAGCCCGGCTCTTTTTTTGCCCTTCCTGGCCAATTCACCGCAAAATTCGTCAAAACCCCTAAAAACGGTTGATCGAAATCAAATCGTATCTTCTCCGACTTGCTTATCGTTTTTCTACTGAGTGACGAGTTAGGGTCGTTTCTCGGTTTTGGGAGTGAGGCGTAGCCGGCAGCATCTGCTGCTCGTCACCTCGGGTGCCGAAGGGTGGCAATGACGGGCCAGGATGCCATCTCGCGATCGGTGCGAAGCCGGAAGCGCATTTCTTCGGATGGAATGTCCTCCCTTCCAGGCCGACACGACGACCAGCACTGACGATTGGCCTTCGCGTTCCGAAAGGAACGCCACGTGGAGCCGTGAGAACCGTGAACAAGATTTTGAAATTGAACACACGCGACAAGAACATACTGTTGAAAACGCCCTTCATGGGATCGTTGGGTCCGAGCGCGCTGACGCGCATGCTCGATATCGCCACGGTTACCAGTTTCGAGGCGCGCGACATTCTGTTCCGCGAGGGTGAACCGGCCGAACACTTCTATTGCGTCCTGAGCGGCTATGTCCGGCTCTACCGGCTCAACAAGGACGGACGCGAAGCCGACATCCGCATCTGCGGCCCGGGAGATACCTTTGCCGAGTGCCTTCTCGCTTTTGGCGACCGTTATCTCTACAACAGCCAGGCCGCCGAAAACGTGACGGTCGCGCGGTTTGAACTGCAGAAGGTCCGCAGCCTCGCCGAGCAGGAAAAGGACGTGGCCAAGGCCGTCATCGAATGCCTATCCAGTCATTTGCGCAGCAGCATGGATTGCATCGCCAATGACCGGCTGCAGACCGCGCCCCAGCGGGTTGCCCACTACCTGCTCGACAACTGTCCGCAGGATGAAAGCTCGGCCTCGATCCGCCTGCCCTTCCAGAAGAGCTTGCTTGCAGGCAAACTCGGACTTGCGCCCGAGGCCCTGTCTCGCGCCTTCTCGTCGCTACGCCGGGCGGGCGTGACGGTTCGCGGCCGGATCGTCCAGATCAGCGATATCAGTGCGCTGAAGCAGATCTAGATCAAGGACCAACTAGAGACCGCCGCTTTCCTTCAGAAAACGGACTATTTCGTCAACACCCGCGCCATTCTTCATGTCGGAAAAGACGAAAGGCCGGGCACTGCGCATGAGTTCGGCGTCGCGGTCCATGACAGCAAGGTCCACACCGACATAGGGTGCCAGATCCTTCTTGTTGATCACCAGGAGATCCGAACGGGTGATCCCCGGCCCGCCCTTGCGCGGAATCTCTTCTCCCTGGCAAACCGAAATGACGTAGATCGTCAGATCGGCCAAATCCGGAGAAAATGTCGCGGCAAGATTGTCGCCGCCGGATTCGATGAAAATCACGTCCAGATCCGGTATGCGGCGGTTGAGTTCGGCTATCGCCTGCAGATTGATTGTTGCATCCTCGCGGATAGCGGTGTGCGGACAACCGCCGGTCTCGACACCGACCACCCGATCGGAGGAGAGCGCCTGCATGCGCACCAGCGCTTCCGCGTCTTCCCGAGTATAGATGTCGTTGGTGACGACCGCGACCGAATAGTCATCGCGCATCGCCTTGCAGAGCTTCTCCGTCAACGCCGTTTTGCCCGAGCCGACAGGCCCGCCGATACCGACACGCAGGGGTCCGTTGAGGGATTTCATGCCATATATCCTGTGGTCACAAGTACAAAATAGGCGAGTTTCTCCTCGCTTGCGACCGGAAAGCTCGATCCGGCGGCCCAGGCAAGATGCAGCGCCGCGATCGCCAGAAGCCAGATGCTCACAATGACAGACAGGATTGTCATGATAGAAACAACCTCGAATGTTGGATTTCGTGGCGAAGGCTCATCTGGTCGGCAATCAGTGCGGCTCCGCCAAGATCGTCAAGACTGGAGTGCGCGGCGTTCTCGGCCAGCTCCGCGAGGACGTCTTCGAGACGCGAGAGCAGAGCGACGCCCTGTCTCTGCCCGGTGACGCCGAGCCGGATCGCCGCCGAGATCAGTTGCGACGCAAGCGAGTGCAAAAAGGCGGCAAGCGTGGCGGCAAGCGGTATTCCGTTGGACGCCGCAACCGCACCGACAGCCACGCTGTAGGGCGTCGCGTCGTCCAGAAGGGACAGGACCGGACACGGCCAGGAACCTGCGGCGGCAAGAAAGGCACCACCCTGCCGCACGATCTCGAGGTGACGCTCGGCGGACCCGGCCAATGCCTCGGCGAGCTCCGCACTTGCTGCGAGCCGGCTGCTGTCGCCTACCGACCGATATGCCTCGGCCAATAGCACCGCGTCGTTCCAGAGGCTGCCGTTGCGAAGAAGGACGAGAAGCCACTCCTCCAGTTGCTGATGAGAGGACAGGTGCCCGTCATGAACGGCGGTCTCAAGGCCGCCCGAATAGGCGAAGCCGCCGACAGGAAAGGCCGGCGAAAGCCAGGCCATCAACCGTAGCAGCATCCGCGTATCGGCATCTTCGCTCATCGGGTTCATTCGAATTCGT
Organism: Rhizobium sp.; assembly: GCA_041675415.1. Classification (GTDB taxonomy): domain Bacteria; phylum Pseudomonadota; class Alphaproteobacteria; order Rhizobiales; family Rhizobiaceae; genus Allorhizobium. Next base: position 34,784 of record JBAYTX010000031.1, on the reverse strand, counting down.
TGTGGCCATGACCGTGTGAGTGGCCATGTCCGTTTTCATGCCCGTTGTCATGGCCGCCGGCATGAGAGTGATAGGCGCCACGCACCGGCTGGAAGGGCTCCACTACCTCGACGACACGGGCGCCGAGCACTTCGAGCATATTGCGGATCACAGGATCGCGCAGGATCAGAATTCGATCCTCCTCGATTTGCGCTGCGAGATGCCGGTTGCCGAGATGCCAGGCGAGCTCGATCAGATGCAGACCATCGCGCGGCACAACCTCGTAGAGCTTCTCCTCCGCCGCCCGGACCTCGATCTGGTCGCCGTTGTCGAGCACCAGCCTGTCGCCATCGCCGAAAGCCACCGGCTCCCTAAGGTCGAGCATGACCATCTCTCCGTCCGCGAGGTGCAGGAGTTTGCGCCGCAAATGACGCTCGTCATGGGCAAGGACCACCGAGCCGACAGGGTTCACGGTCGAGGCTCCGGCGGGCAGATAGGTGGTAACGCGTTCCATGGATTTCCTGGCGCTGATGACCCTCAGACCATGCAGAATTACCAGACGCACTGCAACAAGGAAGTTGGCCTTGTGGGCCGGGGCCTCTTCGCGCGTCAGGCGGCATCCATCGTCGACGCGGCGCGCTCGCTCCGCGTGTTATCCGGTTCAGCAATCGCGCGATGCCCGCACTCTTCATGGACGACACGATTGCGCCCTTCGGTTTTTGCCAGATAGAGCGCCCGATCCGCAGCAGAATAGATGGACTCCTTGCGGCGGTCGGGACGAAACTCGGCAACGCCGGCCGAAATCGTGGTGTAGATCTCGAAACCATCGCACTCGGTGGGGCGCGCAGCAATCAGTGCTCGAACCTGCTCTACCATGACCAATCTGTGCGCCATGCCTATACCACGGACAATGACGCCAAACTCCTCTCCGCCGAGGCGCGCCACGCAATGCTGATCACCGAATATCTCCCGAATGGTATCGGATACCGCGCGAATGACCGCGTCGCCGGCGCAATGTCCGTGCGTGTCATTGATCGACTTGAAATGGTCGAGATCGAGGATCGCAAGAGAGGCGTTGGCATCCGTCGCGTTCAGCGCGTCGGAAAAGGCGCGACGGTTCATCAGACCGGAAAGCATATCGGTCCGGCTCAGATGCTCGAACTTGGCCCGGGAGACGGAGAGATCGCGGATCACGTTGCCGGTGACGATCGCCAGCGCTCCTGAAACGGCACCCCCCAATAACCAGGACAAGGCAACGGAGAGCTTTATCGCCTCACCGAGTCCCATCGGCAGAAGGCCGAAATAGTGAGCAAGGGGCAGGACTGCGATGCTGAACAGCGATGCAAGGATTACTGCCCTGAACGTCATCTTCAACGCGAAGCCGGCGATCGCCCCTCGGCTGTTGAAATTGCCGAGATCGATTTGAAGCGATAGCCATCGCCTGAGAAGATCCATAGTGCCGCTCCCTCATTCTGCAGCACATATCGAATAGGGCGTTTTCTGTTCCTTTATCCCTAAAACAATCGGTAAAATGCGACTGAACGGTAAAATAGAATCAGTATTTCCCGCGAAAAACGCCTCCACTTCTAAAGATTGCAAAAGCAGGAGGAGATACTACTTCCAGAGAAGCTCCCGCTTTAAGCAGAGTTCGTGATGAATACCCAAAAATGATCAATGTTCATGAATGGCGGCAACGATCCTCACGCTACAGCGCACAACCGTAATTTGTCTGGAAAGGCCACAAGAAGGCCGGACAGTCGCCCCTGCCTTCACAAGAAACTCTTAACATTCCCGCCGACGCAAGGTTTTCAAGGACTATCGGCGTTAACAAAAGAAGGCCCGGAAAACCCGAGCCTTCGCACACTATTGAAAAGGAAACCTATTTCTGCAGCCGCCTCGTTCGAGGCGGCTATAATACAAAGCCTCAGGCGGCCTTCTTGCCCTTGATGGTCGCCAGAATGTTCTGCGGCGAGGAAACACCATACGGATCGCTGTCGCAGTTGTCGGAATAGCCCTCTTCCTGGAACCACTGCTCGACGACGCCGTCATTGATGACGGCTGCATACCGCCAGGACCGCATGCCGAAGCCGAGATTGTCCTTGGCGACCAGCATGCCCATCTTGCGGGTAAATTCACCCGAACCATCCGGGATCAGCTTGACGTGGTTGAGGTTCTGCGACTTGCCCCAGGCATTCATTACGAAAGCGTCGTTGACGGCGATGCAATAGATCTCATCGATGCCTTCGGCCTTGAACTCTTCATACATCTTCTCAAAATCGGGAAGCTGATAGGTCGAGCAGGTCGGCGTGAAGGCGCCCGGCAGCGAGAACAGGATGACGCGCTTGCCCTTGAAATAATCGTCGGAGGTCATGTCCTGCCAACGATATGGATTGGGACCACCCACAGCCTCATCGCGAACGCGGGTGCGGAAAGTCACATTGGGCACACTCTTGCCGATCAGCATTTTCTTCTCCTGTAGGCCTGGAAGGTCGCCGGAAGTCCGGAAGGGAATCCGCGACGTGAATCTGTTGTTTAGAATTACCCTAAATCAGGGTGCAATGCAGCATAAAAGCGCGCCATGTCTCAGGCTGCATGGCTGCGTTGCGCAGGACGCATAGCCGCTGAATGGTGCTTGAGGATGGCTTAGAACAGGAAATACCGTTGCGCCATTGGCAACACTGTCGCAGGCTCGCAGGTGAGCAGTTCCCCGTCGGCGCGCACCTCGTACGTTTCCGGATCGACCTCGACATGCGGTGTGAGATCGTTGAGGACCATCGACTTCTTGGAGATGCCGCCGCGCGTATTCCTGACGGCGACGAGCTCCTTGGCGACACCAAGCCGGTTTGCGAGCCCGGCGTCGAGCGAGGCCTGGGAGACGAAGGTGACGGAGGAATTCGTCCGCGCCTTGCCGTAGGCGCCGAACATCGGCCGGTAGTGCACTGGCTGCGGCGTCGGGATCGAGGCGTTTGGGTCGCCCATCGGCGCGGCGGCAATGCTACCGCCGAGCAGCACCATGTCCGGCTTGACGCCGAAGAAGGCAGGGTTCCAGATCACCAGATCGGCGTGCTTGCCGACCTCGACCGAACCGATCTCATGGCTGAGCCCTTGGGCGATCGCCGGGTTGATCGTATATTTGGCGATATAGCGGCGGACGCGGAAATTGTCGTTGTCGCCTGTTTCCTGGGCAAGACGCCCGCGCTGGCGCTTCATCTTGTCGGCGGTCTGCCAGGTGCGGATCGCCACCTCGCCGACGCGGCCCATGGCCTGGCTATCCGACGAGATGATCGAAAACGCGCCGATGTCGTGAAGGATATCTTCCGCCGCGATCGTTTCCTTGCGGATACGGCTTTCGGCAAACGCGATATCTTCCGGGATCGAGGCCGAGAGGTGATGGCAGACCATCAGCATGTCGAGATGCTCGGCAATGGTATTGACCGTATAGGGCCGCGTCGGATTGGTCGAAGACGGAATGACGTTCGCCTGCCCGCAGATCTTGATGATGTCGGGCGCGTGCCCGCCGCCCGCCCCTTCGGTGTGGAAGGCGTGGATCGTCCGGCCCTTGATCGCGCCGATCGAATCCTCGACGAAGCCCGACTCGTTCAGCGTGTCGGTGTGGATCATCACCTGGACGTCGTATTGGTCCGCCACCGAAAGGCAGCAGTCGATCGCCGCCGGCGTCGTTCCCCAGTCCTCATGCAGTTTCAGCGACGAGGCACCGCCGAGCACCATCTCCTCAAGCGCACCGGGCAGCGAGGCATTGCCTTTCCCGGCGAAGGCAAGGTTCATCGGGAAGGCATCGGCCGCCTCGATCATCCGGGCGATGTGCCAGGGGCCCGGAGTGCAGGTGGTGGCGAGCGTCCCATGCGCCGGCCCGGTGCCGCCACCCAGCATGCAGGTGATACCCGACATCAGCGCTTCCTCGATCTGCTGCGGGCAGATGAAGTGGATGTGGCTGTCCATGCCGCCCGCCGTGACGATCTTGCCTTCGCCTGCAATCGCCTCGGTGCCCGGCCCGACGATGATCGTGACGCCCGGCTGCGTGTCCGGATTGCCGGCCTTGCCGATCGCGACGATGCGTCCGTCCTTGAGCCCGATATCCGCCTTGACGATACCCCAGTGATCGACGATCAGCGCATTGGTGATGACGGTGTCGACCGCGCCGTTGGCGCGGGTCACCTGGCTCTGGCCCATCCCGTCGCGGATGACCTTGCCCCCGCCGAACTTCACCTCGTCGCCATAACTGGTGAAATCCTTCTCGACCTCGATGAAGAGTTCGGTATCGGCGAGCCGCACCTTGTCACCGGTGGTCGGGCCGAACATCGAGGCATAGGCCTTGCGGGACATTTTATAGGGCATGAACTCAAACTCCTTGGGACGGGGAGATAAAATCGGCTTGCGAGAGCCGCGTCAGCTTGCCCGCGCCAATGTAGAAATCGACGAGACGCCGTTCGGCGGCAAAGGGATGGCCGTCCCACCCCTGATGACTGAAGCCGGTGAGGAATACGGTATCTCCGGCCTCTTCGGCTTGCGCGAGGATGCTTGCGACGACGACCATGCCGCTGCTCGGAACGACGTAGTCGCCCGGATCAAACGGCATAAGCGCCGCATCCACGGCTTCGTGCACCGACCGGTCGATGATCACGTGCGTCTTGCCGATGTCGCCCGCGAAGGCCGCGAGCGCATCGGTGTAGTCATCGCAGAAATCCGCAAGCTCGGGATGGGTCAGCATCAGCTCCGGAAGCAGCGCGCGGAATTTCTCCGGATCCCGGACCGACCAGATTTCCCGGCAGTCGGCGACCGGACGGCTCGCCCGCCATTCGGGCGAGGAGAGCATCGTGAACGCCGGCCGGCCGGTATTGCAGACGGCAACGACGTCCGTGCGGCTGCCGCTCGAACCGAAATTGCGGCACTCGTTGAAGCGCACGACCAGATCGGCGTCGTCGATCGCCTCCGCGGCCCCCTGCGGAACCTCACCATTTCCGACAATGACGATCCGTCGCCCCATCCGCTTGCGGCCCCCTTACTCAACGCCGTTCGCGAGTTCTTCGAGTTCCTTGGTCCGCTTGCGGGTTAGGTCCTCCAGACAGGAAGCGACGATAGTCGGATACATGCTTCCGCCCCAGACGCTGTAGCCGACGGCGTTGCACTGATTGTCGCGGTACTGGATCCAGGCGCGCTGTGCCGCCAGCAGGGCCTCGACCGCCCCCTTGTTCTCGGCATCGAGTTGGGCGTCCCAGTCAGCCATCACCTTCTTGGTCTTGGCCCACTGTGCATTCAACTCCTTGTCGGCCTTCTCGTAGTCCCGCTGCGAGCAGACGTTCATGTCGAACTGGGTCATCGCGTTTTCGCAGTCGACCTCGGGTTCATCCTCGGCCGCCGCCGGCGCGGCGAAAGCGACCCCTGCGAGGACGACCGCTGCCAGACCATGGAGGATAAATCTCGAGAGATTCATGGCGATTGAAACCCTTGGCTGAAATGCAGTTAGACCGACGCGCCGTCGAATGCCTGCGATGGCAGGGACCGCGCGTCGACATCGTCCAGGCAATTGACGTTCACGGCGACCATTTCCGTCCCGTCCGGCGTCGCCCCGAAGGAGAAGCTCTGGATGCCGCAGGTCTTGCAGAACAGATGATGGATCAGGTGCTTGTTGAACTGGTATTCGGCGAGATTGTCCTCGCCGGAATTCAGCGTGAATGCCCCCCGCGGCGCAAAGGCCAATACCGATCCGAGGCGCCGGCAGCGCGAGCAGTTGCATACGACCGTGTGCCCGAGATCGACGTCGACGTCGAAATCCACCGCCCCGCACTGGCAACTTCCGTGATAGTGCAAAATCGCCATCAGATTTCTCCCATGATCTTTTGCCGAAAACCGTAGACTTCGCGTTTGCCCGAAAGAGGGATCAGCGTGACCTGCCTCGTCTGGCCCGGCTCGAAGCGCACCGCCGTTCCGGCAGGAATATCGAGCCGCATCCCCCTCGCCGTCTCGCGCTCGAAGGAGAGGCCCGCATTGGCCTCGAAGAAGTGGTAGTGGCTACCGACCTGCACCGGCCGGTCGCCCGTATTGGAGACCTCGATGGTCACGGTCGGCTGGCCGGCGTTCAGTTCGATTTCGCCTTTTGCAGCAATGATTTCACCGGGGATCATGAATCAGTCCTCCAATGGCTTAACGTATCGGTTCATGCACGGTCACGAGCTTCGTGCCGTCCGGGAAGGTCGCCTCGACCTGGACGTCGTGGATCATCTCGGCGATGCCCTCCATCACCTGATCACGGGTGATCACATGCGCCCCGGCCTCCATCAGGTCGGCGACCGACCGTCCGTCGCGCGCGCCCTCGACGACGAAATCGCTGATCAGGGCGATGGCTTCCGGGTAGTTGAGCTGGACGCCCCGCTCCAGCCGGCGCCGCGCCACGATGGCGGCCATGGCGATCAGCAGTTTGTCTTTTTCCCTCGGGCTCAGGTTCATGACCGCTCCACGTTCTTGATCACTGTCAGAGATTCCAGACTTTCGGCATAGTTGCGCCTGCGCGCAAGGCCGAAACGATTGAAACCAGTTTTTGTCTGAGCTGGAAGCCGTCGACGGCAGTCATCCGCACAACGAGCTTGCCGTTCCATTGGCTCGCGCCGCCCGGACCGTCGCTGAGGATCGCGCGCACCTGCGGCAGAAGTGCTTCACAGAGCGGGCCGGTATAGAGGACCGTGGCGAAGGCAACCTGACCCGCGAGAACGGGGCCAAGCGCCGTAAGCGCGGCCACGTCTCCCTCCATGCGCAATTCTTCTGCATGGATCAGCCGCCCTGCCCTTCGGATGCGCCAGCGGTCGCGCAACGTCCCTCGGGTCATCGCCTCGCCCATGGCCTTGCGTCCGAGCAGGATGGCTTCGACCGCAATGAATTCGGCAGTTTCGTCGAGATCGGCCTCCAGCCGCCGGGTCAGGGAAGCATTGTCGAACAGGATCGATTCCTGCGGTAACCAGTGGACCTTGGCGCCAGGTCCGGCGACGATCTGGGTCGCAACCTCGGCGGTTCCGAACGAAGCTTTGTAGATCTTTTCGCAGGCCTGGGTCGTGGCGGTAACGAAAGTGCCCCCTCCCGCCGCGATTGACCAATCCATGCGGTCGCCGCCGGTCAGACCGCCGGCCATATTGATGATCACGGCTTCCATCTCATCAGTGAACGTCTGCGGCAGCCTGATCTTCGCGGCACCTTCCTGGTAGAGCTCGGCAATGCGGCTCTTGCCGTCCAGCGCCTTGGCCGCGAGATGCCCGCGTCCCTGCGTCCGCTGCTGCCTGCTTTCAGATAATGCCGTCAATGCGATGTCTCTCCCGTCTCGTCCCGCGCCTCAACTGTTGTTTTCTACGCGCGTCAACCTGTCAGGGAAAGCAATTCCCATGCCCGATAACCGCCTCACCTTGAAGAAAGGTGCCACGGGGCGTCATGCCGGCATATTCGCGAGGTTGAGGAAAAGCATCGGAACCGGATGCCCATCTCGAAGGCAATACGCCGGACGAAGTGCGGAAAAATCAGACGGTTGGACGAGGATCGAGCGCGAGCACACCCTGGCCAGGCGGCAAACCGCGCCGACACAGCATGAAACGAAGGAGCGCGCGTGTCTAAAGTGCGCCCGCGGCGAGTTCCTTCTTGCTGGCCGTCTCGCCATTCTGGTCACATATTGTCGCATGAGATCCTGCTTCCGGCGTGGCCGTGACAGCCTTCACCGTGCAGCGGTCGTCGGGCTGCCGATCGGACACAAGTTGTGCGTCGCCGCCGCTGAAGAAGCTCCACATCCGCCCGGCAACGTCAACTTCGCGAGCAGCCTTCCCGGAGCTGCTCCCGACAGTGAATCCGACCGAGCGCCCGGGCCAGGAATGGCTGCCGTCCGTGATCATGTAAGACAGTATCCTCACACCACCCTTGCACGTGTCGAACTCCGCCGAGGATATCCGCTCCCCCTCGGTGATCTTCATGTCGCCCTGGCAACCGTTGAGCTCGGCCCAACGTCTCAAGGCCGTCTCGCCGCCATATTGCCAGTAGGGCCCACCGCCGCCCGCGAAGGGATTGATGTTATCCTTCGAGCCCCAAAACGCGATGATTGAAACCGGTGCCGCCGGGTGGCAACTCTGGCCCTCCGGCTGCCAGATACCGTCTTTCTCGAACGGATACCCGGCACGCAGGCTCATGACGAAGCCGGCGGAGGCGAAATCCGCGTAACCGTTACAGATGTACTGCGACAGCATTCGTCCGCCCCCCGAATAGCCCGAGGCATAGAAGCGGTCCGGATCAACGCAAAAACGATCTTTCACCGTTTCCACGACATCTTTCAGGAATGCTCCGTCATCCGGGCCCTCGCCCGGCGTCACACCCGGCACGTTCCACGCATGCGTGCCCTCCACCTTCCCATCGAGGCCGCCCTGCGGCGCGACCAGGAGAAAACCTTCACGGTCTGCCACATCATCCCATCGGCTGCGGGCGATCTGGGCGCGCGGATAGCTGTTGCTGCCATGAAGATCGAATACGACCGGCACCTTCTCCTTGCCACTATAGCCGGCAGGAACGAAGAGAACGGCCTGACGATCCATTCCGCCCGAGCGCATCGTGAGCTGGTGATAACCGGGACTGACGGCGGTGCCGCATCCGGCAGCATGAGCGCTGCCCATTGCACCTGCGATAAAGAATCCGCCAAGCGCCACGGCGCGAAGCAATGCAACTGGCCGACTGAGGCCAGAAACCACGCTGGATCTCATGAGAATGCCTTCTGTTAGCAGATCCTATTGGATACCACACGGCTGGCAAGCTTCAACTAGATATTGCTAATAAATGGTCAACGCGCCCTGCATTCTCAAACGGTCAGGTGCCGCCGTGCCTCCGGCGTGTCCAGCGTCTCGGCCGGTCCCTGGTGCACGATCTCGCCACGATCCATGATATATACCTGGTCGGCAAGTTCTCGGCAGAAATCGAGATACTGCTCGACCAGCAGGATGGCCATTCCGGACGAGTCCCGCAGATAGCGGATCGCCCTGCCGATATCCTTGATGATCGACGGCTGGATACCTTCGGTCGGCTCGTCGAGAACGAGAATTCTCGGTCGGGTGACCATTGCCCTTCCGATCGCCAATTGCTGCTGCTGGCCACCGGAGAGATCCCCGCCGCGCCGTCCCAACATAGATTGCAGGACCGGAAACAGTGTGAATATCTCGTCGGGAATGAACCGATCCTTCCGCGCCACCGGCGCATAGCCGGTCTCGAGGTTTTCCTTCACCGTCAGGAGCGGGAATATCTCCCGGCCCTGAGGCACATAGCCGATCCCCTGTCTGGCACGGTTGAACGGCGCTATGCCGTTGAGTTTTGCGCCGTTGAAGCTGATCGAACCCGCCGAGACCGGATGCTGGCCGGTGACGGCGCGAAGCAGCGACGACTTGCCCACCCCGTTGCGCCCGAGCACGCAGGTGATCTTGCCCATTTCGGCCTGAAGCGAGACACCGCGCAGGGCCTGCGCCGCGCCATAGTGAAGGTTGATGTTTTCGACTGTCAGCATGGCTGGGTCCCTCGAATAGACAAAAAATCCCCCTCTGGCCCGCCGGCCATCTCCCCCACAAGGGGGGAGACACCGAACGGATAGCACCTGCCCCGATGACGACGGGGAAGGCGGAGACGGCCCCTCCCCCTTGTGGGGAGGGGTTGGGGAGGGGAAACACGCCTGTGCATCACCGCCCCAGATAGTTCTCGATGACCTTTGGATCGGCGCTAACGAAATCGATCGATCCCTCAGCCAGCACCGAGCCTTCCGCGAGGCACGTCACCTTGACCCCGAGATCGCGGATGAAGCCCATGTCGTGCTCGACCACCACCACCGAGCGGGTTCTGGCGATCTGGCGGAGCAGGATGGCGGTTTCGGCGGTTTCGGCGTCGGTCATGCCTGCAACCGGCTCATCAACCAACAAAAGTTTCGGCTCTTGGGCGAGCAGCATGCCGATCTCGAGCCACTGCTTCTGCCCATGGGAGAGATTGGCGGCGATATGATCCTTGCGCGCGGTCAGGCGCACCGTCTCCAGTATCTCCTCGATGCGAGCCTTGTCTTCGGCAGAGAGGCGATAGAACAGCGTGCCGAACACCCCGCGATCCCGGTTGAGCGCCAGTTCCAGATTGTCCCAGACCGTGTGGCTCTCGAATACCGTCGGCTTTTGGAATTTCCGCCCGATGCCGAGCTGGGCGATGTCCGCTTCGTCCTTGTTGGTAAGGTCGATGTCGCCGTCGAAGAACACCTCTCCCTCGTCCGGCCGTGTCTTGCCGGTGATGATGTCCATCATCGTAGTCTTGCCGGCACCATTCGGGCCGATGATGGCGCGAAGTTCGCCCGGTTCGACAACAAGGGAGAGCGAATTGAGCGCCTTGAACCCATCGAAGGAGACGGAGACACCGTCGAGATAGAGAAGGCTTTTCGGTCTCTTGTCGTTCATCGCGATCACTCCGCCGCCTGGGGTTTGACATCAATGCCGGCTTCGGCGTCGGCAGAGGCCGCCGCCTGGCGATATTCCTTACGTGTGGCAAAGCCTTGCGCGATGGTTCCGACAATGCCTTTCGGCAGGAAGAGGGTCACTGCGACGAACAGGCCGCCGAGCGCGAACAGCCAGAAATCGGGGAATAGGCCGGTGAAGATCGTCTTGCCGCCATTGACCAGCACCGCGCCGATGATCGGGCCGATCAGCGTGGCGCGGCCGCCGACCGCTGTCCAGATCACGACTTCGATCGAATTGGCCGGGGCGAACTCGCCCGGATTGATGATGCCGACCTGCGGTACGTAGAGCGCGCCCGCGACGCCCGCCATCATCGCCGAAACGACGAAGGTGAAGAGTTTCATGTGCTCGACCCGGTAGCCGAGGAAGCGGGTGCGGCTCTCCGCGTCGCGGATGCCGACCAATACCTTGCCGAACTTCGAACGCACGACTGCCGAGGACAGCATCAGGGACAACGCAAGGGCCACCGCCGAGGCCGCGAACAGCGCGGCCCTCGTGCCGTCGGCCTGGATATTGAAGCCAAGGATGTCCTTGAAATCGGTCAAGCCGTTATTGCCGCCGAAACCCATGTCGTTGCGAAAAAATGCCAGAAGCAGCGCATAGGTCATCGCCTGGGTGATGATCGAAAGGTAGACGCCGTTGACGCGGCTTCTGAAGGCGAACCAGCCGAATACGAAGGCCAGCAGCCCCGGCACGACGAGCACCATGAGTGCGGCAAACCAGAACATATCGAAGCCATGCCAGAACCACGGCAGTTCCTTCCAATTGAGGAATACCATGAAGTCTGGAAGGATCGGATCGCCATAGACGCCACGAGGACCGATTTGGCGCATCAGATACATGCCCATGGCATAGCCGCCGAGCGCGAAGAATGCCCCATGGCCAAGCGACAGGATACCGCAAAAGCCCCAGACGAGATCGAGTGCCAGAGCGAGCAGGGCATAGGTAAGGTATTTGCCAAGCAATGCGACCAGATAGGTCGGGATATGCACCGGATTGCCTTGCGGGATGAGAAGGTTCGAAACCGGCACCAAAATGGCAAGCGCAAGCAGAATGGCGATAGCAATCAAGATCTTGCGGTCGAGGGACCGGATGAGGAAAGCCGTGATCATGCTTCCACCGCCCTTCCCTTGAGTGCGAAGAGGCCGCGCGGCCGCTTCTGGATGAAAAGGATGATGAGGACCAGCACCAGGATCTTGCCGAGAACGGCGCCCGCATAGGGTTCAAGGAACTTGTTGGCGATGCCGAGCGAGAATGCACCAACCAGCGTGCCCCACAGATTGCCGACGCCGCCGAACACCACCACCATGAAACTGTCGATGATGTAGCTCTGGCCGAGATTGGGCGAAACATTGTCGATCTGGGAAAGGGCCACGCCGGCCATGCCAGCGATACCGGAACCGAGCGCGAAGGTGAACGCATCGACCCATGGCGTGCGGATGCCCATGGAGGACGCCATGCGCCGGTTCTGGGTGACGGCACGCATCTGCAGACCGAAAGCCGAGCGCTTCATGAAGATCAGCAGCGCGAAGAACACCGACAGCGAAAAGGCCAGTATCCAGAGCCGGTTCCAGGTGATCGCCAGACCGCCAAGCGCGAAGGATCCGGACATCCACGACGGATTGCCGACTTCCTGGTTCGTCGGGCCGAAGATGGTGCGCACAGCCTGCTGCAGGATCAGCGAGATACCCCAGGTGGCGAGCAGCGTTTCGAGCGGCCGGCCATAGAGAAAGCGGATGACGCCGCGCTCGATCACCAGACCAACGGCCCCGGTGACCAGAAAGGCGAACGGCAGCGCGATCGCCAATGACCAGTCGAACAGCGCCGGGTAATTGGCACGGATCACCTCTTGTACAATGAAGGTCGAATAGGCTCCGAGCATGACCATTTCGCCATGCGCCATATTGATGATACCCATGACGCCGAAGGTTATCGCAAGGCCGATGGCGGCCAGCAGCAGCACGGAACCGAGCGAGATGCCGTAGGCCACGTTCTGCGCCGCATCCCAGAGCGCGAGCTTGTCCTCTATACGGCCGATCGCCTTGTCGATATCGGGTTTGAGCGCCTCATCGGCGGAGACGGCAGCCGACATGAGGATGCCGACCGCGTCGCGCCCGCCGATTCCCTCGATCCCGGCAATCGCATCGCGCTTTTCCCCGATCGCGCGGTCCGATCCCATGATCGACACGGCGCGTGCCTGCTCCAGCAGCTTCCGCACCTCGCCGTCCTTTTCTACCGCAAGCGCTGTTTCCAGCAGTTCGAGATTGTCTGCACTGGGCGACTTCAGCACGGAATCGGCGGCTTGCAGTCTGACCGCCCGGTCCGGGCTCATCAGCGTGAGCCCCCCTTGCGCCGAGCGGATGGCGCGCCTGAGGCTGTTGTTGACCTTGATCTTGGTAACGGCGCCCTTCGCTTCCTCGCCAACCGTCTCGCCCGAAAGCGGGTCGATCAGCGCAAGGTTGGAGCCGGCTTTCCTGGTGATGAACACTTCACCATCGGACTTGCGGATATAGAGATCGCCCTCGCCCAGGGCTTCCAGCGCCGGAACCACCTTCGGATCGCCCGTCCTCGCCAGATTTGCGATGATCGTTTCAGCCTCGGAAAAGCTGGCAGCGCCCAGCGCCCGGATAAGCGCCTTCGGATTGTTCTCCTGTGCAAAGGATGGCGTGCCCGTTGAGAGGATCAGGCAGAACATCAGTATTTTCAGCAAGAACTTCATCGTCGTCACATTGCACCCATTCCGCCTGATGGCGCCTTCGCCCGCTCTCCGACAAGCTCGCACAAGGTGACGAGGACTCGCGGCGACACTCAAGTTCCCTCTCCCCGCCGGGCGGGGAAAGGGTCAGGTCAAGGGCACCCCCTGCCCCATTTCGTTGGCAGTGCGAGGATCAGGAACCCTTGCCGCCGCATTTGCCGGCGGCGACGTTGAAATTGCCGCAGTTCATCGGCATACGCCAATCGGAGATCAGATCCTTGGAGTCGGCGAGATAGTCCGACCATTCGTCGCCAGGCACGAGGCCCGGAGTCTCGTAGACAATGTCGAACTGGCCATCGTCCTGGATTTCTCCGATCAGCACCGGCTTGGTGATGTGGTGGTTGGGAAGCATGGCCGAATAGCCGCCCGAAAGGTTCGGAACCGAGACACCAACCATGGCGTCGATCACCTTGTCCGGATCGGTGGTGCCTGCGGCTTCGACGGCCTTCACCCACATGTTGAAGCCGATGTAGTGGGCTTCCATCGGGTCATTGGTGACGCGTTTGTCGTTCTTGGTATAGGCCTTCCAGGTCTTGATGAACTCGGCATTTGCCTCGTTGTCGACGGACTGGAAGTAGTTCCAGGCTGCGAGATGACCGACCAGCGGCTTGGTGTCGATGCCGGCGAGCTCTTCCTCCCCGACCGAGAATGCGACAACCGGAATGTCTTGCGCCTTGATGCCCTGGTTTCCCAGCTCCTTATAGAAGGGAACATTGGCGTCGCCGTTGATGGTCGAGACGACGGCCGTCTTCTTGCCGGCCGAACCGAATTTCTTGATGTCGGAGACAATCGTCTGCCAGTCGGAATGACCGAAGGGCGTGTAGTTGATCATGATGTCTTCGGCGGCCACACCCTTGGCCTTGAGATAGGCCTCGAGGATCTTGTTGGTCGTGCGTGGGTAGACATAGTCGGTGCCGGCAAGCACCCAGCGCTCGACGCCTTCATTCTCCATCAGGTAGTCGACGGCCGGGATCGCCTGCTGGTTCGGCGCAGCACCGGTGTAGAAGACGTTGCGCTGGCTTTCCTCGCCCTCGTACTGGACAGGATAGAAAAGGATGTTGTCGAGCTCTTCGAAAACGGGCAGGACCGACTTGCGCGAAACGGAAGTCCAGCAGCCGAAGACGGCCGAAACTTTGTCCTTCTCGATCAGCTCGCGCGCCTTTTCGGCGAAGAGCGGCCAGTCGGAGGCAGGATCGACGACGACGGCTTCAAGCTTTTTGCCGAGAACGCCACCCTTCTTGTTCTGCTCGTCGATGAGCATCAGCATGGCGTCTTTCAGCGTGGTTTCCGAAATGGCCATGGTGCCGGAGAGTGAATGCAGGATGCCGATCTTGATTGTGTCGTCGGCCGCAAATGCGCCGTTGAATGCCGTCGTCGACAGCATGGCGCCCAGAAGCGCGCCGGTTAGGTGTGCCTTGAGTTTCATCTGATTGATCCCCTCTTTGATCTCCGCAATCGGTGGGTAAAGGAAGCTTTGACCGTTGCTGGGAGGGACTATCCGATGCTGCGCCGCAAAATCGTATACGTCATATGACGTAGGGATGGGGGAGAAGTGTGAGGGACAGGAAGAAGCCAAGCCGAAGGGGCGTACGAACCAGCCAGTGGAAGCTTGGCGCCCACTGCGATCGAATGGAGTCCGGGCAATTCATGGCAGCCTCGCATGGCCCAGCCGCCAGTAGCTATGGACATTGAAACGGGACAGCGGATAGACCCGCGGCCCCATGACCGTTGTTGCCTGTTCTTATTCTGTTGGCGGCTCAAGCGGCAAGGTCGCCGCATAGGCCAGGACATCGATCGCATACGATAGCGGGAAAGCCCGCAGATTGATCATCTGCACCCCGGTATG
The DNA here is from genome assembly GCA_041675415.1 of Rhizobium sp. GTDB lineage: Bacteria > Pseudomonadota > Alphaproteobacteria > Rhizobiales > Rhizobiaceae > Allorhizobium. The sequence goes on along the minus strand of JBAYTX010000031.1, from coordinate 19,693 downwards.
GGCGCTTAAAATCTTGTGCATCACTTCGTCCGGCAATTCGGCCGCTTCGGTACCGACGTAATTGTGGGCACCATCCTCACCCCAGTCGATCAGACGCCCGTCAAATCCGTGGCAGGCCGCGCAGGTTGTCTGGAAGATTCCGCGTCCCAGTTCCTTGTCCCCTGCATTCACAGTCCTGGTCTCGTAATCGATGAAGGACCGCATATCGACCTGTCCGCGACTGACAAATGCCGCGACACGCTGCATCTCCTCATCGGTGATCATCTCGGTCGTGTAGGGATGATTGGCATCACGCAGGATTTTTGCGATCTCTTCCACCGGTTTGCCAATCGCACCATTGATGCCCTTGATGCCGGTGAAATTGCTACCCTTGGAATAGATGCCGTCTTTGCCCAGATAGTCCCAGCCGTGACAAGCCTTGCAGCGCCAGGTGCCCGAACCGGCTTGTCCCTTGTTTACGGAAACCGGAAAAGCAGGATTGGTACTTTCCGGCTTTTCACGGTCGAGCGCGTCCCACCAGTTGTCGTAGATCCGTCCGCCCGCCGCCAACGTCCAGGGCTCGGACGGCACCTCGGGCGCGCCATGGACAAAATCCTGCGCCTCGGGCTTGTGATCGTAATCCCGGTTCTCGTGTTCGTCGGCCAAGCCAGCGCCCGGCAAAGCAAGAGCCAGCGCTGCCGCGAAAGTGAAAGCAATTCTCTGCATGGTTCATTCCTCCCCCATTCGGTGGACAAACACCTAAATCGAAGGCGTCATGCCACCGCCCCCCTATGCGGCACCCAAAGTGGAGGGAATCCGCAAACAAAGTAAACACGCGCCATGATTGCGCGGCAATGGCCGCAACCGGACTTGCGTTGCTGCGGGAAGGCCCTTTAGACTTTGGTTTACATAAATGCCACTCAAGTTATAAAGCTTCTGATCGAATGTTCATCCGCAAAACACACAAAAGGGGTCGTTCTCTCATGCAGGCGACCCAGGACAAATGAGGCCATTCAACCCCTCTGTCTGGCCTGCAGCTCGGATGCTGGGGCTGATTGCCCTGATCCAGCTCCTGTGCGCGTTGTTGTTCGGTATCGACATCATCTATGAACTGCACCGCGATCTCATTAGCGCCCCTCCGCCGACCTGGCCGCAATTGCTCCATCTGGTTGTCGAATGCTTTACTGTGGGTCTCCTTTGGCTGGGCTATGGCCTGTCGCACCGCCAGATGCGCAGGCTGCGGAGTGCCGGAACGGAACAGGCCTATGAGTTGCAGTCGCTTCGCGGGCATTTCGACGATATTCTGCTAAGGCAATTTGCGGCCTGGGGACTGTCGAAGGCTGAGAGCGATATTGCCCTTCTGTCCTTGCGCGGCCTGAGGATCTCTGAAATCGCCAAACTGCGGGCGACGAAGGAAGGGACCATCAAGGCTCAGTTGAGCGCCATCTTCCGCAAGGCCGGCGTTGGCACCAGGACGGAGCTTCTTGGGCTTTTCATGGATGAGTTCCTCGATTTCGGGGCGTCGCAAGAAATAGGTAGGACTTCGGGCCGTACCGAAACCTCTCCGTTTGGGGGTCCAGGCAAGGCTCATCCAGGCGCCCACAGGGGATCATCGCAAACCACAAGATGACGAAACGCTGGCTCGCTGCCGCCAGTTTACCGGTCAGCCCACGCCTGCTTTTAGTTTATTCCCGTCAAAGCGGAAGGCAAAGTGATATTCCAACGCACCTTGTATTTCCGGTTCCAGGACCTACATTAATGCTACTGAGTTTGCTGGGAGCCATTACGTGGCCACGATCCGAGCAAGCGTTGGAATACGTTCTTGCGACCGGTGACCGCGGATGTACCGGCACCGAAGATGCAGGAATGAGAAGGGCCGGGCAAAGCTCGGCCTTTTGTTTTATGCTCATGACACTGTTGCCCTCCCTGAGACGCGCCGTGCCGCGGGCGCGGGGAGTGATGCTGCCGTTGTGCGACCAGCGACCCGCAAGATACGAAACGCAGATCTGAAGGAAGTTGTCCATGACCGCCACAAGCGAAGCAGTTTTCAAACCCGCAAAACCAACCAGAAACCTCAAAGCCCAGATAACCGACGACGCCGCCCGGGCGATCCTCGACGCCGAGGTTTCCGCCCGGGAAACCAAGACACGGGCGCTTCGCGAATTGAGACTGAACCAAGAAGCATCTCAGGCGGACGTCGAGCCCGTACTGGCCAAGAAACGACGCAAGGCCGCGCCGAAAACCCGCCTCAGCCGCCAGCGCTAAGATCGGGCCGTCGGCCGACGAGCCGGCATGTACTTACACGGCGCGCGGATCAATTCGCGCGCAAAATGCGCTTCCAGATCGTTCCGCCCAGGAAGCGATTGAAAATCACGAAATAGGCAATGATCAATCCGAACAGCAAGAACGCCGGGCCACCGGTCAGATTGAAACCCTCCTCGGTAAGACCGCCGAACATCCATGCGACAAGAAAGCCGATGACGATAAACGCCATCAACAGATCGAGTATGAACGCAAGAACAACGCGCCAGGTGGCGGGTCTTGCACCAGCATCCGTATCAGCCATTTTCAATCCCCCTTCATGAACGAGTTGGATCTGCGGAGATCGCGCGGGGACCCGCATCCACTTGAAATTTTAGCAGAAACTGAAACGGATGCAATCATCGCATCGATAGCGTCGCATTCATGCCACTGAGGAGGCCCCGGGGCAATTCCGGCGGGACGGAAACCGTCCCCTAGTCCTTCGCCCCATCAAGTCCGGAGCATCGCTAAAACAACATCGGGGATGGATCTCTGCCCGCATCATCCCCGCCCTTGCAATTCCACAGATTCCCGTCAAAACTGCCTAATCTTACATCAACTTCAGAAAAGCGCTAGAAATTAGGCATGACAGCACGCCAACGTATCATTCCCGTCAGGCGCGAATATAACCGCTGGGTCGCCAACCAGACGCTCGAAGACTATGCGCTGCGCTTTACCGCCAAGAGCGCGCGGCAATTCTCCTCGAGCAGGATCTCGCAGACGGCGATCGGGGCGATCTCCTTTCTGGCATTGGAGGCGATCGGCGGCACGATCACGCTGTCCTACGGCACGACAAACGCTTGTCTGGCGATCCTCGCCGCCGCGATCCTGATGCTTCTGATCGGCCTGCCGATCAGCCGTTATGCGATCCGCCATGGCGTCGATATCGACCTGCTGACGCGTGGCGCAGGCTTCGGGTACATCGGCTCGACGATCACCTCGCTGATCTACGCCTCGTTCACCTTCATGCTGTTTGCCATCGAGGCATCGATCATGACCGGCGCGCTGGAGATTGCCTTCGGCATACCGCCGTGGATCGGCTATATCATCTCGGCCATGGTGGTGATCCCGCTGGTGACCTACGGCGTTCGCCTTATTTCCAAATTCCAACTGGTCACCCAGCCCTTCTGGATCATCCTCAACATCCTGCCCTTTCTCTTCATCGCCTTTCTCGACTGGGAGAAATTCGATCTGTGGCGCGCCTTTGCGGGCATCGGCCATTCCAACGCGGATGCCGGCGGGGCAGCCCCATTCAACCTCGTCGAGTTCGGTGCCGCTTCCGCTGTCATCCTCGCCCTGATGCCGCAGATCGGCGAGCAGGTGGACTTCCTGCGCTTTCTGCCACCGGAGGGCGGGCGCAAGCTTCGCCACCGGTTCGCAGTCTTCCTTGCCGGTTCCGGCTGGGTCGTCCTTGGCGTGCCGAAACTGCTCGCGGGTTCCTTTCTGGCCGTGCTCACCCTCTCGACCGGCGTTCCCGCCCGCGAGGCGGCCGATCCGGCCCATATGTATCTGGCCGCCTTCGGCTACATGGTCCCGAACGAGACGGCCGCCATGCTCCTGATGGCATGCTTCGTGGTGATCTCGCAGTTGAAGATTAACGTCATGAACGCCTATGCGGGTTCACTCGCCTGGTCGAATTTCTTCTCGCGGCTGACACATAGTCATCCAGGCCGCGTCGTCTGGCTGGTCTTCAACGTGGCGATCGCTCTTCTCCTGATGGAGCTCGGCATCTACCGGCTGCTGGAGGAAACCCTCGGCATCTTCTCGATCATCGCCATGTCGTGGCTGTGCACCATTTCCGCCGACCTCTTCGTCAACAAACCCCTTGGCCTGGCACCGCCGGGCATCGAATTCAAGCGCGCCCACCTCTACGACATCAATCCGGTCGGGCTTGGCACGCTCGTTCTCTCCGGCGGCGTGGCACTTGCCGCCCATTTCGGCCTCTTCGGATCGCTGATGGCCTCGCTCGCCACCTATGTGACGCTGATTGCATTCGTGATTTCCCCCCTCATCGCCTGGGCGACGAAGGGGCGCTACTATCTTGCCCGTAAGCCTCGCCAGAGCTGGAAAATCCTCCCGTCGATCACTTGCTCCATATGTGAGCACCCCTTCGAACCGGAGGACATGGCCTGGTGCCCGGCCTATGCCGCGCCGATCTGCTCGCTCTGCTGCTCGCTCGACAGCCGCTGCCACGACATGTGCAAGCCACAGGCGAAACTGAATGCGCAGATCGGCAGCATGGCACGCTCCTTCCTTCCGGAAGGCATCATCGCCAGGTTGTCGACCCGGCTCGGACGATACGGCCTCACGGCCGTCGCCGCGATCACCGGCATCGGCGCCATCCTGACGCTCATCGCCCACCAGGTCGGTGCTGCCTCGCCGGAGACCGCGGCAGTGGTCGACCGAACAGTGCTGATCGTCTTCTTCGTCTTCTCCGTGATTGCCGGCGTTGCGAGCTGGTTCTATGTGCTCGCCCACGACAGCCGGGTTGTGGCAGAGGAGGAATCCTCCCGCCAGAACACGCTGCTCCTGAAGGAAATCGCCGCCCACCGGAAAACGGACACCGCCCTGCAGGCGGCCAAGGAGACGGCAGAAGCCGCCAACCGCGCCAAGAGCCGCTATGTCGTCGGCCTCTCCCACGAACTGCGCACGCCGCTCAACGCGGTGCTCGGCTACGCGCAAATCCTGGAGCGTGACGAAACGATCCCGCCGAAGCGGCAGCCCGCGATCAAGGTCATACGCCGTTCCGCCGATCACCTCTCCGGCCTCATCGACGGCCTCCTCGACATCTCCAAGATCGAAGCCGGTCGCCTGCAGGTCTATTCGAACGAGCTCGACATCCAGGACTTCCTCGACCAGATCACCGACATGTTCCGCCCGCAGGCGGAGGCCAAGGGGCTCGCCTTCGTGCACGAGCGCGCCCGCGGCCTGCCGCAATATGTCCGCACCGACGAGAAGCGGCTGCGCCAGATCCTCGTCAACCTGCTCTCGAACGCGATCAAGTTCACCGACCGCGGCAGCGTCACCTTCAAGGTCGACTATCGCAGCCAGGTGGCGACCTTCACGGTCTCCGACACCGGGCGGGGCATTGCCGAGAAGGAGCTCACGCGCATTTTCGAACCCTTCCAGCGCGGCGAGGCCGACAATGTTCGCCCCCTGCCCGGCCTCGGCCTCGGCCTGACGATCACCAAGCTGCTCACCAATACGCTCGGCGGTGAGATCGGCGTCTTGAGCGAGCGCGACAGGGGATCAACCTTCCGCGTGCGACTGATGCTTTCGGCCGTCGACCGGCCGAACACCGCGCCGGCGCCCGAGCGGAAGATCGTCTCCTATACCGGCCCGCGCCGCACCGTGGTCGTCGTCGATGACAACGAGGATCACCGCGATCTCATGCGCGAGGTGCTCGGCCCCCTCGATTTCGTGGTGCTGACGGCCAATAGCGGCCCGGATTGCCTCACGCTCATTGAAGGCGTGAAGCCGGACCTCTTCCTCGTCGACATTTCCATGCCCGGCATGAGCGGCTGGCAGCTCGTCGAGCGGTTGCGTGAAGGCGGGCAGACCGCCCCGATCCTGATGCTTTCCGCCAATATCGGCGACGGATCGGCCGTCAACGGCGGAAGCGACGCCCACAACGACACGATCGCCAAACCCGTGAACGTCAAGCGGCTGCGCGACAAGCTCGCCATGTATCTCGGACTAGAATGGATCTACGCGGATGATGTGCACCAGCCTTCAAAGATGAAGCCCGCGGCCAAGCCTGCATCCCCCGGCCCCGCCCATATCGAGGACCTCGTGCGCCTTGGAGAAATCGGCTATGTCCGCGGGATCGAGGCAAAGCTGACCGACCTTGCCCGGGCGGAGGAAAACCTGCCCTTCACCGAAGCCTTACGCTCCCATGTCCAGGCTTTCGACATGACCGGCTATATGGCATTCCTGAAGACCTATGACACGGAGAGAGCCGAAACCAGTGGCTGATGCAACCCAACCCCGTGATATCGTTCTCCTTGTGGACGACAGTCCGGAGGCCCTCGGCTTCCTGACTGATGCGCTGGAGCAGTCGGGTTTTTCCGTGCTGATCGCGACTTCCGGTTCGGCGGCACTCGCGATCGTCGGACGCATCAGCCCCGACCTGATCCTTCTCGACGCGGTGATGCCCACGATGGATGGTTTCGAGACCTGCCGCAGGCTAAAGGCCGACCCGGCCGTGGCGCAGGTGCCGGTGATCTTCATGACGGGCCTCACCGAAACCGAGCACGTCGTGCATGCGCTGGAATCGGGTGGCGTCGACTACCTGACGAAGCCGATCAACATCGACGAGCTGCGCGCCCGCATCCGCGTCCATCTCACCAATGCCCGTTCGGCCCAAAGCGCCCGTGTCGCGCTCGATGCTGCCGGTCGCCATCTCGTCGCCTTCCGGGCCGACGGCGGTGTGCGCTGGTCGACACCGCAGGCTTCGCGGCTGATCACAGAGGCGACCGGCCGCGACGATGGTGCCGATCTCGTGGCACGCGTCATCGCCGGCTGGATGGCGACACGCGGCAAGCAGGGACAGGGTGGAGACGCGGCATTCGCTTATCCCCCCTCCGGCGACGCCCTGCTGCATTTCTCGTTTCTGGGAGCGATCGGGCCTGACGAATACCTCTTCCGCCTGACCGCGGCCGCAAAGAGCGGCGACGAAGCCCTGCGCCGGGCCTTCGGCCTCACCTTGCGCGAATCCGAGGTGCTACTCTGGATCGCCAAGGGCAAGTCCAACCGCGACATCGGCGAAATCCTCGGCTTGTCCGCTCGAACCGTCAACAAGCATCTCGAGCAGATCTACGTGAAACTCGGCGTCGAAAACCGCGCATCCGCCGCTGTCAAGGCGGCGAACGTGCTGCACGAGACGTGAGGGGCACCAACTCTGCAGACGTCCTTCAGCCTCGGAAACGACCGATCGGGAGTTCCCGCACGGGCCTCGTAGCAGCGTAAGCCCACTCAATCGAAACAGGAGAAAACATGGACAACTTCGTCGTCATCTCCGGCTGCTCGGGCGGTGGCAAATCGACGCTTCTACAAGAGCTGGCCGAACGCGGTCATGCTGTGGTTGACGAACCGGGCCGCAGGATCGTCACCGATCAGATGAGGAACGGCGGCTCCGCCTTGCCCTGGGTAGATCTCGAAGCCTTTGCTCGAAGAGCCATCACTTTGGCCGAACGGGATCGCGAGCTGGCTAAAAGCAACAACGGCCCCTGGACATTCTTCGACCGAGGGCTGGTGGACGCCTACGCCGCTCTCGCCCATGCGACAGGCGACACGGCCGCAACGCGTCACCTCGCGTGGCAGCACCGATACAACTCTACCGTTTTCATGACGCCTCCGTGGCCTGAAATCTATCACCCGGACGCAGAAAGACAGCACCTCTTTCCGGCGGCCGAAGAAGAATATGAACGTCTGCTCCCGCTCTATCCACAGTTGGGCTACCGCACGGTCATCTTGCCGAAGGTCCCGCCCCAGGCCCGTGCCGATTTCCTCTTGCAGCAACTGCCGGAGCGTTAGGGTCGATACGCTCCGTGACTTGAAACGCAGAAAGCCCGGCATGAGGCCGGGCTTTCCTTCAAGAATGCCGTTGAGGCAATTCTATCAGTTCATCTGGAAGTAGCTGTACTTGCCGTCTTCGCCCTTCTTCCACTCATACATGACGTAGCCGGGCAGCTTCGGGTCACCCTTTTCATCAAAGCCCATGTCGCCGAGCGCGGTCGCGAAAGTGTTGGCCTTCATCGCTGTTGCCACGGCTTCCGGGTCGTTCGAACCGGCTGCCTTGGCCGCACCTGCGATTACCTGCATGGCTGCGTAAGAGTACAGGGTGTAGGCTTCCGGCTCGAAGCCAGAGGCGCGGAACTTTTCAACCAGTTCCTTGTTCTGCGGCGCAAGGCGCGGGTCCGGACCGAACGTGTTGAGCGTGCCTTCAACGGCATCGCCGGCGATCGAGGCCAGTTCGTTGGAAACGATACCGTCGCCCGAAACGAGCTTAGCCTTAAGGCCCTGGTCGGCAGCCTGACGAATGATCAGACCTGCCTCGGTGTGGAGACCACCCCAGTAGATGATCGAAACGCCGGCTTCCTTCATCTTGGCGATGAGAGCGGAGAAGTCCTTGTCGCCGGCGGTGACGCCTTCGTAGACCACTTCTGTCACGCCAGCGGCATTCATAGCCTTCTTGGTTTCATCGGCGAGACCCTGACCATACGGGGTCTTGTCGTGAACGACAGCAATCTTCGCGTCCTTGAAGTTATCGGCAAGATACTTGCCCGCGATACCGCCCTGTGCGTCGTCGCGACCGCAGGTACGGAAAGTGTTCCACATGCCGCGCTCGGTAAATACCGGGTTGGTCGAAGCCGGGGTGATCTGAAGGATGCCGTTTTCAGCGTAGACTTCGGAAGCAGGGATCGAAACACCCGAGTTGAAGTGGCCGACTACGAACTTGACACCGTCAGCCACGAACTTGTTGGCAACGGAAATACCCTGCTTGGGGTCAGCGACGTCATCACCGAGAACGATCTTGACCTGCTCACCATTGATACCACCGGCAGCATTGATGTCTGCTGCAGCCTGTTCCGCACCCTTCTGAAGCTGTGCACCGAAAGCGGCATTCGGGCCGGTGATCGGACCTGCGACACCGACCAGAAGCTCAGCCGATGCGTTGCCCGCGAAGGCAACCATTGCGGAAATCGCAACGGCAGAAAGAAGAAACTTCTTCATTTTGTTACTCCCAATTATTTAGGCGGGTTAGGTTTCAAAAACCCTGCGCAATACCCACCATGACTGCGCCGGAAAAGCTGTTCCACTCTTATGAAAGCTCACGCTCTTGCCGCACATGTGAGACAAGAAAAACGCGGCTGTCAATCTTTCTTCTTCCACGAGAAGGCCGAGGTCTTCTCGTATAGCCAATAATAGTTATCCACCATCTGCGTTGTACGCCGCATGCGGTAACCGGCGGTGGAAAAAACAAGTAAAATCAATACATCAATTCCATAAAGCAACGGACTGACAAACGGCCCCTGGAACAGCGCGTAATGCAGGAAACGCATCACCATGCCAAGCAGAAGCGTATAGATCACGACAGTCGCATAACCCTGCCAGCCCTCGGCCACCGCCTTTCCGGTTCGCCACGCGGTCCAGAAGCCTAACAGGAGCACCAGGAAGCGCAGAACCATCCGCACGCCGGTATCACTTTCGAAAAACAAGCCTTGCATATCTATTCCCCCTGCACCCTCAGTGGTGGCCGCCTTCGAGATAGGCCGCGCGGACCGAAGGGTCGGCGAGCAGTTCCTTGCCAGTCCCGCTCATGGTGACCTTGCCGTTGACCATGACATACGCGCGGTCGGAGAGCTTGAGCGCAGCAAAAGCGTTCTGCTCGACGAGGAAGACGGTGAGCCCCTCTTCCTTGTTGAGCTTCTTGATGGCCTCGAAGATGCCCTTGACGATCAGCGGCGCGAGACCGAGTGAAGGCTCGTCGAGCAACAGAAGCTTCGGACGGGCCATCAGCGCACGCCCGATAGAGAGCATCTGCTGCTCGCCGCCAGACAGAGTGCCGCCGCGCTGGGCCTGGCGTTCCTTGAGGCGCGGGAAGAGCGTGAAGATCTTCTCCACGTCCTCGTTGAAGTATTTCAGATTGTCGAGACCTGCCCCCATCTGGAGGTTCTCATACACGGTCATGCGCGGAAAGATGCGACGACCTTCCGGCGACTGGGCGATACGACGGCGGGCGATCAGGTGGGTCGGCATCTTGGTGATGTCGGCACCATCGAAGGTAACGGTCCCGGCGCGCGCCTGCGGGCTGCCGCAGATGGTCATCATAAGCGTCGACTTGCCGGCGCCATTGGCACCAATCAGGCTGACGATCTCACCCTGGCGGACTTCGACGTCCACGCCGTCCAGCGCCCGGATATTCCCGTAATAGGTCTCAACGCCCTGTACTTTGAGAAGCGGTTCAGAAGTCATCAGATCTTTCCTCCCGCAACGGCTTCGACTTCGTGGATTGCTTCATCCAATTCTTCATCCTCGACACCCAGATAGGCTGCGATGACCTTCGGGTCGTTCTTCACGTGATCCGGGGTGCCGTCGGAGATCTTCTGCCCGTATTCGAGCACAACGACGTGGTCGGAAATCTCCATGACGACGGACATGTCGTGTTCGATCAGCAGCAACGAGGTGCCCTCATCCCGAATACTGCGGAGCAACGCGTTGAGAACGAGCGATTCTTTCGGGTTGAGGCCCGCCGCCGGTTCATCGAGGCAGAGAAGCTCCGGTCCCGTGCACATGGCGCGGGCGATTTCCAGACGGCGCTGTGCCCCGTAGGGAAGGTCACCGGCCGGATCGTCGGCACGATCCACGAGATCAGCCTTTTCCAGCCAGTATTTGGCCTTCTCTATTGCCGCATCGGCCGCACGCTTGTAGGCGGGCAGGCCGAGCAAACCGAGGATGGTGTAGCCCGAAGCCTTCATCAGTGCGTTGTGCTGCGCGACCAGAAGATTTTCGAGAACGGTCAGGCCGGAGAACAGCCGGATGTTCTGGAAGGTGCGGGCGACCTTGGCTTTCTTTGTGATTTCGAAGTCCGGCAAGCGCTCCAGCAGGTGCTGGCTGCCATCTTGCAGCGTCAGCGTGATCATGCCCATCGTCGGCTTGTAGAAGCCAGTAATGCAGTTGAACACCGTGGTCTTGCCGGCACCGTTCGGTCCGATCAGCGCGGTGATCTCACCGCGCCTGGCTTCGAAGGAGAAATCGTTGATGGCCATCAGGCCACCGAACTTCATCGAGAGATGCTCGACTTTTAGGAGAGTGTCTTTGGTCATCATATTGGTTCCGGAAGTCATTAGCCGTGACCTTCCTTGGTAAAGCTACCCGAGACGGCCCTGCTCTCCTTGAGGAAGGCAGTCGGTTGACGCGAGCCGACAAAACCACGCGGCTTGAACAGCATGACCACGACCATGGCCAGACCGAAAAGCAGCATGCGGTAGAGTTCAGGTGTGAAGTCAGGTCCAAACACGTGCTTGAGGAACTCCATCTCACGCAGCAGTTCCGTGCCACCGACCATGACGATCGCGGCAACGGCAATGCCGGTCAGCGAGCCCATGCCGCCGAGAACGACGATGGCGAGGATAACAGCCGATTCGAGGAAGACGAAGCTTTCCGGAGAAACGAACCCCTGGCGTGCCGCGAAGAACGAGCCTGCGAAACCGCCGAACATCGCACCGATGGCGAAAGCCGTCAGCTTTGTCGTAACCGTGTTGATGCCGAGCGAACGGCAGGCGATCTCGTCCTCGCGCAGCGCTTCCCAGGCCCGACCAATCGGCATGCGACGGAGCTTGATCGTCACATAGGCGGTCAGCATGCACAGAGCGAGAATGAGATAGAAGAGGAAGATCTTGTAATAGGCCGACGACATCGGCAGATCGAACAACTTGGCAAAGCCGGTCGGCGAAGCGTCGAACTTGATGCCGAACAGCGTGGCCTTCGGAATGCCGGATACGCCGAACGTACCCTTGGTGACGTCCGTCCAGTTGATCAGCACGAGGCGGATGATCTCACCGAAGGCCAACGTCACGATCGCCAAGTAGTCGCCGCGAAGACGAAGGACCGGGAAGCCGAGAATAATGCCCCAGAAGGCGGCGAGAATACCCGACAGCGGCAGCAGGACCCAGAAGGACAGGCCGAAGTGCTGCGACAGCAGCGCATAGGAATAGGCACCGACCGCGTAGAAGGCGACATAACCGAGGTCGAGCAGGCCAGCCAGACCGACGACGATGTTAAGACCCCAGGCAAGCATCACGTAGATGAGAATCTGGATGCCGAAGTTGTCGACGAACTTGAGCGAGCCCTGGACGCCCATCAGCCAGACGATAACCGGCGGATAGAGCACAAGTGCGAGAAGGGCGATCTTGAGAAAATGCTTGTGGAAGAAGGAGGGCTTGGCCTCGATCTCATGGACCGGCATTTCCGATAGCCGTTCCTTGCGGGCCCGGCTCCAGGGCTGGAAGAAGCCGACGACCAGAAAACGGCCAACGGTTGCGACGGCGACGAAGATCGCGAGAAGACCCCAGCGCGGATACCAGATCAACGCATTGTTGATGTCCTGATCGGTCTTGATGCCGACGTAGAGGATGAACAGGCCGAGCGCGAGGACACCCGCGAAGATGCCTTCCTTGAGCGCGCGCGCAAGGGTACCGGTTTGAGACGTGCCGGCCACGTTTGCAGGATTTGCCATGGGATCAGACCTTTTCGACTTCGGGTCGACCAAGGATACCGGTTGGCTTGAAGATCAGCACGAAAGCCAGGATCGCGAAGGTTGCGACATCCTTGTAGGCGATACTGAAATAGGCCGACCAGAGCGACTCGATGAGGCCGATCAGCAGGCCGCCAAGTACGGCGCCCGGCAGCGAACCGATCCCACCCAGAACCGCGGCGGTAAACGCCTTGACGCCCGGAATGAAGCCGTCATTGAAGGACGCAACGCCATAATACATCAAATACATCGAACCCGCGACGGCCGCGAGCGCGGCGCCCATGACGAAGGTGATCGAAATGGTCTTGTCGACATCGACACCGAGAAGGGCCGCCATCTTGCGATCCTGCTCCGTGGCGCGCTGGGCACGGCCGAGTGGCGTCTTGTTGACGATGTACCAGAAAGCGGCGAGCAGAACCGACGTGATGACGACGATGAGCAGCTGCTTCAGCGAAATCGTGATCGCACCGAAATGGAAAACATCATTGACCAGTGTCGGGATCGGCTTGTTGCGCGGACCCTGCGTGACCTGGATGAAGTTCGAAAGCGCGATCGACATGCCGATCGCGGTGATCAGCGGCGCAAGGCGGAACGAACCGCGCAGGGGCCGGTATGCGACCCGCTCGATGGTCCAGTTCCATAGCCCCGTCATCAGCATCGCCACGATCAGCATGACGAGCAGCGCGAGCGCCACCGGGATGCCTGCGAAGAACGATGTCAGGATCAGGTAGACGATGAGAGCGGCGAAGCCGCCAAGCATGAATATGTCACCATGGGCGAAGTTGATCATGCCGATGATGCCATAGACCATCGTGTAGCCGATGGCCACGAGGCCATAGATGGACCCAAGAGTCAGCCCGTTGATGAGCTGCTGGACGAAATACTCCATTTATTATCCCCCAGACGCGGCCTTTCGGCGCATCTCTTTTTATGTTGTCCCGTTCGGGTTCTTAACATGAGGGGATTTGATAGCGGTTTCAGTAAAAATGTGAAGGGCAAAAGCTGTGCAGCGCACATTTTGTTGCCACCCACTCAAAATTTGGTGGTTTTGACATCAAAGGCGCTAAAAAATCACCACAAAATGCATTTTTGATAGCCAATTCGGAGAATTCCACTAGCGGCCCTTGGTCGAGGTTCAAGATTCGCCACAGGACCGCGCATGATCGGGCACGTGGTGTCAGTCGCAGACCCGTTCGATCCGGGGCGAGTTCCGGACTCCGCCGGCAAGCAGCACGTGCATCCACGAACGGCTTCCCGTTTTGTGCTTCCTGGCATAACGATGGGTAAAGAGATTCCAGGACACCTGTCCTTGATCGCCTCGAGAGCGCCGGCAACCACCTCAAACAGGACGCCGGGGAGTGACGCCAAGCCAAACGGGACCAGACAACGAATGTTGGAAATCTTTGAGAAGGCAGCAATCGCCGCGGGGCGAACAATACTGGATGTTTATCAGGCCGGAGCGAATGTGAAGCTGAAAAAAGACGCCTCACCGGTGACAGAGGCAGATGAACGAGCCGAGAAAATTATCCTTGCCGCGCTATCAGCCAACCTGCCCGATATTCCGGTCGTCGCCGAGGAGTCGGTTGCGGCAGGCAAGGTACCCGATGTTCGTGGCAAGCCCTTCATCCTTGTCGATCCCCTGGACGGTACGAAGGAATTCATCAACAGGCGCGAGGATTTCACGGTCAATATCGCCTATGTCGCCAATGGCATTCCAGTTGCCGGTATCGTCTACGCGCCAGCCAAGGGTGTGGCCTATGTCGGCTCGTCCACGGGCGCGCAAAAACTGTCGGTCACTTCCGACTTCACCATCGCTGATCGGCAGGCAATTGGGGTCCGCGAACGAGGTCCCGATATGGTCGCGGTCGCCAGCCGCTCCCACAACACACCGGAGACGGAGGCTTTTCTCAAGCAGAACGGCATATCATCCAGAACGGCGATCGGGTCCTCTCTGAAGTTTTGTCTGATTGCGGAAGGCCTCGCGGATGTCTACCCCCGCTTCGGACGCACGATGGAATGGGATACGGCAGCGGGCGATGCGGTCCTCCGTGCCGCCGGCGGCGTGACGCTCGGAATTGATCGCTTGCCGCTGTCTTACGGCAAGGTCGCTCAAACCCATGATGCCGACTTCGCCAACCCCCATTTCATTGCCTGGGGCAAGCGGGACAAATAGTCCGCCATCGTGATGGAGGTGAAAGACAGAGGCGGAAAACCTTTATCTTTCAATGCCGCCATGGTGTTTTCGTCCCCCTCAACAAAAACTGCGGGAAAATGGGTGCGTTGGAATGCGTCGGTATCGCTCGGGCCATTGATATGTCTGGGCGCGAAATGCCGGCGCCTGAACCGGAGAGCGCGCCCATGTCTGAGACGACCGTGAATATTGCCCTGCCCTACATCCTGCCTTCCCAGGCGCAGAAACACGTCACCCATAACGAGGCCCTTCAAAGGCTCGATGCCACCATCCAGCTGGTCATTGCGGCGAGACTTTCCGCCCCGCCGGGAAATGTCGCCGACGGGGAATGCTACTGGCCGGTCGCACCGGCCACGGACGAGTGGAGCGGCAAGGAAGGACAACTCGCCTTCCGTCAGGATGGAGCGTGGATTTTTCTGACGCCGCGCCCAGGCTGGCGTGCCTTTGACATGACGCGAGGACGCCTGAATTATTTCAATGGCGGCGAATGGGTGGATCTGCCGCTGCCAGAAAACGGGGTCTTCTCCACGGTTGGCATCGGGGCTGACGCCGACGGCAGCAATCGGCTGGCCATTGCGTCCGATGCCAGTCTGTTCAATCACGCAGGTTTCGGGCATCAGCTCAAGATAAACAAGGCCTCGGCCTCCGACACCGCCTCGTTCCTCTTCCAGTCCAACTGGCAAGGAAAGGCAGAGATCGGCCTCACCGGCTCAGATGACCTCTCAATCAAGGTCAGCCCGGACGGGTCCAACTGGAACACGGCATTGGCAATCTCATCCGCCGGCGTGGTCCGCATGGACGCCCGTCCCGTGGTGCGCGCCTCGCTGGCCGCTACCACCTTCACTCCGGCGGCTGCCACTCTGACGGGCTTCGATGACTTGCATGTTTCACAAGGCGGCTTCGCCCTTGGCGCCGCCCTGCCCTCCGGCTACGGAAGCCGCCTGATCGTCCCGGTGACCGGCATTTATCAGATCGTCTTGAACACCAGCTTCCTCGCCTCCAGCGGACACGAGGTTGCCGTCAAGATCAAGGGCACCGCAGCCGTTGCGACCACGCGTGGCGCCAACGCGTCGGCAAGCGCCCTGTCCCAGTCGGCCACGGCTGCAACATGGCTTTCGGCCGGCGACTGGATCGCGCTCGAGCACGGAGGAACCGGCCAGTTCCAGTTCGGATACGGTTTGACGGAGATCACGGTCGTGATGCTTTAGCCCCGCTACGTCTACGCGGCCGCCAAACTGCCAGTCCAGTTGACGACTGCCCGGCAGTGGGGGCCGCGTTAGAGCAGCCGGAATCTGCACGCGCGTGCAACTGCCTGCATGCGATTGACCGAATCGAGCTTGCGCATTGCGCTCTTCAGATAGCTCACCACCGTGTGGCTTGAAATGTTCAGGATGATGGCAATCTCATCGCTGCTCTTGCCCGCGGCCGACCAGCGAAGGCATTCGAGCTCCCGGGCCGAAAGCTTCTCGCGCGGCCCCTCCTGCGTGCGGAACCGTCCGAAGCAGGTATCGAGCAATTCCATGCAGCCGAAATAGAGGGTGGCGATTTCGTCTTGCGCCATCTCGGTCCTGCTGCCCGAGAATACGAAAATGAAATGATTGAGGGCGCTGTCATGCATCGAGAATGCCAGGCTGCCTTTGAACCCGCGATCGCAAAAAGTCCGCGCGAGTGCCCCGTCCTGCGCCTCGCTCGGTCCCCCGGCAAACAGGCACTCGGTCGAAAACACGGGCCGTATGGATTCCTTCAGGTGGCCCACCAGTCGGCTCAGGGCAAAATTATCGTTTGCATCACAGGCTTCCCGCAAGTCGGCCGGCCAGTTGGAGAACACGAGATTAGCGCCAAATTCCGGATTATCGGCTTTTGGAAAAGTCGAAACGAGGAAGTATTCCATGCCGTAGCTCTGGCCAAGGGCACGAAACTCCTGACCCAGGGCGCACAGGCCATCTTGGTCCACCGGAACCCTCATCGACAATTTATGCTTGCCATCACGACAAATCACATCCGTATCCCCGAACATCGCGATCCTTTATGCCCGAAACCCGGGACCTTTTCGACAACAAGTATGAACTGACGCATTTACTGAGACCGCGCGGCGGAGATTGGCACGTAATAGATCTCGTGAGGTCTCGATGCAGGAAGTGGCCTAATGTTCAAACTGGCCGGCCAGGCTGCAGCAAGCAACGAAGCCTGCCCGCTACGTTCGCGGGCCCTTATACACAAGGCCTGACCAAATAATATCCATCTTTGGGCATAACTCCTATGCATCTGCCGCAACTTTACGCAACGAAAGGTACCTGTTCGAACATCGCTGGCTGGGCGAACGCAACCCGTTAAAGTTATTATCAAATAGTAACCAGGCGTTTAGGCAAATTTTAAAGGTGGGAGGCTAGGATGCCTAGGTGTGGTCTTGAGTATGTATAGAGAGTCCAATGACCGAAATGATCCGCCCCCGAGTAAAATATGTCATCGGTCCTGATGGCAGCCCGTTGACTATCGCCGATCTGCCCCCGGCCAATACGCGCCGCTGGGTGATCCGGCGGAAGGCCGAGGTTGTCGCGGCGGTTCGCGGTGGCCTGTTGAGCCTCGAAGAAGCGTGTGAACGCTACACCCTGACGGTCGAGGAATTCCTTTCCTGGCAGTCGTCCATCAACGACCATGGCCTGCCGGGTCTTCGCACCACCCGCATCCAGCAATATCGCCACTGACCGGTTTCGGCTGCGCAGGAAGTTTCCACAGAGAAAACTCCGCGGCAGCCGGCGTCATGACCTTTGCAAGGCGTTCGGATCTTCCGGACGCCTTTTCCGCAGATGCGGGTTCGCCACCAGCCCGCCCCGCCTTGTCTTACCGAGGACCTGATCCGAAAGGCCGCGCATGCAGCAAGCCGGCGATCACGGCGGAGGCGGCATAGAACCAGAGCCCCGGCTGTGTGAAGGCTTCGGCCAATCCGCTCGTCTTTGCCGCAAAGATGACGATGGCCACCAGCAGGACATCCATCATCGACCATTTCGAAAGCAGCGGTACGAGAGCGTGCATCAGACCACGCCCTCTGTCGCCACCCGCAGTCCCCAAGGCCTCCACCATCAGGCCGACCAATTTGACACCCGGAAAGACTATCGACAGCAAGCCGACGAGCGCCGCGAGGGCAGAATTGCCTTCGCGCCAAAGCGACAACACGATCTCTACAAGCGATGGATTGTCCGAAAAGAAGTAGAGCGTCTCGAAGCGCACAAGCGGCAACATGATCCCCAAGGTGAGAAAGGCCGGTGCGAGAACCAGCAGTATCGATTTCACCCAGATCATTCCGCCGCTTGCTCCTGCCGATTTCGCTGACCGGTCCTGTTACATCCGCCGCAACGGCCGCAGATTCGCATTCTGCTATCTTTGACGGCTATTGGTGCTGATGTTAAGCCGTTTCGACGATGAGCGACGGAGCCGACAATGGAAATCAGACATGAGGAAACGAAATCCGGAGGACGCTACATCGCATCGATCGGCGAGGCGGAGGCAGTGATGACCTACTCGCGGGTATCCCCCGCGCTGGTCATCGTCGATCACACCGAAGTCCCCGACGCGTTGCGGGGTCGGGGCGCGGGCCAGGCTCTGGCCCTTCATGCCGTCGGAAAGGCACGCAAAGGCGGATGGAAGATCATACCCCTGTGCCCGTTTTTTCGGAGCCAGGCCGATCGCCACCCCGAATGGCGCGACGTGATCAAGTTCTGACCGGGGCCGCAGGGGCGCAAGCACGCCGTTCTGGCAAAGACAAAGGAAAA
This sequence comes from Rhizobium sp., assembly GCA_041675415.1. GTDB lineage: Bacteria > Pseudomonadota > Alphaproteobacteria > Rhizobiales > Rhizobiaceae > Allorhizobium. The sequence continues at coordinate 1,194 of JBAYTX010000031.1, read as the reverse complement.
TCGGCCATATAAACGAACAGATGCCGCGGACGGAGCCCGCGACATCCCGATATATTCTTTGAGCCGCCGTGAACGGCCTTCGGAACGTTATGCCCTCATGCGCATCTGGCTATCACGCTCTTCGAGCGCGGCCGCCTTTGCATGTTCGGCTTCCGCTTCCTCCAGCGAAAATTCGGCCGATTCCTGCTGGACCTTGAGTTCCCGGATAGAGACCTGCAGATTGTCCGCCCTCTGACGCGCCGCCTTCGCGAAGGTCGGGTACGCGAAATGGCTCGGATCGGAAATGCCGGACTTCTTTTCCTCAAGCGCGATCTGGTTCTCCAGCTCTTTCGCCATCCGTTCGAATTCAGACATCATAGACTGCAGCTGCTGCAATTGCCGACGCTTCTCGGTGACCTGAAATTCCTTCAGGCGCAATAGGCTCTCACGCGACTTCATACGCAATACTCCCGTGATGCGAGACCCCCCGCCACACATGCTTCTAACTAGCTGCCCACGCCGATCGGACGAATCACTCTTAAAAAAAATCCGCCGGAGTTAACAAAAACCTACCTCTGGTAACCTTTCGTTTACGGGCATCGTTAATGATAACGGCGATCATTTAAGGGTCAGTAAATGCCAAGGTCGAAAAACGGCCGGTGACAATGATGAGTCAAATGAATCGGTTAGCCTTGTTTTCTCGCAATCCGATTCATCCGTGGCGATGCCGGAAACCTAAGAAAAATCAGGAGACTGGTATCTTTGTTTAATAAATTCGGTACACCTTGCCAGAAGGAATCAGAATTTGTTAACCATTTGGTGGCAGCCTTCAAATCAGGCAACGACTGGATCCGTATCGCGTAGGGGGCCAAGTACGACCTTTCGGCGGCGGTAAAGGGGATAATTATGCGGGTTCTACTCATTGAAGACGATAGCGCCACGGCGCAGAGCATCGAACTGATGCTCAAATCGGAGAGTTTCAACGTCTACACGACCGACCTGGGCGAGGAAGGCGTCGATCTGGGCAAGATCTACGACTACGACCTGATCCTGCTGGACCTGAACCTGCCGGACATGAGCGGCATGGACGTGCTGCGCACCCTGCGCAATCACAAGATCAACACCCCGATCATGATCCTGTCGGGCTCGGCCGAGATCGACACCAAGGTCAAGACCCTGGGCGGCGGCGCCGACGACTACATGACCAAGCCGTTC
>JBAYTX010000030.1:0-55333 GCA_041675415.1 Rhizobium sp. | reverse complement strand
GCACGACCATTGGTCCGCAGCATGTTGCCGAACCACCGCGTCATCAGCTGGGCGGCGGCCGGGATGAAGGCGGCAGTCGGAGGATCCTCAACGGTCGCTACCGTCACGTCAGGCACGTAGAGCATCCGATAGCCCTTACGCAAAAGCCAGAACCAGCTCGACTTGTCGTCCCCGGTGAGGAATTTTACCCGGCCGAGGCGCCAGTGATCGATGTAGTCTTCCTCGACTTGACGTACAAAATCCGGATTGCAGATCACCGAGGCGCGAAACATCGACATCCGGCCTGTCAGCGTCAGCACCCGGCGCGCCAGCCCGTTGGAGGACATCAGTATATCGCGCTGCGCAAAACGCAGGCTATACCAGAGGTGGAAAGCCGCGTGACCGCGTACGCTTGAAACCTCGTCGGTGGTAAGTGCGCCGACGGTGGGGTCGGCCGAAAAGAAGCCCGCGCATCTGCGCACCAGATCCTCCGGAACGATGGAATCGCCATCAATGACCGCAACGACGTCGTCGCTTTGCGGTAGTAGTTTGGCGACCGCGCGGAATGCATAGGCAAGCGCATCCCTCTTTCCACTCCCGTTGATGCGGACGATTACCAGATCGACATCGCTTCCGTTTCCGCAGATGAGTCGGTGCATCGACCGCACGAGTCGCTGATCGCCCATCTCGACAATCGAGGCAACGACGGTAGCGCGACCGGGAGCGTTCAGAGCCGCCTTGAAAGCGGCACGATAGACTTTTGCCGTGGTGTCTCCGTCAATGCGGAAGCTTGTGACAATCAGGAAGGCATCCGGTACCCGCCCGCCCTCTTTTGCCAGTGCTGTGTGACGGTCCGCTTCCCGGCGAAGTCGGGGAAAGACGACGCGCCGGTAGATGTTGGAACGTGCGAAATGCAGAAAGCCCCAAGAGTACCGCCAGAGCGCCAAGATGCCGATGCCGAAAAAAATTCCTCTATCGGTGAACAATTCATTCTTAGGAGCAGCGGCTATCAGGAGAGCAAGAAAAGTAATAAATAATATATGTGCAATATTAGTTTCGCTCCATTCGACAATGTATGACGACGTACGCTGCAGATTTTTTGAATTATTATCGATAAATACGACATCAATTGGAGCGTAATCAACCGGAGCTATTATCGATTTCTTTTTAGATTTCAATCTAGGCATAAATACGCACCTTAGTAGTAAGATGGATAGGAAGAAGATTTGCGTAAGGTGTGTTGCCTTTGGCAATTCATTTCCTAATGTACTTAGTTGTATTCTACCTATGGGTATTAATGCTTTTTTTATTATTCAACGCAAGCGCAAAATACGTTGACTAGAATTTTCGGGAACTATCATAGCGTCGGCGCATGTCACGCGAGGTAGGCCGCACACGGCCCGAACCGACAATAGGGGGCGGTTGCGTCTCCCCATACCGTGCTGCGCGACAACGTTCGATATGAGGACCGGATTCGTTTAGGCGTCCGTCAGAATGAATTGCGGATAGGATTTCGATCCGCCGCAGCGTCAGGCACCAGTGTCGCGGGTTCTTAGGTCCATGCCAGTTGTTCCGTAGTCATCGAGATAGCGGACAGGGATTTCCCACACGACGATCTGAGGCGCCGGCCTCAAGTTGATGGTGCTCAGGAACTCGGCCATGGGCCGGAACGGTCCCGCTCCCTCCTTTGCGTAATTGATGACGTCGACGCCGCAGGCGATTTTCAGCTGGTCTTCGAAGGACCAGAGTGGATTGGCACTATAGCTGGTACCAACGAGCGCGATCGGCGGCACCTTGTCCGGCCCGCTGTCTGTCGGGGCCAGCAGGGCATCAACGTCGCTGACCTTCTGGGCCACGCTGATGCCTTTAACGCGGTCGGTTGCCGCCGGCAGGGCCGTCGAGAACCAGCCCGTCTGCACGAATTTGGAAAGATCGCCGGCGACATCGCGCACCGAAACCTCAGTGACCTCGAAGTCGCTTTTCGGTACACCCACGAGAAGGCCGGACATGGAAGCGCAAGTGGCTTGTGCTGCAATCCCGCTGCCCTTGACCGACCAATGCGTATCCGATTGTAGAAAGAGACTGTCCGGCTGGCTCGCGCGGAACGCTGTTTGCAGATCGACGGCGACAATGTCCCGCGACTTGGCGTAGATCTGCAGCCGATGGTAGACATCGGCATTCCGGGCCGGAAGGATGATGCCGCCCAGCTTGTCGGCGACGATATCGGCTTTGAGTGGCACCGGAACGATGATCAAGTCCATACCGCGGCCACGCAGCTCGTGCGCCACGTCGCCGATCCGGTCGAACGCGGAGACAAGATTGTGCTCTGACTCGCGCGTCCAGGCAAATTCCTCGGGGGTGAACAGCCAACCATCACGGCCGATCAGCGCGCCCTTCCGCGCCTCGCCGAACAATCCGATGGAGATCGCGTTGAAGAGATGGGTGGCGGCGGAATCAAAGGGGACTTTCTCTTCGTAGCTCGCCTCGATCTTCGCATTGATGACTCCGGTCAGAAGGTCCTCATAGCTCTCAACCTTCAATTCGCTGTAAGGCAGATCGACCACATAGTTGGTCGTAATTGCCGTCCCCGTGATCAGCAGGGAGAGCAGAGACAGGGGAGGGAGAAGCCGCGCTATCATTGGTGGATGGATCCTAGAATTGGAAATAAAGGAAGGGGGAGTCATTATCTGCGGTGAGCTTCAGAATTGACAGGAAGCCCAGCGCGCAGAAAGCAATCGACGCCATGGAGGCCGAAACCGGCCGCGGCGTCTGCAACCCCACCCTGTCAGTGAAGGCAAGGTTTTCCACCTTTCCTAGCCGGGGTTCCACAAAGACCAAGAGCCATCCGACCGCGAGGCAGAAGAGCGCAGAATTGCGTACCTGCCAGGCTATGTCCGGTTGAATGGCAAAACCGTTGAACCCTAACATACCGGCATAGATGGCAATCCCGGAACCGACATTCTCAGCCCTGAACATGACCCAGCCGATGACAACCAGGAGCAGCGTCAGGAAGAGTGCGCCGAGGGGGCGCCGGTCGTTTGGCTTGACGCCGCTGAGGCGTTCGGCCGCAAGCAGGCCGCCATGCCACATGCCCCAGAGCACGAAAGTCCAGTTCGCACCATGCCAGAGGCCGCCGAGCACCATGGTGATGAAGAGATTGAAATAGGTGCTGACAGCTCCCAGACGATTGCCGCCGAGCGGGATATAGAGATAGTCGCGAAGCCAGGCCGAGAGACTGAGATGCCATCGGCGCCAGAATTCGGTGATCGACCGGGAAATATAGGGATACTCGAAGTTCTCGATGAAGCGGAAACCCATCATCAAGCCAAGGCCGATTGCCATGCTGGAATAGCCCGAGAAGTCGAAATAGAGCTGGATCGTATAGGCTGCGGCACCAAGCCAGGCTTCCGCGAATGTCGGATCGGCCTTGTCGAAAATGGCATCCGCGATCGGCGCGACGGAATCTGCGATCAGCACCTTCTTTGCCAGGCCTGAAAAGAAGCGCAGACATCCCTCGGAAAAGAGATCCAAGGAATGCTTGCGATAAAGGAACTGGTGGGCGAGATCCTTGTATCGCAGAACAGGACCCGCAACGAGCTGCGGAAACAGTGCCTTGAAGGCTGCGAAATCGAAAAAACTGCGCGCCGGCGGCGCGTCTTCGCGGTAGATGTCGATGAGATAGGAAATTGCCTGGAAGACATAGAAGGATACGCCGATGGGCAGGATGATCTTGCCCATCAGTGGCGAGAATGGTTCGCCGCTGTTAAAAACGGTTGCCAGGCTGTCAATGAAGAAGTTGAAGTATTTAAAATATCCCAGGACGAGAAGCGGGCCGACAATTGCCATGCTCAGCAGCATTTTTCTTCGGCTTCGATTGGCCTCAGCAAAGATAAAATTACCGAAAACAAAACTCCATACAGTGACAATGAAAAGTAAAAATAGGTAATCAACTCGCCACCAGCCATAAAAGATATAGGAAAAAACAAGAATAACTATCGACTTATATTTGAATGGCGCAATATAGTAAAAAGATAAAGCTATCGGCAAGAATATTAATATAAATGACAATGACGAAAATACCATATTCGTCTTCCAGCACAATTTATACATTGAATTTGGTCAAAACATTATAGTAATATCTCAATTTGGTCAAATATAAATGTCTTATCTCTTTTCTCTTTCGTCGGAAATCGGATTTGCGGGTTGTTCTTGAGTTCGTCGCATGGAAAAGAGACGTTTGCGCATCTCGAGTCGCTCCGTACCAACTCCCGTCGCTCCGCAACATCGTGAGGGGATCAAGACGCGGCAAACGAACCGGGAACGAGACGAGGCATAGGTGCAATGTGAAGAGGCAGGCCCGGTTGAACCTCTAGGCGGACGAGGCGAAATCCAGCAGGTCGTCGTTCTTGTCCGATGCATGGAAATGCGGTCGCCTCAACCGCTGAGCGAACGGTAAATGACCTTGCTGACTCTTCAAGGCGGAACCGATAGCCAATGCTACGATGAGTCTCAGCGAAATCGTCACCAAAGACCCGTTCGCCGTGCGCGCCTATTGCTGTGACGTTGCGAAATAGACTGCGTTGAATTGCAGAGGGGTCGCTCCTGCATACGGATTGGCATGGAGTGCTAGAATCCACAAGCTTACCGTAGCGGCGACGGAGAATATGGCGAGCGCGCTGCGCCCGGCACGTGGTCGGTCAGCATGAACGGACGCTATGGCTACGAGCGACAGGAATGTCAGGAAGAAGACGAGATACCACTTGTACTCGTTCACCGAGCTGCTTCCAATTGCGAGCCGCATGTTCCGTGCATCTTGAAGTTCGTCGAAATCCTGTGTCAGGCTTGCGATGAGGGGCGCCGGAACGGTTTCCGTCATCCTGATAATCGCCAGACGTATCGATTGCAGCGCCTGATCGACGTCATCCACAGGCTGCTGATTTGCGGAAGTGCCCCATTCCCCCTCCTGGACCGCCACCCGGTAGCTGACCAAGCCGTCCATCAGTGCGTTCAGATTCAATGCATCCGGGCCCGCCATCCCCATCAGCCGCGATATCGAAGAGCGTTCCGCGCTTGCCGTATGCTCGGCTTGGCTGCGGACGGTCCACACGTCGGCAGCAGCAAATCCGAGCGCCAGAGCCCATGCCGTCGTGATGGTGCCCATGAACGTGGCCACTGGTATGGTGTCCTTGAGCCGCGCCGCGCGGCGGCCAAAGAACGTGAGCACGCCGAGTGATACCGTATAACAGGCAATCCCGAAAATTGAGAACAGAAAAAGCAATGCAATGGCTGGCAATGAGAATATCGGCTGCAAGGACATTCCTTTCCCTCGGTGAACGGATCGGCCATCAAGAGTATTCTGCACCGTTCAGCCAGTATTGATTGATTCATCAATAAGAATGAAGGGCTAGCATCATCAAGATCGAAGGGCTAGAGTTATTGCATGCTTCTCAATGGCAGATGGCATATTTGCCTCACTGCCTTGCGAGATATTTCGTTGAGGTGGGTCTACCCCGCCCGTCACGATGTAGGGGTGTGGATGCGGTTGGTATTTCGAGCAGCGGCCGCTACTCTGTTCGCAATTGCGCTGGCGGGTTGCGTCGCCGGCAATATCGGCCCGATAAACACATTTACCCCGGTTGTCGGAAAAGACTCCCCGGAATTTGTGCCCGATCCAGGTGATGACGGCTCGACCATGGTTGGCCTGGCTTTTTCGGGTGGTGGTACGCGTGCGGCAGCCTTTGCCTATGGCGTGTTGCGTGAGCTCGACGAGATTGTTGTCGACGAATATCCCTACAGACGTACGCTCGTCGACGACATACGGATGATCTCGGGGACTTCCGGCGGTTCCGTTGCCGCTGCTTACTTTGGCTACAAGGGCAAGGATGATTATCGCGATTTTCGCGAACGGTTCCTGGTGCAGGATGTCGAAGCCAGCATGCGGACCTCGAAGCTCTCTCCTGTCAACATCGCGCGCCTCCTCAACGGCGGCGTCAACGACAGGAGCAGTTTCGCAAGATGGCTGGATCAGAAGCTTTTCGACAGCGCGACGTTCGCCAGTTTCAAGGGGCCTGACGCCCCGATCGTCTGGATCAACGCATCGGATATCTACAACCGGACGCCCTTCCTCTTCACTTACGACACCTTTGCTGCGCTCTGCAGTGACCTCGACAAGGTAAAGCTCTCCGATGCGGTTGCGGCATCGGCGGCCGTGCCGGCCATCTTTACACCCATCTTGCTTGACGCAGACGCGCCGGATTGCGGCTACCGGCGCCCTGAGTGGCTGACGCGCGCCCTTTCCGAAAGCCGGGTCCCGTTGCGGCTCGAGGCTTACGCCCGTGCACTGGATTCCTACCGAAACGCTGATCGGCTGAGATATGTTAAGCTCCTTGACGGAGGTCTTACCGACAATATCGGCATCACGGGCTTTGCATTGGAGCGTGCATCCGCCAGGACACCATATGGCCCGCTTTCCGCGGATGAGGCCGTCAAGCTGAGAATCCTGCTCTTCATCGTGGCCGATGCGGGTCGCAAGGCTGACCCGGTCTGGGGAGGGACGAAAAGGGGACCCAATCTGAGTGAATTGATTCCGGCTGTGGCCGATACGTCGGTTTCATCTTCCGTGCGCGACGGCTATGACGCGCTGGATCTGGCGGTGGCGCAATGGCGTGGCGAACTCATACGCTATCGCTGTGGCCTGTCCTCCGCAGAAGTTCTGCGCCACCGGGGCACTTTGAAGGGGTGGAATTGCCGTGACGTGCATATCGTCCTCGAGCATCTGTCTTTCCGTGATGCCGATCCATCGCTTGCTGCACAGCTGAACGGTGTGCCGACAAGACTTACCTTGCCGGTCGGGCAGGTGGATATGGTGATCAAGGCGGGTCGCGAAGCTGTTCGCAGCAAGACGTCGATCCGGGATGCCGTCACCACCATTCAGCATTATGCGGGTCTCAAGGTCCGGACCCCGTAGAGCAGGCCGTATGGGGTTTCGCCGCCAATCGCTCCTCCGTCCAGTTGACGGAGTTCACTCAAGGCTCAGTTGGTGGGCCTTGAATGAACGGCGATGAGGAAGCTTTTTTCCTGCTCAATCGCGCATTCTTGGCCCGAAGAGCGGTGGGCAGGTCATTGTGGGGAGCTTGATCAGATCGACCCGGCTTCAACCCTATAGCTTCCGGCGGTGCACATTCGCGCATCATCAGATGCCAGAAACAGGACCATGCGTGCTACATAGACCGGATCGATCAGGTCCGGCAGGCATTGCTTGCGGCGATGCGCCTCGAGCGCCTCGGGCGTAGCCCAAAGCGTCTTCTGACGCTCGGTCATGATCCAGCCGGGAACGACCGTATTTACCCTGATGCGATGCTTGCCCAGATCGCGCGCCATCGTCCGCGTGAGTCCCTCCACCGCCGCCTTGGCAGTGGCATAGGCGGGGAACCCGCCAACCGCCTCCCACCAGCTGTTGGATCCCATATTGATGATCGATCCACCGCCCTGTTCGATCATATCGGGCGCGACCGCCTGTATGGAAAAGAACTGGTGCCGCAGGTTGGTGTTCAGTCGATCATCCCAGTATTCCGGCGTTACGTCCTTCCAATCGTGCCTGTCGTCGCGCGCGGCATTGTTGACCAGGACTGAGGCTGGCCCCAGCCTGGTCCGAAGGGCTGCGAACGCCGACTTGAGCGCCGGAATATCGCGCAGATCGCAGATCTCGTAGGTCACATTTTGCAGCTCCGCAGCGATTGCCGCGCTGGCGTTTTCATCCAGATCGATGAAGCCGACACGCGTGCCCTGCGCGGCAAAGGCGCGGACGATCTCGGCGCCGATCCCCGAGGCGCCGCCAGTCACAAGCGCCGTCTTTCCCGCAAGGCTAGGATAGGTTGCAAAACTGTCAGCCATGGCTTCTTCCTTTCTTGCATCATCCCCGAGGCAGGTGGAAGCCTAGAGACGACCGACGGGCGATGCAACAGGGCACAAACTCCTTACGCGGCGACGTCCATCAGGTCCCATATTGTGCGTCTGTCACATGCTCCATCCATTCGGCAGTCTTGCCGTCGAGTGCCTCCTGGATCGCTATGTGCGTCATGGCCGTCGTCGCAGTCGCGCCGTGCCAGTGTTTCTCTTCGGGAGCAAACCACACAACATCGCCCTCGCGAATCTCCTGTACCGGCTCACCCCATGTCTGGGCCCAACCGCAGCCGGATGTCACGAAAAGGGTCTGACCGAGCGGATGGGTGTGCCAGGCGGTGCGCGCGCCCGGCTCGAATGTAACGGTGACCGCCCGAATGCGGGCAGGCGCGGGCGCTTCGATAATAGGGTCCTGCCGTACAGCCCCGGTGAAATAACTGGCCGGTGGCGTCATCGATGGTCGTGAACCGCAGCGTTTGATATCCATACAATCCGTCTCCTGTCACCTTGAGTCGAGTGTATTCTAGCGCGCTGATGTGGAAGCTGCACCAGCGTGTGGCAAGTCGATCGCCCGATATTCCATCAAGCTCCGCGCAAGCGATCCTTCATACTATGACACCGATAGCCGGGATGCGAGCCGGTACACGGAGGGACAATGAGATGTCGAATGAATCCGATCACTTCTATAGCCAGCAAGACACCAAGACGAAGATTCTGCTTGCGGAGCACAAGGGTGACGAACTGACGGACATCCTGGTCGCGGCCCTCTACGAGGCTTTCCGGATTCTCGATGAAGAAGCCACCTCCGAAACGGTTCACTAATCCGCCCACGTCGATCTACCGGTTGATACTGGGGCCCGCGCCCTCCGGCTATTGCGCTTCCGTGTCTTCTTGCAGCGAGCCAGCGAGCCTGTCTAGGTGCGAGCTCCCGATAGCAATATAGCGCGTCGTCGAGGATTGACAGGGCAATACCGACCGTCCTAGCTTTGGTTTATTCACCAGGGGGGTCCCGCCAAGGGGCTGAGATACTGCTGGGCGATCCCGGACAAGGGCAAGCAGCGCAGTGACCCGTTGAACCTGATCCAGTTCATACTGGCGTAGGGACGGTGCGAGCGCTGGCGTTGCGGGAATCCCGGTCCGGGATCTGTGCCGAGCGTTTTTCCATCATTCCAACACTGGAACTGGGTCTCCAAACGTCAAACCTTGGAGCCTCAACCATGAATATTGCCGCAACCAGACCGATGCCGCAGGTGACGACCGGTCCCCTGCCCGCATCCCGGAAGATCCACATCGAGGGAGAGCGCCACGGCGACATCCGCGTGCCGGTGCGCGAGGTCGCCCTGCATCCGACCGCGGGCGAGCCGCCCGTCGTCCTCTACGATTCCTCCGGTCCCTACACCGACCCCTCCGCCGCGATCGACATCAGGGCCGGCCTGCCGCGGCTGCGCGAGCGCTGGATCGCCGCTCGCGGTGACGCCGACATCTATGCGGGCAGACATGTGTTACCGGAAGATAACGGCTTTGCCTCCGGCGAGCGGCTGGTGCCGGAATTTCCGGTCCGCAATTCCCCATACCGCGCGAAAGACGGCAGGGCAGTGACGCAGCTCGCCTATGCGCGCGCCGGCATCATCACGCCGGAGATGGAATTCGTTGCCATCCGCGAGAATCTCGGCCGCAAGGCGGCGAAGGAAGCGCTTGCCCGTGATGGAGAGAGCTTCGGCGCGCACATCCCCGATCATGTGACGCCGGAATTCGTCCGCCAGGAAATCGCCGCCGGCCGGGCGATCATCCCCGCCAACATCAACCACCCGGAAAGCGAGCCGATGATCATCGGCCGGAACTTCCTGGTGAAGATCAACGCCAATATCGGCAACTCGGCCGTCACCTCCTCGATGGAGGAGGAGGTCGAAAAGATGGTCTGGGCGATCCGCTGGGGCGCCGATACCGTCATGGACCTGTCGACCGGCCGCAACATCCACAATATCCGCGACTGGATCATCCGTAACGCCCCCGTGCCGATCGGCACCGTGCCGCTCTACCAGGCGCTGGAAAAGGTCGGCGGCATTGCCGAGGACCTGACCTGGGAGCTCTACCGCGACACGCTGATCGAGCAGGCCGAACAGGGCGTCGACTACTTCACCATCCACGCCGGTGTGCGGCTCCACTACATCCCGCTCACAGTCAACCGTGTCACCGGCATCGTCTCGCGCGGCGGATCGATCATGGCCAAGTGGTGCCTGCATCACCACAGGGAGAGCTTCCTCTACGAGCATTTCGAGGAAATCTGCGACATCTGCCGCGCCTATGACGTCTCCTTCTCGCTCGGCGACGGCCTGCGCCCCGGCTCGATAGCCGATGCCAACGACGCCGCGCAGTTCGCCGAACTGGAAACGCTCGGCGAACTCACGCAGATCGCCTGGGCGAAGGATTGCCAGGTGATGATCGAAGGCCCCGGCCATGTTCCCATGCACAAGATCAAGGAGAACATGGACAAGCAGCTGAAAACCTGCGGCGAGGCGCCGTTCTACACGCTCGGGCCGCTGACCACCGACATCGCGCCGGGCTACGACCACATCACCTCCGGCATCGGTGCGGCGATGATCGCCTGGTTCGGCACCGCCATGCTCTGCTACGTCACACCCAAGGAGCATCTGGGGCTCCCCGACCGCAACGACGTGAAGGTGGGCGTCATCACCTACAAGATCGCCGCCCACGCCGCCGACCTCGCCAAAGGCCACCCCGCCGCGCAGGTCCGCGACGATGCGCTGTCGCGCGCCCGCTTCGAGTTCCGCTGGGAGGACCAGTTCAACCTCTCCCTCGATCCCGATACCGCGCGCTCGATGCACGACGAGACCCTGCCGAAGGAGGCGCACAAGGTCGCCCATTTCTGCTCCATGTGCGGTCCGAAATTCTGCTCCATGCGCATTTCCCACGATCTGCGCGCGGAGGCACAGAAGGAAGGGCTGGAAGCCATGGCGGCGAAATACCGCAAGGGCGGCGACCTCTACATGCCGGTCGCGGACGCGGCCGAAGCGCAGCCGGGAGAGTGAGATGACGGTTCTGATCAAGGGGGCCGGAGTCGCCGGTCTCACTGCAGCCTTCGAACTTTCCCGCCGCGGCATCGCCGTCGAGGTGATGGATGCCGCCGAGACGGTGGGTACGGGTGCCTCCACCTATGCCGGCGGCATGCTCGCCCCCTATTGCGAACGCGAGGCGGCCGAGGAGGCGGTCCTCACCCTCGGGCTTCCCTCTGCCGACTGGTGGGCGGAGGCCGTCCCCGGCGACGTCACCCGCAAAGGGACGCTGGTCATCGCGGCCGGCCGTGACAGCGTCGAGCTCGACCGCTTCGCCTCCCGCACGCGGGGATACGAATGGGTCGGCGGAAACACGATCGGTGAGCTCGAACCGGATCTCGCCGGGCGCTTCGATCGCGCGCTGTTCTTCCCCGAAGAAGCCCATCTCGACCCGCGCAAGGCGATGGCCGGGCTCTATGAGGCACTGGTCGAAAAGGGCGTGCGCTTCCACCTCGGCAGCACCGAACCGCCAGCGGACACGGCCTTCTCGGCGGTCGTTGAATGCACCGGCGCGGCGGCGATCGGCTCCACGCCCGGCCTTCGCGGCGTGCGCGGCGAGATGCTTTTCCTCGAAACCACGGAGATAACCCTTTCGCGGCCCGTCCGCCTGCTCCATCCCCGCCACCCGCTCTACATCGTGCCGCGCGAGGACCATCGCTTCATGGTCGGGGCGACGATGATTGAGACGGACGACGACGGCCCGATCACCGCGCGCTCGGTAATGGAGTTCCTGAACGCCGCCTATGCCGTGCACCCGGCCTTCGGCGAGGCCAGGCTCATGGAGACGGGCGTCGGCGTCCGCCCCGCCTTCGCCGACAACCTGCCGCGCGTTCTCGATCAGGAGGACGGCTTTTCGATCGCCGGCATGCACCGCCACGGCTTCCTGCTCGCCCCTGCGATGGCACAACAGTTGGCCGACAGGCTCTGCGCCGCCGAGCATGACCCCGTCCAAGTCCAGGGAGCGCTGCAATGACCTATATCGTGAACGGTGAAGCCGTCGAAAGCGCCGCGGTGACGCTCAGCGAGCTCCTGACCGCCCTCGAATACGAGGGCGAATGGCTGGCGACCGCCGTCAACGGCGAGCTCGTCCACCGTGAGGAGCGTTCCGCCTGCCGGCTCTCCGACGGCGACCGGATCGAGGTCCTCTCGCCGATGCAGGGAGGCTGAGATGCTGGAACTCTACGGGACGCAAGTCACCTCCCGCCTCCTCCTTGGCTCGGCGCGCTATCCTTCTCCCGCCGCCCTCGCGGAAGCTGCACGCCGCTCTGGCACCGAGATTGTTACCGTCTCCCTGCGGCGCGAGACCGCCGGCGGCAGGACGGGCGGTGCCTTCTTCGAACTCATCCGCGGCCTCGGCGTCCGGGTGCTGCCCAACACCGCCGGCTGTCACAGCGTCTCGGAAGCCGTGCTGACGGCGAAGATGGCGCGCGATCTCTTCGGCACCAACTGGATCAAGCTCGAACTGATCGGCCACCATGACACCCTACAGCCGGACCTGTTCCAGCTGGTCGGGGCGGCCCGTATCCTCTCCGCCGACGGCTTCGAGGTCTTCCCTTACACGACCGACGACCTGGTGGCAGGCGAGCGCCTGCTTGCCGCCGGCTGCAAGGTCCTGATGCCGTGGTGCGCACCGATCGGCACCGCGGCCGGGCCCCAGAACGTCTCGGGGCTTCGCGCGATGCGGGCGGAGTTCGCGGATATCCCGCTCATCGTCGATGCCGGGATCGGCCGGCCGTCCCATGCCGCTGCGGTCATGGAGCTCGGTTTCGACGCAGTCCTCCTCAATACCGCGGTCGCCGGTGCCGGTGATCCCCCGGCGATGGCCGAAGCCTTCGCCGAAGCGATCACCGCCGGTCGCAAGGCCTATCACGCCGGGCTTCTGGCACCGCGCGACATGGCCGTTCCTTCGACGCCTGTCATCGGCAAGGGAGTTTTCGCATGAGGCTCGATCCGTTCTACCTGATCGTCGACAGCGCCGCATGGATCGAGCGCCTGGTGCCCCTTGGCGTCAAGCTCGTGCAGCTGCGTATCAAGGACATGCCGGAAGCGGCTCTCCGCGACGAGATCCGCCGCGCCCGCACCGTCTGCGCGGGAGCGGGCTGCCAGCTGATCGTCAATGACTACTGGCAGATCGCCATCGACGTGAGATGCGATTTCGTGCACCTCGGGCAGGAGGACCTCGCCGACGCCGACGTGGCGGCGATCCGCGCCGCCGGCATGAAGCTCGGCATCAGCACCCATGACGAGGCGGAGCTCGAGACGGCCCTTGCGGTGCAGCCGGACTATGTGGCGCTCGGCCCCGTCTACCCGACCATCCTGAAGCAGATGAAGTGGGCGCCCCAGGGCCTCGACCGTCTTTCGGCCTGGCGGCAACGGATTGGCACGCTGCCGCTGGTGGCGATCGGCGGCCTGACCGTCGAGCGGCTCGAAGGTGTTTTCGCGCATGGGGCCGACAGCGCCGCTGTCGTCACTGATATTACCCTGGACCCCAATCCGGAGGGCAGGGCGCGAGAATGGATCGAGAAAACCACGGCTTGGCGGCAATAGACCCAATGGTCATCGACTGCGGAGCTTCGCGCGACGCGAAGTCCTTCGGCTCTATAAGCGGTAACCGCTATCGATCTTCGTCAAATTGACATTGATCAAGGCCAATCCAGCAATCTGGGTTACTATCGCCCTATGGTGGACGAACGTCATATTCTGGGACGGGTCGAAGCGGTCAAAGGACCGGTGGTAGATGTTTGCTGCAAATATCTACCACCGATCAATCAGGCGCTTGAAATTGTCGATGGCGGGAACGAACACTATGTTCTCGAGGTCTATCAGCATCTTGCCCCGGACAGAATACGCTCCATCTGCCTGCATTCTGTTTCCGGCATCTATCGTGGCATGCCGGTCCTCGACCGGGGAGGGCCCTTGCGGGTTCCGGTAGGACCAGAGTGCCTTGGACGCATGGTCGACGTGTTCGGTGACCCTCTCGATGGCGGCGACCCGCTGCCGGTGGCTGAATGGCGCGGCATTATCTCACCGCCGCCGAAGCTCGCGGATGTCCTGCCTCCTACACGTATGCTTGAGACCGGAATCAAGGTCATCGACCTTCTATGCCCCTTCGTTCGCGGTGGGAAGACCGGGCTCTTCGGCGGTGCCGGCGTCGGCAAGACCGTGCTTATGATGGAATTCATGCATTCGGTCACCGCTTCTCTGGATGGCGTTTCCGTTTTCGCAGGCGTGGGAGAGCGGATGCGCGAAGGCCATGAGATGTGGCACGAGATGAAGGACGCCGGGGTACTGTCGCGAGCGATGCTCGTCTATGGGCAGATGAATGAATCGCCCGGTGTCCGGTTTCATGTCGGCTACACGGCACTCACCTATGCCGAATACCTGCGCGACAGCCTCGAATCCGAGGTTCTGTTCCTGATGGATAATGTGTTCCGCTTTGTGCAGGCAGGCAGTGAAGTTTCGGGACTGCTCGGACGGATGCCGGCAACAGTCGGTTACCAGCCGACGCTCCTGACCGAGGTTGCCTCGTTGCAGGAGCGCATCGTCTCCACGGGGCGGGGATCAATCACGGCGGTGGAGGCGGTCTATGTGCCGGCCGACGATATGTCGGACCCCGCAGTCGCCGCCATTATCGGCCATCTTGACAGCACGGTCATCCTATCCCGCCAACAGGCGGCCAAAGGGATCTATCCCGCCGTCGATCCGCTCAAGTCAGGCAGCCGCATTCTTGATCACCGCATTGTCGGCGACCGGCACTACAAGATTGCCCGTGCAGTGCGCGAACACATCTCCCGTTATCGCGAACTCGAAGACATTATTGCCATGCTGGGAATCGAGGAACTCTCGCCAGAAGATCGGCTGATCGTCACGCGTGCCCGCCGGCTCGAGCGCTACCTCAGTCAGCCGTTCGCAGTGGTAGTGCAGCACTCGGGCATATCTGGCGTGCGGGTGCCGCTCGAGCAGACGATTGCCGATTGCGAGGCCTTCATCGATGGCCGGTATGACGAGGTGAGTGAGGCGGATTGCTACATGCGGGGGAGCATGGGCGCATGAACACCTTCACCCTAACCCTGCTCGACAGTGCTGGCACAGCCGAATTTGACGGCTTGACGCAATGCATCGCGGCGGATGCGACGGGCTCCTTCTCCATTCTGGCCGGCCATGCACCAATGGTTGCGGTGCTGCGTTATGGACTGCTGCGGTTTTGCGATGGGGCCGGCCAATGGCACTACGCGGCGCTTCCCGGTGGTGTCCTGCGTTTTGCGGACAATCATCTGCAAATCGCCACTGCCCGCTATTTTGCGGGCGATGATCGAAAGATACTGCTCGATGAGCTGGCCTCCGAAATGCAGAGGGAGGATTCCGATATCCACGCCGCCCGTCTGACGCTGGCCAATATCGAGCGCACTCTCATACGCCGCCTCGGAGACCTCACCGGTCAGGGAGCGCTTTCACCATGAGTGACCCAGACAAGCTCATCAGGGAAACGGGCCGCGATATCGACCGGCTGGCGAAGAAAGAGCGCAGTCCGGCACATTTCGTTCTTGGCGTCATGCTTTATGGCGGGACGCTCGGCTTGCTCTTCGTTGTGCCGCTGGTCGCCGGCGCCTATCTCGGCCGGTGGCTTGATACCCTCTCTCGCGGCTACTCGGTCCGCTGGACTGTCAGTCTTATCATGCTCGGGCTGGCGCTCGGCTTCTACAACGTGCTCCGTTTCCTGAAAGGCAGGATATGAACGAGGGATTAAATTCCGCTGTTCTCTTCAATATCGGCCCCTTCGGCATTACTGGAACCGTTGTGACCAGTGTGGGAGTCACCGCCTGCCTGGCGTTTGCCGCCATTGTCTTTTCGACCATGCTCAAGCTCTCTCCGTCCCGCCTTCAAGCGGCGCTGGAAGGTACGGCGGTGGCGATGGAAGGCGCAATCGCCGAGGTTGTCCCGCAGCATGCCCGCCGAATCCTGCCATTCGTGGGGACCCTCTGGATTTTCGTGCTGCTCGCCAATCTCGTAGGGCTCATTCCGGGATTGCATTCGCCGACACGCGATCTCTCAGCGACTGCTGCGCTTGCCGTTCTGGTCTTCCTGTCCACCCACTGGTTCGGCATCCGCGCAAACGGCCTGAAAATCTATCTCCGCCATTACGCCGACCCAAGCATAATCCTGCTTCCCTTCACCATCATCAGCGAGGTGACCCGTACGTTGGCGCTCGCCATCCGCCTGTTCGGCAACATCATGAGCCTCGAGATGGCGGCTCTGCTTGTTCTGCTGATCGCCGGGTTTCTGGTGCCGGTTCCGCTTCTCATGCTGCATGTCGTCGAGGCACTCGTACAAGCCTACATCTTCGGAATGCTCGCCCTGATCTACATCGCCGGTGCGCTGGAGATCCCCGAAACGTGAACCCTGCGAGGAACGAATGACCATAGATATCCACAGCTTCAGCCTCTTCTCCACGATTATCGCGGGACTGGTGATCGCATTCGGGACGATGATTCCGGCGCTCGCCATGGGCCGTGCCATTTCGAGCGCGCTCGAAGCGCTGGCCCGCCAGCCCGAAGCCGAGAAAACCATCACCCGGACGCTGTTCATCGGGTTGGCCATGGTCGAATCGTTGGCCATCTACTGCCTGGTGGTGGCGCTGATACTTCTCTTCCGTAACCCCTTGCTCGAATATTTCGTGAATTAGCGCCATGCAGATCGACTGGACGACCTTCCTGCTCGAGATCCTGAATTTTCTTGTCTTGGTCTGGCTTCTCAAGCGTTTCTTCTACAAGCCGGTGCTTGCCGTGCTGGACAAGCGTCGCGCGGCCGTTGAAGCGGAGACCTCGGAAGCAGCGCGGCTCAAGGGAGAGGCGGATGCACTCGTTTCGCAGTATCAGGCGCGCATGCGCGACTGGGAGCAGGAACGGGAAAAGCTCCGCCACGATCTGGACGGGGAAATCGCGTCGGAACGTCGAAAACGGATGGCGGCGCTGAAGAAGTCGTTGTCCGAGGAGGCGGATGCGGCGCGCGTCCGGGAGGACAAGACGCGCGCGGACCGGGAAGCGTTCATCGCCGCGTCAGCTCGCAGCGAAGCATTCAGGGCGGCCCGAGCGCTGCTGACGCGGCTGGCCTCTCCAAGCCTGACCTCCACCATAGTCGCGGTTTTTCTGGAGGATCTTGCCTCGCTCGGGGAAGCGGAGCGCCGAGAGCTTGAACAGGCCGTCGCCCATCTGGCGTCCGGACACAAGGTCGAGGTCGCTTCCGCTCATCCGCTAGATGCCGCAGAGCAAGCAAGCATAGCGACCGCACTTGGCAAAGCCGTGGGACACGAGGTCAACATGAGCTTCAAGCTTGAGCCTGATCTCCTGGCAGGGCTGCAGGTATCCGCCGGTGAGTGTCTGCTTTCTGCCGACCTTGCAAGTGAATTGGCCTTCTTCCGGGAGCGTCCCAGCAATGGCTGATCAGCCCCACCCGCCCGGCGGATACCGCTTTGGGCTGCGCGTCTCCGAGAGGGGCTACATTGTCGGCATCGGCGACGGCATAGCCTGGGTGAAGGGGCTGCCATCGGCGCGCATCGACGAGATGCTGGAGTTCGCCGACGGCAGCCGTGGTCTGGTGTTCCAGCTTGATCGCGACCTTCTCGGTGCCATCATCCTTCGTCAGACCCATGATCTGACGGCCGGAATGTCGGTTCTTCGCACAGGTCGTACGCTTTTGATCGGCACAGGCGACGATCTGCTTGGCCGGGTGATCGATCCCCTCGGAGGCCCGCTGGATGGTATGCCCGCGCCGGAGGTGAATAACTTCCGCTCATTGGAAGCGCCCGCTCCCTCCATTCTGGATCGCGACACCGTATCCCGGCCGCTCTATACCGGCAGCAAGATCGCCGATGCCCTCATCCCGATCGGCAAGGGGCAGCGGCAGCTTGTCATCGGAGACGACGGGACCGGCAAAAGCGCCTTCGTGCTCGATGCGGTATTGAGCCAGCACGGCCGCGACGTTCGCTGCGTCATGGTTCTGATCGGCCAGACCCGCTCAACCATTGCTGCAACCGTCACGGCATTGCGTGAAGGGGGTGCCCTTGCCTTTACCACACTCGTCGTGGCGGAAGCCGACATGCTGCCGGGCTTTCGCTTTCTCGCCCCATTTGCCGGCTGCGCCATCGCCGAGCAATTCATGCGGGCCGGCAAGGATACGCTGATCGTTTATGATGACCTTACCCAACACGCGCAGTCCTATCGCGAGCTCTCGCTTTTGCTGCGGCGTCCTCCGGGACGCGAGGCCTATCCCGGCGACATTTTCTATCTGCATTCCCGGCTACTGGAACGCTCAACGCAGCTTTCAAAAAGCGACGGTGGGGGAAGCATGACGGCGCTTCCGGTGGTTGCGACCCAACAGGGCGAGATCGCCGCCTATATTCCGACCAATATCATCTCGATCACCGATGGCCAGATCTACTTCGACAGCAAGCTCTTCGCATCAGGCATATTGCCCGCCATCGACATAAGCCGTTCTGTTTCGCGCATTGGCGGAGCAGCCCAGCACAAGGCCGTCAAGACTGCGGCGGCTCGCATCCGCCTCGAATATCTCCAGTTTCTCGAGATGGAACTTTTCGCCCGCTTCGGAACCAAACTGGAGAAGGGCGTTGAAGAAAAACTGAAGCGCGGGCGCTTGCTTCGGGAAATCCTCAAGCAGGACCGGCTTTCCCCTCTCAACGAGAGACAGCATCTGGCCTGGCTCACGGCCTATGGCGAAGGACTGCTGGATCCATTTCCACCGAGCCAGGCCGCAGCCCGCCTGCCCTCTCTCTACGAGGCCGTGGAGCTTGCCGGCCTGTCGCTGGACGATCCGAAGGAGCGGTGGCGCGACGTGCTCGAGGCTGCCCTCACAGAGGCGCAGGGATGAGCCGGAA
Source organism: Rhizobium sp. (assembly GCA_041675415.1). Taxonomy (GTDB): domain Bacteria; phylum Pseudomonadota; class Alphaproteobacteria; order Rhizobiales; family Rhizobiaceae; genus Allorhizobium. The sequence continues at coordinate 36,487 of JBAYTX010000030.1, read as the reverse complement.
ACGCGAGATCGAAGGGCGCCTTGCCCTCTACAGTGACCTGAAGGGTATTGTTGCCGCCATGCGCAGTTTTGCGCTGGTTGAGCTTCGCCGCGTGAGCCGGCGCGAAGTAGCGCAGTCGCTCGCCAAGGGGGTGGTGGAAACGGCGTTAGGCGACCTCCGCTCCGTCCTGCCGCAGCCCGCACCCGTTACCGGCGATATCTGGCTGCTGTTCGGTTCCGTTCGCGGTTTTTGCGGCAGCTTCAACGAAGATGTGCTGCGTGCATGGCAGGATCACGATAGCCCCACGCCGATGATCGCCTGCGGGGAGCATCTTGTCTCCCTGCTTTCGGAGAGCAGGGAGATTTCGGCAGTGGCGGGTGCCAATGGCGCTCTCGACGCGGCGACGACTATCGACCGGATCCTCACGGAGATCGATACTGTCCGTCTGCGGTCGGAGCGAGTACTCGGGCTCATGGCCGTTGTTCATGACGATGCCGGTGTGACGATCCAGCGACTCCTGCCATTACCTGAACCGCTCAACGGCAGGCGGGCTGAACTTCCCCTCACCTACGAGCCGGCACAAAAGGTCGCCGGAGAGGTCGTCGGGCACTATCTGTTTCACGTCCTGATGGCGATGCTGCTGCGCTCCATCCGCATAGAAAACCACATGCGGCTGATGCAGATGGAAAACGCACTCACCTATCTTCAGGAGGGGGAGGAGGACCTGGGTCGACAGCGCAACCGTCTTCGGCAGGAGGAAATTGTCGAGGAAATCGAGCTCATTGCCGGCGGTGCCAATTCGGGCGGTTTCGGCAGCAACACATTCTGACCCTGACTTGATCCGGAAAGAAATCCGACTCGGATACGTGTTGGATCGAGGATACGTAATTATCGAACGGTGTGGTCAGTCCGGCCGCGATATCACCGCGCGTCCATTCGTTATATCAATGATCATGCGCAGGATATCTGCTTCCTGGGCTTGGGGCAGAGCCACATGCAATTCAGCTCCTGTCGCGATGAAATTCTCGGCATCGATGCGCGTGTCTGGAAAGCCGGCAAGGCGCGCCTTGACCAGCGCAAGATCCGAGAAAGCCGTAGTGATACTGGCTTCGACTCTTGGGACGATTTCGATTTTCCCGGCTGCCCGAAGGCAGGCTGCTGCGGTTCCGCCATAGGCGCGAATGAGGCCGCCGCTGCCGAGCAAGACGCCCCCAAACCATCTGGTAACAACGACAGCGACGGCGTCGAGGGACTGACCGTCGATTGCCTGGAGTATCGGTTTGCCTGCAGTGCCGCCCGGCTCGCCGTCGTCGCTGAACCGATAGGTCTGGCCGATTCGCCACGCCCAGCAGTTGTGATTGGCGGTTGGATCGGAATGCGAAGCAAGAAAGCTTCTCGCTGTCTCTTCGCTCGTCACCGGGCTGGCAAAAGCGAGAAATCGGCTCTTCTTTAAATGCTGTTCGTATGTCGAGACATCATCAAGCGTAAACATCAATACCTTCCTTGGGCCGTCTCATAGGCCTTCGACCGCAGAAGCGCCAGTCTCCAGGGACGGACCGACTGCCGATCACGTGACGATGATCTGCTTCGATGCTTCATGCCTCATCAACCGGAAATTCTACAGATTTTTACTGCAACGTTGCATCACCCGCTCGACAAGTAGAACTTTATCGCTATTCTGCCCGCATGCCGCTCCGGCGGTAGAAAAGTATAAAAATCGTGCAAAATAAAGAAAACACGAATGAAAATCGGCTCCATCCGAACAAGTTTCTCCCTTCAGCATGCTCCTGAACCGTCGCAGCCCCCGCAAGGGGCGACCGGTTGTTTGGGAGCATACACTGCCCGGCGCCACGGTACTTCGGTGACGTCACAGGAGAAAATGAAGGATCGAAACGTGTTCCTTCCCCGACTTGCTCGAGGAAGCGCCTGGGGCCGATTTTCTGGCTTCGCTCCATCAAGGAGCTGAACCGCAAGGTCAAGAGATATCGCGGCCTTGCGGGCACGCCAAACAAGACACTTGAAACAACACGGACCGGTGAAAATCGGCCCAGAAAAGTGGGAGACTATGCAATGAAATACAAAATGGGCATTGCCGCGGCGCTGCTGTCGGCCACGTTCTTTGCAAGCGCCGCCAGCGCCAAGACTTTTGTCTATTGCTCGGAAGGTTCTCCGGAAGGTTTCGATCCGGGCCTCTATACCGCCGGCACGACCTTCGATGCCTCGGCGCATCCGGTCTATAGCCGCCTGCTCGAATTCGAGCCGGGCACGACGAAGCCGGTTGCAGGTCTCGCCGAGAGCTGGACCGTTTCCGAAGACGGGAAGGAATACGTCTTCAAGCTGCGTGCAGGCGTGAAGTTCCACACGACGGACTTTTTTACGCCGACTCGTGCCCTGAATGCCGATGACGTCTTGTTCTCCATCGACCGGCAGATCAACAAGAGCAATCCGTGGAACCAGTATGTTGCCGGTGCCTCCTGGGAATATGCCGCTGGCATGGGATTTCCTGAGCTGATCAAATCCGTCGAGAAGGTCGATGATCTGACGGTGAAGTTCGTCCTCAATCGTCCGGAAGCTCCCTTCCTCGCCAACCTCGCCATGCCGTTCGCTTCGATCATGTCGAAGGAATATGCCGACAGCCTCGAAAAGGCAGGCAAGAAAGAACAGCTGAACCAGATGCCGGTCGGCACAGGTCCGTTCGCCTTCGTCGGCTACCAGCAGGACGCCGTCATCCGCTACAAGAAGAACGCCGACTACTGGGGCGGTGCGCCGAAGATCGACGACCTCGTCTTTGCGATCACCACGGATGCAGCGGTTCGCTATCAGAAGCTGAAGGCCGGCGAATGCCACCTGATGCCGTTCCCGAACGCCGCCGACGTCGAATCGATGAAGGCCGATTCGAACCTGACCGTCATGGAACAGGAAGGCCTGAACGTCGCCTACCTCGCTTACAACACGACCCAGGCTCCGTTCGATAAGCCGGAAGTCCGCAAGGCGCTCAACAAGGCGATCAACAAGAAGGCTATCGTCGACGCCGTCTTCCAGGGCATGGCAACGCCTGCCAAGAACCCGATCCCGCCGACCATGTGGTCCTATAACGACAAGGTCGAAGACGACGCCTACGACCTCGACGCTGCCAAAAAGATGCTCGAAGAGGCCGGCGTCAAGGACCTTTCCATGAAGGTTTGGGCCATGCCTGTTTCGCGCCCGTACATGCTGAATGCGCGTCGTGCCGCGGAAATCATCCAGGACGACTTCGCCAAGATCGGCGTCAAGGTTGAGATTGTTTCCTACGAGTGGGCTGAATACCTCGATCGCTCGAAGGCCAAGGATCGTGACGGTGCCGTCATGCTCGGCTGGACCGGCGACAATGGCGATCCGGACAATTTCCTCGACACCCTGCTCGGTTGCGAAGCTGTCGGCGGCAACAACCGCGCCCAGTGGTGCAACGAGGAGTTCAATACGCTGGTGAAGAAGGCCAAGGTGACCTCCGATCAGGCCGAGCGCACGAAGCTCTACGAAGAGGCCCAGGTCGTCTTCAAGCGCGAAGCTCCGTGGGCGACCCTCGACCACTCGCTGTCGATCGTTCCGATGCGCAAGGAAGTCTCGGGCTTCGTTCAGAGCCCGCTCGGTGACTTCACATTCGAAAACGTGGACATCGCCGAATAACGGCGCCTGAAGAACGTTCTGCCGCGGGATACGTTGCGTATTCCGCGGCAATTGTATTAAGAGACCACCAAATTGAAGCGCGAACCGCGCTTTTGGCTCAGGTCTGACCGGCGCGGACATATGCCCAGCGAGCAGGTCTTCCGGAAACATTGTCACAGGTTTCTTATGTTTAGTTTTCTCCTGCGGCGGCTTGCCGTGCTGATCCCGACATTTCTTGGTGTCTCGATCATCGCCTTTTCCTTCATCCGCCTTTTGCCCGGAGATCCGGTAGCGCTCCTGTCGGGCGAGCGTGTCATGACGCCGGAGCGCCACGCGGAGATCAGCGCGCATCTCGGCCTGGACAGGCCGCTGGTGGTTCAGTATTTCGACTATCTGGGTGGCGTGCTCACCGGAGATTTCGGCACGTCGATCGTCTCCAAATCACCGATCCTAGATCAGTTCCTGGCGCTCTTCCCGGCGACCGTGGAGCTGTCCCTTTGCGCTATCATCATCGCCATCATCGTCGGCATTCCGGCTGGCGTGATCGCGGCCATCAAGCGCGGTTCCTTCTTTGATCAGTCGCTGATGGGGATTGCCCTTGTGGGCTATTCGATGCCCATCTTCTGGTGGGGACTGCTGCTCATCATCCTGTTTTCCGGTATCTTGCAGTGGACGCCAGTCTCGGGACGCATCTCCCTGATGTTCTATTTCCCGCCGGTGACCGGCTTCATGCTTGTCGACTCGCTGCTCTCGGGCCAGAAGGGCGCCTTCGCCTCCGCACTCAGCCATCTCGTCCTGCCGTCAATCGTACTCGCCACGATCCCGCTTGCGGTGATCGCCCGCCAGACCCGTTCGGCGATGCTGGAAGTGCTCTCCGAGGACTATGTGCGAACCGCCCGCGCCAAGGGTCTTTCGCCGTTCCGCGTCGTCGGCATTCACGCGCTTCGCAACGCCATGATCCCGGTCATCACCACGATCGGGCTGCAGATCGGCGTCATGCTGGCAGGCGCGATCCTGACGGAGACGATCTTCTCCTGGCCCGGCATCGGCAAGTGGATGGTCGACTCCGTGTTCCGCCGAGACTATCCGGTCATTCAGGGCGGATTGCTCCTGATCGCGGCGATCATCATGGTCGTCAATCTTCTCGTTGATCTGCTCTACGGTCTGATCAATCCCCGTATCCGGCACTAGAAGGAGGAACTCCCATGGCCGATACCGCCACCACAAAGAGCGCCGAACCGATTTCGAGCGCTGCCCTCCGCCGCAAGATGCTGGCCGAGTTCTGGTTCTACTTTTCCGAAAACCGCGGCGCGGTGATCGGACTCATCGTCTTCGTGGCGCTCGTGATCGTCGCAATTTTCGCGCCGTTCATCGCACCGCATTCGCCGTTCGAACAATATCGCGATGCCGTTCTTGTCCCCCCGGTCTGGAGCGAGGGTGGACAAAGCGCCTACCTGCTCGGTACCGATCCGGTCGGACGTGATATCCTGTCCCGACTGATTTATGGCGCGCAATTTTCGCTGTTCATCGGTGTGTTCGTAACGACGCTGTCGCTAACCTCGGGCGTGCTGATCGGCGTGTTTGCCGGCTACTACCGTGGCTGGGTCGACACGATCATCATGCGTCTGATGGACATTATCCTGGCATTTCCGTCGCTGTTGCTAGCCCTGGTTCTGGTCGCCATTCTCGGTCCCAGCCTGACAAACGGCATGATCGCGATCGCCCTCGTGCTGCAGCCGCATTTCGTGCGGCTGACACGCGCCGCCGTCATGACGGAAAAGAACCGCGACTATGTCACGGCTTCCCGTCTTGCGGGGGCAAGTCCCTTGCGCCTGATGTTCCGCACGATCCTGCCGAATTGCACCGCCCCGCTTATCGTGCAAGCGACGCTCTCGTTCTCCAACGCCATTCTCGATGCCGCAGCTCTCGGCTTCCTCGGCATGGGCGCACAGCCGCCGGCGCCGGAATGGGGAACCATGCTTGCCGAAGCACGTGAATTCATCCTGCGGGCATGGTGGGTCGTCACCTTCCCCGGCCTTGCAATTCTCATCACCGTTCTTGCCATCAACCTGATGGGTGACGGCCTGCGCGATGCGCTCGATCCGAAAATGAAGAGGTCCTGACATGGCCCTGCTCGAAATTCAGAATCTGACGGTCCAATTCGAAACCGCCTCCGGATGGTTCAGGGCCGTCGATGGGGTGTCGCTCTCCGTCGAACCAAGCGAGGTGCTGGCGATCGTCGGCGAGTCGGGTTCGGGAAAATCCGTGTCCATGCTTGCGGTCATGGGGCTCCTGCCCTGGACGGCAAAGATTACAGCCGACCGCATGCTTTTTCAGGGTCGGGATATCCAGAACATCTCGGCCTCCGAACGGCGTGAGCTGATCGGCAAGGACATCGCGATGATCTTCCAGGAGCCCGTCGCCAGCCTTAATCCGTGCTTCACCGTTGGTTTCCAGATCGAGGAGGTGCTGCGCATCCACATGGGCCTCGACAGACAGGCGCGGAGAGATCGGGCAATCGAACTTTTCAAGCTGGTCGGCTTGCCGGATCCCAAGGAACGCCTCGGTCACTTTCCTCACCAGATGTCGGGTGGACAATGCCAGCGCGTGATGATCGCCATGGCGATCGCCTGCAATCCGAAACTGCTGATCGCCGATGAACCGACCACGGCTCTCGATGTGACGATCCAGAAGCAGATCCTCGATCTGCTGATGTCTCTGCAGGCCAAGAACGGCATGGGGCTGATCATGATCACCCATGACATGGGCGTCGTTGCCGAAACGGCGGATCGCGTCATCGTCCAGTACAAGGGGCGTAAGATGGAGGAGGCTGATGTGCTTTCCCTCTTCGAATCACCCAAGAGCAACTACACGAAAGCACTGCTGTCGGCCCTGCCGGAAAATGCCACGGGCGATCGTCTGACGACGGTTTCCGATTTCATGATCAGCGCAGAAGCCGCAGGAGAAATTGCATGAGCGGTCCGCAACAGTCCGGCGGCAAGCCGATGCTCGAAATCCGCGACATCAAGCGCGACTACCACGTTCCTACAGGTCTCTTCAAACCGGAGAAGGTGGTTCATGCGGTCAAGGGTGTGTCATTCTCGCTAGAAACCGGGAAGACACTGGCAATTGTCGGTGAGAGCGGCTGCGGGAAGTCGACGCTTGCCCGCATCCTGACCTTTATCGATGAACCGACGTCCGGCGAACTCTTCATCGACGGCAGCAAGGTGGACACGCGGCCCGGGCACCTGACCGCGGAGATGCGCCAGAAGGTGCAGATCGTCTTCCAGAATCCCTATGGCTCGCTCAATCCGCGCCAGAAGATTGGGGACGTGCTCGGCGAACCGCTTGTGATCAACACCGGCATGTCAGCGGCCGAACGCCGCGAACGGGCGACCGAGATGCTGATCAAGGTCGGACTCGGACCGGAGCACTACAACCGCTACCCGCATATGTTCTCCGGCGGCCAGCGCCAGCGCATCGCCATTGCGCGGGCGCTTATGCTCAATCCCAAACTCCTTGTGCTGGACGAGCCTGTGTCTGCTCTCGATCTTTCCGTCCAGGCGCAGGTGCTCAACCTGCTGGCCGACCTGCAGGAAGAGTTCGGCCTGACCTATGTCTTCATCAGTCACGACCTGTCGGTCGTGCGCTATATCGCCGACGAAGTCATGGTGATGTATTTTGGTGAAGCGGTCGAATATGGAACCCGCGACGCCGTCTTCTCCGATCCGCAACACGAATATACGAAGACCTTGTTCGCGGCGACGCCGCGCGCGGACGTGGCTTCCATTCGGGCACGTGTCGAGGCAAAGAAAAGCGCCGGAGCCAGCGCGCGCTGATTTTCAGGTGACCGGCGGTTCAGGCCATATCCGGATGCCGCCGGTCCAGACTTCGCAAAGCCTGGCTAGCTTCAGCACCCGCATGTCGTCGAAGCGCGGGCCGACGATCTGCAGGCCGATCGGCATGCCGCTTTTCGAGAAAGCACAATTGATCGAGGCTGCCGGCTGTTCCGACATGTTCCACGGCACGGTGAAGGCTATGTGCTCGAAGGGCTGTTCCGGATCGTTGGTCGGCGAGGCCCACTCGGCCGGATAGGAGACGATCGGGTTGGTCGGGGTGAGCACCGCATCGACCGTGGTGAACAGCCTGCCGCAGGCCTTGCGCATTTCGATAGTCTGGCCGAAGCCCTGTACCGCCTCGACGCCGGTGACGTCGGCGCCCTTTTCCGCCCATTGGTAGATATAGGGCAGGATCTTTTCGCGGCGCTCTTTGGGGAGATTGCGGATGTCGCCCCAGAACTTGGCGCGCCAGAACATGTCCAGGCCGTCGAGCATGGCGCGTGTCATCACCGGCTCGACCTCGAAGACCACAGCGCCGGCGTCGTCGAAACGCTTGGCAGCGGTGAGAACAGCGTCGCGGACTTCCGGCTCGCATTCAAAGCCGCAACCGGCATCGAGCATCACGCCGATCTTCATGCCGCGCACGTCGATCTCATCATCCATCCAGTCGAAGTCGTTGGGAGGCAGGCTGGTGCCGTCGCGCCAGTCGGGCCGCGACAACGTTGCCATGGCGATTGCCGCATCCTCGACGCAGCGCGTCATCGGCCCGGCACAACGACCGACATAATAGGGATCGACTGGGATGCGGCCCTGGCTTGGCTTGAAGCCGAACAGCCCGGTCCATCCGGCCGGCAGGCGCACCGAGCCTCCGATGTCGGTTCCTATGTGCAAGGGGCCGTAGCCGGCCGCGCCGGCCGCCGCGGCCCCTGCGCTTGAACCGCCGGGGTTCTTCGTCAGGTCCCAGGGGTTGCGGCTCAAGGGGTGGAAGCTCGACAGTCCGGAGGACAGCATGCCGTAGTCGGGGCAGGTAGTCTTGGCGAAGATCACCGCGCCGTCTTCCCTCATGCGCGCGGCTATCGGCGCGTCCGCCTCGGACGGGATCAGCTCGACCGCCGCCGTGCCGAGTGGCACAGGCTGGCCTCTGGTGGCGATCAACTCTTTTAGCGTTACCGGAATGCCGTCGAGCGTGCCCTGCGGCGCGTCCTGCAGCCAGCGTTCCGTGGAGGCTTTCGCCTGGGCGCGAGCGCTTTCCGGGTCATAGGCATAGAGAGCGGCGACATGCGGCTCGAAGGCCTCGATGCGCGCCTCGACCGCCAGCCAGTATTCGTAAGGGGACAGCGTTTTCGCCCGGAAATTGGCGAGGAGATCCTTGATGGTCAAATGCAGTAAATCGGTCATGTCGACATTCCGTCTCTGCTGAAATGCATTGGTCTCATCGTCCGTTGTCAATCCGCCGATACCGGCCGGGCCGCCATGTCCTCCGCCCTGTGGCAGGCCGCCTGGCGTCCCGGTGCGATCGTCCGCAATTCGGGTCGCTCGGCGACGCAGCGAGCGATCGCTAGCGGACAGCGGTCGCGGAAAGCGCAGCCGCCGGTCTCGGCGAACGGGGCAGGCGGTGGCGCGCTCTCGGATGGCTGCGGCCGGCCGAAGCGCTCGATGCTCGGCTCCGCGTCCGCCAGCACTTTCGTATAGGGATGCAGCGGCTGCTCGAAGACCGCATGCGCCGGCCCTGTCTCGACGAGGCGGCCGCGATACATGACGCCGACGCGGTCGGCGATGCAATCGACCACGGCGAGATTGTGGGTGATGAACAGGAAGGTGACGCCGCGCCTCTCGCGAAGATCCATCAGCAGGTTGAGCACCTGCGCCTGGACCGACAGGTCGAGTGCCGAAACCGCCTCGTCGGCGACGACCAGCTTCGGTTCGGTGATGAGCGCACGGGCAATGGCGATGCGCTGGCGCTGGCCGCCGGAGAACTCGTGCGGATGGCGCTCGGCGTGCTCGGCCTTTAGCCCGACGCTTTCCAGCATGTCTGCGACCCGCTCCTTGATCTCGGCCCGCCCCGGTTTGCGCGCCAGCACATGCAGCGGCTCGGCGACGATGCGGCCGACCTTCTGGCGCGGATCGAGCGAGCCGAACGGATCCTGGAACACCATCTGGAAATTCTCGCGCCTGCGCATCAGCTCCCTCGGCGGCAGCGAGAACAGATCGTCGCCATCGAAGATCACATGCCCGGCGGTCGGGCTGTCGAGCGCCATGGCGAGGCGCGCGAGCGTCGACTTGCCGCAACCGCTCTCGCCCACCACGCCGAAGATCTCGCCGGCGTCCACGGTGAGCGAAACCTCGTCGAGGGCGCGGGTGTGGTGCGGCGCGCCGAACAGGGAATGGCTGACATAGTCGCGGGAGAGTGCGCGGATATCGAGGAGGGGCGTCGTGTTCACTGCTTCTCCTCCTCTTCCGCCCGGATGCAGCGAACGCCGCGTCCGTCGGCAGAGCTGGTCCATCCGGGTTCGCCCGCGTGGCAGGCGTCGATCACGTCCGGGCAGCGGTTGGAGAAGACGCAGCCGGGCGGCAGTTGGTCGAAACCGGGTACACGGCCGCGGATGGTCGCCAGGCGGCCACCATCGCTGATGCGTTTCGGCACGGCAGCGATCAGGCCGCGGGTGTAGGGGTTGCGCGGTCCCGTCAGGACGTCGCGCGTCTCGCCGTCCTCCATCCGCCGGCCCGCATACATGACCAGCATGCGCCGGCACATGCGGGCAATAACGCCGAGATCGTGGCTCACCAGCAGCAGCGCCATGCCGTATTCGCGGGCGAGGTCGTCCAGAATGTCGAGCACTTCCGCCTGCACGGTGACGTCGAGCGCGGTCGTCGGCTCGTCGGCAATCAGCAGGGCCGGCTTCAGCGCCAGCGCGATCGCGATGCCGACCCGCTGGCGCTGACCGCCGGACATTTCATGCGGATAGGTTCCTGCCCGGCGCCGGGCGTCTGGCATCTTCACTTGGTCGAGCAGGTCCACCGCCTTCGCGCGAGCATCGCGCCAGAAGAGGCCGCGATGCCAGACCAGCCCTTCGGCGATCTGGTCGCCAATGGTCATGGCCGGGTTGAGCGCGGTCATCGGCTCCTGGAAGATCATGCCGATGCGGTCGCCGCGGATCGAACACAGCCTCTCTTCCGATGCGTCCAGCAGGTTCTCCCCGGCAAGCGCGATCGTCCCGCTCGCTTCGGCAACGCCGGGCAACAGCCCCATGATCGAAAGCGCCAGCAGCGACTTGCCCGAGCCGCTTTCGCCGACGACACCCAGCGTGTCGCCGGCGTCTAGATCGAAGGCCATGTCTGTCAGGATCGGCATGCGGCTACCGCCGCCGAGGCGGATCGAGACAGAGAGATCACGAACGGAAAGGAGGGGGGTGTCGGTCATCCTCCCATCCTCCCCTTCTCACGCGGGTCGAGCAGGTCGCGCAGGCCGTCGCCCAGCATGTTGAAACCGAAGACGGTGAGCGCGATGGCAAGGCCCGGCAGGATGGCGAGCCAAGGCGCCGTCGCGAGATAGGTCTGGGCGTCGGCCAGCATGCGGCCCCAGGTGGGCGCCGGCGGCGGCATGCCGAGGCCGAGGAAGCTCAGGCCCGCCTCGGTGAGAATGGCCAGTCCCAGTTGGATGGTTGCCTGTACGATGATCTGGCTGGAAATGTTGGGCAGCACGTGTTCGACCGTGATCAGCAACGATCCCTTGCCGGCGCCGCGAGCGGCGAGCACATAATCGCGCGCCCAGATCTGCCGGGCGGCACTGGCTGTCACGCGGGCGAAGACCGGCACCATGAAGACGGCAATGGCGATGATCGCGGTGAAGCGGCCGGAGCCGATCATCGCGCCGAGCATCATCGCCGAAAGGATCGGCGGCACGGCGAAGATCACGTCATTGGCGCGCATGACGAAGGCTTCGGTCAGCCCCCGGCGCGCGGCGGCAAGCACCCCGAGTGCGGTGCCGGCCGCGCCGCCGAGCGTGACGGCGACTGCCGCCGTCGACAGCGAATTCCACGCCCCAACCATCAGCATGGAGGCGATGTCACGGCCGAACTGGTCGGTGCCGAGCAGGCCGTAGGCGAGCGGCGGCTTCAGCTTGTGGATGATCTGCATCTTGGCCGGCGGCAGCGGCGTCCAGACGAGCGACAGGAGAGCGATCGCCACAAGAACCAGGATGATCGCGCCGCCGATCGTCAGATTGGGCCGGCGCAGGAGGCGCCATGGGCCGGAGGCCGCAGGTCTTGCCGTGGTCTTGTCGGCGGGCGCGCTCATCGGCCGTGTCCCCTCAGCCTCGGATCGAGGACCAGGTAGGCCATGTCGACCAGGAAGTTCATGACGATGACGAGGCCGGCGAAGAACAGCACCACGTCCTGCATGACGATGACGTCGCGCTGGGTCAGCGCCTGATAGGCGAGGCGGCCGAGGCCCGGAAGGTTGAAGACGTTCTCGATCAGGATGGCGCCGGCGATCAGGAAGGTAAATTGCAGGCCGAGGATAGTGATGACCGGCACCAGCGCATTGGGCACCGCATGGCGCCAGAGTGCAGCACGGCGCGGCAGCCCCTTGGCACGGGCGGTGCGGACATAGTCTTCGTGCAACACTTCGAGTACGGAGGAGCGCGTCACGCGGGTCAGAACGCCGGCCTGCGGCAGGCCAAGGGCGATCGCCGGCAGGAGCAGGGCCTTCAATCCGGTCAAAAGGCCCGCGTCCCAGCCGGGAAACCCGCCGGCCGGCATCCAGCCGAGCGAGATCGAGAAAGCGAGGATCAAGAGAAGCGCCACCCAGAATCCGGGCACGGCGATGAACATCTGGGAGAAGACGCCGGCGAGATAGTCGAAGCCGGAATTGCGTTTCGCTGCCGAGACGACGCCGAGTGGGATGGCGATCAGCATGGAAATCAGGATCGCCATGAACGCCAGAGGAAGGGTGACGGCCAGACGCTCCGCGATCAGGCCGGCCACCGGCACGCCATAGGTATAGGAATTGCCGAGATCGCCAGTCACCAACCCGCCGAGCCAGAGGAAGTAACGCACCGGCAGGGGCTGATCGAGCCCGAGTTCGCGCCGAAGGGCGGCCAGCGTGTCGGGGCTTGCCGAGGTGCCGAGCATGATGGCGGCCGGATCCCCGGGCAGCACGTCCATGACGATGAAGATCAGGATCGACACGGCCGCGAGCGTCAGGACGAGACTGCCAAGCCGCCGGGCGATGAGGGTCAGCATCGGAGGCTCCTCATTGTATGACACCCCCTCTGGCCAGAGGGGGAGACAGTCATCCTGGAACTCGGTCTAGCTTCCGCCCTCACTCCTCCCAATAGACCTCTGTCAGCACGTTGGACGGGATCGGTTCGTTCTCCCACAGGCCCTTCAGCTTCTTGTCCCAGATGCCGAGCTTCGGCATGACGAAGAGGAACAGCGCCGGCACATCCTCCGCGAGGATCTTCTGCGCCTCGCCATAGAGCCTGTCCTGCTCGGCCGCGTCGGGGGTCGCCTCGATCTTCTTCAGGATGTCGTTGAAGGCGGGGTTCTTGTAGCCGAAATAGTAGGGATCCCGGGCATAGATGTCGATGTCCATCGGCTCGGCATGGGCGACGATGGTCATGTCGAAGTCGCGGCCCTTGAATACGTCCTGCACCCACTTGGCAGGGAATTCCGTCGGCTCGATGTTCATCGTCACGCCGATCTCGGCAAACATCGCCTGCATCACCTGCGCCGAGCGCGGCGCATAGGCCATCTGCGGGGTCTTGATAGTGAAGGTGAAACCATCCGGATAGCCCGCCTCGGCGAGAAGGGCCTTGGCCTTTTCCGGATCGTAAGCGTGAGTGCCGGTCAGGTCGAGATAGCCGCGGTCGTTGGGTGTATAATGGCTGCCGATCGGCGTGCCGTAGCCGGACCAGGCGCCGTCGACGATCACCGAACGATCGAGCGCCATCATCAGCGCCTGGCGCACGCGCTTGTCGTCAAACGGCTTGCGCTCGTTGTTCATGCCGGCCACGACCTTGAGTTCGGTATTGCCGATCACGGTCGTCAGTCTTGCGTCGTCCTTGAAGCTCTCCACCAGCTCCGGCGCGCCGAACTCGGGAAAGGCATCGACGTCGCCGGATTTCAGCGCAGCGGCCTGCGCCTGCGGATTGGCGATGAAGCGGAAGGTCACCTTGTCCAGCTTCACCTTGACGTCTTCGTTCCAGTAGTCGGGATTGGCGGCAAGCTCGACCTTGTCCCCCTTGGCCCAGTTGACGAACTTGAACGGTCCGGTGCCGATCGGCGTGGTCTTGGCCTCAGCCGCACTCTTGGTGCCGACGATCACCGAGGATGGCCAGCCGAGCCAGTAGAGCAGGCTGCCGGCGGGTTCCTTCAGCTTCAGCACCAGCGTTGCGGCATCCGGCGTCTCGATCGTGTCGATGGCGGCGAAGAAGCGTTTTTGCGGATTGACGCTGTCGGCCCCTCGGGCGCGCTCCAGCGATGCCTTGGCTACGGCCGAGTCGAAGGCCTCGCCGTCATGGAACTTCACGCCCTCCTCGAGCTTGAAGGTATAGGTGAGGCCATCCGCGGAGATCTCCCAGCTCTTCGCCAGTTGCGGTTCGATCTTGCCGTCGCGGTCGATCGTCACCAGCCCCTCGAAGACGTTCTGCCACGTTACCTGTCCGATCGCCACGGGAGCGGCGATCGTCGGGTCGAGGCCGGTGGGCTCGATTGTCATGCCGAGGATGAGGGAGGTCTTGGCGACGGCGATCCCGGCGCCCGACAATGTTACGGCAGTTGCGGCCACCAGCCTGATGGCAAAGGCCCTCAGCAAGGCACGCTTGGGCATCAAGAAAGTGCTGGTCATGAAGTTCCCCCATTCTTGGCATCTCATTTTGATCCGGCGGCACAGCCGGACAATGCTTCGCCAAAAATAGTGGCATCTCGCAACCGCACACACAATCGCGTTTTTGTGTTCGCAATCGGGATAGGCGCCAATTGACCGGAGCCATGGCGCATTATCGGGCAAAAAGAAACGGGGCATCGACCTTGCCTGATGCCAGAATTCCGAGCCGGTGTGCCCGGAGAGGACTGTTAGGGCATCTGCGCGCCGGTCGTCGTCAGATAGACCGAGTAGAGCGATCTGGTGGCTGTGATAAACAGTCGATTGCGTCTCGGCCCGCCAAAGGTCAAGTTCGCAACCGTTTGTGGTATTAGAATCTTGCCGATAAGACTGCCGTCGGGTGAAAAGCAATGTACGCCATCGCCGGCGCTCGTCCAGAGATTGCCATGGATATCGAGACGGAAGCCGTCCGGTATGCCGCAGTCGATCGTGCAGAAAACACGGTCGTTTCTCAACTTGCCGTCTTCGCCGACATCGAAGACCCTTATGTGACGTGGCGCCGACGCATCATGGCTTGCGGCCGAATCGGCCACATAGAGCTTTGTCTCGTCGGGAGAGAAGGCGAGGCCGTTCGGCTGCCTGAAATCGGTGATTACGGCACGGATCTCGCCGGTCGTAGCATCGACCTTGTAGACATTGCGGGTCGGCTGCTCAGGTTCGGCCTGATAGCCTTCGTAGTTGGAGAGGATGCCGTACGTAGGATCGGTAAACCAGATCGAGCCGTCGCTGTGCACGACGACGTCGTTCGGTGAGTTGAGCCGCTGGCCGTTGAAGCGGTCCGCAATGACCGTGATGGTGCCATCAGGTTCGGTGCGGGTTACACGCCGCATGCCGTGTTCGCAAGAAACCAGCCGGCCCTGGCGGTCACGCGTATTGCCATTGGCGAAATTGGACGGTTCTCTGAAAACGGAAACGCCGTCGCCAGGTACCCAGCGCAGCATTCTCTGATTCGGTATGTCGCTCCAGACAAGGCAATTCAGATCGCTGAACCAGACCGGGCCCTCGGCCCAGCGGCAATCGCTATAGAGTTCATCCAGCGCCGCGGAGGGAACGATCAACTGGCGAAACCGCGGGTCGATGATTTCATAGGGCGAGTTGCCAACTGTCGTCATGGTCTTCAGTTCCATAATTGCCTCCGCCGTTTCGAGGCCATCACCGGCTGGTGCTGTTTCGCCCGCTCGCGAGCAGAATGACGGAGATGATGATGAGGCCGGTCAGGATCAGCCGGAAACCGGCGCCGAAACCGTAGGTATTGAGCATCGAGACGACGAGAAACAGGAACAGGGCGGCTCCCCAGATCCCCGGAATATTGGAATCCCCGCCGGCGACAGCGGTGCCGCCAATGACAACCACCGCAATGGACATCAGAAGGTATTCGGATCCCATGTTCAGGGCCGCGCCTCCCGAAAAGCTTGCGAGCAGATAGCCGCTGATGGATGCTAGCACCGCGCAGAGCAGATAGGTGACCAGGCGCGTGCCATCGACGGGAATGCCCGCCATCCTCGCCGCGAACATGCTCTGGCCGATTGCGGAAATCCAGCGGCCATAGATGTTCTTGTGCAGCAGCAGCCAGCCCGCGACCGAAACAAGCAGCGCCAGAATGGCGATGTTTGGGACGCCGGCGGTGGCCGATGTCGTGAAGTCCGCGAGCGCCGGCGGCGGCTTGATACGCAGGCCGCGGTTATACCAGATCGCGGCTGATTGGACGATGAAGCTCATCGAAAGCGTCGCGATGATCGGCGGTATGCGCAAAATCTTGATCAGCGCGTAGTTGCCGATACCGACTGCCAACCCGATCAGAATGGAGATCATCAGGCCAAACAGGATCATGCCGTCTTCGACATTCATCAGCTTCAGAGCAATCGTGCCGGCAAGCGTCATCGTGGCCGGCACGGAGAGATCGATATTGCCGGGACCCAGCGTGATTACGAACATCTGGCCGATGCCGACGATCACTGCAAAGGATGCGAAGGTGAGCGAAGTCTGGGTCAATGCAAGTGCGCTTGCACCGCCCGTAAAGAGCACCGTCACAAGCCAGACGATTGCCATGGCGACAAAGGACCAGACCCACGGCTTCCGGGAGAGGGTAAGAAGGAGAGACATCAGCGATTTCTCCGTTTTTCGAGCCGATGGAACAACAAGCGGAGCGCCAGCACGATGATGAGAATCGCTCCTTGCGCCCCGATCTGCCAATCGGGGGAGATGCGCAGGAAAGACAGAAAGGAACCAGCCAGGGTCAATGTCAGGGCCCCGATAACCGCTCCAATCGGTGATACCCGACCGCCGACGAACTCGCCGCCGCCAAGAATGACACCGGCAATGGACAAAAGCGTGTATCGAAGGGCGATATTGGCATCGGCCGAGGTGGTCAGCCCGACGAGCGCAATACCCGACAATGAGGCGAAGAACCCGGCAAGTGCATAGGTGCCGGCCCTGATTGCGACGACCGACCACCCGGATCGCTCAACAGAGCGTTGATTGCCGCCAACGCCGCGCATCAGGACACCAAAGGTCGAGCGCATAACGATGAAGTGCGCAACAACTGCAATGACAATGCTGGCGATGATGGCTACGGGAACAAGCGGCGGACGTACGGTCATGATCCAGCGCGCCCAGGTCGGAGCGGATCCGCCGGGCGAAGGCAGCAAGAGCACGGCAAGGCCGGCCCAGATGAAGCTCATGCCGAGGGTGACGACGATCGACGGCAGATTGCGAAGATAGATCACGACGCCAAGGAAGGCGTAGACCGCTACCGCGCCGAGCAGGATCAGGACACCAAGCGCCGGGGATGACTGCAGGAAAGTTGCCGCGACGCATGCTGCAAAGCTCACAAACGTGCCCATCGACAGGTCGAGGTCGTTGACCGCGATGATGAACATCTGCGCAATGGTCGCGAGCGCGATCGGAACGGCAAGATTGAGGAGAAGGTTGAGCCCCGTATAGCTCATGGCGCGCGGCTGCAGCCAGAACACGGCGGCAAGAAGGGCCACAAGCGAGGCCGCCGGGACGATCATGCGGATCGCGGAGGACGAGAGACGCAGGTTCATACTGCTTCTCCTTCGAAAGACGCGGCCAGGATATTGTCCTCATTGATGTCATCGCCGGAAAGTTCGGCCACAATTGCTCCATCGCGAAACACATAGACCCGGTCGCACAGGCAGATTTCGTCCATTTCCGTCGAGTACCAGATGAAGGTGCGGCCCTTGGTGCGTTCCGCGCGCAAGATGTTATAGACTTCCTGCTTGGTCCCGATGTCGACGCCCCGCATTGGGTCGTCCATCAGCACGACGGAGGCCCGCGTTGCCAGGGCGCGCGCAAACAGCACTTTCTGCTGGTTTCCACCCGAGAGCGAGAGAATGCCGTTCAACATGTCGTGTGTCCGGATCTCCATCTGGCTCTTCCAGTCGGCGGCGAGATCCGCCTCACGCCGGCGATCCACGAAGCCTGCCCGCGAGAGACGGCCAAGGGAAGCGATTGTCAGATTCTGCAGAATACTCCAGAGCGGGAAGGTTCCGTTCAGGCTACGGTCGCCCGCGACGAAGGCAATGGCGTCAGCACCTGGGAGCCAGTTATTGCCCTTGCGGCGGAATAGCTCGAGCAACATGTCCGTCTGGCCGTGACCGCCGAGGCCGGCAAGGCCGATAATCTCGCCGCGATACGCTTCGAACGCGATGGCACTGTCTTCAGAGGCGGGGAGGGCCAAGACAGGCGCGCCGGTACGCTTGCTCGCGTCCATTGCCGAGCGCGCCTGCTCCTTGACAACGCTGCCCATGGCCTGGACGAGGCTTTGAGTGGTAAAATCCCTGGCCGGCCTGTCCGTTACGACCTTGCCGTCCTTCATCACCACGATGCGATCCGCGGTCGAGAGAATTTCCCCCAGGATATGCGAAATAAGCAGTACCGAACCGCCGGTATCCACATAGCGTCTGACATAGGCCATCAATTGCGCGGCCAGACCGGCATCGAGGGAGGAGGTCGGCTCGTCAAGGATGACGAGCTTCGGAGAGGGGCCGACGACAGCGAAAGCGATGGCAATTTCGACCATTTGCCGCTCGGCGATGGAGAGTTCGCCGACGGATGAGGTGCAGTTTATCCGATGACCGGGAAAGATCTCGTCCAGGATTTCGCGCATGACGTGGTGCGCCTTGCCGCGCCAACCCGGGCCGGCCAGGGCGCGGTGCATGATCCTAGCATTCTCGATGATCGTCAGGTTTGTGCAGAGCGACAGCTCCTGGAATACGCACCGGATACCCTCGCTGCGCGCGACGTTGATGCCGTGCCGCGCGACCGGGGAGCCGTTATAGGAAATACTGCCCTGGTGGGGCGAGAGTCCGCCATTGATCACGTTGACAATCGTCGATTTGCCGGCGCCGTTGTGGCCAACGAGGCCGATGCATTCGCCCGCCTGGATCGTCAGATCCACACCATTTAGGGCGCGAACGGCGCCGAAGTGCACCTGGACGTCCCTAGCGGCGACGATCGCTTCTGTCTGAGCGTTCATGGTCATCAATTCGGGCTCTGATTGGATGTGGAACTGCAAAGATGCCCGGGACGGACCACCTTGCGGCGCGCCGCCCCGGTCGGGAGTAATCCTATCGCTTCCGCCTTACTTTGCTGCAGCGATTACCTTCTGGGCGTCTTCGAGGCTGTACTCGACGTTCGCTACACCACCCTTCTGGGTGTTGGCGAGGTTGGCCTCAAGATTGTCCTGGTCGATGCGCAGGAAGGGCACCACGAGGTCTTTCTTGACTTCCTTGCCATCGAGGATCTGCTGGGCGACCCAGAAGGCGAGCGTCGAGACGCCAGGTGCGATCGAAACCGACATGGTCTCATATCCGTTGGCATCCTTCTGCTGCTTCCACCAAAGCAACTCGTCCTCGCGGTTACCCATGACGATTGTCGGCATCGGACGGTTGGCGGCAGCAAAAGCCTGAGCGGCGCCGTAGCCGTCACCTCCCTGGGTCACAACTGCCGCAACCTCTGGCAGGCTGGGAAGCACGCCGGCAACAGCGCGCTGCGCGACATCCTGGGCCCAGTCGCCGTGCACGGAGCCGACGATCTTGAATTGTGGGTATTGTTCGACGCCGGCATGGATGCCAGCCGAGATCTCATCGTCGACGAAAACGCCGGCAAGGCCGCGCACTTCGAGCAGATTGCCGCCATTCGGCATCTTCTTCGCGAGATAATCGATCTGGCTGCGGCCCATTTCCTTGAAGTCCACAGCGATGCGCCAAGCGCAAGGTTCCGTGACGATGCCATCGAACGAGACGACCGTGATGCCGGCATCGCAGGCTTCCTTCACAGCGCCGTTGAGCGCGGTTGGCGATGCCGCATTGAGCACGATAGCATCATAGCCCTGCAGGATCAGGTTCTGGATCTGGGCCGCCTGCTCGGTTGCCTGGTTTTCCGCGGTCGTGAACGCATCGGCTGCAGCGACCTGGCCCGCCTTGACGGCTTCGCCAGTCACCTTTTCCCAGCTGGTCAGCATGGCCTGGCGCCAGGAGTTGCCGGCGTAGTTGTTCGATAGGGCGATTTTCTTGCCCGACGTATCCGCGAGCGCGGAACCGGCCATAGCGACACAAAGCACGGCGACGGATGCACCGAGTACACTCTTGATTTTCATGTTTTCCTCCCATAAGCCAGCGTGGCGCTTGGCGGATTCGTTGTGTCCACATCCTCAATGGACAGCCGAAACTCTCTAAAGCCGGGCTCCGAGCTCAGCTTGATCAGAATGACCACGGCGCCCTAGTCTGTACAGGCACTTTACGGCATAAAAGGTGCGGCAAACCGCCAGAAATTTGCGGGATCCCGCAAGACGCCGCGACTTGTTGGCTCTCTAATGAATGCATATGTGTAAGGCGCGTGCGGTCGCCGCGAGGGTATCGGCGAACTGCGCGGGAGGATACCTGCATGCTGGATACCGTTCACCCGGCCTTGTTCGATCACTATCTGGGCATTTCACGCCTGCTGGCAGGTCAGCTCGATTTTCATTCCGCGATCCAGGCTGTCGATACGGAAATAAATGACATCATTCCGCATGATCATCTCGATGTCTGCATCATCATGGTCGATGGGCAGTACCACACAGCTTATGAAAGTGGCTTTGAGACCGATTGGGGCAAGGTTCCGCCGGCACCCTTGTCGGAAAGTCCGATCAGGTCCGTGCTGTGGGGGGAGGTCGAATATCTGCTGACCGAGGATGCCTGCACGGACGAGCGGTTCCATTTCGAGGGGGCATTCTCGCAGCCCATTCTCGAGCAATCTCTGCGCAGCCGCCTGCATGTGCCGCTGAAGGTTCAGGGTGACGTCATCGGCGTGCTCAGCTGCTCCAGCCGCGAACGCGGGCTCTACGATTTGCAGGATATTGGAAACGCCCGCGCGATCGCCGATCTGCTCGCTCCCTATTTCTTTGCCCTGCGGGCGGCCGAACAGGCGAAGCGCTCAGCCATTGTCGAAGCTGAGGCCAGGGCGCGAGAGGAAGGCCTGAGGCTCGGCGCGCTAAAGCTGACCGGGGCGCTGGAAGCGGAACGTCAGCGGATCGGTATGGATCTCCACGATGAGACGCTCGCCGACCTTACGCGGCTTGCCCGAAGGCTGGAGCGGCAGATCCACCAGCCGGAAATCACGGGCGACGCGCTGGAGCCCATTTTCAGGGGGCTGCAGCATTGCATGCAGGACCTCCGGCGAATCATCGAAGAGGCAAAACCGTCGATTCTGCAGCTTTTTGGTTTCGCCGAGGCAGTGGAGAACCACCTCGACCGTTCCATCCGCGACAGCGGCCTGGACATTTCCTGGACACTTGAAAACAATACCGGCGGTGCGTTGGAGCGGCTGAACCAGACGGTGAGCACCGCGCTTTTCCGCATCGCGCAGGAAGCAATCAACAACGCCATCCGCCACTCCCAGGCTTCCGAGATCCTGGTTCGCCTCAAGGCCTCCGAGCGGCAAATCGTCATCGAGATCATAGACAACGGCATCGGCTTCGAGCGGCCTGTAAAGCGGGCCGGCTGCGGCATAGACAACATGAAAACCCGGGCCCGACTGATTTCCGCTAGATTCGAGATCGCCAACAAACCGGGCCATGGCAGCGTCGTGCGCGTCCAGCTCGCACCCGATTGCACGGCCCAGGAGGTAACCTCCAAATGAATATCCTCATCATCGAGGACGATGTCCTTCACCGCGCCTATCTGCGTGAAGCGGTGCATGCGGCTCTTCCTGAGTGCGATATGCTGATCGAAGCCGAGAACGGCATGATCGGTGAGCGGCTCGCTCGCGAGCATCGCTCGGCCAATATCATCATGGATCTGCAGATGAGTCCCCGCAACGGCATCGAGGCCGCCAGGACGATCTGGAAAGAGCGGCCGGACACGAATATCCTGTTCTGGTCGAATTATTCCGATGAGGCCTATGTCCGGGGCGTCTCCCGTATCGTCCCGGATGGGGCTGCCTATGGCTATGTGCTGAAATCGGCATCCGACGACCGCTTGAAACTGGCGTTGCGGTCAATTTTCATCGAGTCCCAATGTGTGATCGACCGCGAAGTCCGCGGCATGCAGCAGAAGAGCCTTAGCTATGGCGGCGGGTTCACCGATTCCGAATACGAAGTGCTGATCGACATCGCACTCGGGCTTACGGACCGCGCGATTGCGCAGCGGCGCAATCTCTCGCTCAGAAGCGTGCAGAACCGGTTGCAGCAGCTCTACGAGAAGCTGGACGTCTATCAGGCCGTTGGCGAGGATGGCGAGGATGGCCGGTTCAATCTACGGACGCGAGCGATCACGATCGCGATCTTGCGCAAGTTGCTGAACCACAACGCGCTGGAAAAGGCAGAAGCGGAGCTGGCTTCATGGCTCGACGGCGAGGGGACCGCAAAACGTGGAAACCACTGAGGATTTCAGGATGCGCTGCGTCTCCTCCTTGCCTCAGCCATGATCGGTAGTCCTGTCATTTGATCCCACCCATCTCCAGGCGTTCCAAAGCACAACAAGAGGGCCAGCCTTCGCAGTGGCCCTCCTCCAGGCCGCGGGGGCCACAACATCACGAGCATCTAGCAAAGCAAGCCATTCGTTTTTTCGACTGAGGAGTGTCCGTAATCAGGGACCAAAGTGTTTGGTGCCCGATTCCGCAAGCGACGTCGGAAATACCGTGGTGATCAGTCTATCAGCGGCAATCACCGGGCGTCTGCTGGCCACCTTTGCCGCGTCCGCCGAGAATTCTGGCAAGCGATCTCCGGATTCTGTCCACTCGCTCGGAATAATTGCGAAAGGAGATGCGTTTCGTTGAAACCTGTACTATAGGTTCTGCAAAACCCGAGGAGTTTCTCATGGAGCAGATCACAGTGGCGCCCGGGCTTTCCGGGGATTTCGTCTCCAGCACAATTGCCGCAATCACCAGCCTGATCCGAGAGAACGAGTTGAAACCCGGCGATCGTTTGCCGGCGGAAGCCACCCTGACCAAAGATCTGCATGTCTCTCGGACGGTCGTGCGGGAGGCGCTTCGGTCCCTAGCGGCTCTCCGCCTCGTCGATCTCGGCGCCGGAAAGCGCCCGACAGTTGCCGAGCTCGATGACGCCACCATGTCGCTTATGATCAACCATGGTGTTGTGACGGACCAGATCGACATCCAGCAGATCTACGATGCTCGCCGCACCATTGAGGCGCGCACGGCGACGTTGGCAGCACTTCGGCGCTCCAATGATGAGGCTCGGGTCATATTTGGTCATGCGCGCGCCATGGAGGAGAAATTTGCCGACCCGCCGGCGGTCATGGAGCATGATATCGCATTTCATCTTGCGGTCGCGAGGGCGTCCGGAAATCCGGTCTTCACGCTCATCATCGGTGCGTTCCAGGGTGTCATGCGCGAGACGTGGCCGATTGGCTGGCGCAGCCGGTCAGGCGAGGAGGATCGGCGTGCGATGAACAGGCTGCATGTCGAATTGGCCGAAGCGATTGCCGCCGGGGATCCACGAACTGCTGCGGACCTCATGGCCCGACATTTCGACGAGAGCATCAAGGCCCTGCTTGCTGCAGGCCTCATCTGAAAGAGGACATTCATGAAAATCACCGGCCTCGAAACCTTGCGTGTCGCGGAGCGCGCCAATCTCATATGGTTGCTTGTCCATACCGATGAAGGATTGACCGGGCTTGGCGAGACCTTCTTCGGCGCCGAGACCGTCGAGGCCCATGTGCATGAATATATCGCGCCACGCGTCATCGGCCGCGATCCGCTGGAGATCGACAGGCTGTCCGCCGATCTCGTCGGCTATCTCGGCTTCCGCTCCTCCGGGGGCGAGGTGCGCGGCAATTCCGCCTTCGACATCGCGCTATGGGACCTGTTCGGAAAGGCGACCAACCAGCCGATCGCCCAGCTTCTGGGCGGCTTCACCCGCCGCGAGATCCGCACCTACAATACCTGCGCCGGCACCGAATACATCAAGAAGGCCACGGGCCAGACGACCGCCAACTACGGGCTTTCCGAGGGCCGCGACTACGACGACCTGAACGGCTTCCTCTATCGCGCCGACGAACTGGCCCACTCGTTGCTGGAGGACGGCATCACGGCGATGAAGATCTGGCCCTTCGATGCCGCCGCCGAGAAGTCGCGTGGCCAGTACATCTCCATGCCGGATCTCAAACAGGCGCTTCAGCCCTTCGAGAAGATCCGCGCCGCCGTCGGCGATAGGATGGACATCATGGTGGAGTTCCACTCCATGTGGCAGCTGCTGCCGGCCATGCAGATCGCCAAGGCGCTCACCCCTTACCAGACTTTCTGGCACGAAGACCCGATCAAGATGGACAGCCTGTCGAGCCTGAAGCGCTATGCCGAAGTGTCCCCCGCCCCGATCTCCGCTTCGGAGACGCTCGGTTCGCGCTGGGCCTTCCGCGACTATCTCGAAACCGGCGCCGCCGGGGTGGTCATGCTCGACATTTCCTGGTGCGGCGGCCTGTCGGAAGCGCGCAAGATCGCCGCCATGGCCGAGGCTTGGCATCTGCCGGTCGCGCCACATGACTGCACCGGGCCGGTCGTGCTCTGCGCCTCGACGCATCTGTCGCTCAATGCCCCCAACGCGCTGGTGCAGGAGAGCGTGCGCGCCTTCTATCGTACCTGGTACCTGGATCTGGTCACCGCCCTGCCGGAAGTGAAGAACGGCATGATAACAGTACCGCCCGGCCCCGGCCTCGGTATGGAACTCAACCCGGATCTCGAGCGGGCCTTTACGGTCTCCCGCCGCATCTCCGATGCATCCACCATCTGAACGCCGCAGACACTCGACGGAAGAAGACAGAAATGGCAAACACCTCTGAAACCTTCGGCAGTAGCCGATACCGCGCCATGGCAGGACCGGCGGTCATGCTGCTTGGCATGCTGATGTTCGCGCTCAACGATGCCATGGGCAAATGGCTCGTCGCCAGCTACGGACTCGGCCAGGTCATCCTGATCCGCAGCATAGCCGCCCTGCTGATCCTTTCGCCTTTCCTCTGGCTTGCCGGCAGGAAGCCGATCCTCGAGGCGGAGCAGCCGCTGATGCAGCTGGCGCGCGTCGTCTTTTCGACGATGGAGGTTTTCTGCTTCTACTACGCGGTCATGTACCTGCCGCTCGCCGACGTCATGACCTACTGGCTTGCCGCACCGATCTACGTCGCCGCCGCCTCGCCGCTTCTGCTCGGCGAAAAGGTCGGCTGGCGGCGCTGGAGCGCGATCTTCATCGGTTTCGTCGGCGTCATCATCACGCTCGAGCCGTCGAGCGCCATGTTCACCATGCCGGCAATCATCTCCATCCTTGGCACCTTTGCCTTCGCCTTCATGCTGCTTTCCGGCCGCAGCCTGCGCGGCACGCCGGACAAGACGCTCGTCCTGTTCCAGGTTGGCGGCGCCGGCCTTGCCGGCCTCGTCTTCGCGCCGTTCGACTGGACGCCGCTCACGTCGGTGTCCGAGGTCGCCTTGCTCGCCCTGCTCGGAGTGGTCGCCATGGGCGCGCATATGTTGGTCAACCGCGCGCTGAAAATCTCGGACGCGGCGACCGTCGCGCCGCTCCAATACACCCTCCTGCTATGGGCGATCATCTTTGGCTGGATGTTTTTCGGCGACGTGCCGCGCCTCACGATGATGCTCGGCGCAGCACTCATTGTTGGCTCGGGTATGTTCATCTTCTTCCGTGAACAACAGTTGAAGCGGCGCGAGCCCGATCGCCCGTTCGACCTGCCATGACCACACGACCACACTGACGATAACAGGAAGGGGCCGTTCCTCGTGGGCGGCCCTCTTTGCCACCCCATTCCTTCGAGCACCGGACGGAATGAAGGAAGGCCCGGGAGGTATCTCCCGGGCCTTCCTTCATCATCACTTGGCCGCGACGGACGCGGACGATTTGTCGTGATCGGCTTTACTTGCGGATCTCGGCAAGCTTGGCGAGGATCGCGTCGACAACATCGGCGCCGATTTCAGCCTTGTGCTTGTCGTAGACGATCATGGACTTCTCGCGAATGCGAGCCTGTTCTTCAGGAGAAAGAACATTGACCTCGATGCCTTCGGCCTTGATCTTCTCCAGTGACTTCTTGTTCAGGTCCTGGATGACCTTGCGCTCTTCATCGCGGCCGACGATCGCGCATTCGCGAAGGGCTGCCTGTTCTTCCGGTGCGTAGGTGTCGAAGATCGCTTTCGAGAAGAGGAACAGGAACGGCGTATACGCGTGATTCGTTTCGGTGACGTACTTCTGCACTTCATAGAACTTCGACGTATCGATCGTCACATAGGGATTTTCCTGCGCATCGATCGCCTTGGTTTCCAGCGCCGAGAACACTTCGCCGAAGGCCATCGGGGTGGCATTGGCGCCGAGATTCTGGAAGGTGTCGAGGAAGATGTTGTTCTGCATGACGCGAACCTTCATGCCCTCGAAGTCTTCCCACTTGGTGACCGGGCGAACGGAGTTCGACAGGTTGCGGAAGCCGTTTTCCCAGTAGGCGAGGTTGATGAGGCCTGCTTCTTCGAGTTTTTTGTTCATCTGCGTGCCGAAATCGCCGTCGAGAACCTTGTAGGCTTCGTCAGCGCTGGCGAACAGGAACGGAAGGTCGAAGACGCCGAGCGCCGGCACGATGCCGACCAGCGGCGAGGACGAGGTGACGACAGCTTCCTGAACGCCCGAGCGCAGGGCCTGGGTTGCCTGAAGGTCGCCGCCGAGCGCGCCGCCCCAGAAGGCGGTGAGCTTGAGCTTGCCGCCGGACTTGTCGTCCAGGCAGGCCTGCATGGCTTTGATGCCGTTGCCGACCGGATGGTCGGCATTGATGCCGTTCGAGACGCGGATGTTACGATCGCTGAACTCGGCAAATGCCGGGGCAGCGGCGGAGCAGGCAAATGCGATGGCGGTGGTGGTCAGAAGCAGTTTTCTCATATTTTCCTCCCATTGGAATGTTGAGTGAGAAGTCTTGTGCTCGCGGACTGTCAACGCAGCCAGCGGGCGGGGACGAGAACCAGATCCGGGAATAGGACCAGGGTAAAGAGCACGAGGACCTGCGCTACGAGGAAGGGTGCGACGCCCACTGTCACCTTGCCGAGCGGCACGCGACCGACGCCGCTGACGACGTTCAGGACGACGCCCACCGGTGGGGTCAACAGGCCGATACAGGTGTTCATGATGAACAGGACGCCGAAATAGACCGGGTCGATTCCCGCCTGCTTGATGATCGGCATCAGCACGGGCGTCAGGATCAGGATCGTCGGAGTGAGATCAAGCGCGGTACCGACGACCAGCACGACCAGCATGATGACGAACATCAGAAGCGTCGGACGGTCGATCAGCGGCTCGATGAAGCCAGTGATTTCGGCCGGAATATTGGCGGCGGTGATCAGCCAGGCGGAGACCAGCGCAGCGCAGACCAAGAACATGATGACAGACGTCGTCTTGGCCGCCTGGAGGATGACATGAGGCAGTTCACGGGGCGTAAGCTCCCTGTAGACGACCATGCCGACGAAGAGCGCATATGCCGCTGCGACCACAGCCGCTTCCGTCGGCGTCACGACACCGGCCTTAATGCCGCCAAGAATGATTACCGGCATGCCAAGTGCCCAGAGTGCCCGGCCGGTGACCCGCAGACGTTCCTTCATCGGCGTGCGCGGCAGCGCCTCGACCTTGTCCTTGCGCACCACGATCAGCCAGGTGGCGATGAGCGCGAGCCCCATTATCAGACCCGGCACGATGCCGGCCATGAAAAGCTGGGTGATCGAGACGTTCGCGGCCACACCGAAGACGATGAAAGCCATGGATGGCGGTATGACCGGCGCGATGACGCCGCCTGCGGCGATCAGGCCGGCGGAGCGCGGCACGTTGTAGCCGGCCTTCGCCATCATGGGAATAAGAATTGCGGCAAGCGCCGCCGTATCGGCTGCGGCAGAACCGGAAATGCTGGCCATGATGACCGCAGCCATGATCGCGACAATGCCAAGACCGCCGCGAATGTGGCCGACGCAGGCGATCGCGAAATCGATGATGCGGCGCGACAGGCCGCCGGCATTCATCAGCTCTCCGGCAAGGATGAAAAAGGGAATGGCGAGCAGTGTGAAGGTGTCGGCGCCCGCGATCATATTCTGGGCGATGATCTGTGTGTTGAACATGCCCATGTACCACATGAGCGTAACACCGCAGAACATCAGCGCGAAGGCTACCGGCACGCCGATCGCCATGGCGCCGAGCAGGGAAGCGATAAATACGACCAGAGTCATCAGGCACGCTCCGAGAGATGCTCGAGGGACATGTTTTCACCGGCAAAGGCGGCGATTTCTTCCTCGGTGACGCGGCCGGTCAACAGGCGGAACAAGCGCTCAAGCGCAATCAGCACGACACCGGCGCCCGTGAAGAACCCAATGCCGTAGACCCAGATCATCGGGAGCTTGGTGACGGGTGCCGCCATGCTGGCATTGATCGGGGCCTGCTTCCAGGTGCCCCAGAAGAAGATCGCAGACACGACGATGATGACGATGTTCGACAAGATCATGCAGATGATCCGGCCCCTGCGGCCAAACAGCATGACCAGCGTTTCGACGCCGACATGCGCATGCTCGCGAAATGCGACGACAGCGCCAATGAAGGTCAGCCAGACAAAGAAATACCGCGAAAGCTCATCAGAGACATTGAGACCCGAGTTGAAACCGTATCGCAGCACCACGTTGACGAAGACCATCACGGCCATGGCCGAGAGGAAGAAGATCAACAGTATTTCGAGGAAACGATAGAATGCGTCGATTGCCTTTTGCATGGCAAACCTCCTCACACCTTGTCCAGAAGGCCTCGGGCGGCCAGGTTGCGGATCAGTGCGGTCGTGCCGAAGGTCCATTCGGGGCATGCGTCACTGCGCTCGACCCAGTTCACCAGGCGGCCAAGCTTCGGCGTGGCGATTTCAACCCGGTCGCCAAGCTCGTGGGTGAAGCCCTGGCCAGCGCCGCGGCGGTCCTTGACCGGCGCGAACATCGTGCCGAGGAACAGCACGGCGCCGTCTGGGTATTGATGGTTGCGATTGAGGAGTTGGCGGGCAAGATCGGCCGGTTTGCGGCTGATCGCCTCCATCGGGCTCTCCCCTGTCATGACGAAACCATCTTTGCCCTCAACGAGTAGCGAAACGCGGACGCGGCCCAGATCGTTGAGCGAGAACCCGTTGTCGAACAGGCGAATGAAGGGGCCGATCGAGCATGAGGCGTTATTGTCCTTGGCCTTGCCCAGAAGCAGGGCCGAGCGGCCTTCGATGTCGCGCAAGTTGACGTCGTTGCCCAGCGTTGCGCCGACGATTTCGCCAGTGGAGCGAAGCACGAGCACGACTTCGGGCTCGGGATTGTTCCATTCCGACATCGGATGAATGCCGACCTCGGCACCGCAGCCGACGGCCGACATGGGCTGTGCCTTGGTGAAGATTTCCGCGTCTGGGCCGATGCCGACCTCGAGATATTGTGACCACAGGTTCATGTCCTGCAACAGCGCCTTGACGTGCGCTGCCTGTTCGGAACCGGCGACGACCCCGCGCAGGCTGTCGCCGAGGACGGGCGCCAGGCGCTTGCGGATGTCGAGAGCCCGGGTGGCGTCGCCCTTTGCCTGCTCCTCGATCACCCGCTCCAGCATGCTGTCAGCGAATGTAACGCCCGCCGCCTTGATCGCCTGCAGATCGGTTGGGGCGAGCAGGCTTCCGTTTTCTCCGGAGAGGAAAGCATCGAGCGGCCCGAGATCACGAAAGTTCCTGGTATCGCGCAATAGGCCGACAAGGCCTTCAATTTCGAGCAGCGCCGACATCGTGGCGGCGAGGGGGGTGAGGTCAAGCACACGCGCGCCCGAAATGAGAACCGGACAGGGGCCGCCTGCCGCGTCGGACCAGACGCGCCCGATGAGCAACGCATCTTTCGCATGCTCGGGCAGAATCGTTTCAGCGCGAAGCGCACGGTCTAGACTCAACTGCATTCCTCCAGGCGTCTCACGGCAATGCGGGCCCCAGCCGCTCTGCCTTATTGTCAGGATGTCTGACAACATTACTAGCCGCGTTTCTAGTATGACTTTTCCGAAGTGTCCAGCATCGAAAACGTTGCCGCGGAGATTCCTGTCGCAATTCACAACGCTTGTCCGGTGGCGGCGGTCAGGGATCAAGCGACAGGTTTCAGAAAGTCTCCAGTGTGAGATTGAGGCGAGACGCCGCGCCCAGCAGATGCTGACGCATTGCGTCGCGTGCTTTTAAGGGATCGCGCATGGCGACAGCATCGCGAATGACAACATGCTCCGCGATGGTCACTTCCACGATCTCTTCGAGTATGGCGACTGCGCGGGCTGCATTGATGGCAAGGCTGATACGTTCAGCGATGAAGCCGATAAACACTGGAAAATACTCGTTATGGGTTGCCGCCGCGAGAATGCGGTGAAAGGCAAGGTCGGCGACGATCCCTTGTTCTGTCCATTTTTCGGCACCTGTCATGAGCGCCAGCGTCTCATCGAGCTTTCGAAGATCCTCGGCGTCGTGATGGACGGCGGCGAGGCCGGCAGCTTCGATCTCGAGCGGCATCCGCAGTTGGAAGAGGCTGCGGAAGTTCTCGCGATCATCGAGTTCCACCTGCTCTATCCGGATCGTTGGCCGTCCTTGGGTATCGGTCACGAAGGCGCCGACCCCCTGCCGAGTCTCCACGAGGCCCTCGTTGCGCAATTGGGCGATCGCCTCGCGCACCACGGACCGGCTGACACCGAACGCCTTGGCGAGGATATGTTCGGTCGGAAGCTTGTCGCCCGGGCCAATCCGGCCTTCGCTGATCTCCCGCGTAATATGAGCCGCAATGCGCGCGGGTAGATGCTCGCCGCGTCTGATCTGGCTGAAGTCCACCGCCATTGAAAATGCCGCCTCCCGGTTACCCCTTGCTTATTCTAGCAATTTTCTCCGAATTTCAATTGGCAGCCGGGATTCATCGTCATCGACGGATCGATCGCCTGCTTCAATGCCGTCAACAGTTTCCGTTGCGTATCTGGCAGTCTCTGTTCGAAATCCGAACGCTTCAGCCGTCCGATACCGTGCTCGGCGCTTATGCTGCCCCGGTAACGGTCGAGCACCGCATTGATAGCGCTCTTGGCCGTGTAGATGCGCGCGGCGCATTCTTCTGCAGAGAGTCCCGAGGGCGGCAAGACATTCAGGTGCACATTCCCGTCGCCGACATGGCCATAGGATACGCTGACACAATCCGGAACCGCATCGGAGACTGCCCTTTCGGCTTCGCGCACGAAATCCGCCAGTTGCGACAGTTGCACCGATACGTCGGTTCGCAGATGGGGACCGCGCTTGGCCTGGCCCTCGTTCATCCCTTCCCGGAAAAGCCAGAGATTGCGCGCTTGCGCCCGCGATGCCGCGACCACGCCATCGGCCACGAGTCCTTCCTCCATGACGCCTTCGAGGAACCTGTCCATGAGGTTGGCGATGTCGACCAGTCCGGAGCCTGAAACCTCCATGAGGACATAGACAGGATATTCCGATGCAACCGGCATCGCGAGATCGGGGATGGCCTCCTGCGCCAGCGTGAATGCCAGCGGTGGCATGAACTCGAAGGCGGACATGAGATCACAGCAATCCCGCCTGGCGCGACGAAAAAGTCGAATAACGTCATCCAGAGAACGGAGGGCAAGAAGGGCCGTGGCCACCTGGTCCGGATTGGGCGTCAGTTTGACCGACACGGCCGTGATGATGCCCAGCGTCCCCTCCGCGCCGATGAACAATTGCTTCAGATCGATGCCTCGGTTGTCCTTGCGCAGGGTGGACAGGCCATCAAAGACTGTGCCGTCCGGCAGAACGACCTCGAGGCCGAGAACCAGTTCGCGGGTCATGCCATAGCGCAGTACGTTGATGCCTCCCGCATTGGTCGAAACGTTGCCTCCGATCCTGCAACTGCCCTGAGCGCCGAGCGCTAGCGGAAAGAACATATCCTTCTGGGCGACCGCGTCCTTCAGTTCCGACAATATGCATCCCGCTTCGACCACGGCGGAAAAATCGTCTGGGTCGATCTTGCGAATACGATTCATCCGCTCGAGGCTCAAGATCACCTGTGTGTCGGGCAGATCCGGTATCGCGCCGAGCACAAGCCCGGTATTGCCGCCTTGCGGGACGATCGAAAGTCCAAGCTCGCGGCAGGCCTTGACCGCAGTGCAAACCTCCTCCGTCGAGCGTGGCCTCAAGACCGCGACTGCGCCGCTCGTTACGTCGCCATGCCAGTCGCGGCAGAAGCGGACCATTTCGTCCGGATCAGTCAGCACCATTGCCTCACCAAGCCTGGCGCGCAGGGCCGTCTGAAAATCCTTGGCCTCTAAGGTATTCCCTATTGTCATGCTCTTGCCATTTCCCTGCGGGTGCGCTTTCGAAGAGCCTGCGCCCGAGCGCATAGCCGGGGCGCGGTTTTCGTCGCCGCTCCAAAATATACTGTTTTCAAAGTGAGCATATAAGGTTATCAGACAACCTTACAATATAAATTTCAATCCGCCCATTGCCAGGTTCAAGCCTGTTTACTGTGAGCGGTCTGTCACTGGGAGGAGAGTCTCATGCACATCCTGATCATTGGTGCGGCGGGTATGGTCGGGCGAAAGCTGGCCCAGCGGCTTTCCGCGGACGGCAACCTCGGTGGACAATCGATTGACGCCATCACCCTCGTCGACGTGGTCTCGCCCGACGCTCCGGCCGGTTTCACCGGCAAGGTGACGCTGGAAACGGGGGACCTTTCGGCGCCCGGCGAAGCGGATCGCCTGATCGCCGGGCGTCCCGACGCGATCTTCCATCTCGCGGCCATCGTCTCCGGCGAGGCCGAGATGGATTTCGAGAAGGGCTATCGCATCAACCTCGATGGCACGCGCTACCTGTTCGACGCCATCCGCATTGCCAACGGCCAGGACGGTTACAAGCCGCGTGTCGTCTATACCTCGTCGATCGCCGTCTTCGGCGCGCCGCTCCCCTATCCGATCCCCGACGAATTTCACACCACGCCGCTCACCAGCTACGGCACACAGAAGGCAATCTGTGAGCTGCTGCTGGCCGACTATTCGCGCCGCGGCTTCTTCGACGGCATCGGCATCCGCTTGCCGACCATCTGCATCCGTCCCGGCAAGCCGAACAAGGCGGCCTCCGGCTTCTTCTCCAACATCCTGCGCGAGCCGCTGGTCGGCCAGGAAGCGGTGCTTCCCGTCTCGGACGACGTGCGGCACTGGCATGCCTCGCCGCGTTCCGCCGTCGGCTTCCTGATTCATGGCGCGACGATCGACGTCGACAAGGTCGGTCCGCGGCGCAATCTTTCGATGCCGGGTCTGAGCGCCACCGTCGGAGAGCAGATCGAAGCGCTCCGCCGCGTCGCGGGAGAAAAGGCCGTGCGTCTCATTCGTCGCGAGCCGGACGAGATGATCATGAAGATGGTCGCCGGCTGGGCGCCCGGCTTCGAGGCAAAGCGCGCGACAGCACTTGGCTTTACCGCGGAAACATCCTTCGATGATATCATCCGTGTCCATATCGAGGATGAAATGGGAGGAAAGCTTTGAGTGCTCAACGCGAAGGCCGGGCCGAGACCCGCAGGATCGCTTTTTTGGGAACTGGGCTCATGGGGGCGCCGATGGCGCGCCGCCTGATTGGCGCAGGCTATCCGGTCACCGTCTGGAACCGCGACGGCACGAAAGCGGAAGCGCTCTCTGCGGACGGCGCGCACGTCGCCGTCTCCCCGGCTGAGGCTGTCCGGGGTGCCGACATCGTCTTCACAATGCTGAGTGATGGAAAGGCTGTCGACGAGGTGCTGTTTGGTAGCGGATGCGTCGATGCGCTCAAGGCGGGTGCCATCGTCGTGGACACAAGCTCGATATCGCCGCTGATCGCCAAGGAACATGCCGCGCGGCTTGCCGAACGGAACATTGCCCATATCGACGCGCCGGTCTCTGGCGGCGTCGTGGGTGCGGAAGCAGGAACACTTGCCATCATGGCCGGCGGTGATGCGTCGGTCATCGAGGGACTGGCGGATATATTCGCTGTGCTCGGCCGCGTCACCTTTGTCGGCCCGAGCGGTGCCGGACAGATTTGCAAGCTTGCCAACCAACAGATCGTGGCAATCACCATCGGTGCCGTGGCGGAAGCTATGATCCTCGCCGAAGCCGGCGGTGCATCGCGGGAGAAATTTCGCGAGGCGATCCGTGGCGGCTTTGCCGAAAGCCGCATCCTCGAATTGCACGGCGCGCGAATGATTTCACGCAACTTCGCGCCCGGAGGGCCCTGTCGGCTCCAGCTCAAGGACCTCGATGCCGTGGCCGCGATGGCAGAGATCCTGTCTCTGGATCTTCCCCTGACGAGACAGGTGCGTGGTGAGTTTTCGGACTTCGTCGCCGCAGGGGGAGGCGATAAGGATCACAGTGCGCTCCTTCTTCATCTTGAACGACTGAATAACCGCGAACCGCGATAGGGCATGACCATGACCGAGGACAATACGACAAGACGCCGCCTGCGCTCCCAGGACTGGTTCGACAATCCGGATCATGTTGACATGACGGCGCTCTATCTCGAGCGCTTCATGAATTACGGCACGACACCGGAAGAGCTGCGTTCCGGCAAGCCGATCATCGGCATCGCCCAGAGCGGCAGCGATCTCAACCCCTGCAACCGCCATCACCTGGATCTCGCAAAGCGCATCCGCGATGGCATCCGCGATGCTGGTGGCATCCCGATTGAGTTCCCGACCCATCCGCTGTTCGAAAACTGCAAGCGTCCCACCGCGGCACTCGATCGCAATCTCGCCTATCTGGGCCTTGTCGAAATCCTCTATGGTTACCCGCTCGACGGCGTGGTTCTGACGACCGGCTGCGACAAGACCACCCCCTCGGCGTTGATGGCGGCATCGACGGTCGACATTCCGGCAATCGTCTTTTCCGGCGGGCCGATGCTCGACGGCTGGCACGATGGTGACCTGGTCGGCTCCGGCACCGTGATCTGGCGGTCGCGCCGCAAGCTTGCCGCCGGGGAAATCACACGCGAGGAATTCCTCGAGGCGGCGCTTGACTCGGCACCCTCCGTCGGCCACTGCAACACCATGGGCACGGCATCGACGATGAACGCCATGGCGGAGGCGCTCGGCATGTCGCTCACCGGCTGCGCCGCCATTCCTGCCGCCTATCGCGAACGCGGCCAGATGGCCTATCGGACTGGTCGCCGCGCGGTAGAACTGGTTCTGCAAGACATCAAGCCTTCCGACATCCTCACCCGCGAGGCATTCCTGAATGCGATCCGGGTCAATTCTGCGATCGGCGGATCGACCAACGCCCAGCCGCACCTGGCCGCCATGGCGAAGCACGCGGGCGTCGAGCTCCATCCGGATGACTGGCAGGTGCATGGTTTCGATATCCCGCTTCTTGCCAACGTCCAGCCGGCCGGCGCCTATCTCGGCGAACGCTTCCACCGCGCCGGTGGCGTACCGGCAATCATGTGGGAGCTGTTGAAGGCCGGCAAGCTCGACGGCTCCTGCCCGACGGTGACCGGCAGAACCATGGCCGAGAACCTCGAAGGCCGCGAGGCTTGCGATCGCGAAGTCATCAAGCCGTTCGACACGCCACTCAAGGAGCGCGCGGGTTTTCTCGTTCTCAAAGGCAATCTCTTCGACTTCGCAATCATGAAGATGAGCGTCGTCTCCGAGGATTTCCGCACGCGCTATCTCAGTGAACCCGGCCGCGAAGGCGTGTTCGAAGGGAAGGCTGTCGTCTTCGATGGCTCCGAGGACTATCACAAGCGCATCAACGATCCTGAACTTGGCATCGACGAGAACACGATCCTGGTGATCCGTGGCGCCGGGCCGCGTGGCTGGCCGGGCTCCGCCGAAGTGGTCAATATGCAGCCGCCGGATCACCTCCTGAAGAAGGGCATCATGAGCCTGCCGACGATCGGTGACGGTCGCCAGTCGGGCACTGCAGACAGCCCTTCGATCCTCAACGCCTCGCCCGAAAGCGCTGCCGGCGGTGGTCTCGCCTGGCTGAGAAATGGCGACGTCATACGGCTGGATTTCAACAATGGGCGCTGCGATATGCTCGTGGATGCGGCGGAGATCGAAAGGCGGAAAGCCGACGGCATACCTGCAGTCCCGGCAGATGCCACTCCCTGGCAAAAGATCTATCGCCAAACGGTAACCCAGCTCTCAGATGGTGCGACGATCGAGGGCGCGGATGAATTCCGCCAGATCGCCAAGACACCTCCGCGTCACAACCACTAACGCTGTTTTGGGAGCTGAAACTCTTCCGCGATCACATCCTCGTTCCTTGCCGCCTGCGCGTTTGACCTTGCGGGCCGCAAGGGCCATCTAAGGGTAGGTCTCAAACCCGAAGGAGGATGGCATGACGACAATTACCGAACGCGCCGTACTGGCGGGCGGATGCTTCTGGGGCATGCAGCAGCTGATCCGCAGGATGCCTGGCGTCGTTTCCACGCGTGTCGGATACACGGGCGGCGACGTGAAGAACGCGACTTATCGCAATCACGGTACTCATGCCGAGGGCATCGAGATCGTCTTTGATCCAGCCAGGGTCAGCTATCGAGACCTCCTGGAGTTCTTCTTTCAGATCCATGATCCGACGACGCTGAACCGCCAGGGCAACGATCTCGGCATGAGCTACCGTTCGGCGATCTACTATG
>JBAYTX010000029.1:0-57171 GCA_041675415.1 Rhizobium sp. | reverse complement strand
CACCCAGTCCAACATGAACGCGAACGAAGTGATATCCAATCGCGCGATTGAGATGCTGGGCGGCGTGATGGGCTCGAAGAGCCCGGTCCACCCGAATGACCATGTCAACATGAGCCAGTCGTCGAATGACACATTTCCGACGGCCATGCACATCGCCTGCGCGGAGCAGATCGTCCGCAACCTGATTCCAAATCTCAAACATCTGCACCAGGCCCTTGATGCCAAGGCGAAATCCTTCTCGCATATCATCAAGATCGGCCGCACGCACACGCAGGATGCCACTCCGCTCACACTCGGCCAGGAATTCTCCGGCTATGCCACGCAGGTCTCCTCCGCCATCAAACGCATCGAACTGACGCTGCCCGGTCTATACGAACTGGCCCAGGGCGGCACAGCCGTCGGCACCGGCCTCAACGCCCCCGTCGGCTTCGCCGAAAAGGTGGCAGAAGAGATTGCAGCGATCACCGGCCTGCCCTTCGTCACCGCGCCGAACAAGTTCGAGGCGCTCGCCGCCCACGATGCCATGGTCTTTGCCCACGGCGCGATCAACGCCGCCGCCGCCGCCCTGTTCAAGATCGCCAACGACATCCGCTTTCTCGGCTCCGGCCCGCGCGCTGGCCTGGGCGAGCTGGCGCTGCCGGAAAACGAGCCGGGATCGTCGATCATGCCGGGCAAGGTCAACCCTACCCAGTCCGAAGCCCTCACCCAGGTTTGCGCCCATATCTTCGGCAACAATGCTGCCATCACCTTTGCCGGCAGCCAGGGCCATTTCGAACTCAACGTCTACAATCCGATGATGGCCTATAATTTCCTCCAGTCGGCGCAACTGCTCGGCGACGCGGCCCGTTCTTTCGCCGACAACTGCGTCACCGGCATCGAGGCCCGCGAGGACAATATCCGCAGGGGTGTGGAAAATTCGCTGATGCTGGTCACCGCGCTCAATGGACGCCTCGGCTACGACACCTGCGCCAAAATCGCCAAGACCGCCCACAAGAACGGCACGACGCTACGCGAGGAGGCCGTCGGCGGCGGCTATCTCACAAACGAGGAATTTGAGCAACTGGTGCGGCCGGAGCTGATGATCGGACCGAACTGAAATGCGATCAGTCGAAAGTGTGAGAATCGAGCGCAGGCTTAATCGATTGAAGCCGGCGTTCCCGCTTTTGCTGCATTGAATTCTTAAAAACTTGCCCTTACACCACCGCCATTCGACAACCTGCCTCCGAAAGGCTTTTGACTGATGGCTGATGCTCTCTTTCCCCTCGGCGAAGACACGACCCCCTATCGCAAGATTTCCTCCGACTACGTATCCGTCGACACTTTCAAGGGTCAGGAAGTGCTGACCGTCGATCCGGAGGGTCTGCGCCTGCTCGCCGAGACGGCATTCGCCGATATCAATCACCTGCTGCGTCCCAGCCACCTCAAGCAGCTCGCCTCGATCCTTGCAGACCCCGAAGCGACCGACAATGACCGTTTCGTCGCCTATGACCTCTTGAAGAACGCCAATATCGCCGCCGGCGGCATTCTGCCGATGTGTCAGGATACCGGCACGGCGATCGTCATGGCCAAGAAGGGTCGCCGCGTCTGGACCGAAGGTGGTGACGACACGGCCATCGCGAATGGGATCCTGGACGCTTACGAGCGGAATAATCTGCGCTATTCGCAGCTCGCACCGCTGAAGATGTTCGAGGAGAAGAACACCCGCAACAACCTGCCCGCCCAGATCGACATCTACGAGGAAGGCGAGGACGCCTACAAGTTCCTGTTCATGGCCAAGGGCGGCGGCTCCGCCAACAAGACCTATCTCTACCAGGGCACACCTTCGCTTCTCACCCATGACCGGATGATCGACTTCCTCAAGGACAAGATCCTTTCCCTCGGCACAGCGGCCTGTCCTCCCTATCACCTGGCGATCGTCATCGGCGGCCTGTCGGCCGAGATGAACCTGAAGACCGTCAAACTCGCCTCCGCCCGCTATCTCGACAACCTGCCGACCGAGGGTTCGGAAAGCGGTCATGCTTTCCGCGATCTCGAGATGGAAAAGGAGATACATAAGCTGACCCAGTCGCTCGGCGTCGGCGCGCAGTTCGGCGGCAAGTATTTCTGCCATGACGTGCGCGTCATCCGATTGCCGCGCCACGGCGCCTCGCTGCCGATCGGCCTCGGCGTCTCCTGTTCCGCCGACCGCCAGGCGCTCGGCAAGATCACCCGCGACGGCATCTACATCGAGCAGCTGGAAACCGATCCCTCGAAGTATATGCCAGAGATCGACGAGAAGGCCCTCTCCTCCTCGGTTGTCAAGATCGACCTCAACCAGCCGATGAGCGCCGTTCTCGCCGAACTCACCAAGCACCCGGTCAAGACGCGCCTGTCGCTGACCGGCACGATCATCGTCGCCCGCGACCTCGCCCACTCCAAGATCCGCGAGCGGCTGGAAAAGGGCGAAGGCATGCCCAACTACATGAAGAACCACCCCGTCTACTATGCCGGCCCTGCCAAGACCCCGACCGGTTATGCTTCCGGCTCCTTCGGCCCGACGACGGCCGGCCGCATGGACTCTTATGTCGACCAGTTCCAGTCCTTCGGCGGTTCGATGGTGATGCTGGCCAAGGGCAATCGCTCGCGTGCCGTACGCGAGGCCTGTAAGACGCATGGTGGCTTCTATCTCGGCTCGATTGGCGGTCCGGCCGCCCGTCTCGCCCAGGACTGCATCAAGAAGGTCGAGGTGCTGGAATATCCGGAACTCGGCATGGAAGCCGTCTGGAAGATCGAAGTCGAGGACTTCCCGGCCTTTATAGTCACTGACGACAAGGGCAACGACTTCTTCCAGGAGTTCAATCTGGGCTGATATCCTCGCCCAAAAGGTTAACAGCGGAGCGCCGCACGGCGCTCCGCATTTTATTAACCAGTCACAGTTTCATAGCCCCATCAATATATTGCCGTGTATTATCATGTGCTCACATGTAAAAAACCAGACTATTATTGGGGTGCAGAATATTAAACATTTCCAAAGAGTTTCTGTTTATCCTATTACACTGACAATCAGGGATAGAGGATGGAGAGTTCGCCGATGAATACGGCCGTGACGCCGAAGGCGCAGGTTCCGGACATCGCCGCGCAGATTACCTACGCCATGCGCACCATGGGCGTGGCGCCGATTCCGCGCAACTATGAACTATTTTACGAAGCCTATATCGGTTCCAATCCGACCCTGACCCGCGAACTCGCTGCTCTTGGCAGCAAAACTAGCCAGGAAGAACTGGACGCGCTTGGCGAACGCTATTTCGGCAACCACCAATCCCGCGTCATCGAAAATGTCCATACAAGGATCGTTGCGGAACTGGACGGCCTGCTGCGGCTGCTGAAACAAGAGCAGACTTCGCTGGAAAGCTACAACAAGCTCCTCGGAGAGACCTACACGCGCATCGACTCCAAGAGCCATGCAAGCGTCGATCTCCTGCGCAACGCGATCAACATCCTGACAGAGGCAACGGGCAACACGATGGCTCACGGAGAAAAGACCGTAGAGAGCGTGAACCAGAAGTCCCGGGAAATGGACGATGTCCGCAAGGAACTGGACGAATACAAGCGTATCGCCAATACCGATTCACTGACGCGCATTGCAAACCGGCGCGCCTTCGACGAACGGTTGGCCGCGATCTATTGCGGTGAGTACAATCTTCCGCTGACGGGCCTGATCCTCGCCGACATCGACCATTTCAAGAAGATCAACGATACCTACGGCCATCCGGTCGGCGACAAGATCCTTGCCACGGTGGCAACTGTGATCCGCTCGAATGTGCGCAAGGACGTCTTCGTTTCCCGTACGGGGGGCGAGGAATTCGCAATCATCGTCGACGGCAATACGCCGGAAGAAGTCACCCAGATGTGCGAACGGGTACGCCACGCCCTGGAGCACACGCCGTTCAAGAATTCCAAGACTGGCGTCAATTACGGCCCGATCACCATTTCTCTGGGCTTCTGCATGGCAAGTGCCGCCGAGGATCCTGGCGAGCTCTACGCGAAGTCCGATATTGCCCTCTATTGCGCCAAGAATGCGGGACGAAACCGCACCATGATCTTCGAAGACGGAATGAAGAAAGACTTCACGAAGAGCTGGCTCATCTACAAGCGCTAGCTGTGACCTCCCAGGCAGTGCTTCACCACATCGACTTCGCCGCACGGTCGGGCCACTCGCGGTCGTAGCTTTCCTTGTCGAAATCCGCCTTCGCAGCCTTGAGCAGGTCGCCGGCCGACGGCAGCGACCGTGGATCGGCGAACCGCTCGGAATTCCACAGATCGGCGCGCATGACAGCTCGGGCGCACTGGAAATAGACCTCCTCGATACTGACAACGATGACGCTCCGAGGATGCTTGCCGTCCGTCTCAAAACTCCTAAGCAGTGCTTCATCGACCGATATGACAGCCGACCCGTTCACCCGCATTGTGGTGCTTGATCCCGGAACGAGGAACATCAGGGCCACCCTCGGATCGCGGACGATATTGAGAAGGGAGTCTATGCGATTGTTTCCGCGCCAATCCGGTAGCAATAGCGTGCGCTCATCCTCGACATGCACCACCCCGCCCCGATCACCCCGCGGCGAACAATCGACCCCCTCCGGCCCGACTGTCGAGAACGCCACGAAGGGCGATGCCTCGATCATTCGACGGTATTCGGGCGTGAGCGACGTCATGACCTTGACGCGGGAAGCCTCCGACGCCTCTCCATAGATCTCATGTAGTGCCTCAATCGTGCTGATGATTGACATTGCGCCTCCTCGGATCCGGTATCATGGACCTTGCCGGCCCGGGAAAGTCTCATATCAGAGCGATAACAGAATCCGAAGTCGGGAGCTACGCGGCATTGTCCGCCATCACGTCGCTTTCCTTCAGGAAGCGTGCGACCCTGGAAATCACGTCCGGCGCACTGACAATCCGCCGATGTCCGTAGCCATTCGCCCACAAGACCTGGGCAGGAATGTCTTGCCTGAGAAAACGACGGGCGTGATCAACACTCACCTCCTTGTCGTCCTCCGCATGAACGACCAGCACGGGACGGGCAAGCTTTTGGGCTATCGGAACGGTATCGAAGGCATCGACGGGGCAGCCCAGGACCTTTTCCGCATGCGCGATCAGGGCGCGCCGAACCGGAATCGTCAGTTTAAGATGCCCAGCGAAGCCATTGAAGATTCCCTGTATCTCGCTCGGCGCAGCTATAAGCACCAGTCTTCCCGGATCGAGGGTTGCCACGTCCGAAAAAATGCCGCCGGCAGCCGTCATCACGGATGCTCCACCGAAGGAATGACCAACCACGCCGTGGAAGGACCCAAAATGACTTTGAGCAGCGGCAATCGCCTCGGCTGCGACACGCATGTTCAGCAAACGGCCGGAAGAGCGCCCGTGCCCAGGAAGGTCGACCAAGACGACTTCGGCGCCGCTCTGATGGATACCTGCGGCGAGGCCGGCAAGAAATTCCGCCCGTGATCCCCAGCCGTGAACGACCAGAAAGCGCGGAGCGCGCTCCTCCCGCGAAACCAGCCGGTAAGCGGCAATCGTCCCCGACGAAGTCCGGATAATGACGCGCTCCGCTCGCGCCAGCAGGTCCCCCCCAGCTTTGAATGTCGCCTGAGCCTTGGGCCCCCTGGGGCGTGGCGATGGCGTCCGACAAAAGAGCGAAAACGCAAGCGCTCCCGCTGTTTTGGGTGAGACCAGGCCGAGCGTCGAGAAGCCTAATTGGGTGACCTTTAACGCGAAGGATGCCATAGTTAGATTCCCTGTTAATGTTCAATCATGAACAATAAAGTACAACGATGAACAAAAATCAAGTCTTTCCCTGGGACAATCCCCGTTTCAAGAGCTGGATCGCCGTGGGACGCGCCTGCCAGATCATGCAGACGGCCCTTGCCCGCGCCCTGACCCCTCTGGAGATCAAACCGCCGCATCTGGATATCCTGATCAATCTCTACCGCCAGGAGGGCATCTCCCAGCAGCAGCTGGCGCGCAAGCTTCTGGTCGGACGGTCGAACATGAGCATGCTGCTGCCGCAAATGGAGAAGCGTGGGCTCATCGAAAGGAACGCCGATCAACAGGACAAACGCATTCTGAGGCTCTCGCTCACCGAGGCCGGCTGCGATCTGACGGAGCGTGCCATGGCGATCCAGACCGACCTGATAGAGCGCATGCTGTCGGCAACCCCGATCGAGGATTGCCTGCTGATGGCAAACAATATGGAACTGCTGATTGCGCGTCTTCAGAAAGACTGGGCCACTGACGACTGATGGCGCAGAATCAGCGCCGATCCCGGCTCAGTCCCTTCTCTGCCAGGCGACGTTCATAATCGGCGAACAATTCCTCCCCCCTGGCTCCAAGCTCGCGCAAGTAAGTCCAGGTAAAAATTCCGCTGTCATGGCCATCGTCGAATCCGATCCGAACTGCGTAGTTGCCGGTCGGAATGATCGCACTGATCGTCACGTCGCGTTTTCCCGGAACGGTCACTTCCTGCCCCGGCCCGTGCCCTTTCACCTCTGCCGACGGCGAAAGGACCCGCAGCATTTCGGCAGACAGCGCAAAGGTTGCACCATCGTTGAACGCCACCGTCAGCTGTTTGCGGTCCTTCGAAACCTTGAGTTCGCTCGGCCAGATATCGCTCATTGCCTTGTCCGCTCCCGTTCACCTGCCCAGAGAACTAAGCGCGGATCTTGTGCGGCGCAAGACATTTTGCCCCGCGCAAGTCAGC
This sequence comes from Rhizobium sp., assembly GCA_041675415.1. GTDB lineage: Bacteria > Pseudomonadota > Alphaproteobacteria > Rhizobiales > Rhizobiaceae > Allorhizobium. The sequence continues at coordinate 50,435 of JBAYTX010000029.1, read as the reverse complement.
CCCATTGCTTGACGCGCGTCAAGTAAGTAACCAGATTACGGAGAGATGGAGGATAGGCCTTGAGTTTCAGTTCCGGTTCATTCGGCAATGCGTCAGCCTTGGCGCAGAGCAACGCGCCCATGGTCGACCCCTTCGGCCGGACCGTTTCCTACCTGCGGGTTTCGGTAACCGACCGCTGCGATTTCCGATGCACCTACTGCATGTCTGAGAACATGACCTTCCTTCCCAAGAAGGACCTTCTGACGCTCGAAGAACTGGACCGGCTGTGTTCCGCCTTCGTCGCCAAGGGCGTGAAGAAGCTACGCCTCACCGGCGGAGAGCCTCTGGTGCGCAAAAACATTATGTTCCTGATCCGCAGCCTGTCCCGCCACCTTGACAGCGGCGCGCTCGAGGAGCTGACGCTGACGACCAACGGCTCGCAGCTTTCGCGTTTTGCGGCCGAGCTTGCCGATTGCGGCGTGCGCCGTATCAACGTCTCGCTCGACACGCTCGACCCCGAGAAGTTCCGCACGATCACGCGCTGGGGCGAATTCGACAAGGTCATGGAAGGCATCCATGCCGCCCAGGACGCCGGAATCCGGGTCAAGCTCAATGCCGTCGCGCTCAAGGGTTTCAACGAGGACGAGATACCCGACCTGATGCGTCATGCCCATGCCAACGACATGGATCTGACCCTGATCGAAACCATGCCCATGGGAGAGACGGGCGAGGATCGCACCGATCAATATCTGCCGCTCTCCCTGGTCCGGCAGCGCCTTGAGGAAAGCTTCACGCTGACGGACCTGCCGCTCTCGACCGGCGGGCCGGCGCGCTATGTCGCGGTCAAGGAAACCGGCGGCAAGCTCGGCATGATCACGCCAATGACGCATAACTTCTGCGAGAGCTGCAACCGCGTGCGGCTCACCTGCACCGGCACGCTCTTCATGTGTCTCGGTCAGGACGACGCCGCCGATCTGCGCACAGCGCTGCGCGCCTCTGACGATGATGCCTACCTCTCAACCGCTATCGACGAGGCGATCGGCCGCAAACCCAAGGGCCATGATTTCATTATCGACCGCGCCCATCGCCGTCCCGCCGTTGCCCGCCATATGAGCGTCACCGGCGGTTGAATGGGTCGACCTCACACGCGCAGGTTCCTGGACCGCGCGATACCCCCCCCTCTCCTTTCTCTTGCACAGCGCTAAATTTGGGTATCCCTTCGGGACCGCGGCCAACTACGAGAATCAGATATTAACCGGTCGGAAGAGACGTCCGGGCCTCAGGAATGGTGATAATGGCATTGTCGAAGAATACCCACGGCGCGCTCTTGATGATGCTCTCCATGGCCGGGTTCACCTGCAACGACGCCCTGATAAAATCCATCACGCCTTACATGAACGTCGGTCAGATCATGTTCGTTCGCGGCGTTCTGACCACGCTTCTCGTCTATCTGATCGCTCGACGCATGGGCGCGCTCGGCCATGTCCGAATTCTTGCCCAGCCGATGGTCCTGCTGCGCGTCATCTTCGAGGTCACCGCGGCGATCGCCTATCTGACCGCCATCGGGCAGATACAGCTCGGTAACGCGGCCTCGATCCTGCAATCGCTTCCCCTCGCCGTCACGCTCGGTGCGGCGATATTCCTGCGCGAACCGGTCGGCTGGCGCCGCTGGACCGCCATCATCGTCGGCTTTCTCGGCGTGATGATCATCATCCGCCCGGGGCCCGAAGGCTTTACCCTCGCCTCGCTCTACGTCGTCTTCAGCGTCTTTTCGGCGGCGGCCCGCGACCTCGTGACCAAGCGGATCGAACCCGGCATTTCCTCCCTCAACGTCACGCTGTTCTCCGCTGCCGGTAACGCCGTCGCCGGTGCCCTCCTGATCGCGCCACTTGGAGGCTGGCAACCCATGTCGGGCAACACATTCGCCATTCTCATGCTAGCCTCGATCCTCGTGTTCGTCGGTTATCAGGCGATCATCATGGCCATGCGCACCGGCGAGATCTCCTTTATCGCGCCGTTCCGCTATACCAGCCTGATCTGGGCAGTCGGCCTCGGCATGGTCTTTTTCGGCGAGAAGCCAGACATCTGGATGGTCTCGGGAACGCTCATTGTCGTCTGCTCGGGCCTCTATACCTTCTATCGCGAGAACAAGCGTCGGGCAAAACTGGCCATGAGCGTGGAGACGCAACCGGGCTCACTGCTATGAGAGCCGGACTATCGATGTTTCGGCCTACGACATTGAGGGGAGAGAAAGCTTGAAGGAGGTTCGTTTTCTCGATCGCCGCACGCCGCCTCATATCGTCAGTCTCGTACTGATCGCGGGTCTTTCGGCGCTGACGATGAACATCTTCCTGCCTTCTCTGCCGGATATGGCCGCCCATTTCCGCGTCGATTATGCAGTGATCCAGATGGTGATCTCCGCCTATATCGCCATGACCGCCGTTGTGCAGGTGGTGATCGGTCCGCTTTCCGACCGCCTGGGACGCCGCCCGACGATGATCGCGAGCCTTGTCGTCCTGATACTGGCTACACTCATCTGCCTTGTCGCGAACGACTTCTACACATTGATGTTCGGCCGCCTGCTCCAGACTGCCGTCGTCGCCGGTCTTGTGCTTTCGCGTGCCGTCATTCGCGACATGGTGCCGATGGAGGAGGCCGCGTCCATGATCGGCTATGTCACCATGGGCATGACGCTCGTACCCATGGTCGGCCCGGCACTCGGCGGCGTCCTCAACGATGCCTTTGGCTGGCGAGCGAGCTTCTTCGCGATCCTCATTCTCGGTACCGTCGTCCTGGCGCTGGTTGCATCCGACCTCGGCGAAACCAACCGCAACCGGTCGGAAAGCTTTGCCGCCCAGTTCAAATCCTGGCCGCAGCTCCTTTCTTCAAGCCGTTTCTGGGGCTACACGGCGACGGCAACTTTCACGTCGGGAGCCTTCTTTGCCTTTCTCGGTGGCTCACCCTTCGTCGGCGCCACGATCCTTCAACTCACGCCCAGCACCCTCGGCCTGCAGTTCTTTTTCATTGCTGGCGGCTACATGGTCGGAAATTATTGTTCCGGCCGCTTTGCTCGCAGAGCGGGCATCTCGAACATGATGCTGATCGGAAGCCTGTTTGCGGTCGTTGGCACGCTCATACCGCTGGCGCTGATCTCGCTCGGATACAACACGGCTCTCGCCTTTTTCGGACCTCTGGTCATCATGGGCTTGGGAAACGGCCTCACACTGCCAAGCGCCAATGCCGGAATGGTGAGCGTGAAGCCGCACCTTGCCGGCTCTGCATCGGGCCTAGGAGGTGCCATCACCATGGGGGGAGGCGCGGCGCTATCGGTGCTTGCCTCGTCACTCCTGACCGTTGAGACTGGCGCATACCCGCTGCTTGCCGTCATGTTGGTCTCGGGTATCCTGGCGATTGCCTCCGTCCTCTATCTGCGCTTCACGAATGACGATTCTCCCGAACGAGAAATAAGCCGATGAATCAGGCCGCACCACCTGCAATCATCCTCGCCGGAGGGCTCTCGCGACGCATGGGACGAGACAAGGCGACGCTTGCGCTCGCAGGCAGACCGATGCTTGCCTATGTTGCGGAACGCGTCCGGCCACAGGTCTCGTCCCTGGCGATCAACGCGCCTGAAGAACTTGCCGGTGGACTCGGCCTCCCGCTGGTTCCGGACACGATTGGCGGGCATCAGGGACCGCTCGCGGGCGTGCTCGCCGGCCTTCGCCATGCCGCAACCCTCGAGCAACAGCCATCGCATCTCCTGACCGTCCCGGCCGACACACCGTTCCTGCCACGCGATCTCGTCTCGCGGATGACCGCCGCCCTGCCCGGCGCGGATGCAATCATCCTCGCCGCCTCAGCGGGGCGCCTCCACCCAGTGGTTGCCCTGTGGCCGCTGGCGCTTGCCGACGAACTGGAACTGTGGCTACAGGAGCCGAGCAATCGAAAGCTCCAGCGCTATATAGCGCGTCACCCTTCCGTCGCTGTGGATTTTGAATTGACAGAAACCAAGCTCGGTCCGCTAGATCCGTTTTTCAATGTCAACACGCCGGATGATGCAGCCCGGGCCGAAGCGTTTATCACGGTATTCGAGCGATGACCGGCACACCGCGAATCTTCGGGATCTCCGGCTGGAAGAATTCCGGCAAGACCGGCCTTGCCGTACGACTGGTGACGGAATTCACGCGCCGCGGATACAAGATCTCGACCGTCAAGCACGCCCATCACGACTTCGACATCGACAAGGTCGGAGCCGACAGCTATCGCCACCGGGAGGCTGGCGCCCACGAGGTGACGATCGTATCAGGCACGCGCTATGCGATCATGCATGAACTCCGGGGTGCACCCGAGCCGGGTTTTTCCGAAATTCTCTCAAGGCTGGCGCCCTGCGACCTGGTTCTGATCGAGGGCTACAAGCGCGAGCCGGTGCCTAAAATCGAGGCCCGTCGGCTCGAGGCCAAGAACCGCGAGCCGCTCGCCCCCACCGATCCCCATATCCTCGCCATCGCCGCCGATCATCCGGTCGAGGATACGCAGTTGCCCGTCTTCGATTTGAACGACACCACCGCAATCGCCGACTTCATCGCCAAAGTCACCGGCCTGCCGACCAAGAAGCCGGGCTGAGCCACTCCGCCGCGCTGGCGAAACGAAAACGGCCGCCGGATCATCTCCGGCGGCCGTTCCTGTTGCTGACCCGAGCGCTTTAACGGCTAACGGCAGTTTCGGGACGAACGAGCGAGGTGACGCGGCGGATGGCCACCCGGCGGTTCTGCTGCTCGTCCCCAGCGGTGCGGATTTTCAGGTAGCGTTCGCCGTAACCCTGTACCGAGAGGTTTTCCGGCGGAATGCCGTAGACTTCGGTGAGAAGATTGGCGACGGCTTCGGCGCGCTGGTCTGACAGGATAAGGTTCGACCTGTCGGAGCCGACCGCATCCGTGTGGCCCTCGATGAGGAAAGTCTCGCCCGGATCCTTGGCCAATATGCGTTCCATGGCCTCGGCAACCCTGCGCAGCGTCTTGGCCTGCGCCAGCGGCACCTCGGCCGAGCCTGAAGGGAAGGTGATCGTATCGAGGTCAATGCGCCGGACCTTGTCGCGCAGGCGCGCCGAGGACTTCACCTCATCCATTGAGTAGATCCGCTCGACCCTCTCGACGGGAGGCTGGGCGAGGAAATCATAGTAGTCGCGGTCAGGAGCGTATGACGTCGTGACAATGTAGTCCTCGACCGGAATAGTCAGGCGCATCGGCGGCAGGTTGTAGCCGACATCGACATAGACGTGCGGCGTCTCGATATCGGCTTCCGGCGAATAGAGCAGCACATATTCCTCGCCGTCGGGGGTCATGCGGGAGCGCTGGATAATGTCGCCGAACCTGTTGTAGATGGTCACAATACGCGAATCGTCCGGGCGGATGATCGTTTCGCGAACGCGACCGCGTGACAGCTCCTCGTAGTAGGTTTCCTCGGCGTCGTAGCGCAGGCGTTGCCGGTCGTCAGCACGGACAACAATCTGGTTGCCAACATTGATGATCGTGCGGTTGTCAACCTGCTCGATAACCCTGACCTCGGTCACCTGATTGACGACATTGTTCTGGATGACCGTATTGTTCGTCACGTTGTTGGTCACGTAGGTGGCGTTGTTGACGACCGTTGTCGGCACCTCGAAGGTCGGAGTGGCCTCCAGTTGCGTGCCGGTCTCCAGTGTGGCAGCCCGGAGAACCTGAGCCTCGACTACGGGAGCGGCGGCCTGGGCCTCTGCATCGGTAGCAGGCGGTGGCGCAACGGTCTCTGCGGCTCTGAGTAAAGTACGTGAATCGCGAACGTCTGTGACACCGGTGTTGTCGGCATCCTTGTCGCTATCGAGGACCGCAGCGCCATTATCGACCGGCAATACGACCGTCTCGGCAGTCTTGGCGGGATCCTCCGCAATCTCGAGCTTCTGTTGCTCGGTCCGCGTATCGATAATTTCGAGCACCGGCGCCTCGACGGGCGGCTCGACGGCGGGAACCACGACCTGTTCGCCGGTGGGTTGGGCATCGGGAGCCGTTTCGACAGCCGGCTGGGCGGTCGACTGGTCCAGCGGCTGGGCCGGTGCTTCGCCCTCAGTGCTGTCCTGAGGAGGCAAGGCTTCGCCCTCAGTCTGCTGGCTTTCGGTCGGCGGCTGCTCACCTGTGGCTGGCTGGGCAGGAGCCTGTTCCTGCGGAGCGGCGTCCGAAGGAGCCTGATCAGCCGGGGCTTGGTCGGCTGGAACCTGATCGGTCGGCACAGGTTCCGCCGGGGCTTCTTGAGCAGGAGCTTGAGCCGGCACCTGGTCGGACGGTGCCTCTTCAGCGGGAGCCAGTGCGGGTACCGGGCATTTATCGGCAGAGGCCGCTTGCGAACCGTCGGTGCAAGTCACCACCTCCGGAGCAGGCTGCTCGGCCTGCGGCTGGGCGGTTTTCTGCGCGTCTTCGGCAGCCTGCTGCTCGGGGGCACGTTGGGCTTCTTCGGCGGCTTGCTGTTCGGCTGCGCGCTGGGCCTCTTCCGCAGCCTGCTGCTCAGCAGCGCGCTGAGCTTCTTCCGCGGCCTGCTGTTCTGCTGCACGCTGGGCTTCTTCGGCGGCCTGCTGTTCGGCGGCATGCTGGGCTTCTTCGGCGGCTTGCTGTTCGGCTGCGCGCTGGGCCTCTTCCGCGGCCTGCTGTTCTGCTGCACGCTGGGCTTCTTCGGCGGCTTGCTGTTCCGCAGCGCGCTGGGCTTCTTCGGCGGCTTGCTGTTCCGCAGCGCGCTGGGCTTCTTCCGCAGCCTGCTGTTCGGCTGCGCGCTGGGCCTCTTCTGCAGCCCGCTGTTCCGCAGCGCGCTTGGCAATGATCGCATCGCAGGCCAACTGATCGGCTGCCTGACTACCGTCGCTGCAGGTTACAAGTGCCTGGGCGAGTAGAAGGCCAACCGGAGCGGTCGATATCGAATGATCGACCGCGTCCGTCGAACGGACGCCGGCGGCTGCAGCCACCGGCTCGATCATGGCAGCCGCCGACAGCACCGGTACGGCAACAGTGGCGAACAGTTTCGATCTCAAGTTCATATCTTTTTCCTTACGAGGCGTGTCACCACGCGGGGTTTGCGGAAGCCAGTGTGTGGGCGGCATTTTCATGGCCACCGGTTCCCCCCGCATTTCAGGGGAGCAACCTAGGTGGCGGCAGATTAACCGCTGCTGAACGGAAAAGTTTCACAGGACACGCGGCTATCGCCCCTGGCCGCCGCGGTTCCGTTGTCAATTAGGCCGCGCTGATCCATGCGATTTTTTCTGGTCCAGCGTCTTTGCTGTTGATTTTTTGGCAGAAAGAGTAGGAATATCGCCCAAGGTACGACACAGCATGTGTCGCGCTACCAAGTTCAGCGCGGACAAGATCAACAAACTGCGCGAACGACCAACAGAGAGGATCTCATGCGTATTTCGACACGTTTCTTTGCCGCCGCTTCGATTGCCGCCTTGTCGCTTTTTGCCGGCAGCGCAATGGCCGAAGGCGAAAAGCTGATTATCGGCACCGAGGGTGCCTACCCGCCCTTCAACAACCTCGAATCGGACGGCACGCTCGTCGGTTTTGACATCGACATCGCCAAGGCGCTTTGCGATGAAATGAAGGTCACCTGCGAATTCGTCACCCAGGATTGGGACGGCATCATTCCCGCTCTCCAGGCCAAGAAGTTCGACGCCATCATCGCCTCCATGTCGATCACGCCGGAGCGCAAGGAAAAGGTCGACTTCAGCGACAAGTACTACAACACCGGACCGGCAATCGCCGTGCCGAAGGATTCGCCGATCACCGATGTCGCCGGCCTGAAGGGCAAGGTGCTCGGTGCGCAGTCGTCCACCACCCACGCCAACTATGCTGAAAAGCACATGGCGGATTCCGAGCTGAAGGTCTACCCGACCACGGACGAGTACAAGCTCGACCTCGAAGGCGGCCGCGTCGATGCCGTCATCGACGACGTCGTCGTCCTGTCGGAATGGGTCAAGTCAGAAGCCGGAGCGTGCTGCAAGATCCTGACCGCGCTCACCCCCGACATCGAAATCAACGGCCCGGGCGCCGGCATCGCCGTCCGCAAGGGCGAGACCGCGCTTGCCGAAAAGTTCAGCGCCGCGATCAAGGCGATCCGCGCCAACGGCAAGTACAAGGAAATCAACGACAAGTTCTTCGATTTCGACGTATACGGCGGCTAATCGTTGAAAATCTGATCCCGGGATGGCGGAAGGCTTGCACTTCCGCCATTTTTGTTTGAAAAAGGCAGCCAATCAAGAAATGCGGCGCAGACCGCAAGGGGAATGTCAGTATGAGCGGATTATTTTCCGCCGTTGGCTCGTTATGGGCCTGGTTTCAATATGCATTTGATCCGCTATGCGGGCCCGTCGGTCTCTTTACTCTCTTCGGTTCCTCCTCATTCGTCGCTTGCGGGGCCAGTGGTTGGGGCGATGAAATCGCCTTTGGCGTGAAGGTCACCATATCGCTCTCCCTGGCCACCCTGCCCGTTGGCCTGGTGCTCGGCTTCTTCATCGCGCTCGCCATGCAGTCGGAGGAAAAGACGCTCCGCGCGACTGGCGGGATCTATACGACGATCTTCCGTGGTCTCCCGGAGCTGTTGACCCTCTTCATTGTATATTACGGCTTTCAGATGGGCATACAGGCGGTCCTGGCTTGGTTCGGCAGCGACCAGCGCGTCGAGATCAATGCTTTCTTCGCTGGCATGATCGCGCTCTCGCTGGTGTTTTCGTCCTATTGTTCGGAAGTGCTGCTCTCGGCCTTCCGCGCCATCCCCAAGGGCCAGTATGAGGCCGGGGACGCGCTCGGCTTGCACCGCGCCCGCACGATGCTGCTGATCATTCTGCCGCAGCTGATCCGCATCGCGCTGCCCGGCCTCGGAAACCTCTGGATGAACCTCCTGAAGGACACCGCTCTCGTGTCGGTGATTGGTCTTTCCGACATCCTGCGCCAGACCGGCATTGCCGCCAAGGTCACAAAGGAACCCTTTGTCTTCTATATCCTCGCCTGTGCCCTCTTCCTGGCCCTCGCCGTCATCTCCTCGATCGGTAACGGCATGATCGATCGCAGGAGCAACCGCGCCGGAGGTCGTCGATGAGCCACGCGACCCAACTCATTGAGGCGCGCGCCGCGCCGCCGAAGATCAGACCCCCGCTACGCGCTGCGCGCGTCATTGGCCTGATCGGTCTTGTGTTTTGGGCGCTGCTTGCCGCCGCGCTCCTCTATATGATGATCAGCAACTGGGACACCGACAAATTCGTGAAATACGGCCCGCGTTACCTTTCGGGCTTGTGGGTCACGGCGACACTGGTTGTCGTATCCATCTTTTTCGGCGCACTCCTTTCAGTGCCGATCGCCTTCGCACGCATGTCAAGCAGCCGCATGCTGAACGGGATCTCCTACACATACGTCTACATATTCCGTGGCACGCCGCTGCTCGCCCAGATCTACCTGATCTACTACGGTATCGGCGGGTTCAGGGCGCAGATCGAGGCGATTGGCCTTTGGTGGTTCTTCCGCGAAGCATGGTATTGCGCCCTGCTGTCGATGACGCTGAACACTGCGGCCTACCAGGCCGAAATCCTGCGCGGCGCCATCCAGAGCGTTCCGCGGGGCCAGACGGAAGGCGCCAAGTCGCTCGGTCTCTCGCCCTTCGTCACTTTCCGCAAGATCATCTTGCCTCAGGCGCTGATCGTCGCCCTTCGCCCCTATGGCAACGAGATCATCCTGATGGTGAAGGGCTCAGCCGTCGTGGCGGTGGTGACCGTCCTCGATCTGATGGGGCAAACCCGCTACACCTTTTCGCGGACGTTCGACTACCAGGCCTATCTCTGGGCGGCGATTTTCTATCTCTCCATCGTCGAGACCATGCGTCACCTTTGGGCGGCCATGGAGGCACGCCTGACACGGCATCTCAAGCGCTGATGGTGCCGGGGAAGCCATTCCAGGTTTCAATGGACCTCATTGCAAAAATGCGTCCGACGCTTTAGAGCCAGCGGCAAAGCCGCCGGTGACCGGGCGCGCGCACCGCAAGGGGATTGAGATGGCAAAGATCGACGAGGATGCTCTTGCTGAGGCCTACAACCGTGCCCTGGCACTCGAAAAAGCAGGCGACATCGACGCCGCCGTCAAGGCCTACGATGAGGTCCTGGCGATCGACCCGGAGGATCACGGCGGGGCGGCCGTCAGGATCGCGGCGCTTGGCCGTGGCGAAACTCCGCCCAAGGCGCCGGACGCCTACGTTGAAACGCTGTTCGATCAGCACGCCGAGGCTTTCGAGGATATCCTCGTTGAGCAGCTCGGCTATGCGGTTCCCGTCATGGTGCGCCAGCGCCTGCAGACGCTCGGTCTCGGCCCGTTCAAACGCATGCTCGATATCGGCTGCGGCACCGGGCTCACCGGCGGCACGCTGCGCGATACGGCCGATGACATCACCGGCATCGACATTTCCGAGAAAATGGTCGAAATCGCCCATGAAAAGGATCTCTACGAAACGCTCTACGTCGCCGAGGCGGAAGACTTCCTCGAGGATAACGACGAAGAGCCATTCGACCTCATCACCGCGACAGATGTCCTGCCCTATCTCGGCGCTCTGGAACCTCTGTTCTTCGGCGCAGCCGAAAACATGGTGCCGGGCGGCCTCTTCATCTTCTCCTCCGAGACACGCCCCGATGAGGTCATGGCCGGTCGCCCCTTCATGGTCGGCCCGCATCAGCGCTACGTCCATTCCGAGGCGTATATCCGCGAACGGCTTGCCGCCACGGGTTTCGAGATCGTGGAGATCACCGAGATCAACGTCCGGATGCAGGATGGAGAACCGTCTCCTGGCCATCTGGTCATCGCGCGTTTGAAGGATTGATCGACCGGACAGCAATCTGACAGGAACCGGAAGGACAGTTGCGTGGCCGTGTCTGCGCGCATATGTCTCTCCGGTCGAAGACGGGACCCGTTCATGATTCGCAGCATCGCCCTTGCGCTCCTTCCCCTCCTCTATCTGGCCGCGCCGGCCTCGGCCGAAGGTGACGCAACTGCCGGCGAAGCCGCCTATGCCAAGGCTTGCGCCCGTTGCCACAGGACAGTCGCGCGGATCACGCCCTTCATCGAAGGCAAGACCGCTGCGGAAAGGGCCGCCTGGCTGGATGCTTTCCTCGCCGGGCACCATGTGACCGACGCCAAAATCCGTGCTGATCTTGTTGCCTACTTGCTCGCGAACTGACGGTCATCGACAGGATCAAACCCGCCTCGGACGGCCACGTCTGCGCCTTGAGGAGAAGGCATCTTTCCTCTAAAGCTGTTTCTCTTTGAATTCATGGGAGAGACGGAATGGCGAAAGTTGCATTCATCGGATTGGGCGTGATGGGATTTCCCATGGCCGGACACCTGAAGGCGAAGGGGGGCCATAACGTCACGGTCTACAACCGCACGGCGGCAAAGGCCGAGAGCTGGGTCAAGCAGCACGGCGGCGCGTCCGCACCGACCCCTGCCGCCGCCGCGAAGGATGCCGATTTCGTCTTTACCTGTGTCGGCAATGACGACGATCTGCGCGCCGTGACGATGGGCCCGGACGGCGTGCTTTCGACCATGAAACAGGGCGCGACGCTGATCGACAACACCACCGCTTCCGCCGAAGTCGCCCGCGAACTTTATGACGCCGCCAAGGCAAAGGGATGCAGCTTCATCGACGCACCGGTTTCGGGTGGCCAGGCAGGCGCCGAAAACGGCGTGCTGACCGTCATGTGCGGCGGCGACGAGGCAGTCTTCGACAAGGCGAGACCCGTGATCGATGCCTATGCCCGCATGGTCGGCCTCATGGGCTCCGCCGGTTCCGGCCAACTGACCAAGATGATTAACCAGATCTGCATCGCGGGCCTCGTCCAGGGCCTCGCGGAAGGCATCCACTTCGGTAAGAAAGCGGGCCTCGATATCGAAAAGGTAATCGAGGTCATCTCGAAGGGTGCGGCCGGTTCCTGGCAGATGGAGAACCGCTACAAGACCATGAACCAGAGCAAATATGATTTCGGCTTCGCTGTCGACTGGATGCGCAAGGATCTCGACATCGTGCTGTCGGAAGCACGCCGCAACGGGGCCGCGCTGCCTGTTACTGCCCTGGTAGACCAGTTCTACAGTGAGGTGCAGAAGCTCGGCGGCAAGCGCTGGGATACCTCGTCCTTGCTTGCAAGGCTCGAAAAATGACACTTGGGCCAGCCGCCACGGTCGATGACATCGTTACGTATCTGAAGACGTTGCGCAACGATGACAACATTGCCGGGATGGCGCGCTACGGCATAGATACGAGTACGGCGCTCGGGATCACGACGCCGCAAATGAAGAGCCTCGTTCGGCAAGTCATGCGTGACCACCAGAGAGCCTTGGCTCTCTGGCAGACCGGCCTTCGTGATGCGCGGATGTTGGCTATCCTGACCGCAGACCCCAAGCAGTTGACGCAAGAGGAAGCCCGCTCCTGGGCCGGCGATTTCAATTCCTGGGAAATCGTCGACACCGCCGCCGATCTTCTGACCGATACGCCCTACTGGCGGACCCTGATCCCGGAATTTGCGGACGACAACCGCGAATACGTCCGCCGCACCGCTTTTGCGATGATCGCCGGCGCTTCCGTCCACCTGAAGAGGGAACCGGACGAAACGCTGATCGCATTTCTGCCCCTCGTCGAGCGGCATTCGACCGACCCGCGCAATTTCGTGCGCAAGGCGGTGAACTGGGCGCTGCGCAACATCGGCAAGCGTAACCGCGCCTGCCACGGCCCAGCGCTCGCGCTTGCGGAGAAACTGGCTGCAAGAGACGACAAGACCGCACGGTGGATCGGCAAGGATGCCGTGCGCGAGCTTTCGAGCAAACCGATCCTCAAGCGACTGGGGCTCTGAACGTCAATCCTCGGAGGACTTCTGGTTGTCCAGAAGCATGTAGTCTAGCGGCAACTCGGTGGTATACTTGATTTGTTCCATTGCAAACGCCGATGAAACGTCGCGGATTTCGATCTTGGTGATCATCCGCTTATAGAAGGCGTCATAGGCCGCGATGTCAGGCACCACCACCCTCAACAGATAATCGATATCGCCACTCATGCGATAGAATTCCACCACTTCCGGAAATTCCGCCACAACTTCCGAGAACCGCTTCAGCCATTCGATCGAATGGCTCGATGTGCGGATAGAGACGAAGACCGTGACCTTGGTATTGACCTTGACAGGATCGAGCAGCGCAACCCGGCGGCGGATCACGCCATCTTCTTCCATTTTCTGGATGCGGCGCCAGCAAGGCGTCGTCGAAAGTCCGACCTTCTTGGCGAGATCGGCCACAGCCAGTGTCGAATCCTCCTGCAGGATACGCAAAATCTTTCGGTCGAGACGATCCATCCCATAGCCTTTCGGAATATTTTTCCTCGGTATAGCCGGTAATTCGTTAATTTAAAGCATAATGTTTCATTTTGTCAGCCGCACCACTTCCAACCGCAGAGCCGGTAAAACCTCCGCTTCGAACCAGGGATTCTTCTTCAGCCAGCCGGTATTTCGCCAGCTCGGATGCGGCAACGGCAGCACTCTTGCACCCGCTACATCGCCAAGGAAATAGTCGCGCCAATGCCGGACCGTGTCATTCAAGGTACCCTTTCGGCGCGCGCCGAGATGCCATGACTGCGCATACTGGCCGATAGCGAGGATGAGTTCGACCTGCGGCATCGCCGCCATCACCTCTTCACGCCATGCGGGCGCACATTCGCGCCTCGGCGGCAGATCGTGCCCATTGGCGTTATAGCCAGGAAAGCAAAAGCCCATCGGCACGATGGCGAATCTGGCCCCGTCGTAAAATGTGTCGCGATCGACAGCAAGCCACTGCCGCAGACGATCGCCGGAGGCATCGTTGAAGGGCAAACCGGTTTCATGGACCTTGATGCCGGGTGCCTGTCCGGCAATCAGGATCCGGGCTGTAGCGGACAGAACTGCGATTGGTCGAGGCTCGTGCGGCAGCCGGTTGGCCCCGCCGCCCGCCGGGCAATCGCGACAAATGCGACAGGCGGAAATCGACTGCCGCAGTTGTTCAAGCCCGTCGGACATGGTCATCGGCGGTCCGCGATCAAATCGCCGCACTTGGACGGGTGGACACCTGGCGATACCAGCGCCAGACATGGGTAAGCTCTTCAGGGCAGACGATCCGCGCCGGCTTCATGAAATCGAAGGCGATCATGGCCGTTATGTCAGCGATCGTGTAGCGTGGGCCTGCGATGAATTCCCGCCCCGCCAGCTCGCCGTTCAGGAAGCGCAGGAAGTCCACCGCCTTGGGCTTGTTGGCCTCGCCCCATTCCGGCACCTGTGGGACCTCCCACTCGACCATCGCCGGATGAAGGTGACGAAATGCAGCGGCAACGGCGGCAAGGAAGACAAGCTCGGCACGTCGGTTCCACATTTCGACGATTGCCTTATCCTTGCCGTCCAGGCCGAACAGAGGCGGATTGGGATGAGCTTCCTCGAAATAGCGGCAGATCGCCACCGTCTCGCAGATCACCGTCCCGTCATCGAGTTCAAGGATCGGCAACCTCTGCAAAGGGTTCTTCGCCGTAAGTTCCGGAGCTTTATGTCCAAGCCTGCCCATATCGACCGGGATGGTGTCGACCGTAATGCCCTTTTCCTTCAAGAACACCGTGACCCGACGGGGATTGGGCGCTCGCCCGCCATCGTATAGTTTCATGCTTTCTATCCTCCAGTTACCGTCAGTTGACACCAAACAATCCGCGGAGAAAAGCAAAAAAGCCCGTGCCCGAGACTGTAAAGCCGTCTCCGGCAACATCCGCCTGGTGGGCGCGTCGCCAATCCTGCGGCCGTTCGAACGATCCAGCCCATATGCCGACGCCCTGCCTGCGGGCGGCCGCTTCCTCTGCGGCATACGCCCCATACGAGACGGCGAACCCTTCCCGCACGAGGGTTGCATTGACGTCAGCACCGGCCGCGCGGCAGCGAACCAGCCAACGGCCGTAGCGATCGGTGACCCCTCCTTTGCAGCCGAAATTCGGGGTCGAGGCGATGGACGACAGGCGCTGCCGGGCGGCTACCCCACAAGGCCAATCCTCCCCGGACTGCTCGCACATTTGGGAGATCTCCGGCGCGTCGATCCCCGCCAGACGTGCCTTGCCGTCCTCGGTCGTCAATGTATCGCCGTCGATTGCCGAGAACGGCCCGGAAAAGCCGCGTTCGCGGCCTCCATCGAGCTTTGCCACGATCAGCAGCGCAAGCAGCAGTATCGAAATGGCCGCAATCGTGTCGCGCACAATTCGCCACAGTCTAATCACATTCTCGCCCTCTTACCGAACAAATGCTTTGCGTTCATGGCAAATAAATCCTTTTCGACAGCATCTTCTTAAGACTTGCCCGCTAGTCTGGTCTGATCGCGGCAAATCACTATTTGGCATATGAGTAAAGGCGTCCCCACCTCGACCGACAAGAACATCGTCGACCTTTCCCGCAGCCATCGTAACAAGGCTGTGTCGAAAGCCGTTCGGACGACGCGCGAGCGGCTGCAATCGACGCAATCAGGCACGCCCGTTTTCGACCGCGAAATGCTCGGGATGCATGTCAATGCGGCCCTGCAGGGTGCCGCCGTTGTGCCGATCCTGGTTCTCTTGGCAGGAGGATTGGGCGCCTACATCAATTTTGACCCGACGATCTACCTGTGGGCACTATTGACGCTCAGCGTCCACTCGCTGAACACCCTTATCGCCAAGCGCGCCGCGACACAGGATCTGAATACGCTCGAGATCGTCAAGTGGCGGCGGATTCTCCTGGCCGGACAGGCTGCCATGGGCTTTTGCTGGGCGGTGTTCGCACTCCAGGATTGCCCCAGTTCCAACGGCGACACCTTTATATTTTACAAGGGTTCGGTCCTGCTGATCGTGCTTTCGCTGACTGCCATGGCCAACATGCTTTTGCGCCGGGCCGTCCTCTTCGGCTTCCTGCCGACAGTCGCCGCTCTTGTCTATACCGCCGCCACGACCCGAAACGCACTCGATATCGGCCTGATGGCGATGTTCACCATCGGACTGGCCTTCTTCATCTACATCACCGTCCGGCTCTACCAGAACAATCTGAAGCTTCTGTCTTTTCAAACCGAGAAAGACGATCTGATCGCCGAACTGGAAGTTGCCAAGTCCCTCTCCGACGAGGCACGAAGGCGCGCTGAGGAGGCAAATCTCGCCAAATCACGCTTCCTCGCATCGATGTCCCATGAATTGCGCACGCCGCTCAACGCAATCCTCGGCTTTTCCGAGGTGATGGCGAAAGAGGTTCTGGGGCCCCTCAACAATCCCCTCTACAAGGAATATTCCGACGACATCCATCGGTCGGGCAAACACCTTCTCGACCTGATAAACGAGATTCTCGATCTGTCGCGCATCGAGGCGGGCAAATACGATCTCAACGAGGAGCCCATTTCCCTTCTGGATCTCGCAGAGGATTGCATCGGCATGGTGCAATTGCGCGCCAAGGCCAAGAACATCACCATAGAGGATCAGTTCGAAGCCCACCTGCCCGCCGTATGGGCGGATGAAAAGGCAATACGCCAGGTGGTGCTGAACCTGCTTTCAAACGCCGTGAAGTTTACGCCACAGGGCGGCGAAATCACGGTCAAGGCGGGATGGACCGCTGGCGGCGGACAATACATCTCCATCCGCGACAACGGCCCTGGTATTCCCGAAGAGGAAATCCCCGTGGTCCTGTCCGCTTTCGGTCAGGGATCTGTCGCCATCAAGAGTGCCGAACAGGGAACAGGGCTAGGTCTGCCTATCGTGCAGGCGATCCTTGCCAAGCACGGCGGCGAATTCAAGCTGAAGTCCAAGCTGCGGGAAGGCACGGAGGCAATCGCTATCCTGCCGGCCCGCCGAGTTCTCCAGAGCATTCCCGCCATATCGGAAACACAGGCCGTCGAGCCGCGCCGGAAGCATTTCGCCTGACTCCGGAGCCTTTCAGAAGAAAACCGTGTAAGCAACGAACAGGCCGTTGGCGACAAGCAGACAAAAGACCGAGAAAGAACCGAGGTCCTTGGCATTGCGGCCGACAGTCGAAATCTCCGGCGATATGCGGTCGACCAGTTCCTCGACTGCGGTGTTGATCGCCTCGACGGAAAAGAGGAGCAGCATCAAGATCGCAAAGGTCAGGTATTCGCCGAAGCTCGCTCCGGTGACGGCAAACAGCGCAAGCCCTGCGAAGAACCCGAGCAATTCGTGCCGAAACGCCGACTCTCCACATAGCCGAAGAAAGCCCTGCAGGGAATAACGCGAGGCCGCCAGGAGGTGGGCAAAGCCTTTTTCCTTGCGGTTGTGATCGGCGGCCTTGCCCTCGGGTGCCGCGTTGCGGGGCGTCTCGTCAGCCATGGGTCTGATTGGTCACTCCGGCGCTTTCAAAGGTTGCCATGCCCGAGTGGCATGCAGCAGCCGCTTTGACGATACCGGCCGCAAGGGCTGCCCCTGTGCCCTCACCAAGTCGCATGCCGAGCGCCAGAAGCGGAGTCTTGCCGAGCTTTTCGATCGCCTTCAGGTGACCGGGTTCGCCCGAGACGTGGCCGATCAGGCAATGATCGAGCGCGGACGGATTGCCCGCCTTGAGGATCGCCGCGGCAGACGTGGCGACATAACCGTCGATCAGGACCGGAATCTTCTGCATCCGTGCAGCAAGGATCGCGCCTGCCATGGCCGCGATCTCCCGTCCGCCAAGCCGGCGCAGGATCTCGAGGGGATCGTCCAGGTGATCGCGATGGAATTCGACCGCCGTCTTCACCGCGTCGATCTTGCGCTTCAGCACCTCGCCCTCCGAACCGGTGCCGGGACCGACCCATTCCTCCGCGGTGCCGCCGTAGAGAGCCAGATTGATCGCGGCCGCGATCGTGGTGTTGCCGATCCCCATCTCGCCGATACAAAGCAGATCGGTGCCGCCTGCGATCGCTTCCATGCCGAAGGCCATGGTCGCCGCACAATCGCGCTCCGAGAGAGCCGCTTCGCAACTTATGTCGCCCGTCGGATAGTCGAGCGCCAGATCGAAGATCTTCAGTCCCAGGTCAAAGGTTGCGCAGATCTGGTTGATCGCAGCACCACCAGCGGCGAAATTCTCGACCATCTGCTGGGTGACCGACGGCGGAAACGGCGTGATGCCGTGTTTAGTGACGCCATGATTGCCGGCAAAAATCGCCACCAGCGGCCGATTGACCGCAGGTGCGCGGCCTGTCCAGGCGGCAAGCCACATGGCAATCTCTTCAAGGCGGCCAAGGGCGCCCGGCGGCTTCGTCAGCTGCCGGTCGCGATCCCGGGCGGCGACCAGAGCAGCGGTGTCCGGGCCTGGCAAGTCGCGCAGCAGCGCGCGGAAATCATCGAACGGCAGGCCGGTTACAGTCATCGGGGAGCTTCCTTGTAATTTTCCGACAAATCGGGCTTTGTGGGTTCCTCTAATACTGAGCACCGGCGACCGCAACAACCGAAAAAGCGGTCGCCGTTGTCGCGATTGACGAGGAGCAAGGCGATCCGATGGATTTGCGCGACTATTTGACCGATACCGCCCGGGCTGTTGCATTCCTGAGCCGAATTCGCGTTCCCTCGAGCTTCCTCGGAGACCATGACGGCGGCCTGTCTCGTGCGATCCGCGCTTTCCCGTTTGCGGGAGTCATCATCACCTTGCCGGCCGCACTTGTCTTTGGGCTCATGCTTGCTTTCGGGGCGAGCGAGCTGGTTGCATCCATCTCCGCCCTTGGCGTCCAGGCCCTCATCACGGGCGCCCTGCATGAGGACGGATTGAGCGACGCGGCCGATGGACTCGGAGGTGGGCGCGACCGCGAACACGCGCTTGCCATCATGAAGGACAGCCGTATCGGCTCCTATGGCGCCGTGGCGCTGATCCTTGTCATCGGCTTGCGTGCTGCCGCCCTGGCGGACCTTGGAACACATCTGTCCGCGCCCGGCGCTTCCGCTTGCCTGATCGGCGTGGCCGCGCTGAGCCGCGCACTGATGGTCTGGCACTGGTCAGCGCTTCCGCCTGCGCGAGCGGACGGGATCGCCGCAGGCGCGGGGATGCCCGAGAAGCAAGCGCTCCAGATGGCACTCTTGGCGGGCCTGCTGCTTGCAGCAATATTTCTCCTTCCGGCGAGTTCCGTATTCGCCGTTGTCGCCGCCATTCTCGCAAGTTCACTCGCCGCAGCGACCTTCACCTCCCTTGCCCGCCGCCGCCTCGATGGCCATACCGGCGATACCATCGGCGCGACCCAGCAGATTTGCGAGGCGGTCGCACTGACCACCCTTGCCATGGCAACCTGACGAACCGATATACGGAATTCAACAAGGTAAGCATCATGGAATCGCCCTGCATCCTCGTCTGCTCGATTGACATCAATTCCGGCTACTGCTTCGGATGCGGTCGCACGGGAGATGAAATCGCGAACTGGACCGCCTATTCGAGCGCAGAACGCCGTGCCATCATGGGCACGCTTGCCGCGCGTCTCGAAAAGGTGGAGCGAAAGCCGCGCCGCGAAACCCGGCGCGCTCGAATGGCCCGCGCGCGCGAGAACAGCTGATGCGCCTGCTTGTCGTACTCGCCATCCTCGGTTTCGGCCTCGCGGTCCTCCTGCTCAATCATGGCAGCGGGCGCAGCTTCGGCCTCGATAATGAGAGCTTCGGGGAGATGATCCGCCTCCTGCCCTTCGCGGCCATGCTTTCCGTCGGCATTCTGGCGAGCCGCCGGAATCTCGGCCAGAGTGTCAGGCAGTTTGCGGCCTGGCTGTTGATCGTCCTGGCGCTTGTTACGGCCTATCTCTATCGCGGGGAATTGCAGTCTTTCGGAGACCGGCTGCTTTCCGGCCTCGTTCCCGGGCGCGCGGTCGTGATGACCGGCAGCGATGGCGCCACCGAAGTCGTTCTGCACAAGACGCTCGGCGGCCATTTCGAAACGCGGGTAAGCGTCAACGGAGTCCCCATTTCGATGCTGATCGACACCGGAGCAAGCTCGGTGGCGCTCCGCTACGAGGACGCGATCCGTGTCGGCATCGATCCCGACCGGCTAAATTTCACCCAGACAATCCTGACCGCCAATGGCCGCGCCATGGCAGCGCCCGCGCGCCTTCGCCAAGTGGGGGTTGGCCCGATCCTCCGCGAGGACATCCAGGGCATCATCGCCGAAAAGGGCAAGCTGGATCAGAGCTTGCTCGGCATGAGTTTCCTGTCGACACTCGGATCGTTGCAGATGCAGACCGACGAGTTGCGCCTGCGCGACTGATTGCCCGCCGGTCAGGCTCGCAGCTTGTATCCCGTCCTGAACACCCAGCCGAGGAACGCCAGGCAAAGGGCAAGGAAAGCCGAGATCATCATGAGGCTGATCAGCGGATGGACATCCGACACCTCGAAGAAACTCCAGCGGAACCCGCTGACGAGGTAGAGTACCGGATTGAAATGACTGACTGTCTGCCAGAAGGGCGGCAGGACACTGACCGAATAGAATGTTCCACCGAGGAAGGTCAGCGGTGGAACGACCAGCATCGGTACCATGCTCAACTGTTCGAAATTTTTTGCCCAGACCCCGATAATGAAGCCCGCCAGACTGAATGAGATCGCCGTCAGCAGCATGAACATTACCATTAGGATCGGATGGGCGATCGAAAGGTCGACGAAGACGGCCGCGGTCGCCAGAGTGATCAAGCCGATAATCATGCCCTTGGTCGCAGCTGCGCCGACATAGCCGATCAGGATTTCCGTCATCGCGATCGGCGCCGAGAGGATTTCATAGATCGTTCCCGTGAACTTGGGAAAATAGATTCCGCTTGAGCCGTTCGCCACGCACTGGGTGATCAGCGTCAGCATGATGAGTCCCGGTGTGATGAAGGCACCATATGAAACCCCATCGACCTCCTGTATCCGCGAACCGACCGCCGCACCGAAAACGATGAAGTAGAGCGCCGTGGAGACGACGGGCGAAATTACGCTTTGAAGCAGTGTCCGGCGCGTACGCGCCATCTCGTAATAATAGATTGCCCTGATCGCCTCGAAATTCACGGCCTTTCTCCAATCAAGGAAACGAAGATATCCTCCAGAGAGGACTGGCGTGTCGAAATGTCGGAAAACCGCACGCCTGCCGCCTCGATCGCCGCCAGCAATCCGGCGATGCCTCCGTGATTGCTTTCGCGGTCGTAATCGTAGATCAATTGCGACCGATCCTCGGCGAGTGTTAGCTTCCAGTCGGCCAGTTCCTCCGGCACGCTATCAATAGATTCCAGAAGTTCGACTGTCAGTTGCTTGCGTCCGAGTTTGCGCATGAGTGTGTTCTTTTCCTCAACCAGCAGAAGTTCGCCGTGATTGATCACACCGATGCGGTCAGCAATCTCTTCCGCCTCCTCGATGTAATGGGTCGTCAAAATCACCGTCACCCCTGTCTGGCGCAGCCGCGCCACCAGTTGCCACATATCCTTGCGAAGACTGACGTCGACACCTGCTGTCGGCTCATCGAGAAAGAGGACGCGCGGCTGATGTGAAAGGGCCTTGGCAATCAGTACCCGTCGTTTCATCCCGCCCGAAAGTTCGCGCAGCGCGTTGTTGCGCTTGTCCCAGAGAGATAGATCGCGAAGCACGGATTCCGTATAGTCCGGATCGGGCCTTTTCCCGTGAAGGCCCCGGGAAAAGCTGACCGTATTCAATACGGTTTCGAACATATCCGTC
Organism: Rhizobium sp.; assembly: GCA_041675415.1. GTDB lineage: Bacteria > Pseudomonadota > Alphaproteobacteria > Rhizobiales > Rhizobiaceae > Allorhizobium. The sequence goes on along the minus strand of JBAYTX010000029.1, from coordinate 28,754 downwards.
GTCAGTTCCTGGGGCACGAGCCCGATGATCTCCCGTGTCTTGCGAAACTCCCTGACCACGTCATGGCCGGCAACCGTCACCCGCCCGCTGGTCGGATTGGTGATGCCGCAGGCAATCGAGATCAATGTCGTCTTGCCAGCTCCGTTCGGCCCCAGCAGCGCGATGATCTCGCCCTCCTCTATATCGAGCGAGACGCCCTTCAGGGCCGTAAACCCATTGGCGTAGGTCTTTGTCAGGTCGCGGACGGAAATAATGGAAGACATGAGATACGCTCTCGGTGGGACGCGCTACTTCTATATAGAAGCCGGAATGTGCAATACCAGTCCCGGTAGCAACGGATGAAGGCGAACATACGAATTTACGTTCGTGGACTCCGGACGGGTGCCTTCGAGACTCACGCATCGACCGGTTTGAGCACCAGTTCCTGTAGCATGGCGATCTCAGAATAGACTCTATTGCGTCCATAACGCTTGGCCAGATAGAGAAACTGATCAGCCGCGTTCAGGTAGTTGCTGAAATTCTCGTTCCCGCTCACCTCTGCCACGCCGATGGACGCCGTGACGCTGAGATCTGCATCGTCCAGAGCCACCCGCACCTCGGAAATATGGTGCCGCAGCACCTCGCAGAAGTCGTTCGCCGACTTCGTGTCCATTCCTGCCAGCAGGATTCCGAACTCCTCGCCCCCAAGCCGGGCCAGCAGATGGTCCGAATCATCCAGAATTTCGCGAAGCCGCGCCGCAACCGCCTTCAGTACCCGGTCCCCGATCTCGTGTCCGTAGGTATCGTTGAGCTGTTTGAAATGGTCGATATCGAGCATGGCCATGCTGCAGGCCTCGCCACGCTCGCGGCAGGTCGCCACAAGGGAGGGTCCCTCGTCGAAAAAGCAGCGTCGGTTTCGCAATCCTGTCAGGTAGTCGCTCAAGGCCGCCAGGCGCAACTGTCGGATCTGTGACAACGTCTCGACATTGTGTCCGATCCGGCACTGCAATTCTTCCACGACAAAGGGCCGATAGACGAAGTCGTTCGCACCGGCTTTCAGGAAACTGGCCGATAGAAGCCGGTCGGAGGAGGATGAAATTCCGATGATCCTCACTCGGTCGGAGCTGTGCAGGCCACGAATGCGACGGGTCAGTTCATAACCGTCCATATCGGGCATATTGTAGTCTGTCACCACCAGTTCAATGCCCGGATGGTCGGCGAGCATGCCCATTGCCTCGGTCCCGGTTGCAGCCTCGAAAACCTGAAACTGCTGCAATTTCAACAGGTCGACGAGCATTTTCCGCGCCGAGGGAACATCATCGACGACAAGGACGCGCACGTTGCGGTTCGAGAGGATCCGGTCAACCGCCGCGACGACCATGTCGACCGCGCGCTCATTGTTCTTAATTACGTAGTCAGCGACCCCCCTCCCCACGATACGCTCGCGCATGTCGCGATTGAAATGCGCCGTAAACACGACCGCGGGAATGCCCTGTGCAATAACCTGATCGAGGATCTGACCGTCCGGCGAGTCCGGCAGGTTGAGGTCGACGACCGCGACGTCGTAATGTCGCGTGTTGGAGGCAACTGCCTGCCTGAATGCCTCCGTTGACGCACACTGGGTGACCTTCAGGCCATGTTCCTTCTCGAAGCGATGCGACAATATCGATGAAAAAGTCCGCGAATCCTCGATCACCAGAACATGCCCCTTTCTGCGGGGATTGGGCTGGATCTTCGGGGCTGCTTCGGTTGGCAAAGACATAGCTCTAACTTCCATAAAGCCGACAGTTTGGCGCCACACTGACAAAATACAAATACCGACCAGGCGCCCAAACGCCTGATCGTAATGATTTTCCGGTGCGGCGGCCGGCTACGAAAGCCTTTGCTGCGCCGCCTTTATCTGAACCAGGGTATCGAGATTCTGGTTCACCCGGCAGTAAAACTCTTCGTCGATGAACGGCCTCAGCATGAAGTCGTTTCCGCCCACCTTCAGGAAGCGCGCCGAAAGCAGGCGATCGGTCGACGACGAAACACCGATGATCCGCAGTTCATGCGAGCCGCGCGCACCGCGAATCCGTCGGGTCAGTTCGAATCCGTCGATGTCCGGCATATTGTAGTCTGTAACCACCAGCCCGATATCGCTATTCGCCTTGAGAACCTCCAGTGCCTTCGCTCCGCTTTCCGCCAGACTGACGCGAAAGTTGTAGCGTTTCAACCGGCTGGAGAGCAAAGCGCGTGCTGTCGCGCTGTCATCCACAATAAGAACATGATGGCGATGATTGGTCAGGAAGCGACAGATCGACTCAGCCAGCATCTCGACTGCGAAAATATTGTCCTTGAGGATGTAGTCCACGATATCCTTGGCGAGCAGATTCTCGCGCATCTGCTCCTGGAAGGTCCCCGTGAACACAACGGTCGGTATATTGAGGTCGACCAGATATTCAAGCGCCTCGCCGTTTTCCGCGCCGGGCAAATTGATGTTGGAGATCGCCAGCGTAACCGGCTCGTCGCTAAGCTCATTGGCCGCCTGCAGGTCCTCGAAAGTCCGGCATATCTCCGCATCTATATTGAAGAGTTCCTTCAACCGCGTACGAATCATCGAGGTGAAGACGTTGGAATCTTCTGCGACGATAATACGAGCATCCGGGAACGACTCTCCGGAATACTGCATTCCGGAAATACCTAAGAAAGCCATGGCGCGCCTTTAGTTGTGCATTTGTCGATGCCGGACGTTAGACCGAATGGCTTGCCGAACCATTAATTGCCTGTATGCGCTGATGGAAGCAGGCTGCCGCTAGCGTCCAACAAAAAAAGGGGCAGCAAACGCTGCCCCTTTTCCGGCTCGAACTTTTCGGTGTCGACGATTACGCCCTGAGCGCGGCATTTTCCGGGTCATAGGGGCTCTCGCCCACGACCACTGCTGGATAGATGGTGCCCAGGATCTTGATTTGCAGCCGAGTTCCCTCATCTGCGAAGCCGGGCTTGACCATGGCCAATGCTATCGACTTGCCGATACGCCAGCCATAAGTGCCATTGGTTGCGCGGCCCACAAGTTCACCAGCCTCATTGTAGATTGCCTCGGAACCACGCGCGTCGACCTCCGTGACGCCTTCGACGACGAGTGTCGCGAAGTTCCACTTCAGACCTTTCTGCTTGTAGGCGAGCAGCTCATCGCGCCCGATGAAGGATTTTTCCGGCTTGATGAAACGATCCAAAGCGGATTCATAGGCGTTATATTCGATCGACATCTCGCGCGGGATCAGGCGATAGGATTTCTCTACCGACATTGACAGCATGGCGCGGATGCCGAAGGGCCTGATCCCGAATTCCGCCCCCGCTTCCATCAGCTTGTCGAAAATGTAGTTTTGCATCTCGATCGGGTGGTGCAGCTCCCAGCCCAGTTCTCCGACAAAATTGACACGCAATGCATGCGCCGTCGCGGCACCGACGGAAATCTCCTTACCGGAAAGCCAGGGAAAATCCTTGTTCTCGAGGCTGGTGCGCGTCAACTTCTTCAGGACATCGCGCGACCTCGGCCCAGCCAGAACGAGCACACCGAGTTTCTGCGTGATCTGCGCGAGCCTGACGGATCCGTCTGTCGGCGCGAGCTTGCGCAGCACGTCGTGGTCGTGCGCCTCGTAAGCGCCGGCTGAAACGAGATAGAAGCGGCCCGGCGCCCATTCATAGACGGTGAACTCGGCCTTCACGCCCCCATGGATGGTCAGCAGATGGCAAAGCGCAATGCGGCCACGCTTCTTCGGAATCGCGTTTGCGAAGATCGATTCCAGCCAGTCCCGCGCTCCGGGTCCGGAAACCTCCATCTTGGCGAAGGGTGACATGTCGAGTACGCCAACGTTCTGCTGGACGTTCTTCACCTCGATGCCGACGTGCTCGAAATAGTTGGAACGTCGGAAGGACCATTTCTCGACGATCCGGCCGTCTTCGAGCGGCGGGGCATGATTGTGGTTGGTGATCACATCCACGCCGACGCCGAGCTGATCCTCCGGCACCTCGTAGCCGGCCGGAGCGAACCAATTCGCACGCTCCCAGCCATAGACGGAACCGAAGACGCCACCCATCTTCTTGAGACGATCATAGACCGGAGCAGTCTTCAGCGGACGGGCGGCCGAACGCTCTTCATCAGGGTAGTGCATCGTGAAGACATTGGCATAGGCCTCTTCGTTCTTCTCGATGAGATAGCCCTCGGTCGCATAGGGTCCGAAGCGGCGGGGATCGGCCCCCATCATATCGACGGTCGGCTCCCCATCGACAATCCACTCGGCGATCTGCCAGCCCGCGCCACCAGCCGCCGTGATTCCGAAGGAATGTCCCTCGTTCAACCAGAAATTCTTCAGCCCCGGCGCCGGACCGACAATCGGTCCGCCGTCCGGGGTGTAGCAGATCGCGCCGTTATAAACCTTCTTGATGCCGACTTCGCCGAAGGCCGGAACGCGGGCGATCGCGGTTTCGATATAGGGCATCAACCGATCGAGATCTTCCTGGAAGAGCTCGTATTCGCTCTCCGCCGAGGGCCCGTCGACATAGCAGACCGGCGCGCCGACCTCATAGGGTCCGAGCAACAGACCGCCATTTTCCTCTCGCATATACCAGGAGCTGTCGGATTCGCGCAGAACCCCCATTTCGGGCAGGCCCTCGGCCTTCCGCTTCTGGATCGCGGGATGCGGTTCGGTGACGATATACTGATGCTCGACTGGAATGACCGGAACGTTGATGCCGACCATCTCGCCGGTCTTGCGGGCGAAATTGCCGGTGCAGGAGATGACGTGCTCGCAGGTGATCTCAACCTTGTCCGTCGTGACCCTCCAAAGCCCGTTGGCTTGCTGATCGATCGCTGTCACCGCCGTATTGCGATAGATCGTGGCACCGCGATCACGCGCGCCCTTGGCCAGCGCTTGGGTGAGATCCGCCGGCTGAATATAGCCATCATCGGGATGCTGGATGGCCCCGAGCAGGCCGTCGATTTCACAGAGCGGCCAGATTTCCTTGACCTGTTCCGGGGTCAGGATGTTGACCTTGACGCCGATCGTCTCGGCAATGCCGGCATAGTACATATATTCGTCCCAGCGATCCTTCGTGCGGGCGAGACGGATGTTCGACACCTGGCTGAAACCGACATTCATGCCGGTCTCGTCCTGCAGTTCCCGGTAGAACTTCACCGAGTATTTGTGGAGTTGACCGATGGAATAGCTCATGTTGAAGAGCGGCAGCAGGCCGGCAGCGTGCCAGGTCGAGCCAGAGGTCAGTTCCTTGCGCTCGATCAGGACAACGTCGTCCCACCCCTTCTTCGCGAGGTGATAGAGCGTCGAAACGCCGACCACTCCGCCGCCGATCACCACTGCCCGTGCATGTGATTTCATCTGAAGCCAACCTCCCTTGAGCCAGGCCGGGCGATCCGCCAGGGCGCACCGCGAATTTGCGATCCAACGCGGACTATGCAATTCCGCTTCGCGCGCTTGCTGCCTGAATGCGACATGGGCAAAGCTTGCCGCGACGACCCCGGAATAGGCAAGTCACAATCGATGTTTTCAGCGGATTGACCAGGCAACGAAAAAGCGCCCGACACGGTCGAGCGCTCTTTATCTGCGGTTAGGTTCATGCGGGCTGTGAGTGGCCGTTACTTGACCGTCGCAGTACCATCCTTGATCTCCACGGATTCGCCGCCCTCGAGGCCGATCCGATCGCCGTTCGGCAACGTGACGAAGCAGCCGGACGGGCAGAAGGTCTCCGTTGCGCCGGCATCCACCGCCAGTTCAATGCGGGCGCCGTCTTCCACGACCTGCAGGACGACCGTAGCTGCGCCATTGTTGGTGACCGAGGCCGCCAATACCCCGGACGCCGCACTCGCGGAGAATAGGAGCGTCAGAACAAATCTCATCATGTCATCGCAGCGCTGGTGCGCCGTCCTCTCTTCATCTTTGCTGATCAGCAGCCCCAGAGCCGCATCAGCTTGCCCCTCTTCTACAACCGTCGACCTGAACGCAGGCTGAATGGCTTTTAACGCAACACTGTGTCATCTGCATCTTCGTCTGGCAAATTCCCCCGCTCAACCGGCGGCGAGGCGGTCACCTGGGTTGAAACCTCCGACCCGTCATTTCCCGGCGTATTCGTTCGCACAGCAGGCGAAACCCTCGAGTTTCGGTGAACATGCACGTCCTGCTGCGGGAAGGGAATCTCGATCCCCTCTTCCCTGAAACGCTCAAGGATCATGACGCGCGTGTCGTTCTTCACTCCAAGGCCGTTCAACACGTCGCCGATGAAATAGCAGAGTTGGAAGTCCAGCGATGACGCCCCGAAACCGACGAAAATCACGAACGGTTCGGGGTTTCGCAGCACGCCGGGATGGGCAAGAGCCACCTCGGTGAGGATCTGCATGACGCGGCGCGGATCGCTGTCATAGCCGACTCCGATCGCAACATCGACGCGGCCGAGATTGTTGCGGTGCGTCCAGTTGCCGACCGAGGCATTGATGAGTTCGGAATTGGGAACGATGATCGACTGGCGCTGGAAGGTCTCGATTTCCGTCGCCCGCACGGAAATGCGCCGCACGAATCCTTCCGTCGTGCCGGTCGCCACCCAGTCGCCGACCTTGAAGGGACGCTCCGCCAGGAGGATCAGGCCGGAGACGAAGTTCGACACGATGTTCTGCAGGCCGAAACCGATACCAAGAGAGAGAGCGCCGGCAACAAGCGCCAGGCTTGAAAGGTCGATACCCGCTGCCGAGATGCCGATGAGCCCGGCAACTCCCGTTCCCAGATAGCCGATCGCAGTCCGCACGGAGTTGCGTACCCCGGCATCGACATGCGAGCGCGCCATCACGTTCCCGTCAAGCCACTTTTGGAACCACCGGGTTCCCAGGAGCCCGAGGATAAAGAGGACGATGCCGCCGAATATCCCGAACACCGAGATGCGGATATTCCCGACGTTAATCTCGGTGAAAAGGTTGTAGACCCAGATCTCGATGTCGCGCGGCTGGAAGCCCCAGGAGATCAGGATCAGCGGAATGCCGACGGTCAACGCGAAAACGTAGATCAGCAGACCGGCGGCCATGCCCGCCTGGTCAAGAGCGATCGGTTGCAGAGAGAATCTTCTCTCCAGATATTTGCCGACCCGGGTTTCACCAAACCGATTGGGCGCCGAGATCGCCTTGCCCGACAGGAGACCGATATATACCGTCGCCCCGACAGCACCCGTGACGATGATCTGCGTAGCGAGGAACCGCGCGAGCCCGACATAGCCGACGGCGCTAGTGACGATCAGCCCAATTCCGATGATCCGCAGCAGCACAGCGACGCTTTTCGGCCAAGGCCGTCCCGGCTGCCGCGGATCGCCGCTTCCGGCGACAATCGGCTTCATGAAGGAAACGAGGAAGATGATCAGGCCGACCAACGTCGAGGAGAAAAAGCTCTTGATAACCGTGAGGACCACGGGCGAGGAAAGCGCCTCGCTGATCGCACCGAGCACGTAGTCGAGCCCGTTTATCACCGCCATCGCCAGGATCGCGGCTGCGAGATGACGCGCTCCCTTGTCGGAAACGCGTACGAGACGCCAGCTCGGTGCCCTTGGCGCCAGCACGGCCTGGCTCAACGTCCCGACGAAGAAGACCAGTCCTATCAAGGCGAATACTGCCGCGGCGATCGGCGCGATGTCCTGGCGCAGAACATTGAAGATATCGAGGAAGAAGAAGGTCGCCATAAGAAAGGCGCCAAGCGCGAGCGCCGGAAGGATCGTCGACCAGAAGGCGACAGATAGCCGGCTCATATAAGTTGGATTCTCGTTACCCGGGTCGCGCTTGATCAGAGAGCCGAAGAGCCTGTATTCGACGAAAACAAGGAAGAGCGCCATTGCAAGCGACAGCATGACGGCGCTGCCCAGCGGAACCCGTTTGTACTTCGATATAAACGTCACCCAGCTGCCGACGGTGCGCTGGAAATCGGAGGTTTCCGCCGCAAAGGAACTCCACGCCTGGCTGAATACGCCAATGGAGATATCGGTATGCGCAAGTAATTGTTCGGTGAAGAGATCGCGGCGAATCTTCGTGATCGTATTCGAGAGGTCGGAGCCCTTTATCGAAAGGTCTTCGGCCTGCCCCGTCAGCGTGTTGATATGCAGACGCTCAGCTTTAAGTCGATTGCGCTCATCGCTGATTTCCGGTGCTTCTGCAGGCTGCCCATCGCCCGGGGGCTCGCCAAGTTGCTCCAGACGCGCTTTGACCTCATTGAAACGCGGGCGAAGCTGCACCGAAACCTTCAACAGATCACGAATAAGAGAATCGACCTCCGCCTTGATTTCAGTCAGGGCAGCATCGTCACTCCTTTTCAGTTCCACCTTGGCTGCCAGTGCATCGAGCCGCTTCTGCGCACTCGAAATCTGTCCTTCTGCCCCTCCGTCCGACGTGCTTGCACCCTGAGAAGCGGCTTCCTGCGCGATGGCATTGCCGTTGCATGGCGGCACGGACATGCACACGGCCGACAACAGAGCTAGCAAGGCAATCATGGAAAAAACGCGGGAAATCCGGGGCAAAGTCCATCCTTCGACTGGTGAAAAACAATCGTCGCGGACAATAGTGCCTGATTTGGCGAAAAGAAAGAACGCGCCGGCAAATGAGCCAGGTTCAATAATGCGGCGAGTGGGCCTTACCCGTGACAGGCCCCCCCGACATGGACATGAGCGGAAAATTCCTTTGCCGGACACGAGCCAAGAGTTATCCACAGTAATCCACAGGACGAAATCACGCCCAGCGCCTGAAATTCATGAACGGGACAGGAACAGTCTAGCCTATTCCTGGAACAGAAGGGGATCATCAAAGCGCGGCGAAGCGTTAGCCGACAAAATCAGCGAAGCCATCAATCGCGGGACACAAACCAGGGAATTTGAAAGGGACGCGTCCGGCCCCTTCCTATCGATAGCAGCTGATCAGTCGTTGTCCCCGCCGCCGTTATCATCGTCATGACTGCCGTCGCTGTCGTTATCGTCATGACCATTGCTGTCGCCATCGTCGCTGCTGTCATCATCATGACTGTTGGCGGCGCTCGCGGTGGTGCTTGCACCAGCACCACCTTTTGCATCATCATCGTCGGAGCCGTCTGCGCTGAGCTCCGCGAGGCATGCGGCAACCGTCGAGCAGGCCATCGCCGGCGTGGAAAACAGAGGCGTGGCACCGAGGCTCACGAATGCTGCGGCTACGGCAATATACTTATTCATAATCTTATCCTCTTTGAACATGATAAACGTTAAATTCTCAAGGCTTACGAACGGATGATCGGAGATCGCGGCGATGCTCCCGAGCCAAACGGACAGGCGAAACGACCTGATCGCGTCGGCATTTACCTGTTCATCGATGAAGAGAGGATTACTGCTAGACCGTCCCGGATTGGGACGAAAATGGTGGGTGATGTAGGGCTCGAACCTACGACCCGCTGATTAAGAGTCAGCTGCTCTACCAACTGAGCTAATCACCCGACCAAGCCGTCTGGCGGCGTGACCGGGCGTATAAACAGGATATGACAGCTTGTCCAGCGGCCGAGCGGAAAAACTTCCCCGCAATGGCAAAAAAATTTCGCGTCAGCGGGAAAAGCTTTGTTTTCAGAGGTCAAGGACACCGGAGGCTACGCGCACCGCCTGCCCGCCGATCCTGGCCCGTGCAATGTTGCCTTCCGCGACATCGATGTGAAGATGGATATAGGAAGGACGTCCCATTTCCACCCCCTGCTCGATCATCAACGGATGGTGGCCATCGGGAAGCGCGTCGAAATGTCGGATCGCACCCGAGAGAGCCGCGACCGCCGATCCCGTTGCCGGGTCCTCGATGATGCCCATGTCGGTCGCGAACATTCGGGCATGAAACTTTGCCCCGTGGTGGATGCCGCCCCGGCAATAGACATAAGCCGAGGCGAGCCCGCCCTCGGCGAATGGCGCCGTACGCTCCCAGAGCGCCGGGTCGAAATCGAGGCTTTCGACGGCCGCGAGATTGTGCACCGGGATAACGAGATAGGGAACGCCCGCACTCCAGACCGTGGGTACGTGGTTCTCGAAACCGATTTCGCCGACCTTCAGGGAGAGCGCGTCGGCCAGCCCCTGACGGTCGACAGCGAGGTCGACTTTCACCGAGTTTTTCGGCAGATCGAATTCGGCAAAGCTCGCCTCGCCGTGACGAAGCCGCACCGCGCAACGGACGGGCCCTATATTTTCCTCCAGAACGGAAACAAGATCGGATGGTGCGCCAATCGCGTCGTTGGCGCGTTCCGCAAGCGCGATCGCCGTACCAACCGTTGGATGGCCTGCGAAAGGCAGTTCGCGCCCCGGCGTGAAAATGCGGATCTTTGCCGTGTGAGTAGGATTGGCAGCGGGCTGCACGAAGACTGTTTCCGACAGGTTCGTCTCGCGCGCGATGGCCAGCATCGCCTCGTCGCTCAAACCATCGCCATCGAAGATCACGGCCAGCGGATTGCCGGCAAGCTTGCGGTCGGTGAAAACGTCATAGATACAGTATTGTCGTGCCAAACTCGTCTCCTCGCCGAATGATCACCTGGCCCGCAGACTGCCCCAGCAGCAGCGAAGGTGCAAGCGACTGATGTCATCGCTCCATGGTGAAGAACCAGTCGAGAAGCGGTGGCATCGCGGCGGCGTAGCGATGCGCTTTCGGATCGGGTGAGTGGATCGCCACGGCGCCGGCAATCTCCTTTTCCTCATCGACCCGCATATGATCTTCGATCCGCTTGAGCAGATCGGTCGCACGCTCGCGGAAACGGAAGATCTGGATGACCGTGACACGGCGCCGGCAATGGCTGGCGAAGAGCCGGCCATCGGTCTCCCCTTGTCCGAGGTCGAGCCCTGTCTCCTCCTTCACCTCGCGCGCCATGTTGCGGCGGATATCGCAATAGCCATCGACGATATCGCTCTCGTCCAGCGATCCGGCCGCGCAATAGATCTGGCCGGCATTGGCCGTGTGAGCACCCATTTCCACCGCTATGATCGCCCCATCCGAGGATACGACCACCGGAAAGCCATACGGATGATACCCGGTCACCGGCGAGGGTTGCTTGCGCCACCAGAGAAAGGTGGAATAGGGAATGACATGCCCCTCTCCGCGCATCGCTCCGTCTTCGATTTCGAGCTGATGCTGGAACACCATGCGCCCGTTGTAGAGCGCGGGGGTTCTGGCGATCTCCAGCCCCCAGTTGGCAGCAGCAGCCTCGCCCTCGGCCAGGTGGAAGGGATGTTCGCCGGCAACCACGCGCAGGGAAAGGTCCGAAACTGGGAATACCGTGTTTTCCGGCGGCCATACGGAGATGTACTGATTGCAGTGTTCAGTCATCGCAGATCAAGGCTCGGGACGACGTGACCGTGGACATTGGAGATTGCAGGCCTGAGCGCCATAATTCGGATCCTTTCGAACATCGCGAACCTAACCGCTGGAAGCGCCGTGGTGAAGCCCTTGCAATCTCTCGGCACGAAGCGGAAATCTGCAGAAAATCTGCTAGGGATGGCGCGCTTCCGGGATTATAATTATTTTGACGATAGAAAATCGGGGGTGCAGACATGCGACCATCCAACGCAATGCTTCTTGCCGTCACAGTATCGCTTTTTACGACGCTCACTCCCGCCTATGCACTGGCGGATAGCTACGGGGCGCTGGCCTATTCTCCGTCTACGGGCGCCTCGGGCTGGTCGCACTCATATTCCACCCGCAGCGCTGCCGAATCCTCGGCCTTGCGCGGCTGTCAGCCTTACGCCCGCGATTGCCGGGTTGCCATCTGGTTCGTGAACGCATGCGGCGCAATTGCCACCGGTCCGGACGGATGGGGCTCCGGTTGGGGCGACACACGCGCGCGCGCGGAATATGAGGCCATGCAGGTTTGCAAGCGCTATAGTCAAGGTTGCGAGATCTTGCGTTGGCAATGCTCCGGCGCGAGATAGCCCCCCTACAATCGCCAACTCGACCGGATCACCACGTTGAGCCTCTCCTGCGGCCTCACCGGCGCACAGCTGTGGGAGCGCAGCATCTGCCCGTCGGCAAGCCGGAGCCGCAGCGCATAGCGCTCTCCCTCGAAAGTTACGCTTTCGACCGTGACGGCCAGCCCATCGGTATCGATGTGAACGTCCTGCGGACGCACAAGAATATCGGCTCTCGGATGCTGATCCGTCTGCAACGCAGCGAATGCCGCCTTCATCGCTGGCCAGTCGAGAGCGCGAGGAGCACCAGGATCGTATGGCAGCGAGAGGATTGCCCCCTGCCCGATCAGAGAGCCGACCGGGCGTCCTTCCGGCCGTGCGTAAATCTCTGCGGGTGAGGCAACCTGGAGAAGCCTGCCTTCCGACATCACCGCCACATCGGTGGCAAGCGCCATCGCCTCGCTCTGGTCGTGGGTAACATAGACCATCGTGGCGCCCGAACGGGCATGAAACTCCCGGAAGGTCTCCTCCATCTCCTGTCTCAGGTGCCGGTCGAGATTGGCGAGCGGTTCATCAAGGAGGACAACGTCCGGATCCGTCACCAGGCAGCGTGCCAACGCCACGCGCTGACGCTGGCCCCCGGAGAGATCCGCCGGACGCCGGTCCGCGTAAGGTTCGAGCCGGACGGCCGCCAGTGCTTCGTAGACCTTCTCCCTGTAGCGTTCACCGGAAAATCCTCGCACCTTCAACGGATAGCCGACATTGTCGGCAACGCTCATGTGTGGCCAAAGTGCATAGGATTGAAAGACCATAGCCATGTTGCGCCTCTCGGGCGGCACTATGCCGCTGGCGCCGGCAAGCAGGCGCTCGCCAAGCAGGATCGAACCGCCGCTCGGCGCCTCGAAGCCCGCGATCATCCTGAGCACAGTCGTCTTGCCACAGCCGGACGGCCCGAGCAGCGCCAGGAAACCGCCCTCGCGAACCTCCAGCGAGAGATCGCTCACTGCCGGCTTTCCCGTCCCATAATCCTTGAGCAGTTCACGGAGGATCAGTTTCGCCAAGGCACAACTCCTCTCGGCAGCCGAATGGCCATGAACTCCAGTAGCAACATCAGCGTCGCCACCATGGCCACAACCAGGACAGAAAGGGCCGCCGCCAGGTCATAGGACCCGCTGTCATCGAGATTGTAGATGGCGACGCCGAGTGTCTGGGTGCCGACCGACCAGAGTAGAGCCGACACAGTCAGTTCATTGCAGGATATGAGAAAGACGAGGATCACCGAAGCCCCCGCCGCCGGTGCGATCAACGGCACGATGATGTCGGCAAGCCGCCGGTAGAAACCGGCGCCGGAGAGGCGCGCGGACTCTTCCAACGCCGGATCGAGCTGACGGAAGGCGCTGATGATCGGCTTCAGTCCAACCGCAAGGAAACTCGAGAAATAGGCCGCGAGGATGATCCAGATCGTGCCGTAGATCGTCACCCCGATCACCGGCATCGGCGCAGCGAAGACGAGGACGAACGCGACTGAAATGACGATGCCCGGTAGCGCATAGGGAATTTCGATCATCACTGACAAGAGGGCGGCGAAGCGGTTCATGCCACGCGTCAGCGCATAGGCCGTCAATACCCCGATGACCAGCAGGCCGAGCGAAGTCGTGGTCGCCAAGAACAGCGAATTGGAGAAGGCCGTCCGGGTGACCGTCTGGCGAAACAGGATTTCCTCATAGGCCGAGAACGAAGCGCTCTTGAAGGACAGGCCGACACCGTAGGCGGGCACAAGCGAAGCAGCGAGAAGCGCCAGGAAAGGGGCAATCAGCATGATGAAAAGCAGGAGCCACAACGCCGCCTCGACAAAAGGCCGCAAGACGCCGAGACGGAAGGTCGCCGCGCCGCCCGAAAGGCCGATGACGCGGTAGTCGCGCCCCCTCAGGGCCCTTTCCTGGATCGAAATCCCTCCGACCGCGATCACCGCGATCATTCCGGAGAGTATGGCGATTTCGCCGAAAGTACCGCTACCGAAACTGGCAAGACGGCTGTAGATCAGCGTCGGCAGCGTATAGATCGACGCCGGTATTCCAAGGATCGCCGGAATCCCGAAATTGCCTATACCCGAGACGAAGGCAATAGCTGCGCCCGCAATCAGCCCCGGAAGCGACAGCGGCAGAATGATATCCGTGAGCACCCGCATCGAGGAGGCACCGGAAAGCCTGGCCGCCTCGATCCCGTCACGCGGCAGCGCCAGCAGTCCCGCGCGGAGGGTGAGATAAACAAGCGGCGCATGCTGCACGCCGAACAGCAACGCGATGCCGGCCGTGGAATAGAGCGGCTGCGGGCTGCCGAGTGGCGGAGCGAGTCCCAGCGCCTTCAGGAGCGGACTCGAAGGGCCTGACATGCCGACCCAGGATAGGGCAGTCACCTGAGGAGGGATCATCGTCGGCAGCATAAAGAGAAAACTCAAGAGCCATTTGCCCCTGATATCGGCAAGCGTCAGCGCTAGCGCAAAAAAACTCCCGATCAGTACGGACACGATCATCCCGAGGAAGGACGTCGAAAGGCTGTTGTAGGCCGCTGTCCAGACGCCGGGGTCAAGAACGATCCGCGCGGCGTCCCCCTTGACGATTGAGGCAAGTCCAGCCTGCAGGAGACGCAACAAGGGAACGGCACAAAAGGTAAAGGCGACGGCTGTGACAAACGGGAACAGCCAGCGGGGCTGGCTGTTCGCTTTCACGAGAAGGACGGGCATTGCCTGACTTGTTCAGTTCGTGCCGAAAATGCCCGAAAAGGTCTTGAGGTCCTCCTCGGAGGCCTTCAGGGCCGCGGCCGCGTCGACCGGCAGAACCTTGATGGTCTCGCGGGCGGGGAAGCCTTCCGGCACCGGCATGCCGTTGCGGGCCGGAATATAGCCCAGCTTCAGGAAGCCTTCCTGGCCCTTTTCCGACAGTACGTAATCGACGAACTTCTTCGCGGCATCGGCGTTCTTGGTGGTCGAGAGGATGGCGACCGGCTCGGTCACGGCAGAGACACCCTCCTTCGGGAACACGAACTCGACCGGAGCGCCCTTGGCCTTTTCGCGGATCGGCATGAAGTCGACGACCATGCCATATGCCTTCTCGCCCGACGCGACGGCCTTGAGCACGCCGCCATTGGCACCCGCAGCAACCGCGCCATTGGCCTGCAGGCCTTTGTAGTAGCCCCAGCCGAGGCTGTTGACGCCGGCAAGCGTCTGGGCATGGATTAGCGCCGCACCGGAGGTGAGCGGGCTCGGCATGACGACGAGGCCCTTGGCCTCCGGCTTGGCAAGATCAGCCCAGCTCGTCGGTTTCATCGCGGCAGCAGTGTTGTACATGATGCCGGTGGTGATGAGCTTGGTCGAGTAGTAGGCACCCTCGGCGTCATAGAGCGCCGGATCGTAGTTTGCGGCTTCCGGCGACTTGTAGGCCATCAACTGGCCAGCCTGCTTCATCCGCTCGAGCGTTACGGTATCTGCGATCAGGAGCAGATCGGCCGCCGGGTTGCCAGCCTCGATCTCCGCCATCAGCTTCGCCATGATCTTCGGAGTGCCGTCGCGCACCCAATCGACCTTGATATCGGGATTGGCGGCCATGAAGCCGTCGACAGTTGCCTGTGCATCCTCGTTCGGCTGGCTGGTATATAGCACGAGATTGCCAGCGGCGACGGACGTCGCCGTCAGACCGAAGGCAACAATGGCGGCAAAGGTGGGGAGCAGGTTTTTCATCGCAGATCCTCGTCTTGAAAGAGGCCCGATGCATAATCACAGGCTTTTTACAGGCATGTGACAGCGCACCGGCAACAGGCATCTGCCAGACGATCTTCCGCGCACAACCCCGGTTGAATACAAGATTGCCCTCGAACCCCCACGCGCCAGACTTTAGCGGGGCATACCTCGATTGTCTGTCCTCATGGGATTGATATCACGGCCGTTTCCTGCAATCCGCGGGGTCCGGTAATCGGCAGGGAGGGTCGGTTGCAAAATGATCGCCCACGGCGAGAAGGACATGATCATCTTTCTGGCCAGGGACCGCGCTGTTCGCTCAGGCAAAATAAGCCTGCCGACGACCGGCAGGCTCGTTCATTCTTCGTTAGGGGACGGGAATTGTCGTTCAGGCGGCAGCCGCCTGCGCACCACTAACCAGTCGACCGAGACGCTTTATTCCTTCTTCGATCATCGCTTCATTGGCGCAGGAGAAGGACAGCCGGAGGGTGTTGGCGCCCGAACGGTCGGCAAAGAAGGCTTGCCCCGGAACGAAGGCTACCTTCTCGGACTTGACCGAATGGGCAAGCAATGCCGCGCCATCGATCCCTTCGGGCAGTGTCACCCAGATGAACATTCCACCCTCTGGTTTTGTCCAGGTCGTCCCGGCAGGCATATATTTGTCGAGCGCGGCGAGCATGGCGTTGCGGCGCGCGCTATAGGCAGCCTTGATTTTGGCGACCTGCGCATCGAAATGCCGCTGGGCAACGTGCGCAATCGCCATCTGGTTGATGGTGGAGGAATGCAGATCCGCCGCCTGCTTCATCAAGACGAGCTTGCGGATCACCGGCATTGCCGCGACCACATAGCCGACGCGCAGACCGGGAGCCAGCGTCTTGGAGAAACTGCCGCTATAGATGGTCCGTGTATTCTCGATAGACCCCTTGCGGGCGATCTCAAGGGAAAGAATTGGCGGTATCGGATCGCCCTCGTAGCGCAGCGATTGATATGCGGCATCCTCGATCACCGCGATACCAAGTTCCTCGGCCAGAGCCAGAAGCTCTTCGCGACCTGCCCTGTTGAGGGTTTCCCCTGTCGGATTGGCAAAGTCGGCGGAGAGGTAGGCAAACTTCACCTTGCCGCCGGCCTTTTCGGCAGCCGCGCGGTAACTGTCAGGCGTCCGGTTGCCGGCAAGCGTCAGCTGGTCGTAGGCCGGCTCGTAGGCGTTGAAGGCCTGTAGTGCGCCAAGATAGGTTGGCCAGGTCAAGAGCGCAGTGTCGTTCGGCGACAGGAACAGCTTGCCGAGATAGTCCAGCGCCTGCTGCGAACCGGACGTGATGAAGATATTGTCGGCAGTGCACGGAATGCCGATCTTTTCCATCTCGCCCTTCAGCCATTCGCGCAGCGGCTTGTAGCCCTCGCTGACCGAATACTGCAGCGCCGCGCCCACCTGATCCCCGGAAAAAATATCGGCATAGGCCGTCTTGAACTCCTGATCGGGAAAGAGCGCCGGATCGGGGATACCGCCCGCGAAAGAGATGATGTCCGGTTGATCGAGCAGCTTGAGAAGCTCGCGGATTTCCGAAGCACGCATTCTGGAAGAGCGCGTCGCAAAGATTTGTTCCCAATTCAGCATGGGGAGTTTCCTCAAGGTTTCTTGTGATGCGAATAGAGATCACGGAAAACACAATAAGTCAATATTGCTGACCTATCTCATATTACAACAATTGCGCATTCCGTGGCCCTTAGGCAATTTTCATTCGCGGCGCCGTCCGAGACAGTCAAATGATGACAGCACATACAAGCGGCCCCGTCATGACCTTCAGGCGGTGACGACCTGACAGGGATTTCGTACCCCGAATCAGCCGACTCTAGCAAGGACACCCGCAAGGAGCGCATTCGCAGCCCAGACAGTGACCTCCTCGGCTTCTCCATCGTCAAGGCCACAGATATCCTTGAGGACGACGACTGTCTCGATGCCGCCCATCAAGGAAAGTGCGCAGACCAAACGTTTAAACTCCGCCGGCGGCAGCTTCGGACGAAGGGGTTCTAGAACCTCGGCCAGCCACAAAAGTCTGCGCCCACCGCGCTTGACATTGCCCTTCCCGGTGACAGTGCTCGCCAGGAGCGCGCGGAACATGGTCTCGTTGTCCCGCACCATGCCGAAGACTTGGCTGAGCAAAGTCGTCAACCGACCGGGGACGTCTTCGCCGCTTCCCCCCGAACCCGGCATGTCGATCTGGATATTCGTTGCAACAGCATCGAGCACTGCCTCGCGAACCAGATCATCCGGCGTCGAAAAATACCGGTAGGCGGTGGCACGCGAGATTCCCGCATGGTCGGCAACCTCCCCAACCGAGGGCTGGACACCTCTTTCCGCCAGTTCCCGGGCCGCCCGCAAGAGCTCGGCACGGGTGCGCCGCTTCTGGTTAACGCGCTCGAAACTTTTTTCTTGACTGCTCATATCCACCTCATTATGAGACGTTAATCTCATTACGAGTTTAATCTATCACAAAAGCGCGAGGATACAACGATGAAAACCAATATCAGCGCCGCCTCGGCGGCAACGCTTGCCAATCCGTTGACTGTTCATTTTCTTGGCAACCTCCTCACCTTTCGGGCACGCGCCGGGGATACGAACGGACATTTTTCGGTCGTCGAATGCCTGACCGCCCCCGGGGCAGGATCGCCGCCCCATCTACAGAACGATGAAGAGGCGTTCCTTGTTCTCGAGGGCCGGTTCGATTTCATCCTCGGCGACGAGGTCCGCAACTGCGGCGCCGGCGAGTTCGTTTATATCAAGCCCGGTACGCCGCATGCATTCCGCAATAGTGAAGTCACTCCGTCGAAGATGCTGATCATCAATCTGCCGGGCGGACTGCATGAAGGGTTTTTCCTGGAAGTCGGAGAAGAAATGGCATCCGCAGACGTCAGCTTTCCGTCGATGGGCGCTCCGGACGTGCCCAAGATCGCGGCGGCCGCTGCACGCTTCGGCATCGAACTGTTGCCGCCGGCAGCCTGACCGGCGACGTCATCTGCCGGGCGACTGAGTTAGGGACGTTTTAGGAAGCGCCGGCCACCGGCAGTCGTTATTTACCCTCAGCGCGACGGTGATCAGCCCCCGAAACTGCACGGGCGGAAAAGACGGGACGAAGACGTCGCGAAAACCTTGTTGTACAGTAGAAATCCGGGGGTCGAGAAGCAGAGGGGATCCTGCCGCGCCTCCGCAAGAAAAGGAGAGGAAATCACAATGCGTGGACTACCGTTCTTCTGCCTGGCAAGCGCCAGCCTTTACGCTCTCGTGGCGATGTCGCTCGGCATCTACATGGGGGCCAGCCATGACCATGTGCTCGCGCCCGCCCACGCCCACCTGAACCTCGTGGGCTGGGTTTCGGTGGCGCTTTACGGCCTCTATTACCACGCCGTCCCGACAGCAGCGGAAACAAGACTGGCGAAGATTCATGTCGCCGTCGCCTCGCTCGGCGTCGTGCTACTGGCGCCCGGAATCGCGCTGGCGGTTCTCGGCATCACGGAAGGTCTGGCCTCGATCGGCTCGCTGGTCACCATCCTGTCGATGCTGCTGTTCGTGGCCGTGATCTTCACCAGCCATAAGACGGCCTGAGACGAACGGGCCCGGCCAAGCGCCCCCCGATTTACGAGAAAGGCCGGAGAGGTCACCCTCCCCGGCCTTTTGTCCGTCGGCTCGCTGTCGGCGAGATCCGTTCAGTTCTTTGACTTGTCGACCAGCTGGTTCTTGGCGATCCACGGCATCATGGCGCGCAGCTTGGTACCGACTTCCTCGATCTGGTGGGCGTCGTTCAGACGGCGGATGCCCTTGAAGCGGGCAGCACCCGAACGGTATTCCTGCATCCAGTCCGAAGTAAACTTGCCGGTCTGGATGTCCTTGAGGACGCGCTTCATCTCGGCCTTGGTTTCGTCGGTGATGATGCGCGGGCCGGTGACATATTCGCCCCACTCGGCGGTGTTCGAGATCGAGTAGTTCATGTTGGCGATACCGCCTTCATAGATCAGGTCGACGATCAGCTTCACTTCGTGCAGGCACTCGAAATAAGCCATTTCCGGCGCGTAGCCGCCCTCGACGAGGGTTTCAAATCCCGCACGGATAAGTTCGACGAGGCCGCCGCAGAGGACGACCTGCTCACCGAACAGGTCGGTTTCGCACTCTTCCTTGAAGTTGGTCTCGATGATGCCCGACCGGCCGCCGCCGACGCCGCAGGCATAGGAAAGAGCAAGTTCGAGCGCATTGCCGGAAGCGTTCTGGTGAACGGCGACCAGACACGGCACGCCACCACCCTTTTGATATTCGCCGCGAACCGTGTGACCCGGGCCCTTCGGCGCGATCATGACGATGTCCAGGGACGCCTTCGGCTCAATGAGGCCGAAGTGAATGTTGAGGCCGTGGGCAAAGGCGATGGCCGCACCGTCACGGATGTTGCCGGCGATCTCACCCTTGTAGATATCGGCCTGCAGTTCATCCGGGGTCGCCATCATGATCAGGTCGCCCCACTTGGCGGCGTCGGCAACCGTCATCACCTTGAAGCCGTCGGCTTCCGCCTTCTTGATGGTGGCCGAACCGGGCTTCAGCGCGATCGCCACATTGGCTGCACCTGAATCCTTCAGGTTCAGCGCATGGGCGCGGCCCTGGGAACCGTAGCCGACGATGACGACATTCTTGGCCTTGATGAGATTGAGATCGGCATCACGATCGTAATAGACGCGCATTGTTTTTCCTTCCCTATGCTTGTCGGTTTATGACTGTTTCATTCCCTGGCGTCCGGTTTCGGGGTTCTCTCAGGCCGCCAGCATCTTCTCCGTGCCGTAGAGCGTCAGGAAGGAGGAAACCGCCTTCGTCGCCCGGGCACTGAAACCTTCCATATTAGGCCTGTCGCCGAGCAGCATGCGCACATGCAGATCCGAGACAATCAGCCCGTAAAGCGTACGATAGGCCTCTTCGCCATCGCTGAAACGAAGCAGCGCGTCGCGCTGGCCCGCCTCAAGCAGCGCCCTCGCCCGCCGGTCGATCTGGCGCCGCCCCCGTTCCAGCAGCATCCTGCCGAGCTTCGAGCCATCGCGGCTGGTCTGGCCGATGGCCAGCCTGTTGAGTGCGAGAGACACATCGCCGGCAAGCACTGCGAGCAGATCGCGGCCAAAGAGTTCCAGATGCTCCTTGAGACCCTCCGCCGTAAGCCGCTCTCCCGACCGCTCGAACGTGCGCACCTTGCTGGCTTGATAGGAAATCATTGCCGAGAGCAGCCCATCCCGGTCTCCGAACCACTTATACAGGCTCTCCTTGGAGCAATTCGCTGCGCGCGCCAGGCCCGCTGTCGTCAGCGCCTTGTCCCCGCCTTCCACCAGCAGCCGCAAGGCTTCGGCCAGAACAGCGTTCTGGCGCGGAGTGAATTCAGCGGATGGGGCGGCGTCAGTCTGCAAGTCGTTCTCCAATGGTACCGTACGGTACGGTTCGGTTTAACCGTTCAACAACGCGCCGTCAATGGAAAAGTATCGTCTCCTGAGGCACCTTTTGCTGCCTGCCTGTCGCCGCATGGAGCCCTGCGTGATCACATTCTTTTGACAGCGAGGTCGAGAGATTTTTCCCACGCAGTGCCGTGGAGACGCGCTCCTATCCCTAGGTCATTGTTTTTATTGAGCGCAGATTTCAAGGGTCAATTGGCTCTCCGGAGCAGCCGATCGAACCGATCAGTTCGCTTGTGCGCAATTAGATATTGCAATCTGAAAAAATGAGAGCAAATCTATATCCATCGAACCAATGAGTTCGATCAACACGACAAACCATCTCAGGAGTTGATTATGAAAATTCTTGCAGCAACAACCATTGTAGCGACCCTCGCTGCCGCCTCCTCGGCATTCGCTATCGAACCGATCCCGGGCAGCATCACATATGGCGGGCATGTGTCCGTTCTCGAAAAGTCTCCGGTGGGCTCGAACTTCTTCCACACCTTCTTCGGCCCCGACGGAAAGGAAGTCCGCGAAACCTACAGGGTCAACAGCGACCACACGGTCTCGCTCGTCGCTCGCTCGGAATCCAACAACAGTTGACGCATTGTCCTCCCACTTTCGAGACAGAAGCCCCGAAGCTTGCGCTCCGGGGCTTCAAATTTGCGTCCGCAAACCTTCCGCCCAGTTTTGGCATTTCACGTCGGGCGGTTCCTGCGCTACATAATGGATGATCGATCCGCTGATCACGAAGGATATCCGCCATGCTGTATCGCCCCATCGCCATTTCATTACTGCTCACCCTTGCCGCCGGTCCGGCGCTCGCGGCAGAAAACCGATGCGGATGGCTTCAGAACCCGACGCCGGGCAATATCTGGCTCGACGATGCTAAGGGAACTTGGGTCCTCAGCACTCAGGGCTCCGACGAGGAAGCCTTGGGCATGGAAAACATTCCGGATTTCTCCGAGCATGACTACGTCCGGACAAATGGCAATTACGGCTATGCCTGTGCCTGCATGAAGGTGGACACCGATATTGCGTCTAAGCGGATTGTCGCCGTCTACTCGTTCCAGCAGCTTTCCTTGGCCAAATGCCAAAACGACAAGACACTGCCCAAGCCCGAATGACGCAAGAGCCACGCCAAACTTACCGGGCGTAATCGACGGGCACCGCCAATCCGCTCTTGAGCGTCTCCATCGAGATCGATGCCGATACGTCGAAAAGCTCGACCTTGCGGACAATGCGCCTGTAGATCACGTCGTATTGCTCGACTCTGGGCAACACTATCTTCAGGATATAGTCGTAGGTGCCCGTCAGCCGGTGTGCCTCGACGATCTCGGGAATATCGCTGATCGCTCTGCGGAACTCCTCTGTCCATCCTTCGGAATGATGCGCGGTCTTGACGAGTGCATAGACGGTGGTCGGAACGCCGATCTTTTCACGGTCGAGAACAACGATGCGCCTTTCGATGTAGCCGCCCTCCTCGAGCTTCTGTATCCGCCTGGAACAGGCAGAAATCGAAAGCGCGACCAATTCGGCCAACGCGCTAACGGAGATGGCAGCATCGCGCTGCAAATGGTCGAGAATCTTGCGGTCACGGTCATCAAGCAAGCGACACACCTCCATATAGCGCGGAAAGTTTGCGCAAATACTCTGAACTGCGCATCTGATTTGCGACAATCATAAATGTTCCAGCAATCTATGCAAACAGCCGTTGTGGTCCATGCGCATAATATGGCCGCGAATACGGACAAGAGGAACCTGAGCAATGCGGGTGATCGGCCTGATCGGCGGAATGAGTTTCGAAAGCTCGGCGGTTTATTACCGCCTTATCAATGAGATGGTGCGCGAGCGGTTCGGCGGTCTCTCCTCTGCGGAAGTACTGCTGCATTCCGTGAACTTCGCCGAAATTGTCGACTACCAGAAGGCCGGGCGATGGGACCTTGCTGAAGAGCGTCTCGGCAACGCCGCGAGAGGTCTGGAAAAAGCGGGATCGGCCTGCATCCTCATCTGCACCAATACCATGCACCTCGTAGCCGATGCCGTTGCGGCCCGCGTCGATGTCCCATTGATCCACATTGTCGATGAAACGGCAAAGGCTCTGACCTCTGCCGGACATCGCCGTCCTCTTCTGCTGGCGACGCGTTACACCATGGAACACGGATTCTATACAGACCGCATGCGCGCGCTCGGCCTGGATCCGATGGTCCCGGAGGCACAAGATCGCACAGCGGTCCATGACGTCATCTTCGATGAGCTTTGCGCCGGCAGGATCGAGGAGAGTTCACGCGCGCGATTGATAGACATCATCGAGCAGGAGAAGGCGAAGGGCGCCGACAGCGTGATCCTAGGCTGCACTGAAATCTGCTTGCTGCTGGATCCTGATAAGCTGCCCTTGCCGGGTTTCGATTCGACGGCGATCCATGCTCGCGCGGCGGTCGATTTCAGCGTCGCTAAGGCAAGTTAGTTGACTTAGTCCATTTTTTAATTGCCATCGTCATTATTTCATGCTCGGATGAATAGATATCCGGAGGGCAAATCGTGACACCGACTGCTGAACTCGGCCAGATCGAGGCCATGCGAGCCTTCAACCGCTTCTATACGGACCGCATCGGGCTTCTGGACCGCGCCTATCTGGACGCCGACTACACGCTCACCGAAGCGCGTGTGATCTATGAACTCGGCGCGCGAGGTGAAACGACGGCATCGGCTCTGACCCACGACCTCCATCTCGACGCCGCCTACCTAAGCAGAATTCTCAAGCGCTACCGCACAGCAGGCCTGATCGACCTGACGCCAGACCCCGCCGATCGCCGCAGCCAGACGATACGGCTAACCGCTGGCGGGCGTCTGGAGTATGAACGTCTCGGCGATTTGTCCCGCAATCAGCTTGCGGGTATGTTGTCGAAAGTATCTGCCGGAGAGCGAGAGACGCTCGCTGCCGCATTCGCGACGATCCGGCGCCTTCTCGATCCGGACGCGGTCAACAGCATACCGGCGATCATTCGCCCCCACCGCCCCGGAGATATGGGCTGGATTGTCCAGTCGCAGGCGGCATTCTACACTCGCGAACATGGATGGAACGATCAGTTCGAGGCCCTTGTGGCCGATGTCGTCGCCAGGTTCCTTGCCAATTTCGACAGTGCCCGTGACTTCTGCTGGATTGCCGAGCGCGCCGCCGAGCGTGTCGGCTCGGTGCTCGTCACCGATAGCGGTAACGGTGTTGCCAAGCTGCGCCTCCTCTATGTCGATGAAAGCGCTCGCGGCCTCGGCCTGGGGCGCGCCCTGGTCGAAGAATGTATCCGTTTCTCGCGCAGGGCCGGCTACCGTCAACTGACACTGTGGACCAACGACGTGCTCCATGCCGCCCGCCACATCTATGAAAAAGCCGGCTTCCGGCTTGTCGCCGAAGAAAAGCACCGGATGTTCGGCAAGGAAGAAAACGGCCAGATCTGGACCCTCGATCTATGACGGAATTTCAGCCAGTTGCCGCAAGTTCTTCGTCAATTCTGCGACGCGCCTCGCGGACGGTCGGATAATTCGCCTCCACCCATTGAAGAAGCACGCCAAGCGCGACATAGAGCGACTGGCCGAGCTTCGTCAGTCGATACTCGACGCTAGGCGGTTTGGTCGGAAGCACGGTGCGGTCGACGCGTCCTGTGACGCGTCAGACCACTTGGCCACAGGCTCGACGGAAACGACGAACCGTTTCGGCCATGCCGAATTCCAGCGCGTCGGCGGTCAATCCGTGGCCGATCGAGACCTCGGCGAGTTGGGGGATACGGCGAGCGAGCGGCGGCAGGTTCGCGACCGTCAGATCGTGCCCCGCGTTGACGGAAAGGCCGTGGGCGATCGCCGCATCTGCAGTCCGCCCGAGAAGATCGATCTCGTTGGCCGCACGCTTTGGATCGTCGTAGCAGCCGCCGTAGGGGCCGGTATAGAGTTCCACCCGGTCTGCGCCCGTCTGCGCGGCGAGCACCATAGCTTCCGCTTTGCCGTTGCCGTCGGCAAAGAGCGAAACGCGCGTGCCCTTCCCTTTGAGGCGGCCGACGACATTCTTCAGAAAGTCCTGTTGCCCGGCGAAATCCCAGCCATGGTCCGACGTCGCCTGAGACGGATCATCGGGCACCAGCGTCACCTGTTCTGGCTGCGTCGCTTCGCAGAGCGAGAGAAACTCTTCCGTCGGATACCCCTCAATGTTGAATTCCGCCTCAGGGAACTCGTCATCAATCAGCGCCCTGATCACCGGCAGGTCTGAGAAGCGGATATGCCGCTGATCCGGTCGCGGATGTACAGTCAATCCACTGGCGCCCGCGGCAAGGGCGATGCGGCCCAAATGGGCAACATTCGGCCATGGAAGATCGCGGCGATTCCGTAACATGGCGATGGCGTTGAGATTGACAGAAAGCTTGGCGGGCATCGGCGCTTTTCCATACGGCAGGTGACGTTGTTCGATACAAGCATTTAGGCGATCGCAAGAAAGAACACCAACGAGAAAAGCGCATGTTTTCATATCTCGTGTTGATGGGTTATCCGGACGGGCGACCGAATATACCCCAGCCACGTACACGCCGACCCGCAGCTTTTGGGTATTGACAGGAAATCGCGTGGCGAACTGCAAATTTCTTGGCTAGGGTCACCATGATTTGCTGCTTTGCAGCAACAAACGTCTGCCGGCTGCGGCGCAAATATCAAACAGGCAAACCTTGTGGGAAAGCCATTGAATCATTCTCGCGAGATCGATGGCGACACGATCAGTACATGCCTGAATAGGATATTGGAAAGCCGGATCTTTTCGCGATCCGAACGCCTTCGTTCGTTCCTGAAATTCGTTGTCGAAATGGAGCAACGAGGCCGCGCCCAGGAGATCAAGGGTTATACCATCGGCGTTGATGTTTTCAGCCGCGACCAGTCCTTCGACGCCGGCACCGACCCGCTGGTGCGCGTACAGGCCGGCAAGTTGCGCCGCCTGCTCAATCTTTATTACGCCGACGAGGGCCGCAGGGAAGCGCTGCGCATCCGTATTCCGCTTGGTGGCTATGTTCCCGTCTATGAATGGAACGTGGCGTCCGACATTGGACGACACACGCACGAATGGGTGGCCCTCCCCCATGGGAAAACGAAGTACAAACGCGCCTCGCGCGAGTGTGGTGCGCCGCTCGACGCAGCGGCAACCGTCGGACATGCAAGGGATTTGTCCAGGGCGGTTGACGGAGGTGCTGGAGGCCGGTCCGAGCCCTATCGACTTCCGCGCATCCATATCGATTGCTCAGGAATCGCCGACTGGCGAGGCCTGCCCTTCGTCAACGCCGTTCGCCTCGCCGCAGACCTGCTTCACGGCATCGAACTGGCGGCGCAGCCCATCGAAGATGACGATCTCGCCGAAGCGCATGATCTCGATTTCACCCTGTCGATCAGCGCTTCGAACAGCACCCGGCCGCTTTGCGCCCGTCTCTTGCACGCCGGCTCCCGCCTGCAGCTTTTCTCGCAGATCTGTGACGCGGGCGCGGCAACAAACAGGCTCCAGATCGCGGCATTCGCCAATCAGGTTGTCGCCCACACCATGCCGATAGCGGGATTGATCTACCAGTTCGCCAAGTGCCATGGTTATTCGACCGCGCTTATGGATTGCCTGGAGGCAACCTATAAGTACAATCTGGACAGTTCAAGCGACGCCTATTGGGAAGCCAGCTATCACCAGAGACGGTTGGCGCATTCCCGACATCTCCCCGGCTTCACGACCAACCTTGCGGACCTCGTGGCTCTGAAGGGCGCAGCAACCCAGGACAACTGAGACCAACCTCAGCTCCGATTTGCAGGCCGCCAAAGATGCTCGCAATGCGCGATTTGACCGTGTTTGCGGCCTCTACCAGTGTATTTTGTCGGATTTCGCCTCAGCCCGGCGATCTCGTAGTTTACAAGGCTACCGCGACACCATTAAGCTGTATGTTTACTCAAAGATTGACTGCGCCTGAGCGACCAGGCAGGCAATGTAAAAGAGCGGGGTCGCAGGGACCGGAGCCCCATCAACCAACGAGAATTCGCGAAACGGGAAGAAGAGCGCTGCAACAAGGGGGAAGTTCATGGCGGAGCGGTTGGATGAGAACCCGCATCACCACAACAAGACGCCCTCCCTGAACCGGAGGGAGCAGCAATATCTACCCGATATCGCGCTCCCCGGCGAATTGCCGGCGGAACCCGTCGCCATCGCCCACATGGCAGAAATGTTCGGCGTCACGCATCGCACACTACATTTCTACGAGGAAAAGGGCCTGATAAAGGCCGGTCGCATCGGGCTCATGCGTGTCTACAACCATGCAGATATATCCCGAATGGCTCTCATCAATGCCTGTCGCGAGGTCGGCATGCCCATCGCGGTAATCCAGGAATTGATGGCGGACCTTACATTGGCCTCTTCGCAAGGAGAAGCCGATACGATCTTTCAGCAGGCGCTTCTGATCCGCAAGCGTGAATTAACTGCAGCGCTTTCCACCATTCGCCGTCAGATGCAGCAGATCATCATGCTCCTGTCGCCGGATGGCGCCACCCCGCCAACGGCACAGGCCGACAACCTGGAACACGTCGATCTCTCCGAACTGGAGCGGCGCTGTCTCGGTCTCATGGCAGAAGGCTATACCCCTACGCGGATTGCCCGCGCGCTTAATCTGGCGAGTGAAGAGATCGCCGCCGTGGAAAACATGATCATCCAGAAATTCGACGCCAGAAACCGCTTCCAGGCCGTCGCGAAAGCCGTCCTGTTCGGACTTGTGGCCTCCTGACATCGTGCCGGTCCGGTATCCCGCGGCAAACCGGCGCGCGACACTGAAAGTGCGTCGCGAATTTGATGGTTGTTATATCTAACAACATTGTAACGGGACTATCTAATAATTATAAACTAGAAAAATCTCCATCACCAACGATGATGGACAGTGAAAAATGCCCTCCCTTTTCTCCCGCTACGCAACCCCTTTCACGACTGGCCTTTTTATCGTCTCGCTCGTCTCCGGGATCGCCCTTTTCTTTCATTTCGGCACGACGGCGTTCCGCGACATGCATGAATGGCTAAGCATGGTACTCATCCTGCCGTTCATCTTTCATATCTGGAAGAACTGGCGACCATTCCTGTCATATTTCAAGCGTCCGCCGATGGCGATTGCCCTCGGGTTTTCACTTGCCGCGGCTCTTGCCTTCGCCATCCCCACCATGAGCGGAGAACCCGCCGTCAACCCGCAAGTAGCAGCAGTTCAGGCAATTGCTCGCGGAACGCTGGAACAGGTGGCTCCGCTGTACGGCCACACGCCTGAAAGCCTCTCGGCGTCCTTGAAGGAGAAGGGATATGCCGCGGCGGGCACCGGCAAGAGCCTGACAGACATCGCAACGCAATCCGGGAAAACCGAACGCGAGATTATCTTCACCCTTTCGACCGCGAGAAAATAACCCTAGCGCACGATGGTGAGCGTTTCGGCGGCGCGCGTGACGGCGGTATAGAGCCACCGCTCGCGCGTGTCGCGGAACGCCCAGCTTTCATCGAATAGAACGACATCGTTCCATTGCGAGCCCTGGGCCTTGTGAACGGTCAGTGCATAACCGTAGTCGAATTCATCATAGCGTTTGCGCGTGGTCCAAGGTATCTCGCCCTCGACATCCTCGAAGGCCGCCTTCAGCAGCTTGATCT
>JBAYTX010000028.1:0-57517 GCA_041675415.1 Rhizobium sp. | reverse complement strand
CGCCACGGGCCTCAGCCCGATCGCCTATGTGCAGCGGCTGAGGATCGAGGACGCCAAGCGCCGCCTCGAGCGGACAGAGGCTTCGGTCGACGAGATCAGCTGGCAGGTCGGCTATGAGGAGGCCGCCTTCTTCCGCCGCCTGTTCAAGCGCGTCACGGGTCTGACGCCCGGCAGCTATCGCCGGCGCTTCAGGATACCCGATTACGCGCAGCCGCGCAGGAAGAGCTAGCGGGTCCCGCCTACTCCGCCTCCAGCCCCACGGTCAGCGGCCATTCGACGACATAGTCCTCGAAATCCTCGACCGGCACGTCGTCCTCGCTGACGGTGCGGCCGCGCACCGAGATGCCCGCCGTGTGCACCGTCTCCGGATCGCCCGACACCAGATAGTGCCACCAGTACAGGTCCTCGCCATCGGCGACCAGACGATAGGCGCAGGTCGGCGGCAGCCAGGAGATCGTCTCGACCTGGTCCGGGGTCAGGCGGATGCAGTCGGGAACCGTCGCCTGGCGGTTTTCATAGTCCTTGCAGCGGCAGGTTTCGCCGTCGAGCAGGCGGCAGGCAACCGAGGTGAAGGCGACCTCGCCGGTGTCCCAGTCCTCGAGCTTGTTGAGGCAGCAAAGGCCGCAGCCGTCGCACAGGCCTTCCCATTCCGCCGATGTCATCTCGGACAGCGTTTTGCGCTTCCAGTAGGGAACCTCGTTCAATTTCATGTCATCCCGGGCGGCCAGAGGCGCGCACGCCTGCTTTCTTCTTGTTCTTTGAGCGCAAATCGACCATGTAACAACAATTACCGATCGTTGCGGTTGCGCGTCTTCCTGTGGCGCGCGGAGACGGTCGCGTCAAGCTTTCAAAGCTTCGCCAGCAAGGAAAGTTCAAGGTGCAGGACGAACCTTCTCAGAAAAAGCGGCCCCGCAGGAAACATCATTTCCTGCTGCGGATCGATTCCTGGATCGATTCGACGGTCTGGAATGCCGGCTTCGCGGCAGGCGAGATGTGGGAAGAGATCACCATCTTCTTCCGCCGTTTCCGGGTGCGCGGCTGGAAGCGCGCCGTATTCGAGATCCTCGGCGAGGGCATGACGCTGGGGACCGCCGGCAGCGTGCTGATGCTCGCGCTAGCCATGCCCGCCTTCGAGGAGACCAAGAAGGATTGGCGCAACCAGGACAATTTCGCCGTCACATTCCTCGACCGCTACGGCAACCAGATCGGCCATCGCGGCATCATTCACGAGAACTCCGCGCCGATCGACGACCTGCCCGATCACCTGATCAAGGCGGTTCTGGCGACCGAGGACCGCCGCTTCTTCGAGCATTTCGGCATCGACTTCCTCGGCCTCATCCGCGCCATGAGCGAGAATGCGCGGGCCGGCGAGGTCGTGCAGGGCGGCTCGACGCTCACCCAGCAGCTTGCCAAGAACCTGTTCCTGACCAACGAGCGCTCGCTCGAGCGCAAGATCAACGAAGCCTTTCTGGCGACCTGGCTGGAAGCCAACCTGACGAAGAAGGAAATCCTCTCGCTCTATCTCGACCGCGCCTATATGGGCGGCGGCACATTCGGCGTGGCGGCGGCCTCGCAATTCTATTTCGGCAAGAACGTCACCGAGGTCAATCTGGCGGAATCGGCCATGCTCGCCGGCCTGTTCAAGGCGCCGGCGAAATACGCGCCACACGTCAACCTGCCGGCGGCGCGCGCGCGCGCCAACGAGGTGCTGACGAACATGGTGCAGGGCGGCATCATGACGGAAGGCCAGGTGATCGGGGCACGGCGCAATCCGGCCACCATTGTCGACCGCAACGACACGGAAGCGCCTGACTATTTCCTTGACTGGGCCTTCGACGAGGTCAGGCGGATCGCCGCGCGTTTTCCCGAACACTCGCTGGTCGTGCGCACGACGATCGACACCGGGTTGCAGAAGGCGGCGGAAGCCGCGGTCGAATCGAGCCTGCGCGAATATGGTGATCAGTACAACGCCAAGCAGGCGGCGCTGGTGATGATCGAAAACGGCGGCGCGGTGCGCGCCATGGTCGGCGGCCGCGACTACGGCGAAAGCCAGTTCAACCGCGCCACCAGGGCGCTGCGCCAGCCGGGCTCCTCCTTCAAGATCTATACATATTCGCTCGCCATGGAGAGGGGGATGACCCCGGAGACGCCGATCACCGACGCGCCGATCTCCTGGGGCAACTGGAGCCCGCACAATTACGGCAACAGCTATGCCGGCCGCATCAACATCCAGACGGCGCTGGTCAAATCGATCAACACCATCCCGGTCCGGCTCGCCAAGGAAAAGCTCGGCCCCAACGCCATCACCGACATCATGGCCGAGGCGAAGAAATTTGGCGTCGAGACGCCGATCCGCAAGGACGTGACCATACCGATCGGCACGTCGGAAGTGACCGTGCTCGACCAGGCGACCGCCTATGCGGTGTTTCCGGCCGGCGGCTATCAGTCGCGCCGCCACGGCATTGCGCAGATCATGAACTACAAGGGCGATGTGCTCTACGATTTCGCCCGCGACGAACCTCCGGCCACGCGCGTGCTCAGCGAAACGGCCGCCGACTATATGGCCCAGATGCTGACGAAGGTGCCCTATATCGGCACGGCGCGGCGGGCCGCACTCGACAACGGCATCGTCACCGGCGGCAAGACCGGCACCACGCAGGCCTATCGCGACGCCTGGTTCTGCGGCTTCACCGGCAACTACACGGCGGCCGTCTGGTTCGGTAATGACGACTATACCTCGACCAACAACATGACGGGCGGCTCGATCCCGGCCATGACCTTCAAGAAGCTGATGGACTATGCCCACCAGGGGATCGAGCTCAGAGCCATACCGGGCAACGAAAACCCCCTGCCCGCCGCGCCCGACCCGGCAAAGGTGGCCCGCACGGAGCCGGCCAAGGACGGCGAGACGCTGCCGCCCCTGATGCGCCCGCGCTCGCTGACGAAGGAGACGACGGGGATGATCCGCGACATCGGCAAGATGCTCGAGGATGCAAAGCCGCTTTCCGTGCCGCCGCAGAAGGTCGCGAGCGCCGACTGAGCGCGCGCGCGACATCTCGCATCGCCGCACTTACCGGCGGTTAACCCCGTCCCCGGATTGTCGTGTCGCAAGCCCGCTTTGCGCGCCCTCTTAAAGGCGCGTTAACACGCCGGGGCTATGCGTTTGCGCATTGCGGACCGGCGCGTCCCTCCCCTCGATGATCAGTGGAAGAAGCATGGAACACTGGCTCGGCCTTGCCGCGCTCCCTCGCCTGACAGCCGAACAGACGGCCGCCTACGAGCGCGAGCGGGCGGAGGCGCGCAGCCATGCCCTGTCACGCATGACGGTCGCCGTCGGTGGCTTCTATTTCTCCTACGCGCTGATCGACATCCTGATGCTCGGCGACATCGTCCAGCTTTCGCTCATGCTCCGCTTTGGCGTCATCCTGCCGCTGGCGCTGGCACTCGGCTGGTACCAGTCCGGCCGCCGGTCGATCCGCCACAAGGAAATCGCCACGCTCGCCGTGGCTTTGAGCGGCAACATCGTCTGGTGCGTCGTACTCGCCTCCAGCCACAGCCCGGCGGTGCTGCACTATTACTACGCCGCCGCGATCTTCCAGATGGTGGTGACCATCGCGGCCCGGACGACCTTCGACCTGGCGGTCGGCGTAAGCATCGGCACGGCGGCGATCAACTACGCTTTCATCTGGCTGATCGAGGGTGTGACGCCGCTCTACGTCTTCTATCATCTGGCGGTCTATCTCCCGACCGTGGTGCTGACGCTCGTCGCCAGCCATCAGCTGGAGGTCGAACGCCAGCGCGCCTTCCTGCAGCTCAACGAGAACGAGGCGCTGAAGCGCGAACTGGCGCACCAGAACGCAGAGCTCGCCCGCCTCTCCTCGACCGATCCGCTGACGCAATTGCCCAACCGGCGGGGCACGGAAGCCGAGATTGCCCGGCTGAGGCGGATGCTCAAGCCGGCGGAGCTGGAAAACAGCGCGGCGCTGATCGTCGACATCGACCATTTCAAGGCCTTCAACGACGGCTACGGCCACGGCGCCGGCGACGAATGCCTCCGGGAGGTCGCACGCGCCATGCGCCGCGAGCTGCCCGGCACCGTCCACCTCGCCCGCCTCGGCGGCGAGGAATTCCTGGCCGTTCTGCCGCCTGGCGAGGCGAGCCATGCAGGCATGCTGGCGGAGCGCATTTGCCGGGCGGTGCTGGCGCTTGCAATCCCGCACGACCATATCGGCGGGCGCGACTGCCATGTCACGGTCAGCATCGGCGGTGCCTGCGGCTCGATCGCCACGGACGGCGCGTTTACCCGCCTTCTCGAGGCGGCGGACCAGGCGCTCTACGCGGTCAAGGCCGAGGGCCGCAACGGCTGGCGGCTGGCGCCGGGCGAGCCGGCGAAATCGGATGCGGCATGAGCCGGATGGCCATCCGGCAATCCAATCCTATTTGGTGAGCGCCGCGTGTTGCT
The DNA here is from genome assembly GCA_041675415.1 of Rhizobium sp. Taxonomy (GTDB): domain Bacteria; phylum Pseudomonadota; class Alphaproteobacteria; order Rhizobiales; family Rhizobiaceae; genus Allorhizobium. Next base: position 53,055 of record JBAYTX010000028.1, on the reverse strand, counting down.
CACGCAGGCCCGGCTGCTTCAGCAGGACGGCGACTTCAGCTTCTGCCGCCGCCGGCTTCATGTCCGCGACGATGCTCGCAGTCATGACCGGGCGTTCGGACTTGAGCGCGGCCGTGGTCTGGTGATAGCTGCATTCTGCAAAGGCGGCGCCACCCGATAGCGACAGCGCGGCGGCAATCAGGGCGAGAGTCTTCATGGCTCATTCCTCCGTGATCTTACGGATTGCAGGATAGCGCGTTCCTGAGCAAAGGCTAAATCACATTTTCGAGGCTGCGCCTTCCAATCCTGCAATACGCGGCCGGACGTGGATCGAAATCTCGCGGCGATGGATCAATGCGGCCGGTTCGTCTATTGTCCATTTTTCGCCCCGGCAGGCGGGCGTTGCCCCTATGAGGAGGAGTTCCGGATTGAGCGTTGCCTTCGTCAAGGAAGAGAGTGCCGAAGCGGCATCGGAGACGCTTCTGCCCGACCGTCCGGTCTCGCCGCATCCGAACCTCGTCACCGAGGAAGGGCTCGCCGCGCTCGAGCGGCAGTTGGGCCAAGCGCGCGAGGCCTATGAGGCCGCGGGCAAGATCGAGGACGTGAACGAACGCCGGCGGCAGCAGGCCGGCCCCTTGCGCGACCTGCGCTATTATTCCGAACGGGTCCGCTCGGCCCAGCTCGTGCCCCCTCCGGAAACCACCGACCGCGTCGCCTTCGGCAGCACCGTCACCTTCTCGCGCGACGACGGAAGGGTGCAGACCTACCGGATCGTCGGCGAGGACGAGGCCGACCCCAAGGCGGGCTCCATCTCCTACGTCTCGCCGGTGGCCAGACTGCTGACCGGCAGGGCCGTCGGCGACGTGGTCCTGATGGGCGAGCAGGAGCTGGAGATCACCGGGATTGCGTGAGGGAAGGAGCGCAGCCTCGTGGCCAATGCCCGCCGACGCGCCTGCCTCGCATCTTGGAAGCGCCTCAATCGATCGCGCGAAAATCCCAGGGATTGACGATCGCAGCGCCCGTGTCGGCGAAATCGGCGACATTGCGGGTGGCAATCGAGGCGCCCCGCGAGACGGCAATGGCGGCAATCTGCGCGTCGAACTGGCTGATAGGCCGACCGATGGCCCGGCGATGGGCAGCAATCGCCGCTTAGCTTTGGGCCGCGTCGCGATCGAAGGCGAGAACCCGACCGGCGAGATCCTCGGCGAAAATCGGCCTGACCGCCGCCTCGAGCGCCTCGCGCCTGCGACTGTCTGGAAAGAGCGCCAATCCATAGAGAATTTCCGCCTCAGTCACGGACGTGGTGAAAACCGCGGCGGCGGGCTGCGCGGCGAGCCAGGCGACAACCGCCAGGGCAGGTGACGGCGCCAGAAGCTCGGACAGAACATTGGTGTCGAGGACGATCATTCGGGAAAGACCGGCGCATCGCGGATCGGCTCGCGCGGGGCGATCTCGAGCTCGACGCCGCCGAGCGCGGAGACCCTTTGCCGGATCGTCTCCGCCAGATTGCCCTGCTTTCGGCTTTCGACGGACAGCGTGGAACGCAGAATGTCGCGCGCCTCGTCTTCCATGGACCGGCCATGGGTCGCCGCCCGCAGCCGCAGCCGTTGCTTCAGGCCCTCATCGAGATTGCGAATGGTGACGCTCGCCATATCCGGCCTCCTGTCATCAATGATTGCATTGTAAGCATTGATGACAGGCCGATCAAGGCGCGCCTCTGCCTGCCCCTGTCTTCCCTGCCCGGCGCCAGGGCGTTCGGTGCTGCGATCGTCTCGCCGGATCGATCGCTCCGCTTCGCGGACCGCGCCTCACCCATCATCTTCCCCTTCCCCGGAATCAGTGCTACCCGTTTGGCCATCAGATCATGGTTCAAGGCATAACGTGTTTCGGGTTCCGCTCCTCATCGCCGTCGCGCTCGCCATCGCCTTCGGCGTCGGCCTGGCATCGACGATTTCGGCGCTCAACGCCTCCGTCGGCTTCGGCGCCATAAGGCTCGGGGTCTGGAGCTCGTTTCCGCAGGCGCAGACGGCCGCCGCCGATCCTTACGCGAAATCGCACCGCGCCAAGGCCGGGCGGCTGCTCTATGGCAGCGCCGAGGGCCTTGCCTTCACCGCCAGCGAGGACGAGGAAGGCCGCAGGCTGACCGGCCTTTGCCGCTACCGGCTCTACGGAAAGACGCCGGCGGCGCGGTTGTGGACGCTCTATGCGGCGGATGCCTCGGGCATGCCGCTTCCGACGCCGGCGGAGCTGCCGTCCACCTTCAATTCCCAGAGCGTATTGCGCGCAAGGGACGGCAGTTTCGAGATTTCGATCTCGACCACCGCCCAGCCGAACAACTGGCTCGCCCTGCCGAAGGCCAGCGGCTTCACGCTGGTCCTCACGCTCCTCGACACGCCGGCCGCCGGCAGTTCGGGGCTGATCGGGCTCGAGATGCCGAAGGTCGAGCAGATCGGATGCGGCAATGAGTAGGAAACTGGCCTTCGCCGTGCTGACCGGCCTCATGGGCGCGGCCCTGCTGCACATCATCATCATTCTGGCGCTGCCGAATTTCACCGGCAGGGACGCCTATACGCGCGTCGTGGCGGAGGGCCCGGAACACAGCTTCCACAGCCTGGGCGACACCCCCGACGCGGCGGGCCTGTCCAATCTCGACCCCTATATCAAGGTCGCCGTCTGCCATTTCGACGTGACGACACAGCCGATCCGGCTGCTTGCGGGCTTCAGCCCGGGCTTCTGGTCGGTGGCGATTTATGACAGCGATTCCAACGAGGTCTTCAGCATGAACGACCGGACGTCGGTGGCGGGCGTGCTCGACGTGCTGGCGGCCTCTCCAGTGCAGCTTTCACGGATCAGGAAATCGGTGCCGCCGTCGCTCGCCCAGTCGATCATCGTCGAGCTCAAGGAGCCGACGGGCTATGCGGTGCTGCGAGCCATGGCGCCGCAGCCGAGCTTCGAGCAGGCCGCAAGGGAATTCCTCGGAGACGCCCTCTGCATACCTTTCGAAGGGTATTAGGCGGGGCCGAATCCGGCATCTCAATGCGGCATCGGGTCCTTGCCGGCCTTCGGCCCCGGCACCGCCGGAATCTCTCCGGCCATGACGCCGGCACGCACGAGGCTGCCGTCGCGATATTCGTAGCGTACGCCGGTAAACATGAGCACCACCGCTTCGCAGGGGCCTTCCCGCGCACGCTTCTGCGATTTCGCCAAGCGATCCTGCAGTCTTACTATATCCGCCATGTCCGTCTCCTTTTCCAAGTCGAGGTGGATGAAGAGCGACTGATTTCACTCTGCCCTTTTTCCCGGAAAAGGGCCAGCGCATCCGCAATCTCCCTGCCCTCGTCCGGCAGGGGCACGACCGGGTCATCTGCGCTTTCTCAACGCGATCCGAACTGTGGGACGATACTCTTGCCCACCGTTGCGGGGCACGCTCATTGCGGTCGATCACGGGGTGCGAATCGAACGCATTGCGCCATGACGACATTCACAATTCAGCCACAGCTTAGTTAACAGGTTGCTAACAAATTTGTTCTAGCTTGATCCATATCTGTATTGCGTAGGTGTAGGTCTTGTCGTGGTCGATCAGTATCGAGAGCTGGAAAAGCCTTTGGGTATGCGGAAAAGGGACGTCGTGCTGATGGCTACGGTCACGAGCTTCGAAAGCGTTCCGCATCCGACCAAGACCGAGCTGCGCCAGTTCGCCGAACTCTTCGCGCCGATCTTCCAGGCCTCCTCCGAGGAAGCCAGGCGCCAGGCGGTGGCCGCGCTGTCGCAAAACCCGAACGTGCCGCCCGCCGTCGCCCTCTTCATCGCCTCGCAGCCGATCGGGATCGCCGCTCCCTTTCTCTCCTCCTCCCCCGCGCTCAGCGACGATCTCCTGATCATGATCGCCCGCACGCAAGGGGCAGCACACGCCCGCGCCATCGTCCGGCGGCAATCGCTGTCGCCGACGGTGATCGACGCGCTGGTCAGCCTGCGCCACAGCAATCAGCCGCCGGCGCCGCGTCAGGACGCGGAATCCCCGGCCGCCGCGACTGTCGCGACTGGCGCGACCGAGGCAACAGCGGAGCCGGGCGAGGCATTCAAGCGCCTCGAACGCGAGGAAGAGCTGCGCGCCAGGATCAAGCGGCTCGCCAACCACCTCAACGCGCCGCCCTCCGACCGGCTGGGCCTGCGCACGATCACGCCCATGCAGGAGGCGCTTTTGGTGCGCTTTGCCCGCAACCGCGAGGCCGACTATTTCGCCACGACGCTCGCCGAGGTGCTTTCATCGAGCCGCTGGCTTGCCGAACGGATCATGCTCGACATTTCCGGCAGGCAGCTCGCCGTGACGCTGACCGGCGTGGCCATGGAGCCTTCCGAGGCGGCCTATGTGCTGAAAAGCTTCTATCCGCATCTCGGCGAACAGGTTCCGAACATCTCGCGCGCCGAGATCATCCTACAGGGGCTCGACCCCATGGAATGCGAGGAGCGGGTCGAGGCCTGGCGGCGCGCCGACAGCTATACCTACCGGCCAGAAAGCGGCGAGACGGTGGCCGACAATGCCGCTCCGTCAGCGGCACCCGAGCGACAAAAGCCCGCGAGCGCGGCGAATATCGTCGGTGACGACCATGCCCGGCAGGTGCTGCGCGCCCGGCAGCGCTGAGCGTCAGGCCCTGCCCTCTTCCCCGGCCATCGGCATGAGACCGCCGATCGCGTCCACCTCGATCTCCACCACCCAGAAATCCGGGTCCCAGCGGGCCTCGCGCTCCAGCAGCATATCGACCTCGGAAGGTTCGACGCGCTCGAGACGGATCTCGAAGAAGCGGTCGTCGCGGCCTTCCGGGGAAATCATGCTCTGGGGAGCGGGTCCAAAGAGCGTCTCCAGACCGTCGCGGAAGCGCTGGCGCACGAAGATCGCGCCCGCCTCCTCGACGCCTTTCCTCGTCACGGCGGCAAAGCCGCCGCCGGAGAAAACGCGGCGGACAAGGGCGGAGACGAAGAGATCGGAACGAACACGCATGGGCCCGTGTCTTAAGGCAAGCGTGGCATGATGGGAATGGGGCTTCCGCGCGTTAGCCTGCCCGCGAGGGTCAGGCGTTTTCGGTCGGGGCCTCCACGCGCGCGACCTGGAGCTGGGCGGGCGGCGCTTCCGGCGCTGCCGCCTCCTCGTTGACCTCGCGCATCCATTCGCGCCAGATCGCGACCAGCAGGGCCATCAGCACCGGGCCGACGAAAAGGCCGAGAAAGCCCATGGTCTTGACGCCCCCGATCAGGCCGAAGAAGGTCGGCAGGAAGGGAAGCTTGATCGGGCCGCCGACGAGCCTTGGCCGCAGCGTCTTGTCGACGATGAAGAGCTCGATCGTTCCCCAGGCGAAAAGGGCAAGGCCCGCGCCCACCGACCCGCTGGCCACGAGATAGATCGACACCAGCGTGAAGGAGAGCGGCGCGCCGCCCGGAATGAGCGCCATGACGCCGGTGATTAGGCCGAGTGTCACCGCCGACGGCACGCCGGCCAGCCAATAGGCGCCGCCGAGCACGATCCCCTCGCCGATGGCAATGATGGTCATGCCGGTGACAGTGGAACTGATCGTGAGTGGCACGATACGCGACACCCTCTCCCAGCGCATCGGCAGGATGCGCTCGCCGAGCCGATCGAGCTGGGCGGCCAGTTGCTCCCCGTCACGATAGACGAAGAAAAGGGAAATCAGCATGAACAGGAGCGTAAGAACCCATTTGAAGGCCGAGGCGCCGACAACGAGAAGCCCGCGATAGATGCTGCCGATATTGGAGCCGCTGGTAAGCTGCACCACCTCGCCGAGACCGCCTGGGTGGCCGAGATAGTGATCCCATTGCCCGGAGAGCGATTCTCCGATGATCGGTATGCCGGCGAGCCAGGACGGAGCGGGCGCACCCGCCGCGTTGGCATCGATCGCCCAGACCGCCCAGATCTTCACTTCCTGGATCGCATAGGCGGCGGCCAGCGAAATCGGCACCACGATGAAGGATATGACCAGCAGGATCGCGATCGTCGCGCCGAGCGTGCGGTTGCCGTCGACGGCATCGAGCAGGCGGCGGTAGAGCGGCCAGCTGGCAAAGCCGATGACGAGGGCGGCAAGCCCCGGCACCAGAAAGCCATGGAAAAAATAGACACCGGCGAGAAGGACGAAGACCAGAAGCCAGCGGGCCGCCGAAATCGGTCCCACGAGCGCCGAGCGCTCATCCTGACGTTGGTCGAACTGGTCTGGCACTGTCACTGTCTCATCACCCCTGCGCTTCAACGAATACACGCGGTCACCCAATTGATCCAGTTGATCCTGTTCCCGTTTGTGACGCAACCGGGTTTCGCGATCACCAATGTTTCCGACAGGCTCCGCTCGTCAAGACCCGGCTTCGGAATATGATCAATCGCCGTCTATATGGGGAGAGTCGATGACGGTGGAAAGACAGGGGCACCGGATGGGGGCTTCGGCCCTAGCGGCCCGCCATCCCCAGATAGCGGGCGAGCCGGTGGTCGACGGAAATGCACCCCGGACCACGGGCGACGATGAGAAGCAGGCAGGCCGCCCAGGTGCCATGTGTCGGCCAGGCTCCGGGATAGACGAAGATCTGGATGACGAGGGTCATGCCGACAAGGGCTGCCGCCGAGAGCCGGCTGAAAAGCCCGAGCACCAGCAACACCGGAAAGAAATGCTCGGCGAAGGCCGCCATATGGGCGGCAAGCCACGGATCGATGAACGGCAGGCGGTATTCGTTCTCGAACAGGTAGATCGCGCTTTCCGTCACCCGCCATCCCTCCACCTTCGTCTGGCCCGACTGCCAGAACACCCCGGCGATCGAGAGACGCGCGACGAGCGCGATCAGGTCATGGGGGATGCGGTCGGCAAGGTGGATGGCGCCGGCGATCTTCTGCAGGAACGGGCGGTTTTCGGCATGTGTCATTGCAAGTTCCTCGGGCATCATGTCTCCTCCGGGAAAACGAGGTCGGTAAAGGCGCCGGTGGTGATGAGGCCGGCGAGATTAGCGGCAAGGTCGAAGGCAGGCTCCTCGTCCATGGCGCGCGCTGCCGCTTCGGCAAGGGGCTGCCCCCCGGCAAGGGCTGAAAAGAAAGTGGCTGCGCCGGCTGGCAGACGATGCACCTCGACCGTCATCAACGGCCTGACCACCAGGGCATCCTCGCCCTTCCATTCCGCAATCTGTGCCAGTTCCGCCTCGCCGGCATTCATCGCCCAAATGGTGACCATCGGATGGGACGAACGGAGGATGGCGAGCGAGGGATGGGGCGTGAACCTCAGGTCGGCGAGTCGATCGACCGGAATGGCGGCAAGGCGCCCTGCCGCCAGCGGTTCGGCATCGGCCGCGTGATAGGCATGGCCGCGCGCCGCCTCGAGACGGATGACGTCGGGCAGATAGACAAGCCCCATCGCCGGCTCGAATGCCTCGACAAAACCGGCAAGATCGTCTCCGTAAGCCAAGAGCAGCGGCGAGCGCGGCGGGTGGGCCGCGACATATTCCTGCGCCATGGCTATGAAGAAATCCGCACCGACGATCCTTTCCGTTGCCGGAAAGCGCGAGGCAAGCGCAGCGGCGAGCCCCGCTTGGACATTGTTGCGGTAGACGCCGAAGCGCCGCTGCGGACGATCTCCCGTCCAGGCGGTCAGGCCTTGCGGCACCGGCTTCGAGAGGTCGGCAAGGGCGACGGCGAAATCCTGCTGGAAGGCGGGCGTCATGTCGGCCTCACGCTGCATGGCGGCTTGCGGCGCCATCGAGCAAGGCGCCGGCGGCGCGGGCCTCGGCCAGAAGCACCGGCCAGTCCGGCACGTCGTTGTCCCATTCGATCAGGCTGGCGACGGGACCGGTGCGCTCCAGCACCTCCTCGTAGAGGGCCCATACCGGATCCCTGACGGGCGTATCGTGGCTGTCGATCAGAAGTGCGGCGCCCGTGTCGTCCACGCTCTCGGAATGGCCGCTGAGGTGGATTTCCCGCACATGGGCGAAGGGGAAACGGGCGAGGTAGGCGCGCGGATCGAGATTGTGATTGGTCGCCGCGACGAAGACATTGTTGACGTCAAGAAGCAGGCAGCAGCCGGTCCGCCGGACCACCTCGGCGAGGAAGTCCGTCTCCTCGATCGTGCTTTCCGCAAAGAGGAGATAGGTCGCCGGGTTTTCCAGGAGCATCTGCCGCTTCAGCACCGACTGCACCTGGTCGATATGTTCGGCCACGCGGGCAAGCGTGGCTTCGGTATAGGGCAGCGGCAGGAGGTCGTTGAGGAAAACCTCGCCATGGCTCGACCAGGCGAGATGCTCGGAAAAGCTCTCCGGCTCGTAGCGGTCGCAAAGGGTTTTCAGCCTTGCGAGATGTCCAGTGTCCAGCGGCTGCATCGAGCCGATCGACAATCCGACGCCGTGGATCGAGAGCGCATAGTCCTGCCGCAAGCGCGCAAGCCGTGCATGCGGCGGACCGCCGGCCCCCATGTAGTTTTCGGCATGCACCTCGAAAAAGCCGAGCGGCTGGGGGCCCGCATCGATTTCGGCGAAATGCTCGGGCTTGAAGCCGACGCCGGGACGCGTCGGAAGCAGGGACGGTTTCATCAGATCTCTCCGGTTCGAAAGGGGATGGGGTGGCGCGGAACGCTCCGCGCCACCTGTCCTTGTGCTTTTGTCAGACGGGGGCCGGACCCTGCATCAGCGAGCCATGACCGCCGCCGGGCGTCGTCATCGTCTCGCAGGTGCCGGCCGGCACCAGTTTCCAGGCGTTCTTCTGATAGTCGATCTTCGACGTACCGGCACAGGTCGTGCCGGGGCCGGCGGCGCAATCGTTCTGGCCCTTCAGCGCCACGCCGTAGCACTTCTCCTTGGTGGTATCCTGGGCTGCGGCCGGCAGGCTGGCGGCGAGGGTGAGTGCGGTTGCAAGCGAGGCGGCAAGCGCGGTGCAGGTTCTGTTCATGTCTGTATGTCCTCTGTATTGATTGAATGGCGGTCTGGCGGAAGCATCAGGCCGGGGTCAGCGAACCATGGCTGCCGTCGGGCGCCATCATCGTCGTGCAGGTGCCGACGGGCACGAGCTTGAACGACTGCTTGTCGTAGTCCATCGTCGCCTTGCCGGCGCAATCGTGCTTGCCGGCGGCGCAATCGTTCTGACCCTTCATCGCGATGCCGTAGCACTTCTCCTTGGATGCATCCTGTGCTGCTGTGGGGGCTGCGATCGAAGCAAGGGCGGTGGCGAGCGAGCCGGCCAGCGCCAGCGTGACAAAGCCGTTTTTCATCTGTAGTTCTCCTCTTGTGGCAAGCCGGAATTGGCTTGGTACCGGCAGCTACGCGGCGGCAGGGCGAAACGTTACACAGGACCAGCCGGGACATTCTTGAAGGGGCCCGGGAGCGGCCAGGGGACACTGAAAAAAGCGTGCAAATACAGCACCTTGCATGCCAGTCATATTTTTTCGCCGGGGCGCGGTAACAAAAACGTGTACCCGCGCGTAGAGGAGAAAAGGTGAAGCAGTCCGAACGGGAAAGCGAATGGGCGGACTGGATGCGCGACGCGCTTGACGGCGATGCGCAGGCCTATGACCGTTTTCTGCGGGCCGTGACACCGCATTTGCGCGCCATGGCGAAACGGCGCTGCGACCGGTTCGGCGCGCCGGCAAGCGAGGCCGAGGATATCCTGCAGGAGGTTTTGATCGCCGTGCACCTGAAGCGCGGGACCTGGGACCCAGCCCGGCCGATCGGTCCCTGGCTTTCGACTATCGTGCGCAACAAGATGATCGACAGCCTGAGACGCCGCGGCCGCCGGATCGATGTGCCGCTCGAGGACGTGATGGCGACGCTCGAGGCGGATGATGAAGGGGCTGAGGTGGCCGACAGGCTGGATGCCGAAACCGTGCTCGCGCGGCTGAAGGACCCGCAGCGCGACATCGTCCGATCGATTTCGCTCGAGGGCGCGGGCGTGCGCGAGACGGCCGAACGGCTGAAGATGAGCGAAGGTGCGGTCCGGGTGGCGCTGCATCGGGCGTTGAAATCCCTGGCCGCCCTTTATCGGAGTGAGACATGAAGACGGACGAGCTGATAAGGCTGCTTGCTGAAGATGCGCCGGTGCGCATGCGCCTCGGGCGTATGCTGGCGCTGGCGCTGACAGTCGGCATCGCCGTCTCGGCGACCGTCCTGCTGTCGACCGTCGGCCTGCGCGACAATCTCGCAAGCGCCATCGAGACCGTGCGTGTCGCCTTCAAGATCGGCATGACGCTTGTGCTTGCCATCGCCGCCTTCGGCCTCGTCTTGAGGATCGGCCGGCCGGGCGTGCCGCTGAAGCCTTGGGGAATGGCGCTTCTCCTGCCGCTCGCGCTGATGGCCGTGGCAGTCGGGGCCGAGCTCGTGGTTCTGCCTCCGGACGCCTGGGCGGCTGCCCTCATCGGCCAGAACGCCGCCTTCTGCCTGTTCTTCATTCCGCTGCTGTCGCTTGCGCCGCTTGCAGGCTTCCTCGCGGCGCTGCGCAACGGCGCGCCGGACAATCCGGGCCTGGCCGGGGCGGCCGCCGGCCTTGCCGCCGGTGCGATCGGGGCGGCGCTCTATGCCTGGCACTGCCCGGACGACAGCCCGCTTTTCGGCGCGACATGGTATACGCTGGCGATCATGCTCGTCATCGCCGCCGGCTTTGCTACGGGACGCAAGTGGCTGAGATGGTAAGAAGGAATGGCCGGGGACGGCGCCGGTCAGACGGATTCGACACCGCCTATTTCGTCGTGAAAAACTTCACCGACAGCAGTTCTTCACAGCCACGCTCCTTGAGCGCCACGTCCAGAGCTTCCTCATAGTCGGTTTGAGCATCTTCAAAGCGCGCGCGGCCCTTGTCGGTAAGGACAGTGTAGACTCCGCGCTTGTCGTCGGGGCAGAGATCACGGACGGTGAGACCGCCACGCTCCAGACGTTCGGCGATCCGCGAGACCGAACTCTGGTTCAGGCGCAAATGCGCGGCCAGTTCCTGCATGCGCAATTCGGAATCCGGTGAATGCGCCAAAATCTGAAGCGCGCGATACTCTGAAAGGCCAAGCCCATGCCTGGCCTGCAGGATCCTGGCGATATCCGTTTCGACCTCAGCCACCGCCTGGATCAATTTGAGCCATGAATCACTCATCCTTGACATCCGCGCATGTACTCCTCTTGGGCCGTTAGTGGGAATCTTCTCCATATGTATGCCCATGCAAGCACTGAACTCAAGTAAAGGCGCGGCGCGTGAAGCGCGTGGGAAGATCAGGGGTGACAAGATCTTCCCAGGATGATTGCTCAGGACGGAATGCTGCCCGTCTCCGCCTGGAGCTTGGCGCTGTCGGCGAGCTTCAGCCAGACGACCCCGGCGATGATCACCGCCAGCCAGAATGCCTTGATCACCGTGAGCGGTTGGTCGAGCAGGAAGCTGCCGAAGATCGCCGCACCGACCGAGCCGATGCCTGCCCATACCGCGTAGCCGATCCCGACGTCGATCGTTCGCAGGGCAGCACTGAGGAAATATAGCGTCAGCAGGAAGAAAACGAGGGCAGCGATCGACCAGCTCAACACGCTAAAGGCTTCGCTGCCTCCCACGCTCAGCGCGTAGCCGACTTCGAAGGTTCCGGCGAGCAGCAGCATGATCCAGGCGCGCCCGTTGCTTGTGCTCTTTTCGTCTGTTGTCGTCATGTCTGGTTCCTTTCAGATAGAGGAGAATTGAACGAATGAACGATGACCTGCCGGTTCGTCATGCGACGCCGCTTAGCCTGAGGCCGGCGACCCCGCCGATGACGAGGAGTATCCCGATAACCTTTTTCCAGTTCAGGCGCTGCCCGAAGAACAGCGCGCCCAGAACGACAATCCCGACGCCCGCAACAGAGGTCCAGATCGCGTAGCCGACGCCGACGTCGAAGGTGAGAAGCGCGTAGCTGAGGAAGACCGTGGCGATTGCACCGCTCACGAGAGTAGCGGCGGTCCACCAGGGCTTCGTGAATCCCTTTGCATTGCCTGCGGATATTGCGACCGCAATCTCGAAGATCACGGCGACGCCCAGATATAGCCAGCTCATGTTTTTCCTTTCTTCAATGCCATCCCCTGTGAAGGCCTGTGCCGACGGGATGCGGTTTATGTTTGCATGCGCATGCATATATGTCTTCCCAAGCATAGTCAATATCTATGCATGCGCAAGCAACTAGCAGCTTTGAAGCCCACCGTTGCGGACGGCTGGCCTGAATGGCATGCCGGCACGTCCGCTTCTGGCGGGTATCGTCGGAAAAGTCGGAGGTTCGGTCTACCTGCCCTCGAGGAGTTTGCTGCGGCCGCTTGCGCCGATTGCGGCGCGGCTGCGGCCCCTCACCTCGCCTTGGCCGAGACCCAGTTATGCCAGTCGCCTTCCGAGCCGTTGAAGACGTTCAGATCTATCTTCTCGTCGACGCCGTGGGAAAGGCCGGAGCCGGAATATTGCCAGAAGAGCCAATTGCGGCCGGGATAGATCTTTGACGGGTGGGCGGCGACCGAGCGCAGCCAGAAGGGATGGTTCTGGAACGCGCCCTTCAGGTTGTCACGGTAGAAATCGGGTGCCGTGTAGATGATCGGGCGCTGGCCATAGTGGCGCTCGAGCTTGTCCATGAAGACCTGCATCTTTTCCAAGACCTTGGCCCGCGACAGGCGGCGCTTGCAGCTCGATTCGTGGTTGTATTCGACATCGATGACCGGCGGCAGCGCGCCTGCCTCGCGCGGCACGTTTCGGATGAACCAGTCGGCCTGTTCGCCGGCGGTGCGGCACCAGTAGAAGAAGTGATAGGCGCCGCGCCGGATGCCGGCTTCGCCCGCCTTGCGCCAGTTGGTCCTGAACATCGGATCGAGATGGTCGCCGCCGTCGGTCGCCTTGATATAGGCGAAGTTGGCCCCTTGGGACCTCAGCTTCGCCCAGTCGATATCGCCCTGCCAGCGCGAGACGTCGACGCCATGCACGGCGAGCTTCTTCGGCGAATGGGGCCCGAAATTGATCGGCTTGGCATCGCGGAACTGGCGGGCATAAACGCGACCGCCCTTCTGCGGCATCGTCAGCACGGCGGGCTCGGCCCTGACCAGAGGGGTGACCGCGGGCTCGGAGGGAACCGGCATGCCGACGGTGCTCACCATGGGTTCGAGCGCCTGCGGCTTCGTCCCCTCGCCGGCCCAGGCCAATGCCTGTTGATGGGATGCACCTTCGGGGGCCGCCTGGGGCGCGGCCTGAGCGGCGGCGCCATCCACCGGGGCGGAAGGCACGGGTATGGAGGACTTGCCGGGAGACGGAACGACGGAACTCGTCTGCTGCGGGGACACCCCGTCCAGAAGGTTTTCCGGATCGGAGCCGGAGACGCAGCCCGACAGGGCGATGCCGGCAAGAAGGAGTGCTGAGACAGCCGATAGACGCATTCGAAAACCCATGACGCAAAACAACCGGGATCGCAGAGGCGGACCTTCGGCCGAACCGCGTCTGCGAATTGCTAACGGAAACTTACCGGGAAAGGATGAATGCAATCTTTACAGATTAGCATTTGCTGCACCAAGCCGGCGGCAGATCCCTTCGCCGGGACGGGCAGCTGATCCGGCGGCCGTGTTCGGAAGTGCTCTAGACGCGGATCGCCAGCCGCAACCCGCCCCAATGGCGGCCCGAGACCATGATCGGGGCGGAGATATCCTTCATCACCACGAAATTGCCGCCGCCCATGTCGCGCCGGTAGGTCTGGACGAGGAAGGGTGCCGTCGAGCGGCCGGCGGCAAGGCCGACGCGGTCGTTGAAGATGCGCCGGTTGCGGCAGTTCGCCGTGTTCCACACCGGATCGCCGGGGCGCTGGGGAGCGGAAAACTTCTTGTTGTGGGTCGGAAGATAACCGTTGTTATCCACCGCCGCGCAGAAGCCGATGCGGTCGCTGATCGAAAGAACCGGTTCGAGAATGGCGGGCAGAACCTGGTCAGTGAACTCGGTGAAGCCAGTCATCATCTGCACCGGGTCCGTGCCGGGGATCGGGCGGTAGTTCCTGTCGAAGAGCGCGTTGATGCCGATGCGCCCACTGGCCAATCCGCGTTCGAAAGCCTCGGAAATCGCCTCCGCCACGCCGCGCGCGGTGCGGATCCATTCGCTGTCGGCGGTCTCGATGCCGGCGCTCGCGGTCAGCTGGATCAAAGTTTCCGACAGGTTGACCACCTTGTCGACGCGGGTAGCGGCGTTCTGCAGCGCCACATCGGAGCTGCGCACCTCGCTCGACATCTCGCCGAGCGTGGTGACGAAGGCGGCGCACTGGTTGTTGACCGTCTCGGTCGTCTTGGCCATCACCGAGGAACCGTCGAGGATACGGGTGATGACCGCCTCCATCGCGCCGAAGGACTGGTTCATCGCCTGGGAGGTCTCGCGCACGTCGAGCGCGCTTTCGCTGGCGCCCTTGCCGGCTTCGGAAAGCCTCGCGATCTTGCTGCGGATCTCGTTGAGGATCGTCTGGATGGAACCGGTCGCCTGCGAGGTCTGGAGCGCCAGCGCGCGGATTTCGGAGGCGACGACGGCAAAGCCCTTGCCCGCTTCACCAGCACGGGCCGCCTCGATGGCGGCATTGAGCGCCAGAAGGTTGGTCTGGCGGGCGATCGTGCCGATCTCGGTGGCGACCTTGTCGACGTCGGCAAGCGACTTGGCGAAGGTGCCGATCTCTGTGCTGATCTCTTCCGAAGCGGTGACCATCTGGTCGATCTTGCCGACCGCACCGGTCATGCGCGTCGCCGAATCCCCGAGCATCTGACGGGCCTGACCCGCCGTCTCGTCGGTTTCGCGCAGAGCGGAGGCGACATTGTTGTTGGTTTCGGCAATCATCAGCGCCGTGCGGGTCACATCGTCGAAGGTGACGGCGTGGCGTTTGGACATGGCGGCCACGTCCTGAATCGCGCCAGCGATATCGACCAGATCGATGCCGAGCGTGGAGGCCTCGCGCGCCAGATCGCTGATGATCCGACGGAGAAATCCGGCGTCCGCCTGCTCCGGCTCCTGCCCGTGGACTTCCTCCGCTATCGCAACTGCGCCCAACACGTTCATGTGTCATCCCCTCCCAAGGTTGCGAAATTATCGCGGCACAAGGTTAAGGATTTGCAAATATTAGCGAATTAGACGAAAGTAGAATAAGCGAGGGCCAGCCGGATCAGGGCCGGTCACGCATCATCGGCGCGGCGCATTCTTTCAAAGCGCGCCGATATCCTTCAGCTTCTTCAGCACGGCCTCGCTCGGTTCGCCCGTTTCCGGCAGGCGATAGTGGCGCTCGAAATGGCGGATCGCGGCCCGCGTCTGCTCGCCGGCCACGCCGTCGACGCGCACGTCGGCATAGGCGATGTTGCTCAAGCCCCGCTGGATCGCCATGACCAGATCGGCTTTCCCGGCGCCGTTCGAGGCGACCT
Source organism: Rhizobium sp. (assembly GCA_041675415.1). Classification (GTDB taxonomy): domain Bacteria; phylum Pseudomonadota; class Alphaproteobacteria; order Rhizobiales; family Rhizobiaceae; genus Allorhizobium. The sequence goes on along the minus strand of JBAYTX010000028.1, from coordinate 37,701 downwards.
CGAGGCGCTCGCCGGGGCGCAGAGAAACGCCGACGGGCGCCGGCCGTGAATCGGCCTGCCTCTGCTTCGATACAGTGACGATGGTCTGCTCGGCGCTCCGGATGGCGGCGGCGACCGGATCCCTGATCGCCTCGGGGGATGTCAGGTCGCCGGCCGGCCGCGGCTTCGGCAGGGCGGCAACCGCGCCGCCATCGACCTTCAGCGCCGCCAGAAGTTCGGGGCTCACCTGCCCGTCTTCCTGCATGCCGACGGATTTCTGGAAGCGCGCGATGGCCGCGCCGGTCTGCGGACCGGCCACGCCGTCGGCAACGCCCTCATAGAGCTTGCGGCGCGCGAGTTCCTGCTGCACCGCCATTACCAGTGCGCCGCCGTCGTCCTGCGGGGCGGACGTGGCCGCGCTTTCACCGGCAACCTCCTCACGCTCGATGCGGAACGTGGTCACCTTCGCCGGATCGTGATTGAGCAGCGGATTGCGCTTGACGCCGGCCAGCGCGTTGAAATCGTTCACATCGCGGGTGCGCAGGAAAGGCGACGGATGGCGGCCCGGCTGATACCAGAGCGCATTGGCGGCCACGAAGCCGAATACGATGCAAAAGGCCGCCGCCCCGCCGATCACGACGGGATGGCGGGCCGCAAGCCTGGCGAGCGCTGCGGCACCCCCAGACAGAAATCCCAGCACGCGGCTTTGGGATTTCCTCTTAGGCGATTTTCGCTTTCGCTTCGTCATAAGCGTTCTCTTCCTTCATTCGCATGCCGGCGGGTCCAGCATCCGCCTTCAGGCGCGGCGGAAACTCGACCATATTGCCCCCCTCCGCCGCATTGGCGGTAACGGCGCCAGAGCCGTCGGTGGGAAGCGTCACGGTCACCACTGTACCCTCGCCGGGGCGGCTCGTCATCGTAAAGCTGCCGCCATGCAGCGCGGTCAGCCCCTTGACGAGCGACAGACCGAGCCCCGAGCCTTCGTAGCGGCGGCTCAATTCATTGTGGATCTGGGTAAACGGCTTGCCCAGCGACGCCAGCTTTTCCGGAGCGATGCCGATCCCGGTGTCGCTGACGACGATCTTCAAGTCCTGCCCGTCGATGCCGGCATCGACGGTGACCGCGCCGCCGGCCTCGGTGAACTTGATGGCATTGCCGACCAGATTGATCAAGACCTGACGCACGGCGCGCTCGTCGCCGACGACCTCGCCGAGACTACGGCCGAGCCGGCTCGTCAGCGTGACGCCCTTCTCCCTGGCCTGCAGCGACAGCATGTTTTCGCAGTGGAAAACCGTATCGGCGACAGCGAAGGGTTCGAGCGTCAATTCATAGCGCCCGGCCTCGATCTTCGACATGTCGAGCATGGCATTGACGACGGAGAGCAGATGGGCGCCCGACTGGCGGATCAGCTGCACATATTCGCGCTGGCGATCATTTTCGAGCTTGCCGAAATACTCGCCGGCGAGAATGTCGGAAAAGCCCAGGATGGCATTGAGAGGCGTGCGAAGCTCGTGGCTGACGGCAGCCAGAAAGCGCGACTTGGTTTCGTGCGCATCGGCGGCCTCGCCCGCCATGCGGCGCGCATCCTCGCGGATGCCGATTTCGCCGGCGATATCGAGAAGCTGGGCATAGACGGAGGAAAGCTCTCCGTCTTCGCCGCGCTCAGCGGTCATGTCCATGCGCACGTTCATGAACTGCGCCTGGTCGATACCCGGTACGGGACGATAGAGCCTGAGATCGATGATCACCGCATCGGCGCCCTGGCGGAGATCGTTCAGGGCCTGCAGGAAGGCAATGCGGTCGGAGACGTGCACATTCTCGACAAAGGGGCGCGACAGCGGATCGCGCAGAAACGACAGGAACATCTGCCGGTCGCGGCCAGATGCTGCACGCACATGGCCTTTCGGATCGAGCGCGAGCAGAAGGCCCGGACAGGCATCGGCGGGTATGCCGGCGGGCACGGGGGCAACGGCGCCTTCCAATGGCGCGCCCGAGAGGCGGACGACAGCGAGCGCAGCGACGGCGACGAGGAGGAAGACCGAGACGACGAGGGCAAAACCGAGCGGCAGGGCCACGGCGGGACCGGCGACCATCGCGAGAGCCGCGGGCACGGCGACAAGCGGCGGCAGGAAACCCAGCATCAGGCGCCGGAGAATCAAAACCTCGCGGGTATCGACTACACGCTCGTTGCCGGTCCGCTTCAGGCAATAGCCTGCCGCACGATCCAGAGCAGCCGTCGTCTTTTCAGCCATGTTACTCAATACCAGCACGCCAAATTTCCGCGAAACGGTTCTCTCTTACAACGGCCCGACAATAGGGCTCGCGCGCTTAAGGAAAAGATAAAGGAAGGGGGTGAGAGGCGGCCGCAAACGGCTTCGGCGCCCCATATCGGCACAGTTGGGCAAAGCTTTCGGATTCGTGGTTAACGGTGCGTAAGCGACGGAAATTCCGTCATTTTCCAGAACATGTTAACGTTTGGGCGGACCCCGCCCGCGAAAAAGCGGGGGGTTGCGGGGGCACGGCCCTGTTTATGCTTAACGCAGACCGCTAAACTTTGAGGGAAGTGACGCGCCGGGCGGGGAAAGATTGCATTTTAATCAAATTCGCCGAAAAGCCGAACGAGTTTTGAAAAGCGAAATTACCATCCGTAGGCTAGCTTGCCCTCACAAGTCCGGGGCGGAACCCGGCACGATCCGGTAACGGCCGGTCGCAGATGGGATTGGTGAAGACAATGTGGTTTCTGATCAAGGGAACTTTCTGGTTTTCGATGGTGCTGGTGGTGCTGTCCTACTTCAGTGGACAGCCGGCCACCGAAGAGGCAAGCAGCGGACCGCGGCTTGAGGTCGGCGATGCGATTGCGGCCGCCACCGATGCCTATGCCTATCTCAGCGAGATCTGCAGCCAGAAGCCCGATGTCTGCGTCAAGGGCGCGGAAACATTCGCAGCCCTGGGCCACCGGGCCCGCGAAGGCGCGTTCGTCGCCTACCAGTTTCTCGACAAGCAATTCGCGGACGATGCCGAACCGGAAGCCCTTGCGGACGTAAAAGGAGACGTCGAGCAGGACGTGATCGTGACCGGTACGGTCGGTACGGTCGACGCGGCCGTACCCACCCCTCGCCCCAAACCCGCTTCCTGACCGGGCAGATCCTCGGCATCGCCCGAATTCCCGGCAGTCCATGCCGAACCGCCTATCTCAAAGCTTGCGCCGGAGCGCACCGGGCCACCATTCATCGGAGGCCAGCGTCCCGGAGCCTGTCGTGCCTGTCCTACACTGCCAATTCAGCCTGTCTCGGCCAGCCGCGGGGTCTTCCATGTCCCCGCGGTCTTTTTTTCGCAGTAGCCACAGGTTCTATTCAGCGCCCATATCGCCTATATGGGCCAGGGACAGACAACGGACGAACGCAGAATGACAACGCTTCAAGAGATGATCGACGACTTTGCCTTCCTGGACGACTGGGAAGACCGCTACCGCTACGTCATCGAGCTCGGCAAGGCGCTGCCTGATCTGCCCGAGGAAGAGAAGACGGCGGAACGCAAGGTCAAGGGCTGCGCGAGCCAGGTCTGGCTGGTCAGCCATGTGCATGACGGCAAGGATCCGGTGATCGAGTTTTCCGGCGATTCGGATGCCCATATCGTGCGCGGGCTGGTGGCGATCGTGCTTGCGGCCTATTCCGGCAAGCATGCCTCGGAAATCGTCGACTTCGACGCCATAGACCTCTTCGGCAAGATCGGCCTCATCGAGCACCTGTCGGCCCAGCGGGCGAACGGCCTGCGCTCGATGATCCAGCGCATCCGTGAAGAGGCGGCGCGCGCGCTCGTCTGACCGCGCGGCCCTCACAGCGAGGGCCGGTAATCGTCCGTTCCCCAGTGATGGCTCCGGCGGGCGGCAGGCCTTTGCGGCGGAGCGTAATGCCGGGCCAGCGCCATCAGGGCCGCCCGCAGCATCAGCTTGGCGGACCGGGCCGGCCATTGCCGCTCGCGCTCGACAATCTCGAGCCCTTTCATGAAACAGCAGACATCGAGCGCGACACCCGAAAGCTCCGGCCCCATGGCCTCGACCGCCGCTCTCACGCGCTCACGCGCGCCGAGCGCACTGTCGGAAAGCTCCGCCGCGCCGCCGGCCCTACCACGCACGCGGCCTGAAAGGCGTGGCTCCCACGAGGAGGTGATCCTCGGCTGAAGCCCCGCGCGCATGAAATCGGCCGCCAGCCGTTCGCCCGCCTCGATCGCACCGGCATCCAGAAAGGGCTGGCCGTCCTTTCCCTTGAGGCGGGCGAGATTGGTGAGTGGCGATTCAGCGACATTCCGCCGCACCACCCGCCGCGCCCCCTCTTCCGCCAGGGTCTCGATGACGGTTTCGCGATGCTGATCGCCGAAGCCCGCGCCGTGGGGATCGCTCATGGCGCGGCGAAGATAGGCGCGAGTCTCGGCGCCCGCGCATATCCGCCGATCCTGCCTGTGCAGAAGCCCCGAAGCCAGCGCATGGCGAAGCAGACGTGCCGGAATGCGCGAAGGCGGCGCGGTCTGTCCCGAAAGCCACAGATCGCCACCATCCTCTTCCGCCGCGATCTCCAGCGTTTCGCGCACGGCGGACCTCAGAAGCCGGGCAAGGTTCTTGCGCTCGGCCGCAGTCAGGACGCGCTCAGTCATGAAGCAGCCCTCCGGGAAGGAGAAAGACGGTGCTGGTCAACCGCTCGACCGTCGAAACGAAGTCGTCGAAATCCGGATCGTCGCGCCGGTCCTCGACCACATGGCAGGCATGGCGGACGGTGGCCGGATGGAGACCGAAGGCAAAGCCCAGGTCCTGCTGGGGCACGCGCAACACCACGTGACAGACATAGATGGATATCTGACGCATGTGACAGACCAGGCGGCGGCGGTCGCGCCGGACCTGACCGCTGCCGCGGGCAAGCGCCAACAATTCCGCCGTGATCTGGCGCACGATCATGCATCTGGCGCGCAGCCTGCGCCTGGCCGCGGGATCGGCCGGCACGAGAACCGGCTCGGGCGCCGGCTCGATTCCATGATCGAAGGGTCGGACACTTTCTGGCAGCATATGATCACTCCCGCAAAATAGGAATATATTCATACACCACTAACCGATCGGAATGAACGACGAAACCACAGAAATCTATGGGTCATTCAATTTCATGGCGCCCAACTTCCCGGAATGTTCGGCGCTAATCGGCTTTTTTTCCTATCTCATGATCAAATAAAAACCGGGCCCTGAGGCCCGGTCCATGACTTGCGCGTTGCCTGCTGGCTTACTTGCCGCGCTTGCGGCGCTGGCCGAGGCCCATTTCCTTGGCAAGGCGCGAGCGTGCCTCGGCATAGGCGGGAGCGACCATCGGATAGTCGACCGGCAGGTCCCACTTGTCGCGGTATTCTTCCGGCGACAGGCTGTGATGGGTCATCAGGTGGCGCTTCAGCGACTTGAAGGCGCCGCCACATTCCAGGCAGATGATCTGGTCGTCCTGCACCGACTTGCGCACGGCGATGGCGGGCTTCTGTTTTTCGACGACGGAAACGGCAGGTGCCGGCGACGACGTGTTGCTCAACGCCGTATGCACATCCGAAATAAGGGTACCAAGATCGCCGACCGGGACAACGTGATGGCTTACATAGGCCGCCACAATATCCGCTGTCAGCTCCACCAACAGTTCATGGCCGGTGCCATGTGCCGATTCACTCATGTCAATTCTCCTGTCCAATACGTCTTGCCAGGCGCTCCGGCCTTTCTGGGGCCGGTCACCACTCAAACAGCACTACAGGACATGGCCCTTTGTCTCCGCCGCGTCGAACAGACATGAGATCCACCCCTAGATCTCAAGCGAAAGGCGCAAACCCTATCCTGTCTGGTTTGATTGTCCGACTCCCGGTTGAAGTAGCGAAATCCACTTAAAGTGCAGTATTCTATACAAAAGCAACTTAGGGAAGATTTCGTTTGCAACCTGAGAACGCGAATTTCTCAAGACCAGTGCTGGATTTGAGCAATTATCACTCTTTCAGGAAATATCCAATTATTATTTTTACCAATTATGGGGGTAGAATAACAAGAGTAACTACGCGTCATGCGCGGCAGCATATTTTACCCTATAGAATTATATTGGTAATTGACTACCGTCAGAATACCGGAACGACTTACTCGCCGCTCTTCTTGAGATCGTCCAGCACGGAAACTCGCGACAGGGGATAGCCCACCTGATGGGCGGCCTTGGCGAGCAGATGCGCAGATACCGGCGCCGTGAGAATGAAGAAGAAAAAGCCCGCAAGCGCGCGGCTCAGCGTCGCGATATCCCCCGCATGGAAACCGACGGCGACCAGCAGCAGGCCTGAACCGACGGTGCCGGCCTTGGAGGCCGCGTGCATCCGCGTGTAGAGATCGGGCAGCCTATTGATGCCGATCGCCGCAACCAGTGCGAAAAGCGAACCGCCGACAATCAGAAGTGCCGTGAAAAGAGCGAATACCACACTCATGCCCTGGCTCCCTTTCCAGTTTGCGTCTTCGCCCTCGCCTTGGCCTTGGCGGCTTTTTCCTTCTCTGGCCGCAACACCGGACGATCCTCCTTCGGCTTCTCGCCGACGACGCCGCGGGCGAGAATGAAACGCGCGAAGGCGACAGTGGTCAGGAAGCCGACGAGGCCGAGCGAAATGGCGATGTCGATATAGAGCGTATAACTGGTCTTGATGGCGATCACGGCGATGAAACCGATAGCGATGCCGACCAGCATGTCGAGCGCCAGGACGCGGTCGGGAAGCGTCGGGCCGCGCACCACGCGGAAGACGGTGAGGATGAAGGACACTCCCAGCACGACCAGAGCGAAATTGCTGGCCGCCAGGATGATTGCCTCGGACGACATCATTCGAAGGCCTCCCTGATCTTGCGTTCGAAGCCCTCGGCGATCTCGCGCTTCGTTCCTTCCGGATCGGAGCAATCGATGGCATGGACATAAAGCGTCTTGCGGTCCTCCGACACATCGACGGAGAGCGTGCCCGGCGTCAGCGTGATCAGATTGGCGAGCAGCGTGATCTCGAAATCGCGCGTTACCGTCAGCGGATAGGCGAAGATGCCCGGCTGGATCTCGAGTTTCGGGGAAACGACCATGATCGCGACCTTCCAGGCCGACTTCGCAAGTTCAACGAAGAACAGCCAGGCGAGCGAGGCAACCCGCATCGCACGGGTGATGTAGCCGGTGCCGTTGATCTGTCCGCGGATCAGCCCCAGTGTGAGCGTCGACAGCACGAAGCCGAAAACCAGATTGTGCAGCGAGGCACTGCCTGTGATCGCCGCCCAGACGATCGCCATGAGAAGATTGATGGCATAGAGGATCATTGCGCACCTCCGGCCGGGAACACGGACCGCAGATAGGCGGCGGGATCGCCGAGCCCGGTCGCGGCGTGCTGGCTCAGTTTTATGAGTTGTTCAGGGAAGAGGCCGAACCAGACGACCAGCGCGGACAACAGCAGGATGGGCGCCATTTCCGCGATACCCGAAGCGGGCCTGGCCGGCATCGGCATTACGGCCGCGGAAGGCTCCTCCGCCGGCGCCGGACGCCAATAGGCAAGCAGGAACAGACGCCCGAAGGCGATCGTCGTCACGAAGCCGGAAACGAGCACCGCACCCGTCAACCACCAGGCGCCGATGTCGAGGGAAGCCTTGACCAGCATCGCCTTCGGCCAGAAACCGGAAAAGGGCGGCAGGCCGCTGCCGGCAAAAAAGAGCGCCAGGGAGAGCGCCGCGAAGGCCGGCGCCCGCGCGTAGAGGCCCGAAAGCCTCTCGAGCGCGAAGCTCCCGCCGATCCGGGCCGCCACTCCGGCGACGAGATAAAGCGCCGTCATCAGCACGATGGAATGAAGCGCATAGAAGATGGCGGCGCTCAGGCCCGCCTCACCGCCGATCGCCACACCCGCCAGCATATAGCCGATACCGGAGACCACGACGAAGCCGAGGAAACGGCGGATGTCGCTCTGGGCAAGCGAACCGAGAGCGCCGAGCACCATTGTCGCGGCAGCGGTGACCGCGATCAGCAGGCTCAACTCCTCGCGCTCGACCGGCAGCAGCATGACCATCGTGCGAAGCAGCGCATAGACGCCGACCTTAGTGAGAAGCCCCGCGAACAAGGCCGAAACCACGACGCGCGGCGTATGATAGGAGGCTGGCAGCCAGAAATTCACCGGAAAAGCGGCGGCCTTCATGCCGAAGGCCAGCACAAAGAGGGCCGCGAGCGTCATCAGGGGAGCGGTTGCGCGCAGTTCGCCGGCTTTCATGGCGATATCGGCCATGTTGAGCGTTCCGAAAATCGCATAGAGGTAGCCGACGGCGATCAGGAACAGCGTCGTGCCGACCAGGTTCAGAATCGCGTATTTCAGCGCGCCGTCGATCTGCTCGCGTTCGGAACCGAGGATCAGCAGGCCGAAAGAGGAAATCAGCAGCACCTCGAACCAAACATAGAGATTGAAGATGTCGCCGGTGAGAAACGCGCCGGAGACGCCGGCCATCAGCACCATCAGGAACGGATAGAAGCCGTAGCGCCGGCCGCTGGTACTGATGTCATTCAAGGCATAGATGCTGCCGGCGAGCGCCACGATGGCCGCCGTCAGCGCCAGAAGCGCGCCCGTCAGATCGACGGTGAAGGCAATGCCGAAGGGCGGCAGCCAGCGCCCCATCATCATCGTCACTGGACCGTCCACGGCCACCTTGCCGAGCAGGATCAGATCCACCAGCACCATCAGCGCGAGACCAGGAATGGCGATCCACGGATGCAGCCGCGTCGAATGGCGCAGCATCATCAGCGCCGCGCCGCAACCGAGCCCGATTGCCACCGGCAGGATGGTCAGCCATTGGGCTGCGGTCGAGGGTTCCATGACCCAGGCGAGCGAGAGGTCGAGGGGAGAAGAGGATGCTGCGGCCATCAGCGGGATACCCCCTTGTAGGGGGGATGGCCGGCGGGCCGGAAGGGGTTCAGATCACGCATTGACATCATCATCATGCACTCAATATCCCATCGGCGGCAGCGGTTGATCCTTGGGCTCGGCCACGCGCATCTCGTCGGTATCGTCGGTTCTCAGGTCCTGATAGGCGCGATAGGCCAGCACCAGCAGGAAGCAGAAGAACGAAAAGGAAATCACGATGGCCGTCAGGATCAGCGCCTGCGGAAGCGGATTGGCCGCGCCCGCGGACAGCGCATCCGAGCCCTCGGGGATGATCGGCGGCACTTCCCGGGTCAAGCGCCCGGTGGTGAAGAGCAGCAGGTTGACGGCATTGCCCAGAATGGCGATGCCGAGCAGTATCCGCACGATATGCTTCGACATCACCAGATAGAGAGCAGCGGCGAAGAAGATGCCGACCAGGCCGGAAAACAGGGCTTCCATCAGTCGCGATCCTTTTCCTCGAGCGCCAGCGCAATGGAGGTGATCGATCCCACCACCACCAGATAGACCCCGACATCGAAGGACATGACTGTAGCGAGCGGCACCTCGACGCCCAGGATCTGCGGATAGATCCACAGCCCCGTCATGAAGGGAACGCCGAAGACCGCAGACAGGAGGCCGGAAAGACAGGCCAGCATCAGCCCGGCGCCGGCAATCGACATCGGGTGGAACCAGACGGCACGGCGGACGGCCTGCACGCCAAAGGCAATACCGTAGATAGCCAGGGCAGAGGCGGCGATCAGCCCGCCGATGAAGCCGCCGCCCGGCTCGTTGTGCCCCCGCAGCAGGACGAAGATCGAAAACAGAACCATCAGCGCCGCGATGAAAGGGGCAATGGTTCGGAAGATCAGCGTGTTCATGGGCGCGCCCCCTTCTTGTCCGCGCGGACCTTGGCCGCTGCCTTCGCCCTCGATTGAGCCGCGGGCGTATCCAGCGCCTGGGCGGGCGCCACGGCCGCAACGCGGATCCGGATCAGCGCCAGGATGGCAAGCCCGGTGATCATCACCACCGAGATTTCACCAAGCGTATCCGTGCCGCGGAAATCGACGATGATGACGTTCACGACATTGGCGCCGTGGGCGATGACCTTGGAATAGGCATTGAAGAAGTCTGTCAGCGAAGTGTTGAACGGCAACTGCGTCGATTTCATCAGCAAGAGCGCGAAGCCGAGGCCGCAGGCAATGGCGACCGTCGAATCGACGACGACCTGGCCGAGGGGACGGTGATCGGAGGGCGAGAGCCTGAGCCGCGTCATCACGAGAGCCAGGATCACCACCGACAGCGTTTCGACCATGAACTGGGTGAACGACAGATCCGGCGCGCCGAACAGCAGGAAGATGACCGCGACCGCAAAACCCTGGATGCCCAGCGACACGATTGCCGTCAGCCGGTCCTTGGCGGCCAGAACCGCGAAGAGGCCGATGATGGCGATGGCGAAGAATGTGAGCTCATGGAAGCCGACATCGGTCGGCCAGACGGGCATTTCCGGCAATTCGCCGTAAAGCACCGGCGGAACCAGCAGGACCAGCGCGAGAAGAACGAAGGTCACCGTCACATAGACGTCCAGCCGCCCGTTCTGGACGATGCGGGTGACGCGCCAGGCAAGACGGACGAGGCCGCGCATGAAGACGTCGAAGCCCTGATCCGGTCCGGCGCCAAGCGCATCGAGGAGCCTTGCCATCGCGGCCCGGACGCGGTCGAGAAGCAGGTATACGACGATCCCGATCGCCACCGTCAGCAGCGAAAGGGCGAGCGGCACACCGATATGCGGCATCAGGCTTATGGTGACCGTCTCGGGCTCGCCGGCGACGGCGCCCGCCATCGGCGAAGAAACGTACCGATGCGCGAGACCGGACAGAACGGCGGCGAAAAGACCAGCCAGAGCCAACGTCAACGGGCCGATCCACAGGAGTGCGGGGCCTTCATGGGCGTGCTTCGGCGTTTCGACCTTCGCCCCCAGGAAGGGTTTCAGCGCCACAGCAAAGGCGATCGCGAACATCAGCGCATTGCCCGTGACGGCAACCGCCGTGAAGAGGATCGAACGCGGGTCGCCGCCGGCGAGTGCGGCATAGATCTCCTCCTTGGCCAGGAAGCCGAAGAAGGGCGGCAGGCCAGCCATGGAAATCGCCGCGAAAAGCGCTGCGACAAACGTGACCGGCATGGCGGATCTGAGGCCGCCGAGCTTCGTGACGTCGCGTGTGCCTGCCTCGTGATCGATGAGACCGGCGACCATGAAAAGCGCGCCCTTGAAGAGGGAATGGGCCACCAGATAAAGCACGGCGGCTTCCACCGCATAGTCCGAATCGAAGCCGGTCAGCATTACCAACAGGCCGAGAGAGGCGACCGTGGTATAGGCCAGCATCAGCTTCAGATCCGTCTGGCGAACCGCGAGAAAGCCGCCGACCAGAAGCGTGACGCCGCCGAACAGCGGCAGCAGGATTTCCCAGGCAGGGGTAGCCCCCATGACAGGATTGAGCCGCATCAGCAGGTAGACGCCGGCCTTCACCATGGTTGCCGAATGGAGATAGGCCGAAACGGGGGTCGGCGCCTCCATGGCGTTCGGAAGCCAGAAATGGAAGGGAAACTGGGCCGATTTCGTGAAAGCGCCGCCGAGCACGAGCAGGAGTGCCGCCGCATAGAACGGGCTCTCGCGCAGCGCATCGCCGGTGTGCAACAACAGCGAAAGCTGCGTGACGCCCGAAATGTTCCACAGGAAGAAGAGCCCGGCCAGAAGAAGGAGCCCGCCGCCGCCGGTGACGACCAGCGCCTGGAGCGCGGCGCGGCGCGAGGCCTCGCGCGCATGGTCGAAGCCGATCAGCAGGAAGGAGGTGATCGAGGTGAGTTCCCAGAACACGAAGAGCATCAGGAAACTGTCCGACACCACGACGCCCAGCATGGAGCCCATGAACATCAGGATGAAGGAGAAGAAGCGCCCCTGCTGCGGATGGCCTTTCATATAGCCGCCGGAATAGAGCACGATCAGCGTGCCGATGCCGGTAATCAGGAGGGCAAAGGTCAGAGACAGTCCGTCGAGGAACCAGGAAAAGCTCAGATTGTAGCTCGGCACCCAGGCGTAGCCGCCGGTCACCACCTCGCCACTGGCAATCGCGGGCAGGAAGCCGGCGAAATGGACAAAGGCGAAAGCCGGGATCAGGGCGAGAACCCAGGCCGCGTTATGGCCGAGACGGGCGGTGAGATAGGGGGCAACAAGCGCGCCGGCAAAGGGCAGGAGCATGGCCATCAATGTCAGACCGGCGACGTCTTCTAACATTCCGTTTCCTTGTGAGCGCAGTTTGGCGCCGCCCCTTCAACGGGACGGAAATCTAGGCATGGTGATAGGACAAAGCTTCCCCTGTCTCAAGTGGTCCTCCCAAATCCACTGCGCACCCCCCAATTGTCAAGGGGCAGGAGCACCGATACACGCATGGTCCTCCGTCCGGGGCCATGCCGCCGGCGACGGAAACCGCCCTGCCCTCCTGTGGCAAAATGAAGACGCGCAAGCGGTACGGTGACTCTGGAGAACCGGTGTCACCGCATCGAGAAAAGCTCCTGATTGAAGCGCTTCCTGACATCGAGACCTTCGACCGCGAAGTCGCGCTTGAGCGCGTCCGCAAAGCCGGTGGGACCGCAGAACCAGAAGCTTGCGTCCCGCCATTCGGGGACCACGGCACGGATGCGCTCCCCGGTGAGCAGGCCATCGCGGGCATTGACAAGGATGTGCAGGCGCACGTTGGCCGCTGCGGCATCGGCGCTCAGCCGCGCGAAAGCGTCCTCGTCGAGTTCCGCGGAGGAGTGAAAGAGGTCGATCGCCTGATAGCCACGCCGATCGGGCACCACCTCCGCGAGGTATTTCATCCGGGCGATGAAGGGTGTGATGCCGATGCCGCCGCCGATCCAGATCTGGCGTGGGCGATCGTCGTCGAAGGTGAAGCGGCCATACGGGCCCTCGACCTTGACCTCCTGGCCGACGCTGAGCGTGTCGGGGAGACGGCTCGTATAGTCTCCCAGCGCCTTGGTGATGAAGGTGACATGGCCGTCGGCGGGATTCCAGGCCGACGCAATGGTGAACGGGTGCGCGCCCTCCCCCTTGTCCGAAGTGACGAAAGCGAACTGGCCGGGCTCGTGGCCTTGCCAGCCGGGCTCCATCTTCATCTCGATCTCGAGGGCCCGGACGCCGGGATATTTCGTGAGCGAGATGATGCTGCCCATGGCCTGCCGCCCGGCCCCCACACGCCGCAGCAGGACGATCACGGCTGCGACCGTGCCGTAGGCCATGAGAACCGCGAGAACGATTCCGACCGGCTGGGTCCAGTAGCCGAACTCCGCCAGCACCACGCTATGAAAAACCAGCACAAGATAGGCGACGGCCAGAAGGCGGTGGGTCTTGAAGAACCACCAGTAGGAAATACGCGGGATGAGCGCCAGCACGATCAGCACGACGGAGATATAGAAAGCCCATTCGCCCAGCCCCTCGGCGGGATCGCGCAGGCCGGCCAAGAACAGCTGGATCGGATTTTCGATTTCCGGCCTCGCTCCCCGCTCGGGCCGCGTGATAAGGCCGAGGTCGATCGCCCAGCCCGGGGCCTCAAACCAGAGCCAGTGGGCAACCGAGAGCACCAGCGCGGAAATTCCAAGCCATTTGTGCATCCGGTACATCTTGTCGAGCCCATCGAGCCAGGTCTCCGGCCAGCCGGGCCTCAGCGCGAGGATCATGGCCATGCTCATGGCGCCGATGGCGAGCACGCCGCTGTACTGGAGCATGGCGGCACGCAGCGCGAAGACATTTTCCGACTGGAACACGTCCGGCTCGGCGGCCAGCCAGAGCAGGCTCAACAGGACAAATGTACCCCACAATGCAAGCTTGATATTCCGCATGGCACGCTTCCTCTTTTGACGGGTGGCGCCGGTTTGCCGAAGGCCGAAAACAGAGAGCCCCCCGGCTTTCCTGACCGCTTCCCTAACAACGGATGAGTCCGCACGATTCCTTATACAGGCAAACCATCTCCGCGACGAGGGAGGAGGCCCGGCGCAATTGCCGACGGGAACGTTCCGCCCTATCTAGGAGGGACAAGAAGGGAGATTTTCCGATGAGCGACGTCACGAAACCGAAAATCCAGAAGAGCGAAGCGGAATGGCGCGAACAGCTCACGCCCGAGCAGTTCCGGATCCTGCGCGAACATGGCACCGAGCGGCCGTTTACCGGACCCTACTGGAACTCGACGGAAAAGGGACTCTATCGCTGTGCCGCCTGCAACGAGCCGCTGTTCTATTCCGACACCAAGTTCGACGCCGGTTGCGGCTGGCCAAGCTATTTCGAGCCCGTGACGCCCGGCGCCGTGACCGAGCATCGCGATGCCTCGCTCGGAATGGTGCGCACCGAAATCCGCTGCGCCAATTGCGGCGGGCATCTGGGCCACGTCTTCCCCGACGGCCCGCCGCCGACGGGCCTGCGCTACTGCATCAACGGCCATTCGATGGTGTTCGAACCGGTGGATTGAGCGGGCCGAGGCCGCCTGCCAAATCCGTGCCGGATATCCCCTCCAATCAGCACTTTCTCAATCTCCTTCAACATAAGGTCCGGGCAAAGCCGCAAGGAGTATCCCAGTGAACACTGTCGTCGAATTCAAAAGGCCGGCAAAACCGCCGGAGCCGAAGAAGCCCAATCCGGGCTTGAGGAAATTGCTGATCGTCCTCGGCGTGATCGCCGCCTTCGCCGCCGTGTGGGGCTATTTCCAGTTTGTCGGCAACTGAGACATCGCAGCCCCCGGGCGGGCAGTAGATTGCGGTGCGGAAAGACCACATAGATGGCGAGCGGGCCCGGCTCAATCGTGGCTATGGGCGTGGTGCAGGTCGGGATAATGCGGATGCTTGTGCCTGAGGGGCTGGTGGCGATGCCAATGGGAATGCGGCTCGCTCACCGGTCCGTCGTGGACGTGCTGATGGTGCTCGTCGTGCACATGAACATGGTCATGTTCCAGCGCATCATGGGTATGTTCGTGCTCATGGCGCTCCGTCAGATGCATCCAGAGACCCAGCGCCATCAGCAGGCCGGCGAGAACCAGCTGAAGCGTGATCATGTCGCGGAAAATCACCACCGCCAGCACCGCGCCGATGAAGGGGGCGAGCGAGAAATAGGCACCCGTGCGCGCCGTCCCGAGATGGCGAAGGCCCAGCATGAACATGACGAGGCTGACGCCGATGCCGAGGAAGCCGACGACCGCGCCGGCGCCGACGAGGCCGGCGCTGGGCCAGGCCGCCCCGAAGGCAAGCGCCAGCGCAAGGTTCGTGCCTCCGGCGACGAGGCCCTTGATCATGGCGATCTGCACCGGATCGGCGGAGGAGAGCTTGCGCGTCAGGTTGTTGTCGATGCCCCAGCAGAGACAGGCGGCGGCGACGAAAAGGCCGCCGGCATCGAGGCTGAGGCCCTGACCGTTCCACGACAGCAGGACCGCGCCGCCAAGGATCGCGGCGGCACCGAGCAGGAGGCGCCGGTCGACATTCTCGCGAAAGACGATCCAGGCGATCGCCATGGTCGCCAGTCCCTCCAGATTGAGAAGCAGTGAGGCGGAAGACGCGGTTGTCAGCGACAGGCCGAGCATCAGGAAAAGCGGCCCCAGCACTCCGCCGAAGACGACGACGGCGGCAAGCCAGGGAAGATCGCGTCCGGCGAGCGGGGCTTCGGCATTGGGCAGGCCGACGGCGCCGCGTCCCCAATTGACAAGGGCAAGCCCGGCGCCTGCGCCGAGATAGAGGATGCCGGCCAGGAGCCACGGGTCAATCGAGCCGACAAGGAGTTTCGACAACGGCGCGGACGCACCGAACAGGACTGCCGAGCCGAGCGCAAGCGGGACGCCGGGCCAGAGATGGGTGTGCGACTTGATCATGGCGCAGGAATATCATGGACGAAGGCCCCGGTTAAATGCTTTGTTCACGCAGGTTCAGGCGGCCCAAACCAATGGATCTATTTGGGGACGACAAGACGGCCCCGGAGTTCGGCCTATACAAGTTCCCGGGATCGCTGTACTGAATCGAATTGCACACCACTGCAGAACTCCGAGTCGTATCGTCAATCGAGAAACGCCTTGGCTCAGTCGCCGAAATGTACTGACCATCGCGTAACGCATGGGAGATGAAGTGCATGTCGCTTGGAACAATTCTCATCATCATACTGATCATTGCCCTGCTCGGCGGCT
The DNA here is from genome assembly GCA_041675415.1 of Rhizobium sp. Classification (GTDB taxonomy): domain Bacteria; phylum Pseudomonadota; class Alphaproteobacteria; order Rhizobiales; family Rhizobiaceae; genus Allorhizobium. Next base: position 21,598 of record JBAYTX010000028.1, on the reverse strand, counting down.
TCAGCGGCCGCTTCGGAGGCTATGGATACGGCTTCGGCCACGGCGGCGTCGGCGTAATCGGCGTTATTCTGATCATTCTTCTTGTCCTGGTACTCACCGGCCGCCTCTGAACCGACAGACCGACTCTGGCCTTTGCGGCGGTCGACAGGCCCGAGTCCCCTTTTCTTGGGTAGTGGATACGTTCACTGGCCGCGCATTTGTGCGTCAAAGCGCTGTGGATTTTTCCGCTGCGTCCGCTAGATTGAAGATGCAACCGGGAGCAGCAAGCCCGGCAATGCTTCAAGAGGACTGACACTACTTGCCACGCGACAAGATGATTTCGAACGGCGCGATCCAGATATCGGCCCAGTGTTTCGGCGCGGCCGGGGACGAGCCCATCGTGCTGGTCATGGGGGCAACCGCCTCGATGCTCTGGTGGCCCGAGGCGCTGTGCCGGATGCTGGCCGAAGCCGGCCATCACGTGATCCGCTACGACAACCGCGATACCGGGCGATCGACGACCGGCAGGCCGGGCGAAGCCGCCTACAGCGTCGAGGACATGGCGGACGATCTCTTCGCCGTCATGGACGGATGCGATTTGCCGGCCGCCCATGTGGCCGGCATGTCGCTCGGCGGCTTCATCGGCCAGATGGCGGCGCTCATGCGTCCGGAACGGGTGAAATCGCTGACGCTGATCGGCTCCCAACCGCTCGGCGGCGCGGACGAACCGCTGCCGGGGATCAGCGACCGTTTCACCGAACATTTCGCCAGGCTCGCCGATCTCGACTGGTCGGACCGGGCCGCCGTTTCGGACTTCCTGCTGGAACTCGCCAGACTGAGCGCGGGCAACGGCCACGCCTTCGACAAGGCTGCGGCGCGGGCCCGGATCGAGGCGGAGATCGCCCGCGCGATCGACATGAAAAGCGCCTTCAACCACGGCATGGTCAGCACGCGGGAAAACTGGGACGGCCGGATTTCCGACATCGCCTGCCCGGTTCTCGTCATCCATGGCGACGAGGATCCTGTACTCCCGCTGCCGAACGGAGAGGCCATCGCCAGGCTGGTGCCGGGGGCGAAACTGAGCATTCTGGAGGGAACGGGCCACGAAATCCACGACGGCGATCTCGAGCAGATCGCCTGCGAGATGACGCGCTTCATCGGCGGCGAGAGAGGCGACTGACGTGCACGAAAGCCGGAGAACGCAGGCCGCCCGGACGGATGAGCCGGTCTCCGCCGCAGAATTCATCGTCGAAAACCTGGCGCTTGCCCCGGCTGCGGCGTTGCCGGAAATCAGCCTCTATACGGCCCATCCGGGCAGCGGCCTGTGGCGGCTTCTGGAAGCCGGCGAGGATGACGACGGGGCCGATCCGGCGACACCCTACTGGGCCTATCGCTGGGCGGGCGGCACGGTGCTCGCCCGCCATATTCTCGACCGGCCGGAAACGGTCGGCGGCCTGCGTGTGCTCGACCTCGGCGCCGGCTCCGGCGTGGTCGGGATCGCGGCGGCAAAGGCGGGCGCGGCCACAGTCATCGCTGCCGATGTCGACCGCAATGCAATCGTGGCCACCGGGCTGAACGCAAGGGCGAACGGCGTGGAGATCGAGGCGGTCTGCGGCGACCTCACCGGGGGACCTGCGCCCGACGTGGATCTCGTGGCGGTCGGCGACCTCTTTTACGATCGCGATATCGCCGTGCGGGTCACGGGTTTTCTCGACCGCTGCCTGGCGGCCGGTATCACGGTTTTGGTCGGCGACCCCGGGCGGGCCTATCTGCCGCATGGGCGACTGCGGCTGCTAGCGGAATATCCCGTTCCGGATTTCGCCGATCCGGGCAATGCCACACGGAAGCCGGGTTTGGTCTATTCATTCGAAGGCCAGGCTGGCGAGAACCGGACGGACCGGCCTTGCGGCCATGACACGGACTGAACCGCCAATCCCGCGACGACAACAGGAGAACCGGACATGAGCTACACGATCGACAGGACGTTCGAGGGCACGGATTTCGCAAGCGTGGTCGAAAAGACCCGCGCAGCACTCGCCGCCAACGGTTTCGGCGTCTTGACCGAGATCGACGTCAAGGCGACGCTGAAGAAGAAGATCGACCAGGACATCGACGACTACCTGATCCTCGGCGCCTGCAACCCGAAAATGGCACATCAGGCGATCGGCATCGAGCCGAAGGTGGGCGCCATGCTGCCGTGCAACGTCATCGTGCGCAGGACAGGCGGCAATTCCGTCATGGTCAGCGCCATCGACCCCGTCGCCTCGATGGAAGCGATCCCGAACGATCAGTTGAAATCGGTGGCGGGCGAGGTCCGCGACATGCTCAGGAAGGCCGTCGCGGCGATCTGAGGGGAGGCCGCTTCCCTTGATAGAGGCTCCATCAGATGATATATATTATTGCCATATATCAACAAGGAGCCTTGTCATGGAAACAGCAAAAGTCTTCTGGTCCGGTCGGTCGCAGGCCGTGCGGCTGCCGAAGGACTTTCGTTTCGAGGCGAGCGAGGTGCGCATCCGCCGGCACGGGAATGCGGTGATCCTCGAACCGCTGGCTACGGACTGGGACTGGCTCAAGGAAGTTTGCGGGCCCCTGGACGAGGATTTCGTCGAGGCGGCACTGGAGGAGAGCGCAGAGCAGCCCCGGCCCGAACTGGATTACTTCAAGTGACGTTCCTGCTGGACACCAATGCAGTGATCGCCATCCTCAAGGGACATGCAGGGTTCATCGCCCGGATGACGCAATACGCCCCCGCCGATTTCGCCATGTCGTCAATCGTCGCCCATGAACTCTATTACGGCGCCTTCAAGGGGCAACGCGTGGCGGAAAACATGGCGCGCGTGGAGGCGCTGCAATTCCCGGTCCTCGAATTCGATCACGAGGACGCCCGCAGGGCCGGCATGCTGCGGGCCGAACTTGCGGGCGCAGGCACCCCGATCGGACCCTATGACGTACTGATCGCCGGCCAGTCTCTCTCGCGCGGCATGACGCTGGTGACGCGCAATCTGCGCGAATTCCAGCGCGTGCCGGAATTGCGGCTGGAGGACTGGGAGAGCTGAGCTTCAAGCCTCCCTTGTGTCACACTTTCGCCGCTCGCCAGGCGGTCGGGTTCATGCCCGTTACCCGCAGGAACTCGCGATTGAAGTTCGACTTGGTCATGAAGCCCGCCTCGAAGACGATGCGGGTGATGGGCATGTCGGTTCCCGCCAGGAGGCGGCAGGCCTCGGCAACACGGAAATTGTTGACATATTGCGACACGCTCATGGCGCGGGTGCGGTTGACCGCATTGGAAACGGCGCGGGCGGGAAGGCCGAGCCTGCGGGCGAGCTTGCCGAGGTTGAGGCTCGAATCGGCAAAGAACCGGCGTTCGGCCATCAGCCGGTCGAGCGCGGCGGCAATCTCCTCGTCGGCCCCGGATGCGGGAGCAGCGGTTGGCTCCGGCACCGGCGTCCCGGCATCCTCGCCCTCCCCCTCGCTCCCCTCTTCAGATCCGGCGACCGCGGCGGCGATACCGAGCAGGAGCAAGATGACAGTCGTGGCAGCAGAGACCACAAGTGCCGAGTGCCGCCCGCCTCCCCACAGCATGTCGAGGCTGATGGCAATGTCGGTGAGCGCCGAAGCGACGAGGGCAAGTGCGGCCAGCAGCAGCGAACGATGGGAGCGCAGGGAACCATCGAGGCGCGAGGCGACGAGGCCATCCGGACCGAGGCGCGCGAGCCAGAGCAGCCGTAGTCCATAGCCGAGAAACTCGGCGATGATCAGCAAGTCGACCGGATCGCGCCAGACGACCAGCAGCACCGCGAGCATGACGGTCGGCACGAGATGCGGCCAATCGCGCAGCGACAGGCCGACGCCCTCCTCGCGGACAAGGTCGCGAAAGGCAAGGAAGGTGAGCGGCGGGATGGCGCTTGCCAGCAGCGACAGCAACGGCAGGACCGCCATCACTCCGTAGCCCCAGCGCAGGCCGACCAGCGTCGTCTGCAGCGCATAGACCGCGATCAGCACCACGAACAGGCGATTGCGCGACAGGCTTTCACGCCCCTGAAGCAACAGCCGCACGAGAAAGGTGACGAGAAAAAGCGAGACGGCAAAAGAGAGCGGTACGAAGATCATGGCGAGCGAACGAACGGACCTTTCGAAGCAGATGCACGCCATCATGACCGCAAGTGCGTTCGAGGTCGACCTTAAACGCGATCGAGGTCGCGGGAGCCGATGCTTCGGTGCTCGATGGAGCAATCGACACCCCGCACAAGGAGCATTCCCATGAAAACCCGAACCGTCCTTTTCTCCATCGCCGGCACCGTTCTGGCCTTTGCCGCGCTCGACGCCGCCGTTGCTTTCTTCGCCACGCGCGACAGCCTGGCCGGACCTCTCGACCTCTCCAATGTCTCGAAGATCCGGGTCGAAGGCGCGGCGAGCGACATCGCGATCTCAACCGCGTCCGAAGGTCCCCATGTGGCGGAGCTGAAGGGCGAGCGGCACGGCTGGGGCGCGGTCTGGCATTCCGGGTGGTATTCCGACGCCTGCCCCGCGCAGGGCAGCATGCGCATCGACGCAGACACGCTGACCGTCGATGTCGGCCGGGCCGCGCGCTTCTTCGACTGGTCCGACTGCACGATGGAACTCACCGCCAATCTGAGGCCCGGGGCCGCCGTCATCATCGACCAGCAGGCCGCGCGCACCCGCCTCGCCGGCGACTTCTCGGTCGTGGATATCCGCAGCGACGCCGGCGACGTCAGCCTTCGCGGCCACGCGCAGGCCATCTCCATCTCGGGCGCGGCACTTCGGGCGAAGGTGACCTTCGAGCGGGTGATGCAAGACGAGACGATCGCGATCTCCGGCAAGATGCTCGAGGCCACGCTGAAGTTCCTCACCCCGACGCCCGTCAGCTATCTGGTCGAGGCGGTCGCCTCCTATGTCGACAGCGCGCTGCCGAACACGCCAGGCGCCAAGCCGGAAATCACCATCCGCGGCGAGATGGTGCACACGCGCATCGAGTAGGACGTAAATTCCTGGCGGGGGAGTCGACGAAGGACCGGGCGGAGGCCGGCCCCTCGCGCCGTCTTCCCCCCTCAGACCATCAGTTCCATCATCGCCAGATCGAGCCAACGGCCGAATTTGGTGCCGACCTCCTTGTGGATGCCGACAAGCCGGAAGCCGAGGGCTTCGTGCAGGCGGATGGAGGGGGCGTTTTCCGCTTCGATCGCCGCGATCATCACGTGGACCCTGCCCTTTCGCGCGTGCTCGATCAGCGCCTGCAACAGGAGCTTGCCGATGCCCACACCCCGGCAATCCTTGTCGACATAGACCGAATGCTCGACCGTGTGGCGATAGCCGTCGAAGGCGCGCCAGTCGCCATAGGAGGCATAGCCTGCGACCTTGCCGTCCTTCTCGGCGACCAATACCGGAAAGCCCTTGGCGCGGCGCAGCTCCATCCAGGCGCGGCGGTTGTCCACATCGATCAGAACCTCGTTCCAGATCGCGGTCGTATGCTCGACGGCGTGGTTGTAGATGTCGCGGATGGCGGCAAGATCTCCCTCGGCGGCGTCGCGGATGTGGATGGATTGATTCATGGCGTTTCGTCCAATATAGTGAATTCATGTCCAACTTATCAGACAATCTCGATCGCTGTCTAGGGGAGAGGATTCGCACCGAGCGACTGGCGCGCGGATGGTCGCTCAGCGATCTCGCTGCCCGCGCCGATGTCTCGCGGGCGATGATCCACAAGGTCGAGCGCGGCGAGAGCAGCCCGACAGCGGCGCTTCTCGGCAGGCTTGCCGGCGCATTGTCGCTCAGCGTCTCGACGCTGATCGCGCGGGCGGAAGCCAATGGAAGGCGCCTCCTTCGCAGGGGCGAGCAGCCGGTCTGGGTCGATCCCGAGACCGGATACCGGCGCAGGCTCGTCTCTCCGGTCGTGGACATGCCGCTCGAGATCGTCTCGGTCGAACTGCCTCCGGGCGCCGCGGTGCCCTATGGCGCGGCCGCCTTCACCTTCATCCGGCAGATGATCTGGGTGCTGGAAGGCTCCCTCACCTTCATCGAGGGCGAGGCCGTGCACCATCTTTCCATGGGCGATTGCCTGGCGCTCGGTGCGCCGGCCGATTGCATCTTCCGCAACGATACAGACCGGCCCTGCCGCTATGCGGTGGTGCTGCTGAAATCGGACTGACGCTTACAGACTGAAGACCGTCAGCACCGCCGAATAATGCACGGCGGCGGCGGTGACGACGAAGCCGTGCCAGATGGCGTTCTGGAAGCGCAGGCGCTCCCAGATATGAAAGACGACGCCGGCCGAATAGATAACGCCGCCGGCGATGATCAGCATGATCGTGATCCAGGGCAGGTTTTGCGAGATCGGCCCGAGCGCCAGGGCCCCGCTCCAGCCCATGCCGAGATAGAGCAGGATCGCGAGACGATCGTAGCGGCCGGGGAAGACGCATTTGATGGCGATACCGACGGCGGCGGCAAGCCAGATACCGACGAGGAGCACGAGGATCGCCCAGTCATGCGCGCCCTTGACGAGGAAGGGCGTATAGGTCGCCGCGATCAGCACGAAGATCGCCGAATGGTCGAACCGGCGCAAGATCCACTTGGTGCGCGAATGCGGCCACATGTTGTAGGTGAACGAGACGGCGAGCGCGATGACGAGGCCGAGGCCATAGATCCAGGCGGCGGCAAGCTCGGTATAGCTCGACCAGACGGTCGCATAGAAGATCAGGGCGGTGGCGCCGATCAGCGCGAAGACGACGCCGACGCCATGGACGATGCCATCGGCCACCAGTTCGTGTAAATCGTATGCGCGTCCGAATCGGAACTGCTCTGTCATGGGGTGGCCTGCACGCTTCTGTCTCATACTGTCCGGATAGTGCACATCATGAGCGAAATTGCGGCGGCGGGCAAGCGGAGAGCCATGGCAAGAAGGGTGCCGCTTGCGCGATTTTTCGATCTGGCATAGTGATTCAAGACATTGCCAGGCATGCCTGTTTCAAAGGGATTTCACCATGCGGTTCACGGTTCTCGCCACGTTTGCGGCGCTGATCGCCTATACCTGGTTCCTGATCAAGGTCGCGAGGGCGCGCAAGGAGTTCGGAATCGCCGCCCCGAAGACTTCCGGCCACGAGAGTTTCGAGCGCATCTTCCGCGTCCAACAGAACACGGTCGAGCAGTTGGTGCTGTTCCTGCCGGCGCTCTGGCTGTTCGGCTTCTACGTCTCCGATCCGCTCGCTGGCATTCTCGGCCTGTGCTGGACGGGGGCGCGCGCGCTCTATGCCTCGCAATACTACGAGGACGCAAGCAAGCGCGGGCCGGGTGCGGCGCTGACTTTCCTGATCAGCATCCTGCTCCTGATCGGCGGAACGATCGGGGCGCTGCTGAAGATGGGGTGATCGGGGGTAAGCGCGAACGTGGCGTATTCCGATTGCAACCCATTGAGGGCATTCGTTTGCTGTTGAAGAGTACGGCTGCTTTGCGCCTTCCTTGCGGTCGTTAAGGTGCTATCCCACATTGCTGAAAGCGGACGTTAGATTGGCCTAAAACGATCTCGCTTAGGCACATCTCCCTCGGCGCAGTATGATGACTGTGAGGGAAGCAAGACGATGAGCAGAGGTGGAAATGAGCGAAGACAATATGAGTGGCATTTTCGCCAATGCCGTGGATTCCATCAAAATGGGGATCGAGGACTATGCGCTGGACACGCCGGCCCGCGCTTTGTCGGCCGTGCGCAATTTCTACGCAGGTATCTTGTTGCTCGGCAAGGAGGTGCTTATCCGTGCAGCGCCCCTTGCCGACCCCAATGACGTCATCGGAGCCAGGTATGCCCCCGTGCCCGACGGCAAAGGCGGGGTCGATCATGTGATTGAGGGCTACCAGACGGTCGATTTCAACACTCTCAGCAGGCGCTTCAAGGATTTCAAAATCCCGATCGACACCAAAGGGCTTCAGGAACTGAACGGCCTACGAAACCACATTGAGCATCGCTATACTGATGAGCCCGCCCAGGCAGTTCGCGAAGCCATCGCTCGCGCTTTCCCGATCACGGTCGCTATGTTTCAGCAGGCTGGTGAGCATCCGGCCGACGTGCTCGGCGAGGCTTGGCCGATCATGCTCGACGTGCGCGCTCTATATGAGGCGGAACTCGCGCGGTGCCGTGCCACACTCGCCGGGGTCAATTGGGTCTCGGCGACGGTCGCGAATGAACACCTGCGCTGTCAGGAATGCGGTTCCGATTTGATCGAGCAGCGCGACAGTGCCAACACAGAACAGGAGGCGCTCGCGCTTGTATGCCGAAGCTGCGGTGCCGAACCCGATTGGGATGACGCAATCGTCGATGCCGTCGATCGCGCTCTTTCCGGTGAGGCTTATATCCGCTTCAAGGATTCGAGTGAATCCGGCCCAATCTACGACTGCCCTGTGTGCGAACGGCACGCGTATATAGATTTCGAGGACGCCTGCGCGGTATGCGGGGAAACCTTCGACTATGAAACCGAGTGCATGCGCTGTTCCAGCGGCATCTCGCTTGACGACGCGCTCGCAGGTTTCGACGAGGGGCTGTGCAGCTATTGTACGCATATCGCGAACAAGGACGACTAGTGGATTGGGGGTGGAACAGGTAATCAACGAGCATCAACGACAGGCGCTCAATGAGTTCGGGTTTCGTGCGGCAGTGCCGCTGTTCTGCGCCCTCGGCGAGGACGCGGATCATTTGGCGACCGGCACCTTCATTGGCGTTGGAGAAAAATGCTTTCTACTGACCGCGCGGCCTATCCTTGACGAATGTGAAGCCGAACACATTGCAATCGCGACATCACCCGAAGGATCAGGTCTGCGGACGCTTGGCAACCTGCTGATCCATAAACCAATCGACCAACCGGGCACCGAGATCAACATCGTCGGCATCGAAATCCAGGACGAGAAAACGATCGATATTGTCGAAGCTGGTTGGCGTATGGTCGATATGGGCATCGGGGACGAGGCCAATGACAGTGACGAAGTCGTGCTGATAGGCTATCCATCGGCTACGCTTGACAAGGCGAACATACGGATCACGGGAAGGCCGGCCAGCATCATCATCGCGCTCGTGCAAGAGATCCCGAGCGACGCCACGCCGCCGATCAACCCGACGCTCCACCTATTCCTCGAACTGCCCCGAGAAGCGATTGATCCTGCTGGCGAAATCGTCGACATCGCGCCAATCGGGAGAATGTGTGGCTGCGCGATATGGCAGTTGCGGGAGCTTGCGGATGACGAGCTTTGGTCTCCGGATCGCGCTCTCCGGCTAGTCGGCGTCCAGACTTCCGCACGGTCCGGCAGCTATTTTCGCGGCAAACGCTGGACCTATGTCCACAATTTGTTGGAACAAATTCGCTCATAAAGCGGTCGAACGAACATCAGTTTACCCAGTCAAGGCGCCGGAAACCTGCCAGTCTGCTTCCGGCCCCAAGGTGGTCCTTCGTTCAAGCGGAGGCAAATGTCCGCTGCTGGCGCAGCAGCAAGGGCCTGCCAATGCGCGCCTGCTTGCGGGCATCGGCGGTGTAGAGGGTGGCGACGACATCTTGCGAGATGTTGCGTCTGTCGACCCGCTCCAAGTCGGGGACGGCGGGCGCGCCAAATTCTCACAACCGGACGACGCGCGAAAAGGCCCCCTGCCCGCGCGGGACAGAGGGCCTAGCTCGATGGACGTGTCCGATCAGACTTCGGCCACGCATTCCTGACAGAAGGGCGTATGGGGAACGACCGCCAGCCGCTCCTCGGAAATCGGCTTGCCGCATTTCACGCAGGTGCCGAAGGTGCCGTTGGCAATACGCTTTAGGGCGGCGTCGATCGCTTTCAGCTCGGCCTCGCCGACCTGACCGAATTCCTCGAGCACCTCGTCGTTTTCAGCCTGGGTCGCCTGGTCTTCGAAGTCGGGGCTCTTCTGCTCGCTGAGATCGCGGTCGATCTTGTTCAGGCGGGCCAGGATCTCCAGGTTACGCTGGCGCAGGATGTTTTCGTATTTCGTGATGTCCATTTGCGGGTATTTCCTCGTTTGACGTCTCTATGCTCTTAGCCGCCGCCGATCAGCGGTCAACCAGAACCGAGCATTTCGAATGACGGACGACGCGGTCTGCGGTCGCGCCGATGAAATAGTTGGCGAGGTCCGGCACGTGGCTGGCGACGATGATCAGATCGGCGCCATGCTCATTGGCCGCCGCGAGGATTTCGCGGGCCGGCGCGCCGCTGCGGATTTCCACCCGCGCGTCGATGCCGGTCTTTTCCTTCAGCCCGACCAGCTTCGCCTTGCCGTCCTTGACGGCGTTCTCGATGAGATCCACGGGCAGGTCGATCGCCAGATAGCCCGGCATGTCCTCGACCACGGTCAGGAGGATGATCGCGCCGCCGGCATCCAGAAGCGTGGCGGCCTTGCGCAGGATCTTCTCGCCCTTGTCCAGTGCCCCGCAATCGACCGGCACGATGATCTTCTTATACATGAAACTCTCTCCTTGTAGCGGCAGGCTCTTCAGCGTCCCGCCTTCCTGCCCTTGGGTTGAACAATCGACCGTGCCGGGAAATCCCGCATTGATCAAGATCAATTTTGCCGCGAAGCTTCGTCAATGATTCTCGAACAATAAGTCACCCGATTCCGATCTTTCGTGAACGATGCCGGCGGCCCATATTAGCGGAAGCCGATTGCTTCAAAGAAGAGCGGACCTGGACAGTTCCCGCCGCCGCGCGCCGGCCCGCCCCAAAAGGCCGCAACATGCAGGAAGACACCATGACGGAAAGCTTTGCCCTCACCCGCCCGGTCCATGTGGGCACCGCCCATCTCGCGGTTGCCGATCTCGACCGGGTCTCGACCTTCTACCGGACCATACTTGGCCTCGGCGTGCTTGAAAAGAGCGCGAGCGGCGTGGTGCTCGGCGCAGGCGGGCGGCCACTCCTGACGCTGACGACGCGAAGCGACATCCGCCCGGCGCCCCGCAATGCGGCCGGCCTCTTCCATACGGCCTTCCTCATGCCCGACCGGTCGGCTCTTGCCCATTGGCTGGCGCATGCCGCCCATAACAACATTGCGCTCGACGGCGCCTCCGATCACCTGGTCTCGGAAGCGATCTATCTCTCCGATCCGGAAGGAAACGGCATCGAGGTCTATGCCGACCGGAGCCCTGATGACTGGACGTTCAACGACGACGGCACGGTGGCCATGGCCACACTTCGGCTCGACCTGCAGGCGCTCTATGACAGCGCGCCGAAGACCGGATGGGCCGGCATGCCGGAGGCCGCCGCCATCGGCCACATGCATCTGCAGGTGGGCGACATTCCGCAGGCCGACGGCTTCTACGAAGGCGTTCTCGGGCTGAAGAAGATGGCGCGCTATCCGGGAGCGAGCTTCTTCGGCGCCGGCACCTATCACCACCACATCGCCGCCAATGTCTGGAACAGCCGCGGCGCGACCACCCGCAGTACGGACATGTCGGGACTTGCCGACTACTCGCTGACCTTCAACGACCAGACGGCGCTCGACACGGCGCTCGCCACGCTCGAAAGCCTCGAAATCCCGGTCTCCCGCACGGCCGGGGGGCATGCGCTGAAAGACCCGTGGGGGATAGGGCTGACGCTCACGACGGCGTGAGGGATCGGGCTTGAGAGTAGCGCCTGGGGAGCGGCCATGAAGACAGAGGAAGCGGCGCCCCGGAAGGAGAGGCGGGAGAGGATCCCTCCCCGCTGATCGATGCGCGGGTCGCGGAATTGGACGACTGGCGGGGCGCGAACCCGGCGCTACTTTCCTTTGTTCTTCATTTCGAATATTCTTGATAAAAGATAGAAATGCTTCCGAGCCGATGCTCGCCCTTTGCGACGTTTGCTCCCCTGAATGTGGAGCCAGCCTGCTTTTTTCCTGATCGCCACCAAGCCTGCCGGCTAGTCAATGAGCATCGGAGATATGGCATGTCGAAAATAGACGAAAAATACCATGACTTGAAGAATCACGGCTTTGACCTGGGTGCTGCGCTCGGGGCCGAGGAAGACGCGCATTCGGGCGGACGCGTGCGCCGATACGAGCGCGGCCACATATACTACCATCCGAACACCGGCGCCCACGAAGTGCACGGCGGCATACTTTCCCTCTATCTGGCGAACGGTGGGCCGGGGCCGAGCCCGGTTACCGGCTTGCGCGAACTCGGCTATCCGACGACGGACGAAGTGCCGGGCACGCCGCCTCGCAGCCTGTTCGAGACCGGTGAGATCTTCTGGACGCAGGGGACGGGCGGCTGCGTCATCTCCGGCGCCATATGGGGCCGATACCGTCAGGGCCCCGGGGTGGGGCTGCCGATCACGAGCAATATTCCCGTCGCGGGCGGCCAGGTGGCGTTCTTCGAGCGCGGGGCGATCTACGCTGCTCGGGCGGGAGGCAAGACGCGGGTCCTCACGGGCTTCCTCAGTCCGCCGCTCATGGGCCGGCCGGAGCTGGTGGATACCGGCGAGACGGCCGGGCCGACGGGCGTGACTTTCAGGTGGGCGCTGATCATGAAGGAGGATCACGACGCACTCGTGGCGATGCGACCCAACGTCTACACGGAAATCCTGCAGAACCGCTATTCGCTAACGGCGGTCGGAAAGCCATCCGTCCAGCTTCCGCTTGTCATGGGAAGCGCCCACGTTTCGGGCCCCTTCCAGAAGGACGTCAAGATAGGGCTTTCGCTCCCACGGGATCTCCTGGCGGAGAGAACGCTTTACGACCTGCGTTGCGCCCTTCCGAACGGTAATCACTACGCGCTGTCGCCGCATTGCTTCTATACGAGGAAGGCGTGGGACGATTTCGGCCTCCTGCACATCACGGATGTCCACATCAGCAAGCGCAACAACGATTTCCGCGCGCGACTCCAGCAGGGGGGCCTGAACGACGCGGCCCAAAACTACTCCAATTTCCAGGACAACCTCCGCGACTTCATCCGCTATGCAAACAAGCTTCACTCGCTGGGCCTGGCGGATGCGGTCGTGGCGACGGGAGATCTGGTCGACTATGCGAAAGAGGACGGTGACAGCGGCCTGAACGACAACTTCGCGCGGCTGCGCCAGCTCATTCTGGGCCAGCCCCTCGCCGGAGGGTCCCCGCCCGGTGAAGAACTGCGGCTCCCGGTCTTTGCGACATTCGGCAACCACGACTACCGGGTCCACCCATACGACCTGCGCGCCAATATCGATGTGCCCGGCGGCGACAACGACAAGGCGCTCAACGAGTATTCATCGCACAACCTGATGGAGAGCGATGCTATCTCGCTGCAAGCGGAGCACACGCCGAGCTATGGCCTGAGCGACGCGGAAGCAGCGCTCAGGATGCTGTGGACAGATCAGAGCGGCAACGCATACAACTACTTCGACAAGTACTTCACCAATGAGCGGAACTACGTGGTGAAGCTGGGCAAGAACCGCCTCGTCGTACTCGACACGCAGATGGACGAGGGAGTTCCCGGGCTGGTGAACAGCGCGCTGCTGTTGCAGCTGCTGACGGACTCGGCGAACGAGTCCACCAAGCGGCTTCTGTCGGGCACCGGACCGAACTCCTATGGCTTCGGGGATCCGCAACTGGACCTGCTGCGCGAGGCCATCCATGAAGCGGGAAACGACGGCACCGTCATCGTCGGGATGCATGCGCCCGCCATATCGCCCGCCGGAGGAGAATACCCCTTCTATCTGCGCGAGACGGTCCATCCGACGGCGGCACCGGCGCTGACCGACGGCTACATCGCGCGAAACAAACTGAACGGTACGACATGGCCCCGGACAGGAACGCCCTACTTCAAGACCGGTAATACAGATGACGGCCTCAACGTCGGCATCGGATGGAACCGCAACAGGGAATTCCTCGAGCTCTGCGCGGGCGTCGGCGTACCACGGCCGGTCGATCTGATCCTGTGCGGCCATGTCCATCGCTACGTGGAGCACCGCTTCCGGCACACCGGAAACGGGTTCGAATTCTATATGGACTTCTACTCCGAAAACCCGAAGGTCTACTATCCTACGAATACCCTGCCGGCGCTTTCGGGCCTGCCGCAGAATTCGAAGATCGCCGTGCAAATCGTGGAAAATGCCCCATTGCCGCCGGGGGTTGCGATCGTTCGCGACCATCGCGGATCGGCAGCGACCGAAACGGTCCCGGCAACGGAATCGGGAAGGGCGCGGGTACCGCCCTACCCAGATCCGCTCGACAAATCGACGGATCCGAGGGCCTGGTGGCAGAAGCATCGCCCCGTTCATGCCCAGACATCCGCCCTGGGGCCAATTGAATCGCGCCAGAGATACGGGACGTTCTACAAGATCACCAACCCGCCGCAGAAATACCGCCCCGTCATCGAAAGCGACCGGGGTTTCGCGGCCGGCGCATTCGAAGGCCTGACGCCTTTGCCGCGCCCCTTCATCTCACCGACATTCCAGGGATTCCGGCTTATCCAGGTCAAGGATAACGTCATCGACAAGATGCGCTACATCCGGCTGGCGGATCTGCGCAAGAACGACTTCAAGATGCCGTGGGAGCCGAAACGGTTCTTCGACACGGTTCACGTTCACCTCGGCGGCGCGATCCTTCAATAGCCCCGATTGCCGCGTCCTTTGCCGGCCCGACCCTCGCTCATAGGCCGGCGATCAGGTGGTCGATGAGGGCGCGCAGTCTCGGCAGCCGGCGCATGTCGCGATGGTAGCCGAGCCATGTATCCCGCCCGGGCGGGGGCGAAGGCAGCGCGACGCGGCGAATGCCCGGCGTGCTGTCGCCGAGCGGTACCGGCAGGACCGCCATGCCGGCGCCGCCCGCGCAGAGCCGCGCCTGCACATCCCGGCTGTTGCTGCGCAGAGCGACGAAGGCATTGGGGAAGGTCGCGCGGAGCCAGGCGACGTCCGGCATGCCGCCGAAGGCCTCGTCCATCGTCACGAGGCTCAGGCCAGCGCCGTCGCCGATTGCCGGATCAGGAAAATGCTCCGGCACGTAGAGGGCATAATCGACATGCATGAACTTGCGGGAGACGACATCCGGCTCGGTGAACGGCCGGATGCGGAAGACGAGATCGGCTTCGCGCCGCGAGAGGTTCAGCAGGCGCGAATCCGTCAGCAGTTCGACGACTACCTTTGGATGCCGCCGCGAGAAGCCGGCAAGCAGCGGCGTCAGGACATGGACACCGAACCAGTCCGAGCTGGAGATCCTGACGAGTCCGTCGAGCTCCTTCGCGCTTCCGGCAAGGCCGCGCTCGACGGCGATCGCCTCCTCCTCCATGCGTTCGGCATGGGCGAGAAGCAGCCTGCCCTCGTCGGTCAGGACGAAGCCGTCGGCGGTTCTCTGGAACAGCACGGTGCCGAGCGCTCCTTCCAGCGCCTTCAGCCGCCGGCCCATGGTCGGCTGGGTGAGGCCGAGCTGACGGGCGCCGGCGCCAAGCGTACCCGCGCGGGCAATGGCAAGGAAAATGCGAAAGTCGCTCCATTCAGGCGTCACGGCGCTCCCCATACAAAACTGCATGAAAATCATGCCATCTCTATGATTTCCATTCAATCCGCATGGGAGCAATCTCTGCCCATCGCAACCCAAGGAGTGATGGAAATGACCCAGATGAAAGCGCTTGTTCTCGAAACCCATGGCGCAGCCTTCCGCCTGACGGAGGTCGCCCGGCCCGTTGCCGGGCAAGGGCAGGTTCTCGTCCGCATCAGGGCAAGCGGCGTCAACCCGCTGGACACGAAGATCCGCGCCGGCAACGGCGCCCATGCGCGCCAGCCGCTGCCGGCGATCCTCGGCATCGACCTTGCCGGAACGGTGGCGGAAGTCGGTCCGGGCGTCACCGGCTTTCGCCGCGGCGACGAGGTCTACGGCATGACCGGCGGTGTCGGCGGAAACCAGGGTTCGCTTGCCCAATATGCCGCCGTCGACGCCCGGCTACTCGCCGTGAAGCCAGCGACGCTGACCATGCGCGAGGCGGCCGCCCTGCCGCTCGTCTTCATCACCGCCTGGGAGGGCCTCGTCGACCGCGTCGGCGTGAAGGCAGGCCAGACGGTACTCGTGCTCGGCGCGGGCGGTGGCGTCGGCCATATCGCCGTGCAGATCGCCCGGGCCCTAGGCGCAACGGTCTACGGCGTCGATGCCGCGGGCAAGGCAGACTATCTGCGAAGCCTCGGCGCCGTCCCGATCGACTATGCCTCCGAGGACGTCGAGACCTATGTCGCGAAACACACCGGGGGTGAGGGCTTCGACGTCGTCTACGACACCGTCGGCGGAGCCTCGCTCGACGCGGCGTTCAAGGCCGTCAAGCGCTTCGGCCATGTGGTCAGCAGCCTCGGCTGGGGCACCCACGCGATGGCGCCGCTGTCCTTCAAGGCGGCGACCTATTCCGGCGTGTTCACGCTCCTGCCGCTCCTGACCGGTGAAGGCCGCGAGCATCACGGCGAGATCCTGCGGGAGGCCACGAAGCTCGCCGAGGCCGGCAAGCTCGTGCCGAAGCTGGACCAGAGGACATTTGACCTCTCAAGCGCCGTCGAGGCGCACGAACTGATCGAGGCCCGCGCGGCCGACGGCAAGCTGGTGGTCGACGTCGATTGAGGGCGACCGAGGATGCCGGGTTCGCCCCCGGCATCCCGCGACCGGTGCCGATGGAACACTTCGCCCCGCGCCGCGTTGTGGCGCAGTGGCATCGGGAATTTTCGACATGAACGACAGGGCGCACGGATCGGGGATCGGCCGCGAGGCGACAGAGCACGCGGCCCCGGCCGTGGCACGCGCGCGCCACAAGACGCCCCACCGGGTCAAGCTGCGCAAGACAGCGCTCGATCTGGCGCTGATCTGGGCGGTGATCGGGATATTCCTCATTCTCGCAGTTGCCGCGATCTATCTAGCGGCCGGCGTGCTCATGCCGATCACGCTCGCCATCGTCGTCGGGCTGATCCTCGGGGTCGCGGCGGACCGTCTCGGCGCGCTCGGCATTCCGCCGATGGCAACCGCGGTGATCCTTTCCAGCCTGTTCGCCCTCCTCCTGTTCTTCATCGCCAGCACGCTGGCAGGCCCGCTCTCCGAATTGGCGGCCGAGGCGCCGGCCATGGCGGAGCGCGCCATCGAACGGATGCTGCCCTATCTCGAGCGCTTCGAATGGTTGAATGTTACCGCCATGAGGTTCCGCTCGGGGTCGATGACCTCGGAAGCGCTGATCGAGAACATGGGCACCGTGCTTTCGACACTTGCGACACGCGTGACGCCGGCGCTGGTACAGGGCCTGATCTTCTTCGGCGCGCTGGTCTTCTTCCTCGGAAGCCGTGTGGCGTTGCGCCGCGCGCTAATCATCGCCTTCAACGATCGCGCCCGGCGCCTTTCGGCGATCCGCATCCTCAATTCGATCGAGCATGCGCTCGGCTTCTACTTCGCCACCGCCACCCTGCTCTATGCGATGACAGGCGTCGTCATGACGCTGATCGCCTGGATCGGCGGTCTGCCGATGCCGGCGCTGTGGGGTCTGTTCGCCTTCCTCTCGAGCTTCGTGCCCTATCTCGGCATCGCGCTGATGACGATCTCTGTGGCGGTCTCCGGCCTGCTGACCCATGACGGGATCATCATGGCGCTTGCGCCTGCCTTTGCCTTCTTCACCGTGCATGCGATCATGGAAAACCTCGTGACGCCGGCGGTCATGGGGCGACGGCTGGAGATCAACCCCTTCATGGTCTTCGTGGCCATCGTCTTCTGGACCTGGATGTGGGGAGCGATCGGCGCGGTGCTGGCCGTGCCGCTGTCTCTGATCGCCATGACCGTCGCCAGCGAGATGCTGCCGCAGAGCCGCGTGCAGCCGAATCTGCCCGGCTGACACGCCCGTTTCTGCGTCCCCCCTGCAACAGCGCCGATTTTTTTGCTAGTGTTTGACATACATCAAATGTCATCTACGAAGCTTCGTATATATGGTGACAACTATATATACGCTCTGCAAACGGGAGGTTTCTTCATGGCGCATGTCGTCGTTCTCGGTGCCGGCCTCGGCGGCACCATCATGGCCTACGAACTGAGGGACATGCTGTCGCGCACCGATCGCGTCAGCATCATCAACAAGGGTTCGACCTATTCCTTCGTGCCGTCCAACCCATGGGTCGCGGTCGGCTGGCGCAGCCGCGAGAGCATCGAGGTCGATCTCACTCCCGCCTGCAAGAAGCGCGACATCGGCCTCTACCCGCAGGGCGCCAAGCGCCTGCATGCGGCGGAAAACCGCGTCGAACTGATGGACGGCACATCGGTCGACTACGACTACCTGGTGATCGCCACCGGACCCGAACTCGCCTTCGACGAAATCCCGGGCTTCGGACCGGAAGGTAATACCCAGTCGGTCTGCCACATCGATCACGCACTTTCCGCCAAAACCAATTTCGACAAGCTCGTGGCAAAGCCCGGCCCGGTGGTGATCGGTGCCGTGCAGGGCGCATCGTGCTACGGCCCCGCCTATGAATTCGCCTTCATCCTCGAAAAGGCGTTGCGCGACGCCAAGGTGCGCGACAAGGTGCCGATGACCTTCGTCACCTCCGAGCCCTATATCGGCCATCTCGGCCTCGACGGCGTCGGCGACACCAAGGGTCTGCTCGAAAGCGCGATGCGCGACAAGCACATCAAGTGGATCACCAATGCCAAGGTGCAGAAATTCGAGGCCGACAAGGTTGTCGTCGAGGAGGTCAACGAGGACGGCACGACCAAGACGGTCCACGAGGTGCCTTCCAGCTACACGATGATGCTTCCGGCCTTCCGTGGCGTGGAGGCGGTTCGCGACATCGAGGGACTGACCAATCCGCGCGGCTTCATCCTGGTCGACAAGCACCAGCAGAACGGCAAATATCCGAACATTTTCGCCGTCGGCGTCTGCATTGCCATTGCGCCGACCGGCAAGACGCCGGTCCCCGTGGGCGTTCCCAAGACCGGTTTCATGATCGAGAGCATGGTGACGGCGACGGCCAAGAACATCGCCCGCCTCGTCAGTGGCGACCAGCCGAACGCCCAGGGCACCTGGAACGCGGTGTGCCTCGCCGACTTCGGCGACGGAGGCATCGCCTTCGTAGCCCAGCCGCAGATCCCGCCGCGCAACGTCAACTGGGCATCCCAGGGCAAATGGGTGCATACCGCCAAGATTGGCTTCGAGAAATACTTCCTGCACAAGATCAAGAGCGGCCATTCCGAGCCCTTCTACGAAAAGCTCGCGCTTCAGGTTCTCGGCATCGACAAACTGAAGGCCGTCAAGTTCGACGACGAATAAGACCTCCCCTTATCGCGAGCATCGGAAGCCGGGCCAAAAGCCCGGCTTTCTTTTTGCGGGCGCGACCGGCCATGCGCCGCCAATCCACTGATGTTCATGACATTTTTTGTCCAGTTTATAACCCTTTAAAACTACGGGCATTTTTCCGCATGAATCATACTTGACAACAATACTCATGTTTGCGATTTCCGGCATCGCCGAGCGAATTCAAGACTCGTTTACTCCACTTTCTTTGAAAGGCATACCGGATGTCCGCCCACCGATTTTTCCCGCGTCTCGCCGCCTCCCTCGCAACCTTCGGCGCTGCCGTCTCGCCGGCGCTCGCCGATCCGATCACCATCACCGACCAGGGCGGCCGCACCGTCACGCTGCCAAAGGCAGCAGAGCGGATCGCCTCGATCCCGATCCCGATGGCCTCCACCATCATCGCCATCGACGGTGGCACCTCCAAGCTCGTCGGCATGAACCCGACCGCCAAGTCGGCGATCGTCGAAGGGGTGCTGGGCAAGATCTTCCCCGAAGCCAGGGACATTCCCTCCGACATCACCGCGCCGAACTTCATCCCCAACGTCGAGGAACTGGCCGCCACCAATCCGGAACTGGTCATCCAATGGGCCGATTACGGCGCCGACCTCGTCGACCCGATCAGCAATGCCGGGCTGAACGTCGCGCTGATTTCCTACGGCACGGAGGAGAAGACCCGCGCCTACCACGAGATGGTCGCGACCGCGATGGGCAAGCCCGAGCGGGCGGCTGCGATCAACGGCTGGCGTGACACGGTCGCCAAGGAAATGGCAGAAAAGGCCAAGGCCATTCCGGCCGACAAGCGACCGAAGGTGCTCTATCTCGGCCGGGCGCTGGAAAGCCTGACGGCCTCCGGCAACAAGGGCAACTACAATGCCTGGCAGATCGAGCTGGTCGGCGGCGTGAATGCCTCGGACAGCGTCGAGGGCAACGGCACGACGATCAGCCCGGAGCAGATCGCGGAATGGAACCCGGACGTGATCCTCTTGAACAGCTTCGAGGCCAAGCTCGGCATCGACCGGATCTACAATGATCCGATCCTGTCGCTGACCAAGGCCGCACAGGAGAGACGAGTCTACAAGATGCCGCTCGGCGGCTATCGCTGGGACCCGCCGAGCCAGGAAAGCCCGCTCACCTGGATGTGGCTCGCCAACCTGCTGCACCCCGACGTTTTCCAATACGACCTGCGCGCCGAGATGAAGACCGCCTACAAGACGCTCTACAATCATGAACTCGGCGACGCCGACATCGACGGCATCCTGTGGACCGACATGCAGGGCGACCAGACGAACTACGCCCAGTTCAAGGCCAAGTGATGAGCGCGGTTGTGACCGAGCCGGACAGGCGCAGCGTCTCGGTACTGAGGATCGGCGTGTTCGGCGCCCTCCTCATCGCGCTTCTGGCCTCGATGCTGTTTGCCATCGGTGCCGGGCGGTTTTCCGTCAGCGTTCCGCGGATCATCGACATCCTGGTGGCCGGGGCCATGCACCCCGGCCTTGCACCGGCCCAGATGGACGAGCGCATCGTGCTTCTGGTGCGCCTGCCGCGCGTGCTGCTCGCGGCGCTCTCCGGGGCCGCGCTTGCCGTCGGCGGGGCGGCCCTGCAAGGGGTGTTCCGCAATCCGCTGGTCTCGCCGCAGGTGCTCGGCATCAGCCAGGGCGCGGCCTTCGGGGGCGCGATGGCGCTGCTGTTCGGCTATTCCGGCGTGGTGCTGCTGGGGCTTGCATTCGTCTTCGGCCTGTCGGCGCTGATCCTGGTCGGCGCGCTGGCGCGCATCAATGGCCGCACCGAAGTCATCACCGTGATCCTGTCGGGCATGGTGATCGGTGCGCTGTTCGGGGCGTTGGTCTCGATCGTGCAGTTCATCGCCGATCCGAACACCTCGCTTCCCGCCATCGTCTACTGGCTGATGGGCTCCTTTGCCACAGCTACCTGGGGGCGCCTCGGGCTTGCCATTCCGGGCATGGCGATCGGGTTGATCATCGTCTTTGCTTTGCGCTACCGGCTGAACCTTCTGGCGCTCGACGACGCGGAAGCGCGCTCGCTCGGCGTCAATCCCGACCGCGAGCGCTGGTACATCTTCATCGCCATCTCGCTGATGACGGGGACCTCGGTCGCGGTCGCGGGCATCGTCGGGTGGATCGGTCTCGTCGTGCCGCATGCCGCGCGCATTCTGGTCGGCGAGGACCACCGCGCGCTGATCCCCGCCTCGGCGATCATCGGCTCTGCCTATCCCACCTTCATCGACACGCTGTCGCGCACGCTCACCTCGGCTGAAATCCCGCTCGGTGTGCTCACCGCCCTGATCGGCGCGCCGGTCTTTGCGGTGCTCTTGCGCAAGCATTTCAAGGAGGCGAACCGCCCATGATCGG
>JBAYTX010000027.1:0-58186 GCA_041675415.1 Rhizobium sp. | reverse complement strand
TGCGCGACCGTCGCCCAGGGCGGGATCCAGCCCGACGGCTGGTCCGGCGCCTGCTGGGCCTTCGTCGAGAACCGATTCCAGCAGTTTCTGTTCGGACGCTATCCGCTCGACGAGCGCTGGCGCCCGATGCTCGTGGGGGTCATGTTCATCGTGCTATTGGTGCCGATGCTGGTTCCGAAGGCACCGCGCAAGGGACTGAACGCTATCCTGCTGTTCGGCGCCTTCCCGATCGTCGCCTTCTTCCTGCTCTATGGGGGCTTTGGCCTTGAGACGGTCGAGACGCCGCTCTGGGGCGGGCTGATGGTGACGCTGGTCCTGTCTTTCGTCGGCATCGCCGTTTCGCTGCCGGCAGGCATCCTGCTCGCGCTCGGACGCCGGTCCCACATGCCGGTCATCCGCACGCTGTCGGTCATGTTCATCGAAGTCATCCGCGGCGTCCCGCTGATCACGGTGCTCTTCATGGCGAGCGTCATCCTGCCGCTTTTCCTTCCTGCGGGCTGGACATTCGACAAGTTGCTGCGTGCGGTCATCGGGGTGGCGATCTTCGCCTCGGCCTACATGGCGGAAGTGATCCGCGGCGGCCTGCAGGCGATCCCGAGAGGCCAGTTCGAAGGCGCCGATTCGCTCGGCCTCGGCTATTGGCAGAAGATGCGGCTGATCATCATGCCGCAGGCAATCAAGCTGGTCATCCCCGGCATCGTCAATACCTTCATCGGCCTGTTCAAGGACACCTCGCTGGTCTCGATCATCGGCATGTTCGACCTGCTCGGCATCATCCGGCTGAACTTCGCCGATGCCACCTGGGCATCGGCGGTGACACCGATCACCGGGCTGGTTTTCGCAGGTTTCACCTACTGGCTATTCTGTTTCGGAATGTCGCGCTATTCCAGTTTCATGGAACGGCACCTCGATACCGGACATAAAAAATAAGACAAGGGATACAACATGGCTGACGTCCAACCCGCAAAAATGACCGTTTCGGACATCGATGTCGCGGTCGAAATCATCAACATGAACAAGTGGTACGGCGATTTCCACGTACTGCGCGACATCAACCTCAAGGTCATGAGCGGCGAGCGCATCGTCATTGCCGGCCCGTCCGGTTCCGGCAAGTCGACAATGATCCGCTGCATCAACCGCCTCGAGGAACACCAGACCGGCCAGATTATCGTCGACGGCACGGAACTGACCAACGACCTCAAGAAGATCGACGAGGTGCGCCGCGAAGTCGGTATGGTGTTCCAGCACTTCAATCTATTCCCGCATCTGACGATCCTCGAGAACTGCACGTTGGCGCCTATCTGGGTGCGCAAGATGCCGAAGAAGAAGGCCGATGAAATCGCCATGCACTTCCTGGAGCGGGTCAAGATTCCTGAACAGGCACACAAGTATCCGGGGCAGTTGTCCGGCGGTCAGCAACAGCGCGTGGCGATCGCACGTTCATTATGCATGAGCCCGAAGATCATGCTGTTCGACGAGCCGACCTCCGCGCTCGACCCGGAAATGATCAAGGAAGTGCTCGACACCATGGTGAGCCTTGCCGAGGAAGGCATGACCATGCTCGTCGTAACCCACGAAATGGGCTTTGCCCGCCAGGTTGCCAACCGGGTCATCTTCATGGACCAGGGCCAGATCGTCGAGCAAAATGCCCCTGCGGAGTTCTTCGACAATCCGCAGCACGAGCGCACCAAGCTGTTCCTCAGCCAGATCTTGCACTGACCTCTGATTGCTGTTGTCAAAAAGAAAACCCGCCCGGCAGAGCCGGGCGGGTTTGGTGCTTGCCGAATATGGATCCCCTTGTTGGCAACGACAGCAACTCCACCAGCGCACCAGGACGGGTCACCTCAGCACCATGGTTGCCCTTTCTCAGCACGCTGCCTTGCCAGGCCTTCAGAGACCAGTATCGAACCGAGCGATCGGCCATTACGCGAAACAATCCGCAGATTGCGGCGACCTGCTTCCCCTGACTGACCGTCGACGGCGGCGAGCTCGAAGGTTCCGGCATTCAGCAAGTCGCGAAGGCGGACGATCGCGGCAAACCCCTTGTCTCGCTCGTTCTGGCATTTGGCCTTCTCCGTTTCCGGAGCGATAATGTCTGCGAGCACGATCTTCGATTTCCGGTGCCAGAAGGTGTTGCCGGTAGCCACGCAGTTGTCGAGGCCGGAGGTACCGCAGAAATAGAAGGTGCCCGAAAATCCGCGCCCTACCAGCGTGTCCTCTTCCGGGCGCACGTTGGGGACAGGTTGTCGTGCTGCCGACGAGCCGACTGCCGCCGGTGGTTTCGGAGCCTCGCCACGCCCCGGAACGCTATTGGCCCTCGGCGTCGACGGCCTCGCCGCCGGCGCGGGGCGGCTTGCCGCATTGGGCAGATAGTTCGCGACCAGCTTCGGCAAGTGCCCGCGATTATCGTATACAGCGATGCCGCCAGCCACCAGAATCAGGGCTGCGAGCCAGGGCCAGATGCTGCCTGCGGATTGCTTGCGTGGAGACTTGCGGCGCTTGCGCGGGGCGCGTCTCGTTGTTGCGGAACTGGCCATTCAGATACCTCGTCTGCGGACATTATCGTTGCCAAGGGTTTCTGAAGAGTTGGCAAACAGACTGCCCGACGGGCCTTATGCGCTTCGCAGCCGCACCTCCAACATAATCGAACAGGTAACCGGCTTGGACAAAATAAAGTTGGCGACCCCTGCAGGATTCGAACCTGCGACAACCTGCTTAGAAGGCAGGTGCTCTATCCAGCTGAGCTAAGGGGCCTGAAGCTGCATCGTCTATTATAGATGGCGAAGGTGCCATGCGTTGCCAAGATGATCCAGAAAATGCGGATCAGTGCGTCCAGGGTTGAAGGCGGCTATACTTGAAATTGTCCGTATAGGACACGACCTGACGGTTTGCTTCCTTCGGCAAAATGACGCGATAGTCGATGCCATTGCGCTGTGCATAGGCCTCGGCCTGCTCAAGCGTCTCGAAAGTCAACTTCAATTGCTGGCGCGTATCGACCGAACTCGTGTAGCCCATTACGGGATCGATCGTGCGCGGCGCGGCCTGATCGAATTCAAGCAGCCAGATATTGGTCTTGGCCTTGCCAGACTGCATGGCGGTCTTTGCGGGGCGGTAAATCTTGGCGGACATGTCGCATTGAACTCCCAAGGACAAGCGAAGGGAGGCCGTCCCTTCCCATCACGATCGTGATATCGGCCGCAACGATCCCCGCGGCCGTATCAATGGTCGGAGTGGAGAGATTCGAACTCCCGACCCTCTGGTCCCAAACCAGATGCGCTACCAGACTGCGCTACACTCCGTTCCAGCAATCACAGCCGGAATACACGGTTCACCCTTCAGCCGCAACTGCTAAAATCCGGTTTCAGCTACAGAATGAACGGAAAAAAATCCAGCTATTTCAATAGAGCTGCAGGCGGCTCGGCAACAATCCGCGCGCCAGGCAAAATTCCGAGTTCCCGTGAACGGCCACCATTGATTTCAAGCACATAGCGGACAGGCCCGCCCGACGAGATGATGTTTTCCGAAAAGGGTTTGGCCCTTTCCTCGATCCTGATCACGACGCCCTTGGCATCTATGAACAGCATGTCGAGAGGAAGCGGCGTGTTCTTCATCCACATTAGTATGGTTCGCTCGACGCCGAAATCGAAGATCATACCGGCATCGGCGTCGAGGTATTCCCGAAACATCAGCCCATGTTCACGCTGGTCGGGGTCAACCGCCCATTCCACCGCGAATTCATGCGCATTTCCGTTTGGCATCTCAACGCGCAACGAAGCCTCCGCGAATTGGATTGCCCCGGCAGCGCCCGCGGCCATCGGTGCCAATAAAAAAAGCGCCATGAAAGCGCTTTTCAAGACCTCTGACATCATGATCGACACCTCAATGGGAGCGGCTGGCCGGGCCCGGAATGTCAGGGTGGATCTCTGCGGCCATCAGACCCTTGTCGCCATCACCAAAACGCACCAGCACAGTCTGGCCCGGGCGCAATTCGGTAAGACCGAAGCGGCGCAACGTTTCCATATGGACAAAGATATCCTCCGTCCCCTCGCCGCGCGTGAGAAAACCGAAACCCTTGGTACGATTGAACCACTTCACCAGTGCCCGTTCGAGCCCGCTTGTCGCCGTGACCTGGACATGTGTTCGCACTGGCGGCATCTGCGAAGGATGAATGGCTGTCGACTGGTCCATGGAGAGAATGCGGAATGCCTGATAGCCGCGATCGCGCTTCTGAATCAGCGCCACGATTCGCGTTCCTTCGAGAATGGTCTGGTAACCGTCGCGGCGCAGGCAGGTGACGTGCAGCAGGACATCCTGCATACCATTGTCCGGGATGATAAATCCGAAGCCCTTGGCGACATCGAACCACTTCACGACACCGGTTATCTCAATCAAGTCGACGGCTTCGCCGGACAGATCCTCGAAACCAGCAAGCCCTTTCGATGATATCCTGTCCGCCATTTCCTCAAGCCCCTCGAAAACGCGTCACATTGTAGGTTAACTGATTCTTGACGAACAGATTAACATTCGGGTCGCGGTGACGCGCAAGTCCCTGTTTGAAATATACCCAGTTCCTTTTTTGCCTTTTCATCCTTGCTCGAAGCTGTCGTCTGTTCCATATCCAGACAATAAACAGGAGGACAGAATGCGCTATCTTCACACTATGGTGCGCGTCAAGGATCTGAACGCATCGCTCGACTTCTACTGCCGCATATTCGGCCTGACCGAGATCAGGCGCATGGAGAATGAAAAGGGCCGCTTCACCCTGGTCTTCCTCGCCGCAGACGATGACCTCGACGCTGCGCGCGCCAACAAGGGGCCCTGCATCGAACTCACCTATAACTGGGACACCGAAGACTATACAGGAGGTCGCAATTTCGGTCACCTGGCTTATGAGGCCGATGATATCTACGCGATCTGCCAGCGACTGATGGACAACGGCGTGACCATCAACCGTCCGCCGCGCGATGGGCACATGGCCTTCGTGCGCTCGCCAGACGGGATTTCCATCGAGATCCTGCAGAAAGGTGAAAGCCTGGCGCCTGCAGAGCCCTGGCTATCGATGCCGAATACCGGCGCCTGGTAGTATACCCTACCCGCCTCGCGCAAGATTGGCGGCGTAGTCTCCCCGGAATGAAAGGTCCGCCAATGCCGGCGGGCCGGGCGCATCGGCAAGCCCGCCTCCCACAGGAGACTGGCGATTTCCGCCCAGCCACGATCCGACGCGGGGTTCATCCGGTGACAAGCAGGCCTGACTTTTCCACGAAATGCGGAATCGGCATCCGTGCCATCATCGGCGGCGCCTGCCTGCTCTCCCTTCACGCCTGCGCGACAACATCCGGCGACAGTGCCGCAATCGGCGACGCCGCCCCCGAACCGGCCATCAATTCCGCGACGGCCCAAGGCAAGTCCCCCCGCAAACCGGGGGGCACAGGCTATTCCGACCCGCTGGTTGTCAATGTGGCGGATGCGCCCGTCGCGCCAGACACCGCCGCCGAGCCGTCTCTGCATACGGCGGCGGCCACCGGTCCCGGCGACCTCGTCATGGAGCCGACCGCGATCAATGCGGGCCGGTCGAGCATATTTGCCCCACAGCAGACCGGCGCAACAGTCGACGTCGCGGCAACCTCCACCAACGCATCCACCAGCATCGTGCCCGCGGACATGCCCACTCGGCGCGTCAGCCCGATGAGCAGCAGCCTGTTCAGCGCCCCGCAACCGGTCTCCTATCAGGAGGAGGCTCTGCCGGTGGAAACCGTCTCCGCCGATCCGCGACAGCAGGACGCAACCACAAACGAGACGCCCAGCGCGGAAGATATGTTTCCGCCATACCCAGCGACCGACGCCGTCGAGAACGACGCCGCGCCAAAAGCGAAGAAGAGGCTCCCGACACTGACCCGGTTGCTTGGAAGAATCGCACACTAGCGGATTGCCTTTCCTAGGCTTTCCCACGGCAGCGCCGGGGAATTTCCACTCTGCGCCCAGCAGGCCCTCGTCAAGTTCCCGTAACGACAACCTCTCGCGAACAGATTCCATAACCAGCAACAAGCTATTGCTTTTGTTTATATTTTTCACACACGGCGAAGTGGTCCACTTCTGTCATTTTTTTGTCGGAAAATGAAAAATGGTGCTTGCGGGTTTCAAAGTGCCTGACTATAAGGGCGCCACGGAGCGCACGCGCCCTTCGTCTATCGGTTAGGACACCAGATTTTCATTCTGGGAAGAGGGGTTCGACTCCCCTAGGGCGTGCCACTCTTTTCTCCCTTTTTCGCGAACGGTATCCCACCCAAACGGCTCTGAACCAGGGCATCGATATGGCTGTGCCTGACGCTATCCCTATGCCCGGTGGCGTTTGTTCGGGTCTTTTCACAATCCCGTTCTTTTTGGAATTAGAATGAAAAAACAGCAAGATTCCGCTTGCGGGTTTCAAGGTGCCTGACTATAAGGGCGCCACGGAGCGCACGCGCCCTTCGTCTATCGGTTAGGACACCAGATTTTCATTCTGGGAAGAGGGGTTCGACTCCCCTAGGGCGTGCCACCTTCCCCCAAAAGAGATATTATAAGCTCCTCTTACAACGCTCTTGCTGCGTCGAAGATGCGCATCTGCACGCGGCGGCTGCCCTGCCAGTGATCCGCGCTCAAAGAGCCGGCGACATGGATCTGGTTTCCCCGCGAGTTGAGCAGAAAATCGCCGAGAGGAGTTTCGGCGGCGCGGAAGGCAATACCCTCCAGGCGCGCGCCATCCGAAGCCTCGAGCGTGATTTTGACGTGCGTCGTGCCCACGGGCCGCGAATCGCGCAGTCGGTGGGCGGGAATCGCGAAACACGGCTGCGGGTGGCCAGAACCATAGGGACCTGCGGTCTCCAATTGGTCGATGAGAGCGATCGTCGCTCCCGAGGCTCCCAGTGCACCGTCAATCTTCAGCACCCGGTTGGCGGCAAGTGCCGAGACCTGGGTGGCCGAAGCTTCGTCGAAGAAGGCACGCAAACGGCCGAGGTTGCCGCGCTCGATCGTCAGACCGGCCGCCATGGCGTGACCGCCACCCTTCAGCAGCAGGCCGGCATCGACGGCGGCGCGCACCATGCGTCCGAGATCGAAGCCGTTGATCGAACGCCCTGAGCCAGTGCCTTTGCCAGATGAATCGAGGGCAATCGCGAAGGCGGGACGCTTGAACTTTTCCTTCAGACGCGCGGCGAGCAATCCGACGATGCCAGGATGCCAGTTCTCGCGGGCGGTCACGATGACCGATGCCCCCTCGCCGTCACCATATTCTGCAAGCGCCTCAGCCTCGGCCTCAGCCAGCATGACCGCCTCCATGGCCTGGCGTTCGCGGTTAAGCTCATCGAGCTTCACGGCGATCTGGTCGGCCTCGGCGGCATTATCGAGCGTCAGCAGGCGGCTTCCGAGTGCCGCGTCGCCGATCCTTCCGCCGGCATTGATTCTCGGACCGACCAAAAAACCGAAATGATATGGTGTCACCGGCCCGCCGATCCCGGCGACACGCAGAAGTGCGGCAAGCCCGGCATTGTTCTGGTGACGCGCGGCAATCAGCCCCTTGACGACATAGGCCCGGTTCAGACCCTTCAACGGCACGACATCGCAGACGGTGGCGAGCGCCACGAGATCAAGCCATGCCAGCAGATCGAGCGACGCCACGCCACCATTCCCCTCCTGCCGAAGAATCCGAAGCGTCGCGACAAGAACCAGAAAGACCACACCCGCCGCGCAGAGGTGTCCCTGACCTGACAGATCGTCCTCGCGGTTGGGATTGACCAGCGCATGGCATGGCGGCATCTCGTGCCCCATCTGGTGGTGGTCGATCACCAGTACATCGATGTCGCATGCACGCGCGGCTTCGAGGGCGTCAAAGCTGGTCGAACCGCAGTCCACGGTAACGATCAGCTGGGCGCCCTTGTCGATCAACTGGCCGATAGCGGTCGGATTGGGGCCATAACCCTCGAATATGCGATCGGGAATATAGATCTCCGCGGTCACACCGAAATGGGTCAGGAAACGATAGAGAAGTGCTGAAGAGGCTGCACCATCGACGTCGTAGTCCCCGAAAATGGCGACCCGTTCGCGCGATTTGACCGCCCGGGCGAGACGCGCCGCCACTTTCTCGCAATCGGTCAACGAGGCGGGATCGGGCATCAGAGTCCGGATCGTGGGATCGAGGAAACCGGGCGCTTCGTCCACACCCACGCCGCGACCGGCCAGAACCCGCGCGACGAGGTCCGGCAGGCCGTGAAGTTGCGAGATCGCAAGCGCTCTGTTCTGAGCAGCCTGATCGAGGCGGGAAATCCAGCGCTGTCCGTTAACTGAGCTCTCAACGCCCAAGAATGCGCGGGGTACGGGATCAACCGGTTCTGTCATGCCATTGCCCATTGTGCCTGTCATTCCTTCTACAGGCCCACGGCGAAATGACCAGTCCCGATGGCGTCATCATAGCGACAGCCTCGCCGAGCGGAGCCGTGGCGGCGACCCGTCAGGCTGTTTTCGGCCGCTCGATACGGATCATCTGCGGTTCGCCCACAAGGTAACCTTCGCCCCTGATGGCCGAAACGGCCTTGCGGACAGCATCCTCCATGGTCGCATGGGTGACGAGAATAATCGTGACCGGCGCGTCCGCCGCCGCATGCTGGGAGCGCTGCACGATCGATTCCAGCGAAATGCCGTTCTCGGCCATCTTCGTCGCAATGCTGGCGAAAACGCCGGTCCGGTCGACGACGGTCAGGCGAATGAAGTAGCCGCCCTCGTGGCTCTGCATCCGGGCCTGCCGGTAGGGTTCAAGCAGATGTGCAGGACGTCCGAGTACCGGCACCCGCTGGGCGCCGGGGCGGCTCTTGGCAATATCGGTGATGTCGCCAAGAACGGCGGACGCAGTCGCGTTGCCGCCGGCACCGGGTCCGACCATCAGAAGTTCTCCGAGAATATCCGATTCCAGCGCCACCGCATTGGTGACGCCATCAACCTGCGCAATTACGGAATCGAGCGGCACCATCGTCGGATGAACACGCTGCTCAATACCCGTATCGGTCTTCTGGGCAACGCCCAGGAGCTTGATCCGGTAGCCGAGGTCGGCTGCCGCATGGATATCCTCGATCGAGATATTGGTAATGCCTTCGAGATAGATGTCATCGGCGGCAATCTCGTTGCCGAATGCCAGCGTCGTCATGATGGCCAGCTTGTGAGCGGTATCATTACCCTCGATGTCGAAGGTCGGGTCGGCTTCTGCGTATCCGAGGCGTTGTGCCTCCTTCAGGCAGTCCTCAAAGGAGAGCCCTTCCTTCTCCATACGGGTCAGGATGTAATTGCAGGTGCCGTTCATGATACCGTAGATGCGCGAGAAATTGTTGCCGGTTAGCGACTCGCGCAAAGCCTTGATAACCGGGATGCCCCCGGCCACGGCCGCTTCATAGTTTAGAAGCGCGCCTTGCTTTTCCGCCAGTCGCGCGAGCTCGACCCCATGGCGCGCCAGAAGCGCCTTGTTGGCGGTCACGACGTGAATGCCGCGCGCAAGTGCTGCACGGACGGAGGCTTCGGCAGAGCCTTCGGCCCCGCCGATCAACTCAACATAAACGTCGATATCGGCATTGGCCGCGAGATCCAGTGGATCGTCGAACCAGGCGATTCCGGCAAGGTCGATGCCGCGATCCTTGTCGCGATTGCGCGCAGAAACCGCCGTGATCTTGATGGCCCGGCCGCAGGAAACGGAAAGCGCATTGCTGCGCTGTTGAAGGATGCGAACCAGCGAGGCACCGACAGTGCCCAGACCCGCAATGCCAATTCGAAGGGCATCCGCCATATATCAATTTCCCGACATTTACGATTTCATTGAAAGGCGGCCACGAACGGGCCGCCAATGATTGGGTTCAGAGTTTATCGCCGAAACAGTATGAAACCTCAACCTAGCGATGGGCGTTGAGCGGTATCACATTGTGCATCGTATCGTCAGCGGTCGACAGGAACTTCTTCAAATTGCGCGCCGCCTGGCGAATACGGTGCTCGTTCTCGACGAGAGCGATGCGCACATAGTCATCGCCCTGCTCTCCGAAGCCGATGCCGGGAGCAACTGCAATGTCGGCCTTTTCGACGAGAAGCTTCGAGAACTCCAGCGAACCGAGAGAGCGGAACTTTTCCGGGATCTTGGCCCAGGCAAACATCGTTGCGTCGGGCGGCGGGACTTCGAAGCCAGCCTTGCCGAAACTCTCGACCAATACGTCGCGACGGCGCTTGTATATCGATCGCACCTCCGCGATGTCGGACCCGTCGCCGTTCAGCGCAAAGGTGGCCGCCACTTGGATCGGCGTAAATGCGCCGTAGTCAAGATAGGACTTGACCCGGGCAAGAGCTGCGATAAGTCGCTCGTTACCGACGGCAAAACCCATGCGCCAGCCCGGCATGGAGAAGGTCTTCGACATCGAGGTGAATTCGACAGCAACGTCCATGGCGCCGGGCACTTCGAGCACGGATGGCGGCGGCGTGTCGCCAAAGTAGATTTCCGAATAGGCAAGGTCGGACAACACGATGAGTTCATGCTTCTTGGCGAAGGCGATGACGTCCTTGTAGAAATCGAGGCTGGCGACGCGCGCGGTTGGATTGGACGGATAGTTGATAATCAGCGCAATCGGCTTCGGGATCGAGTGACGTACGGCGCGCTCAAGCGGCGGGAAGAAGGTTTCATCCGGCTCGATCGGGATCGAGCGGATGACGCCGCCTGTCATCAGGAAGCCGAAAGCGTGGATCGGATAGGTCGGGTTGGGGCAAAGGACCACGTCGCCCGGCGCGGTGATTGCCTGCGCCATGTTGGCGAAGCCTTCCTTGGAGCCGAGCGTCGCCACGACCTGGGTGTCGGGGTTAAGCTTCACGCCGAATCGACGCGCATAGTAGGCAGCCTGCGCGCGACGGAGGCCGGGAATGCCCTTGGACGACGAATAGCGATGTGTGCGGGGATCCTGGACCACCTCACACAGCTTGTCGACAATCGCCTGAGGGGTCGGCAGGTCGGGATTGCCCATGCCCAGATCGATAATGTCGGCGCCACCGGCTCGCGCGCTTGCTTTCAAACGGTTGACCTGTTCGAAAACATAGGGCGGCAAGCGCCGGACTTTATGAAACTCTTCCATTTCTTACCCCGTGGAACCGCGCGGACATGGCCGCGGCAGGCGGGTTCGTTCCCTTGTTCCTGACATGTCCCGCAACGAACCGCGAAACCGGGACAGCCTCAATGTAACGGTTTGCAGACCGTTACAGCAATTCTTTGTCAATGCGCGGCCCGCTGCCGGATTAACAAGGAGCAGGACGGGTTGCATATGCCGATGCTTTGCGGCCAAATCGCAACAAACGCAAGAGCTATTTGACTATTTGCGCCTGGGTGTCCATGCCGTGCTCGGCCGCGAGTTTGCGAAGTTCCAATAGGCGGCGCTGGTACTCGGCCTCTGAAATCGCTCCTGAACTGCGCGCCATGCCGAGCTCGGTCAATTGTGCCTGCAGTGCAGCGGCCTCATCGTTGCTCATCTGCACATTGGCGGCGGTCAGCGGCTGTGAAAAATCGGGAAAGCCATCGCGGGACCGGCCCAGGGGCGCCGATTGCCGGGGCGCATTGGTGTCGTTGACGGTCACGTCGAGCACAGAGGACGTGGGCTGGACGGGTGTCGCCTCCTGGCCGGACGAGACGCAGCCCGAAGCTATCGCAAGGGCGCCTGCGACACCGCATCCGATCAGAAGACGAGTTTTTCCCACCGCCCAAATACCTGCAATCATTCTTCGATCCTGAAACTGGCCACGCCTCCGGCTTGTCGCCGGATTATCTGCCGCACCGCGAAAGCGGGGACAGGTCTTTTGTATTGCTGGAACTTGTAGTCGTTTTCGGGCAGGATGCGCAATTATAAAAGAGGCTTCAAAGGCTCTCTTGGGAGGACTGCTTGAGCAGAGACACCGACGACGGTGAAGAATCCGGTGCTACGGCGCAAGGCTTCGATCCGAAATTGATCGAACCCTATATCGTCAAGGATCCCGAGGCGATGGCGATGAATTTCGCCAAGGCGCTCGAAAACCTCGGAAAGGCCGCCTCCACTTGGCTTGCACCGCGCGAGCGAGGCGAGATAGTCGATCCGGTTTCCGAGCCGATGAGCGAACTTGTCAAGACGATGTCGAAGGTCGCCGAGTACTGGATGGCGGACCCCAAACGCACGCTCGAGGCGCAGACCTATCTACTCGCCGGCGTTTTCGGTATCTGGACACGCACAGTGCAGCGGCTTGCCGGGGAGGAAGCCGAAAAGGGCGATGTACCGCCGGCCGACAAGCGATTCTCGGATGAGGACTGGCAACGCAACCCGTTCTTCGACTTCCTGCGTCAGGTCTATCTCGTGGCATCCGAATGGGCGGAGAAGATGGTCACCGACGCCGAGGGGCTCGATGAACACACCCGCCACAAGGCTGCGTTCTATGTCCGGCAGATCACGGCGGCGCTTTCGCCCGCCAACTTCATCGTCACCAACCCGCAGCTCTATCGCGAGACGGTCGCGAGCCATGGCGCCAACCTCGTGCGCGGCATGAAGATGCTGGCGGAAGACATTGCCGCCGGCGGCGGCGACCTGCGGCTTCGCCATACGGACTACAGCAAGTTCGCCGTCGGCGAGAACATGGCGGTTACGCCTGGCAAGGTAATTGCGCAGAACGATATCTGCGAGGTGCTTCAATACGAGCCGGCTACGGATACCGTATTGAAGCGGCCGCTCCTCATCGTTCCACCATGGATCAACAAGTTCTACATTCTCGATCTCAACCCGCAGAAATCCTTCATCAGATGGTGCGTCTCCCAGGGGCATACGGTCTTCGTGATCTCCTGGGTCAATCCCGACGAGCGCCACGCAGCCAAGGACTGGGAGGCCTATATCCGCGAAGGGATCGATTTCGCGCTCGAGACGGTGGAAAAGGCAACCGGCGAGAAACAAGTCAACGCCATCGGCTACTGTGTCGGCGGCACGCTGCTCGCCGCAGCGCTCGCGCTCCATGCCAAGCAAGGCAACAAACGCATCGCCAGCGCGACGCTCTTCACAACCCAGGTGGATTTCACCTATGCCGGCGACCTCAAGGTGTTTGTCGATGAAGATCAGATCGGGGCGATGGAGGAGCGGATGAAGGCGAGCGGTTATCTTGACGGCTCGAAGATGGCGGCGGCCTTCAACATGTTGCGCGCCTCGGAGCTGATCTGGCCCTATGTCGTCAAGAACTACCTGAAGGGCGAGGACCCGATTCCCTTCGACCTGCTCTACTGGAATTCAGACTCTACTCGAATGGCTGCCGCGAACCATTCGTTTTATCTACGAAATTGCTATCTGAACAACAATCTCAGTCAAGGCAAAATGGAGATCGCGGGCAAGAGGCTCTCTCTCAAGGACGTGAAAATCCCCATCTATAATCTGGCGACCCGAGAGGATCACATTGCGCCGGCGAAATCCGTTTTCGTCGGGAGTGCGCTTTTCGGCGGACCGGTGGAGTTCGTGCTCAGCGGTTCCGGGCACATCGCCGGTGTCGTCAATCCGCCCGACAAACAGAAATACCAGTACTGGACCGGCGGCAAGACGACCGGCAGTTATGAAGACTGGCTAGCCGGCGCCAAGGAGACGTCCGGCTCATGGTGGCCACACTGGCAGCGCTGGATCGAGGCGATGGGCGAGGACCGGGTCCCGGCGCGGGTTCCGGGCGGCGGAGCGCTCAACGCGATCGCCGACGCGCCGGGGTCCTATGTGCTGGAGCGGGTCTGACACAAACGACAATGAGGTTCGACCCCCCACTTGTTCCTGCACGGCTCCTGCGCCGCTACAAGCGCTTCCTGTTCGACGCCGTTCTGGAAACCGGCGAGGAAATCACCGGTTTCTGTCCCAATACCGGCTCGATGCTGGGACTGACGGCCCCGGGCTCGCGCATCTGGCTCTCCGAGCATGACAGCCCCAATCGCAAGTACCGCCATGCCTTTGAACTCATCGAGGCAGACGGCACCGTCGTCGGCGTGCATGCCGCGCTCGCCAACCGATTGGCCGAAGAGGCGATCCGCACCGGCCTCGTCGGAGATCTCGGAGACTACGCGCTTGTCCGTCGCGAGCAGAGATACGGACGCAACTCCCGCATCGACCTGCTTCTCAGCTCTGCCGGGCTCCCGGACGCCTATGTCGAAGTCAAGAACGTCCATTTCATCCGCACCCCCGGTCTTGCCGAGTTTCCCGATACCGTAACAGCCCGGGGCGCCAAGCATCTGCACGAGCTTGCCTACATGGCAGATGCAGGGCATCGCGCAATCATGATTTTCCTCATCCAGCGCGGCGACTGCGAACGCTTCCGGCTCTCCGGCGATCTCGATCCGGTCTATGCGGCCGCCTTTGGCGCGGCTATTCGGCGCGGCGTTGAAGCCTACGCGGTGAATTGCCGTGTTTCGAGCGACGAAATCGCGCCGACAGGGCTCATCGCGATAGACGAACCCGGGCTCGCTGCATTATGTACGGTATGATTACCGAATATACCCAAGACCGAAAGCGGACGAATGGTGAACTATATCGACGCGGCTAGCGCCCCGCTGAAGAATACCGGAGCGATCAGGCTGTACGGGCCAGAAGCCTTTGAGGGCATGCGCAGGGCTTCGCAACTGACAGCGCGCTGCCTCGACGAACTGGCCTCGATGGTGACGCCGGGTCTGACGACCGATGCGATCGACCGCTTCGTTTTCGAATACGGTATGGACAATGGCGCGCTACCGGCAACGCTGAACTATCGCGGCTACACCAAGTCCTGCTGCACCTCGATCAACCACGTTGTATGTCACGGTATTCCCAACGATAAGCCGCTGCGCGAAGGCGACATCGTCAATATCGACGTCACCTATGTGCTCGACGGCTGGCATGGCGATTCGAGCCGTATGTACCCCGTCGGAGAGATCAAGCGGGCGGCAGAACGGCTCCTTGAGGTCACTTATGAATGCCTGATGCGCGGCATCGCGGCGGTTCGCCCAGGCGCCCGCACTGGAGCGATCGGCGAAGCGATCCAGACCTATGCCGAGTCCGAACGCTGTTCGGTCGTGCGCGATTTCTGCGGTCACGGCATCGGTCGGTTATTCCACGATTCGCCGAATATTCTCCATTACGGGCGCGCCGATGAAGGCCCGGAATTGCGCGAAGGCATGATCTTCACCATCGAGCCTATGATCAATCTCGGCCGGCCGCATGTGAAAGTCCTTGGCGATGGCTGGACCGCCGTAACGCGCGACCGCTCGCTGACGGCCCAATATGAACACGCCGTCGGCGTGACGGCGACCGGATGCGAGGTATTCACACTTTCACCCGCAGGCCTCGACAGGCCCGGACTGCCGCCCTTGCAAGGTTGATCCATGGCAAAGCCCCCTTCCCTTTTTCCGCAAGACGATGAAGACGATCCGGCCTTCGAGTTGAGCAGAGAAGAGATGGGGGACAGCCGGCAGGCAGGCGACGAGCGCGGCTTCTTTGCCGAGCAGACAACGAAATCGCGGGCAATCGGCAAGCAGACGGTATCAGCCGCTTCACCCGACGCCGGCGAGGCACATTATCATGGCCATCGCGACCGGCTCAGGGCCCGCTTTCGCGAGGGCGGCGATACTGCGCTTGCCGATTATGAAGTCCTCGAACTTCTCTTGTTCCGGCTCATTCCCCGCCGCGACACCAAGCCGATCGCCAAAGCGCTGCTTTCCCGCTTTGGTACGCTCGCTAGTGTGCTCGGCGCTCCGCCCGCCTTGCTGCAAGAGGTGAAGGGTGTCGGAGAAGCGGTTGCACTCGATCTCAAGCTGATCACGACCGTCGCCCAGCGGATGCTGAAAAGCGAATTGCGCGACAAGCACGTCCTGTCTTCATGGTCGTCGGTAATCGACTATTGCCATGCCGCCATGGCCTACGAAACGACGGAACAGTTCCGCATCCTGTTCCTCGACAAGCGCAATGCGCTGATCGCCGACGAGGTGCAAGGGCGCGGCACGGTCGATCATACACCCGTCTATCCACGAGAGGTCGTGAAGCGCGCTCTCGAGCTTTCAGCGACCGCAATCATCCTCGTTCATAACCATCCGTCCGGAGACCCGACACCGTCGCGCGCCGATATCGACATGACGAGAATGATCGTCGACACGGCAAAGCCACTCGGCATCACGGTCCACGACCACATCATCATAGGCAAGGACGGCCACGCGAGCCTCAAGGGCTTGCGGTTGGTCTGAGGTGCAATGCCTCTCGCTCGCCGGCGTCATGCCGCCAGTGGAAAGACGGCGTTGATTTGCCCAGTGCCGGACGAGGTAAAATAATCGGTGAGGATTTCCGCCTTGCCGCCGTAGGAGCCGCCGCCGAGCAAACCGAACAGCATGGCGGTGTCATGCATGAATCCTTCACCGTGGCAGACAGTCGAATAGAGCGGCAGCATCCTGATGAACTCCTCGTTGCGCCCTTCTTTCCACAGGTCGATGACCCTCAGATCAACCTGGCGATAGAATTCGTCGGAAATGGTGTGAATGCCGGCCGGCGCGTCGTTGCTGTCGTGGATGCGATGGGAAAGCGAACCGCTCGCAAGCACCGCTGCATTGAGATCACTTTCTTCGATTGCCTCGCGCACGGCCTGCCCGATCCGGATGCTGTCCGTCATCTCGTGCCAGGGGCACCAGGCGGCGATTGACAGGATCTTCATGCGTCCTACCGGATTGATGTAGCGCATCGGTACGAGCGTGCCGTATTCGAGGTCGAGCGTCGCTACGTGATGGGACATCATACGGACGCCCTTCTCGCCGGCGATACGGGCAATCTCGTCCCCGAGTTCCGGGCGTCCGTCATACTCGTATTCGAGGTTCTGGATGAAATGAGGAAACTCGTTGCTGGTATAGATGCCCTTGTAATGATCCTGGGCATTGATGTGATAGGCGGTATTGACCAGCCAATGGGTGTCGAACACGACGATTGTGTCGACGCCGGCCGCCTCGCATCGCCGGCCGATCTCCTTCAGCCCGTCGATGGCCGCCTGCCTGCAGCCGAAATGCGGGCCTGGCATCTCCGACAAGAACATCGACGGGACATGCGTAATCTTTGCGGCCAGCGATATCTTGCCCATGGCGCTCCTCCATTCACAGGTGCGATCTCTCCTCTGTGAAAAAACGCTAGCGGGAAAAAAATGCCGTGCCATTGATCCAGGTCAACTCCTGCACATGTTAAATAGATTCCACGATGATCCGGACCGAGTTGAAGGCATGGGAATCGAATGCCCACTACAACTGGAACTTTCTGACACAAACAAAAAGGCCGCCCGGAGGCGGCCTTTTCCAATGCTGTCTTGTCGACGCGCGCCTTATTCGGCGTCGCCTTCAGCGGCCTTCTTCTTCGGAGCAGCCTTCTTCTTGGGCGCTGCGGCTTCTTCGCCTTTCGATGCATCCTCAGCCTTGGCGGCGGCCTTCTTCTTCGGCGCTGCCTTCTTTGCCGGCTTTTCGCCTTCTTCGGCTTCGTCGTCGGCCAGCAGCTCTTCCTTCGTCACGGTCTTGTCGGTGACGTCGATCTCGGTCAACAGCTGATCGACGACCTTTTCTTCAAAGATCGGGGCGCGCAGCGAAGCGGAAGCGCCGGGGGTGTTGCGGAAGAAATCGAGGATCTGCTTTTCCTGGCCCGGGAACTGCTGGAGCTGCGCATAAAGGGCGCGCTGCATTTCTTCCTCGGTCACATCGACGCCGGCCTTCTCGCCGATTTCGGAGAGAACGAGGCCGAGGCGAACGCGGCGCTCGGCGAGCGTGCGATATTCGTTGCGAGCCTCTTCTTCCGTCGTGTCTTCATCCTCGAAGGTCTTGCCGGACTGTGCGAGATCGGTATTGATCTGGCGCCAGATGTTCTCGAACTCGGCGTCGACGAGCTTGGACGGGGTTTCGAACTTGTACATCTCGTCGAGCTGGTCGAGGATCTGACGCTTGACCTTCTGACGAGTGACAGAGCCGAACTGGCTTTCGATCTGGCCGCGAACGATTTCCTTCAGCCGGTCGATCGATTCAACGCCAAGCTTGGATGCCAGATCGTCGTTGATCTCGACAGCGGCGGGTGCTGCAACGTCCTTGACGGTGACGTCGAAGGTTGCTTCCTTGCCGGCGAGGTTCTTGGCCGGATAGTCTTCCGGGAAAGTCACGGTGATGGTCTTTTCGTCGCCGGCCTTGACGCCGACCAGCTGGTCTTCGAAGCCGGGGATGAAGCGGTTCGAGCCGAGAACCAGTTCGGCGTCGCTGTCGGTGCCGCCATCGAAGGCAACGCCGTCGACCTTGCCGACGTAATCCATGGTGATGCGGTCGCCGTCGGCAGCCTTGCCCTTCTTCGTCTCATAAGAGCGGGCGCTTTCGGCAATCTTCAGAATCTGTTCGTTGACCTCGTCATCGCCGATCTCGACGACCTCGCGCACGACCTTGATACCGGAAACCGGCTTCAGTTCGATAGCCGGAATGATTTCATAGGACAGGGTGAACTCGAAATCAGCCTGGGCGCTGAGGATCTTGTCGGCTTCAGCCTCGTCCTCGGTCATCGCCACTTCCGGCTGGGTGGCGGACTTTTCGCCGCGCTCGGAAAGGATTGCGGTCGGCTTCTCACGAACGATTTCGTTGACGAGTTCGGCCATGATCGACTTGCCGTACATCTTCTTCAGATGCGCGACGGGCACCTTGCCGGGACGGAAGCCGTTGATACGGACCTTGTCCTTTGCTTCGGCCAGGCGCTCGTTCATGCGAGCTTCCATGTCCTTGGCCGGGATTACGACCTTGATTTCGCGCTTCAGCCCTTCAGCGAGCGTTTCGATAACCTGCATGTTCTTACCTTCATGTCGTGGCGGCCGTGCTCGGACAGCCGTTGGTTTCATTGAGCACGACGCCGAAAATCTTTTTTCCCGGGCGTGGCTGTTACGCAATCTTCAAGCATTTTGCCAGGCAAAATGGCGCAAAGGGCGGCAGGATCGGAAATTTATCCGTCTCCCCGCATCCCGCGCGGCAATCCTGGTGCGGGTAGAGAGACTTGAACTCCCACGCCTTGCGGCACCAGAACCTAAATCTGGCGTGTCTACCAATTTCACCATACCCGCGTCCAAAGAACCGCATGCTGCCTTCGCGCATGGCCCCTCCGGAGCGCGCGTCTCTATATCACCCGTTTCCGCGCGCGCAAAGGAAAAATGACGGGGCTGCACCGGCATTCAGTAGAGCGGTTCCTCATAAACGGGTTGGCCGTCTACCAGCAGATGACGGATCTGTGCCGATCCGCCGGAACCGACCCTCGCGACGACCGCCATCTTTTCCATGTTGCGGGCTTCCTCAAGCGCCATGCCCGCGCCCTCCGGGACATAGAAACGCTCGATCCCATAATCCACCCGAAGATTGTAATTCCCGCCAGAGGCCGAGTGATCGAAATGAAAGCGTTTCGTGCGCAGGATTGTTGTGCCCTCTTGCGGCGCGAGATCACCAAAAGAGGCCTCGGCGACGGCCCAGTAGCCGTCTGGTCCGGGCTTCAGTCGCACCGACATCGTCACCCAGGCGGGCTCGCTGGGCCGTTTCCCGACAATTGATGTATCGGGGATCGTCGATACATCATAGGAAAGCACAACATAGTCACCGCGCAGGAGATCGCGCGGATCAACTGGCACGGTTTTCAGAACTACCTCAGCGCCTGAGCGCAGGATATTCGCGCGCCTTTCGACCGAATAGGCAAGCACGCCGGTCAGCAGAAGCGACACGCCGACGGCAATCGCCAGATAGCGCAGAAGCGGCGAATTCGAACTGGATTGGCTCATGGACCAGCCTCCGAAGCCTTGCGCGCGAAGAGCTTTTCCATTCGGACGACGATAAAGGCCACAATGGCGACCACGAGGCCGGACAATAGGAAGAAACCGGAAGTCCCGAGAATTGAATCGATCGTCACGAAGGAGAGATAGAGAACCTCGGCGGCAAAGGCGACGTAGGCGAGATAGCGCACGGCCCCGTTGTCGCGTCCATCAAGAGCCAAAGCCAGGAGGGAAAAGCCGATGGTCGCCGATGCCACCAGCGCCAGCCCACGGCCTTCATCATACTCGAAGTGGAGCAAAAAGAGACCGAGAAGCGCCAGCGCACAGGCGTAAAAGGACGGCTCTGCCCCGGTCTTGCGTGCGATCGTCGAAACAGGAGAAGCCGTGAGCGTCACAGCCAGGAAAACGATGGTACCGGCGACCACGAAAAGGACGGCCGTCAAGACTGCTTCGTTCAGAGTGTAGAGCCAGCCGAGCCAGGTCAGAATGAGGAGATAAACAAAATTTCTGGCCCGATCCGCACCGGTCCAGGCGACCAGTGCGGACAGGATTGCCGCCGCGGCCACAGGCGACCATGAATAGAGCCCGTCCCATTGCCAATCGAATTCATCGACCACCGCAAAGAACAGCGCAAAGGAAAGGAAGCCGCCGGCAACCGTCAGCACGGCGGAGCGGAAAAGCGCGGCAGATACAACAGCCCCTGCAAACCAAAGCAGCGTGGCGTCAACGGCGTCACCCGAGAGATGGTAGAGCTGGCCAATCAGCGCAATCGCCCCGCCGAAGCTCATGATACCGAGGAGTAGCAGCGCGGCGCCGAACCTGGACGCGCCGCGCGCGATCGCGAGAGCCGCAAGAATGTGAAAGATCCAGATCAGCGCCAGAACGCCAAGGACCTTGACGCCCCGCGGGATGAATTCCCAATTGGCCGCGATCAGGAGCAGGATGGATGCCGATATCAGAACAGCCGCCAGGATCATCAGGGCGCTGCCAATACTGAAGGCGGACCGCCTTCCATCATACTCGGCAAGCATGGCCTCGGCCGAACTCCTGTCGACCAGTCCCTTTCCGACCCAGACATCGAAGTCTCTTCTCAACCTGCCGCGATACATCGCCGTTCCTGCTGGCTACAGATGCTATTCCGCCCCCTGCGCCGCCTTGCCGCATTCCACCCGGGACGAATTATTGGCACTGTGATCCGGCGCAACGGAAAAGACAATGCACCGCTGCACGTCCGCGAACAAAGCATGCAAGTTCCGCATACCTTCCATGCCGATATTGCACTGCACAATAGAAAAGACTTCGGCTATAAATAAACCATAAGAGATCAGGAACGAGACGCTTCAAGCGAACGACTGATCTGGCGAATTTAGCAGAACCGAATTCGGTGCCACACACTCCTCCTCCCAGTGTCGCATCGATCTGACTGGCGGCACTCCTCCTCCCAGTTGCCAGTCGCTCAAAATGACGCTCACCGGATCTCCTCCCCCGGTGGGCGTTATTTTTTTGCCCGGAACCACCAGTTTCCCCCTACGCAGTCTTGGTGTCGGTTCCTGGATCGCCGCGATCACCATGTCAAAATGGCGGGAAAAGCGCCACTTGGGCAGCCGGAGACCGCATCTCCATGCGTTAATTGCATAGGTGACATACATCATTGTCTCTTCATGCTTTTGCAATGCAGCATATATTGAGGCCTTGAAATCAAGGGTCGC
Source organism: Rhizobium sp. (assembly GCA_041675415.1). Lineage (GTDB taxonomy): Bacteria > Pseudomonadota > Alphaproteobacteria > Rhizobiales > Rhizobiaceae > Allorhizobium. The sequence continues at coordinate 36,683 of JBAYTX010000027.1, read as the reverse complement.
GCCACGGAAGGTCGCAGCCCAGTTGAAGGAGGCATGTTATGCACATCACCCGTTCGCTGAACAATTGGCGCAAGTATCGTCAGACCGTCGTTGAGCTCGGCCGCATGTCCGACCGCGAACTCCGCGACCTCGGAATTGGCCGAGAAGACATCCGCCGCGTCGCACGCAATGCGGTTACCGGCTGAATCAGACTTTCCTTCTCAAAGGAAGCTCTCCATACGCCTCCCGTTCGCGGGAGGTTTTTTTATGCGTGCGGCTCCTCGCCCCGCATGGAAAATGAGTATTCTCTAGGCGCTGCTGCCAATTGCAGCAAAGCCCTGCACATTTGCATAGCAGTCGCCTGTTTTTTGCACTGCACAACCTTGTTAAACGCGCGTATAAGAGAGCCAATCGCTGATGCGGACAACTCGCAGACCCAGCGAACAGAATTTATCCGAGGAAACGACCATGAACCCGCTCCGTATTGCAAAGAACTGGATTAGCTATCGTCGCACCGTTGCCGAACTGGGCAACCTGTCGAACCAGGCCTTGTCCGATATCGGCATCACCCGCTACGACATCCGCAACATCGCTGCGCGCTCCTTTCGTTAAGCGCCGCGGCTGACGCCTTGCTTCTGGATATTCGTCCGAATACGCAAGGTGAGAAGTTGAGCGAGCCGAACGGCACCTCAGGGTGCCGTTTTTGATTCGCGGACGATTGGAACCGCGACCGGCGCGTGATAAGCAGCCGACCATGACAAAGACAGATACCTTTTCCCCCATCCACATCATCGGCGGCGGCCTTGCCGGCTCGGAAGCCGCCTGGCAGGCGGCGCAGGCTGGCGTGCCCGTCGTGCTCCATGAGATGCGCGGCGTCAAAGGTACCGACGCCCACAAATCGGACAGTCTCGCCGAACTCGTTTGCTCGAACTCTTTCCGCTCGGACGACGCGACGGCAAATGCCGTAGGTGTCATCCATGCCGAGATGCGGCTTGCCGGTTCGCTGATCATGGCCTGCGCCGACGAGCATCAGGTTCCGGCCGGCGGCGCGCTGGCGGTCGACCGGGACGGCTTCTCCGAAGCGGTCAGCAGAGCCATCGAGAACCATCCCCTGATCACCGTGGTTCGCGAGGAAATGACTGGCCTGCCACCGAAGGAATGGGATCTTGCCATCATCGCGACCGGTCCCCTGACCTCTCCCGATCTTGCAGCCGCGATCCGGGCCGAAACCGGCGCCGATGCGCTTGCCTTCTTCGACGCCATCGCTCCAATCGTCCATCGCGACAGCATCGACATGAATGTCTGCTGGTATCAGTCCCGCTACGACAAGGTCGGCCCCGGCGGCACGGGCAAGGACTACATCAACTGTCCGCTTGACGAAGCGCAGTACAATGCTTTCATTGACGCCCTAATCGCCGGCGACACTGTCGGATTCAAGGAATGGGAGGGGACGCCCTATTTCGATGGCTGTCTGCCGATCGAGGTTATGGCCGAGCGCGGCCGCGAAACGCTACGCCATGGCCCGATGAAGCCGATGGGCCTGACCAATGCCCACAATCCGTCCGTCAAGCCCTATGCGGTCGTTCAGTTGCGCCAGGACAATGCGCTGGGCACGCTTTACAACATGGTCGGCTTCCAGACCAAGCTTCGCTACGGAGCGCAATCGGAGATCTTCCGGATGATCCCCGGCCTCGAGCAGGCGGAATTCGCCCGCCTCGGTGGCCTGCATCGCAACACCTACATCAATTCGCCGGTGTTGCTGGACCGCTCTCTGCAGTTGAAAACGCGTCCCGGCCTCAGGTTCGCCGGCCAGATCACCGGGTGCGAGGGCTATGTCGAAAGCGCGTCGATTGGACTGCTGGCAGGACGTTTCGCCGCCGCCGAACGCAAGGGCGAGCCCCTGAGATTGCCGCCCGACACCACGGCAATGGGGTCGCTGCTCAATCACATCACCGGGGGCCATATCGTCACCGACGAAGAGCCGGGGAAGCGCTCTTTCCAGCCGATGAATATCAATTTCGGCCTGTTCCCGGAACTGGAACCGGGATCGATCATCAAACCGGAAGGCGTCAAGCGCTTCCGGGGCAAGGACAAGACCATCATGAAACGGCAGCTGATGGCTCAGCGCGCTCTTGCAGACTGCAAGGACTGGCTTTCTCGGGATTGACGTCCAAGGCCCCAAGGCCGACGGCATGCCTCCCCTTCAAGAGGTTGCCGCCGGTCCCGCGACGATATCGCGATCCCCGTGGCCAATATAGTTTCCAAGCAGCCAGAGAGACACTTCCGCCGCCGCCTCGGCCGAGGCGAAGGTGAACTCGCCGTTGTGAAAGGGCGCATCCAGGAATTCGATTGAAAAGCCCTGCCCGCTTGGAAGATCGCGCACGCGAACGGTTCCCGGTTCGATCAGATGGCAGGCATAATGGCTGCGCATATTGCGCATGAAGCCCGCCTTGTTGTCGTGCAGCCTGACGAAAACTGCATTGCCATCGGCCGTAACATGGAGATCGCGGATCGCCTCGCCTGGAAAAGCACGACCGAACTCCAGAATGGCAAACCCTGTGTCGTGCAGATTTTCCTGCGTCGTCTGCTTCGTCATGCGGCTCGAAAAAAAGGCGAATACGATGACGAGTGCAAATATCAGTGTCCAAGTGACCAGTGCCACACTTGCCTCCCAATTGCTCCGGTTTGGCCCGGCGCGACGATACCAGTTAGCACGCGAGCCTTGCGCGAATTTGACGCGATCAGAACCGTCGCGAGATTGATGCGCGCAACAAGTGCAATTGGCGCCGCCACTGTGCCGGCCGGATATCCTGGTCAAATATGCCTGCCCCCGCTCTCACGGCGGCTTCGAGAACGGGCGCGACCAACGCAACGGGAAGAAAGGCCGGGAAGACGGAGGCAGGCAGTTGCTCCTCGCGGCGAGCCTTTTCCAGGTGGTCGCGTCCAAGGCCCGCAAAGGCCTCGATTGCCGCGGATATCCGCGCCCGGTCCACGCCGGCGAGAAAACCTTCGCGGTCGAGACCGGTGGCACTGAGGATTTCAAGCGGAATGTAGATCTGACCCCTGGCCCGCGTGACGGGCATCAGAAGGAGGGTGCCGGAAACCGCCTGGGCGACGCCGGCATGGCCAGCAGCAGTCGCCGAAACCTCTGCTTTGCCAGCGTCGAGCACAAGGCTTGCGAGCTGGATCAGCGCCGAGGCGGTTTCGCCTGCATAACCCTCGAACATGCCGCTGCTTTCCATCGGATCGTCGTAGAGATCGAAAACCCGTGCGTCGATCATGCGAAGCAGTGCTTCGCGCGGCAACCGGAAGCGGGACACCGTCTCCAGCAGAAGCGCGGCAAGCGGATTGGCCTCGGTGGATCCATGGGCCTCGCCGTTCAGAAGGTCACGCCAGTATTGCAGCCTCACCTCACCGGGCAGCGGTTCGCGCACGAGGTCGCGGATGCGGGCAAGTTCGGCGTTGAAACCATAGAGCGCGATGAGCCCGGGACGCTTTTCTGCCGGCGACAGCAGGCAGGTCAGGTACCGATCGCGATCGGTCTCACGCAGGCTGGCAAGACAAATGGCCTCATTGTCCGGCAATACTTGCTTCAAGGCCCGGTTCCGCTTCAATCAAACCGCGATCAGCGCCGCAGCGACGGCCCGCTGCTCCGCGAGCATAATGTTGTAGGTTCTGACTGCTGCCCCTGTGCTCATCGGATCGCTTGCAATGCCGCGCGCTTTCAATGCCGTCCTCAACGCGGCTGGGATAGGACGCAATTGCTGCCCCGTACCGACCAGGAGGACTTCGATATCATCCGCGTCATCGATCACGCGCTGGAAGCGCTCAACCGTTAGCGGCTCGGTTTCCGTCATTTCCCAACCATAGATCCCTGAAGGCAGCAACAACAGCGAACCACGATGCGACATTTCGGCAAAGCGGAAGCCGCCATTGCCATAGGCATCGATCGGCGCGCGACCGGGAAAATGAGCCTCCCGAATCACGATTCCCTTGCGCGCTGGCTCTTCAGCCACGGCGATCAGGCCTCGACCTTACCGCTCCGGAGCTTTCCCGAAGCCGAAGCACCGTCCTCATCCTGCTGAAAGCTTTCCGGGCGCAGCTTGAAGGCAATCAGAACCGGAGCCGCCATGTAGATCGAAGAGAATGTTCCAACAGCCACACCGAACAGCATGGCGAATGTAAAGGAGCGAATGACCTCGCCACCGAAAAGATAGAGGGCCCCGAGCGCCAACAACGTCGTCGCCGATGTGAGAACGGTTCGTGACAGTGTCTGGTTAATCGAGGTGTCAATCAGGACTTCAAGGGGCATCTTCTTGTAGCGCCTGAGGTTCTCACGCATGCGGTCATAGACGACCACCGTATCATTCAGCGAATAACCGACGATCGTCAACAGCGCCGCGATACTGCTGAGATTGAATTCCACTCCAACCAGGACATACAGCCCGATCGTCAGGATGACGTCGTGCAATGTCGCGATGATGGCGCCGAGTGCAAACTGCCACTCGAAGCGGAACCAGATATAAATCAGGATAGCCGCCAGCGAGGCGAGCACGCCGAGGGTCGCCGATTGCGTCAGCTCGCCGGAAACCGACGGACCAACCACTTCTACACGGCGGAATTCGTAGGCGTCCTCAAGCTCGCCACGCACCAGCGTGATGGCCGACTGCTCAGCGTTCTCGCCGCCATCCTGTGCCTGGATGCGGATCAGTACGCTCGCCGGGTCGCCAAAGCCCTGGGCCTGAATCTCCCCCAGATTGAGTTCGCTCAACCGCGTGCGAATGTCGGCAATGTCGGCATTGCCGGTGCGTGCCTTAACCTCGATGATAGAACCGCCCTTGAAATCGATGCCGAGATTCATGCCGACAGTCGCAAAGCCGACCATCGAAGCCACGGCGAGCGCGGCCGAGATTGCGAAAGTATACCGGCGGATGCCCATGAACGGGATGTTTGTGCCATCGAAAATACCGGTGCGAACACCCTTCGGCAGGTGCTTGGGACGGCTGCGACGTATCCAAGCGGCAAACAGCCAGCGGGTCAGCGTGAAGGCAGTGAAGACCGTGGTGATAATACCGATGGCGAGCGTCACGGCGAAACCGCGAACCGGACCGGAGCCCAGGAAGAACAAGATAACGGCGGCAATCAACGTCGTCAGGTTGGCGTCGACGATGGTGGCCAACGCCTTGGAGAAACCGGTGTCGATCGACTGCACGAGCGGCCGGCCATTCCTGAATTCCTCACGGATACGCTCGTAAATGAGCACGTTCGCATCCACCGCCATACCGATCGTCAGCACAATACCGGCGATGCCCGGCAGGGTGAGCGTCGACCCAAGGAGCGTCAGGACGGCGAAGATCATGATAACGTTGGCAACAAGGGCGATAACGGCAAGCAAGCCGAAGAACCCATAGAAACCGATCATAAACGCCACGACGAGGCCGGCGCCAATGATGCCTGCGATGACGCCGGCACGGATCGAATCCGCCCCCAGGCTCGGACCAACGGTGCGTTCCTCAACAACAGTCAGCGTCGCGGGAAGCGCGCCGGCCCTGAGGAGCACGGCGAGATCGTTCGCGCCCTCGACCGAGAATCCGCCGGAAATCTGGCCGGAGCCGCCGACAATCGGTTCGCGGATCACCGGTGCAGAAATCACCTGATCATCGAGAACGATAGCGAAGGCACGACCGACATTCTGCTGGGTCGCCTGGGCGAAACGCTGGGCGCCCTTGCTGTCAAACCGGAAGGAAACGACGGGTTCGTTGGTCTGCTGATTGAAACTCGCCTGAGCGTCAACGAGGTTTTCGCCCGATACAAGGGCGCGCTTTTCGATCAGATAGGGCACGGCCGGATCGTCCATGGAGTACAGAACTTCGGCGTTTGCCGGCGGCCGGCCGTTTATCGCCTCGACGACCGGCATGCTCGTGTCGACCATATGGAAGGAGAGCTTCGCAGTCTGATTGAGTAGCGACTTCAACCGCTGCGGATCGGTGAGGCCCGGAACCTGCACGATGATGCGGTCGTCGCCCTGACGTTGGATCAACGGTTCGGTATTGCCCAGTTCGTCGACACGTCGACGAACAACCTCGATCGATTGCGTCAGCGCCGATGCCATGCGGTAGTTGATGCCGGCATCAGTAAGGTTGAAGCGCAGCAGGGCGCCCTCGCCTTCCTCCATGGTGATTTCCTGGATGGAACCACCCGTGAGCGTGCCCGCGCTCACGCTTTCGGTCAGCGGCGCGAGCGCCTCCTTGGCCGCGCCCAGCTTGTCGGCATCGCTGATGCGAACCTGCACCTGCTGGCCGACGCCGGACAGGCCCGTGTAGCGGATGCCGGCCTCGCGCAACGACGTGCGGATATCTCCAACCGTGGTCTCGAGCCGCTCCTTGACGATATCCGCTTTCTCGATCTTGAGCATGATATGAGAGCCACCCTGGAGATCCAGACCAAGTGTTATCTTGCTGGACGGCATCCAGGAGGGAAACGCCTCACGCTGATTGTCGCTAAAGAAATTGGGTACAGCCACCAGCACGCTCGCCGCAACGGTGAGCCATATCAGGATCGTCTTCCAACGCGAAAAATACAGCATGAAACTCTCTGAACCAGGTTTTCAAATACAGGCCAAAACGGCGGACGGGCTACTGAGCAGCGGCGTCAGGAGGAAGCTTCGGTTTTGACCGGCTCGCCCTTAACGCGGACCTCGGCGACGTAAGTGCGCATAACGCGGACCTTCACGCCCTCGGCGATTTCCACTTCCAGCTCCTTGTCGTCCACGACCTTTACGACCTTACCGACAATGCCACCGCCCAGGACCACCTGATCGCCACGACGGATCGAGGAAAGGGTCTCTTCGCGCTTTTTCATCTGCTGGCGCTGGGGCCGGATAAGGAAGAAATACCAGACGACCATAAGGGGGGCGAACAGAAACAGCATCTCGAGGCCGGAGCCGAAACCGCTTGCACCCGGAGCAGTTGCGCCTTGTGCGAAGGCCTGTGTAATAAACATGGAAAACTCCCTAGACTAAAAGGCTGGAGGGCAGCCGCTGCCCCCGCATCAGGTTGCCGGAATATAGTGCCGGGCCTCGCGATTGCAACAGAAACAGCGGCCATACGTACCGAATTCACGCCTATTACCCTTTCGGACCCGAAAAGGCCATGCTACCGCCCTGAAAAAGCAGGTACGGATCAAACGCGACGTCCTTTTGAAGGGAGCATCATGGCCGAGGAACTCAACCATCTCATCCTCGCGGAACTGCGCCGCCTGACCGACGCGGTCGAGCGGCTCGCCGGACCGAGCCCGGCGGAAAATGATTGGGACCAGGCAGATTGTTTCGTCTGGTCGCCGGCGCGAAGCCATGTGCAGGCAGTCGCAAAACCCAACCGCGTCGCTTTGACCCTGATCAGGGGCGTGGATCACGTCCGCGATATCCTGCATGACAATACACTGCGCTTCGCCGAGGGATTTGCGGCAAACAATGTCTTGCTCTGGGGCGCCCGCGGCATGGGCAAGTCGTCGCTGGTCAAGGCGGTTCATGCCGACATCCGCGCGTCCACGGGCATTTCACTGAAGCTCGTGGAGGTGCATCGCGAGGACATATCATCATTGCCCGCGTTACTCGACATCCTGAAGAATGTGGACCACCGGATCATCATCTTTTGCGACGACCTCTCCTTCGACCACGACGATACAGCCTACAAATCCCTGAAAGCCGCCCTTGACGGAGGCATCGAGGGACGCCCGGACAACGTGCTCTTCTATGCGACTTCGAACCGTCGCCATCTGCTGCCCCGCCACATGATGGAAAACGAGCAGTCGACCGCAATCAACCCTTCGGAGGCAGTCGAGGAAAAGGTGTCGCTGTCCGATCGCTTCGGCCTCTGGCTCGGCTTCCACAAGTGCAGCCAGGACGACTATCTGACGATGATCGACGGCTACGCCGATTATTTCCGCCTTTCACTGGACCGCGCGATCCTCCATGCCCAAGCGCTCGAATGGGCAACGACGCGCGGTGGCAGATCAGGCCGCGTCGCCTGGCAATACATCCAGGATCTCGCCGGGCGGCTCCGCATCCCGATGGATCGCGCCTGAAACGAAAAAAGGTCCGGGGAACCGGACCTTTTCACCGCCATCCTGGTACGCAATACCTATTCCAGGAAAGTCATCGGATTGACCGGGGTCGCATCTTTCCGAACCTCGAAGTGCAGCATCGGTCGCTTGATATTGCCGCTCATGCCCGAGGTTGCGAGCTGCTGGCCGCGCTGGACCTTCTGTCCACGCTGAACCTTGAGGCTGTCGGCATGTCCGTATACCGTCACGGTACCATCGTCGTGGCGTACAAGCACCGTATTGCCGAGCTCCTTGAGGCCGTTGCCGGCATAGATGACGACGCCGTTCTCCGCCGCCTTTACAGGCGTGCCCGATGGGACGGAGATATCGATGCCGTCATTGCGATTGCCATCGACATTCTCGCCATAGCCGGCGATGACCGCGCCGCGCACCGGCCAACGATATTTGCCGATGCCCGTTGCCTGAGGCGCCACATCCTCGGGATCGGCAGCAGCCGTAACTTCCTTCACCGTCTGGGTGGCGACCGGCGGTTGGTAGGCGGCGGGCGCCTGCGATTTCTTCTCGTCCTTGGCAGACGGAATGGAAGCCGTCTTGACCGGCTCGTCGGCCGCAGTGCCTGCGGACGGGATCTTCAACGACTGGCCGATGCGGATATTGGCAGCCGTCAGGCCGTTGGCCGACTTCAGCGCATCGATCGGCGTGCCGGTAGCCTTGGCGATCTTCGTCAGCGTGTCGCCCGGCTTGACAACATACGTAGCGCCGGATCCCGGCTTTCCTTGCCCTGCGGCTGTCTTTCCTGCGGTGGTTGCCGCGGCGGGAACAGACTTGTCACGCATGGTCGTCGCACTTGGCAGAACCGCGACCTTCTGCTCAGGCGCGCGCTGCGGGACAGGCACCTTGCGGTTATCGGCAAGCGGTGCCGGATCGGCGGAGGCCCGCGCGGCACTGCCGGTGGACAAACCGTCGACTGGGCGGTTGGTTCCGGTCGTCATCCGGTCCGGCACCACATTCGGTGCGGTTGCCGTTTGTGCGACCTTCTGCGCCGTCGGGAACGGCTGAGCCATGGCGGCCTGGCGCGCTGGATCTGTGGACGGCGCAGCGAGCTCGGCACGCTGTACCGACACAGGGGTTGTAGCCATCCGCGCCGCCGAGGCGCCGGAAGGCGACGGCTGAGCCGGGAAGGGCTGGTTCATGGCCTGTTGACGGCTTGCATCGTAAGGCTGACTGGATGGCTGTGCGGATGCGATATCGGCTGACGGAACTGGCTGACCGCCGGGACCAGGCCCAACCGTTCCTCGCTGCGGTATGGACGCAGTCGTCAACGTATCCTGGGAAAAGACGGAGCTGAATCGCGTCGCATCGGAACTGCAACCACTCGCGACGCTAGCCAACAGCGCCGCGACAACGATACGCGCGATTGGCAGTCCTGATTTCGGCGAAGCACTATTACGCATGACCCGACCCACATATTACTCATTTACACGTGGGATTATTAAAGCGCGTTAGTGTTACCGGGCAGTTAATCGGCCGGATTCGCCGTGAACAATTTCGAGAATCGTCACATGCGGGCTCAATCTGCCCCACAGGAAGTCACAGGCTTTCAAAGGTAGGAGGCTATCTTCGGAACGAGGGGCAGGTAGGGAACCTCGAAGAGGTCTTCCCGTTCGAAGCGGCTGCCGGTCTTGGTGAGACGGACCATCATGCAGGTGTTCTCGTCCACTATGATCGGGGCGAGCAGCACTCCGCCGGATACGAGTTGCTCGGCATAGAAGCGTGGCATGGCCGGGAAGGCCGCTGTCGCGAGAACGCGATCGAACGTCCCCTCGCCCGGCAATCCATTGCTGCCGTCGGCCTGACGAAGGACAACGTTGCGGATGCCGAGATTGTCGATCCGGCGTTGTGCACTCGAGACCAGCGTCCTGTAACGGTCGATCGACAGCACCCGTTCGGCAAGCCTTCCGAGCACCGCGGTCATGAATCCGCTCCCAGTGCCGATTTCCAGAATACGCTGACCGGGCTTGACATGAAGGCGGTCGAGGAGACGCAGAGCAAGATCGGCTCCCTCCATGAAGGAGCCACAGTCGATGGGGATGGAACGGCTGGAATAGGCCTGCTCGACGAATTGGGGCGGGACAAAAGCCGAGCGCGGTGTTTGCTCCACTGCCGTCAGAAGATCGAGATCGGAAATACCCTCGGCGCGCAGGCGCAAGACCAGCGCAGCGAAACCTTCCTTCTCGACCATACCGGACTTCAATCGTCCACCCCGAAGCCGAGAGCCCTGGCGACGCGGTCCTGGGCGCTGTAATCGGTCAGATCCAGCTTCAACGGTGTGACCGAGATCTTGTTGTGCTTGATGGCGTGAATATCAGTGCCCTCGCGAAAATGGCCGAGGCGCTCACCAAAGCGCAGCCAAAAATACGGGAAACCCCGCCCATCGGCGCGTTCCTCGACCGTCAGACCGAAATCGAGTTTGCCCTGTGAAGTCACCTCGATGCCCCGGACATCCTTCGGAGCGCAATTCGGGAAATTGACATTCAGTAGGGTATCGGCGGCCAGATCCACATTCATCAACTTGGACAGCAGGTCCGGCGCCAATGTCTCCGCAATCTCCCAGGGAACGAAACGCGTGCCATCATGCGTGTAGGCCTGGCTGAGCGCGATGGACCGAACGCCCTGCAGTGTTCCCTCGATGGCACCGGCCACGGTCCCGGAATATGTGACGTCGTCGGCCATGTTGGCGCCGGCATTGACGCCTGAAAGCACCAGATCCGGTTTGCCATCCATGACTTCCCGGACAGCCATGATCACGCAATCGGTCGGCGTTCCGCGAAGCGCGAAATGCTTGTCCGCCACTTTGCGCAGCCGCAGCGGTTCCGAAAGCGTAAGAGAATGCGCAAGCCCGCTCTGGTCGGTTTCCGGCGCAACGATCCAGACGTCGTCCGAAAGCGTGCGGGCAATGCGTTCGAGCACTGCGAGCCCCTCGGCATGGATACCGTCGTCGTTGGTCAGAAGAATGCGCATTCAAAGCCTCCTTGCGCTCAGGCGGCCGCATCGATCTTGGTCATACCGCCCATGTAGGGCAGCAGGGCGTCGGGGATCGTGATCGAACCATCCTCATTTAGATAGTTCTCCATGACCGCGATGAGGCAACGTCCAACGGCTGTGCCCGAACCGTTCAGCGTATGGACGAAGGTTGTGCCCTTACCGTCCTTGCCGCGATAGCGGGCGTTCATTCGACGACCCTGGAAATCGCCGCATACCGAGCAGGAGGAAATCTCGCGATAAGCATTCTGACCCGGCAGCCAAACTTCGAGATCGTAGGTCTTGCGGGCACCGAAACCCATATCCCCCGTGCACAGCGTCATGGTGCGGAAGTGCAGGCCAAGACGCTTCAGCACTTCCTCGGCGCAAGCGGTCATGCGTTCATGCTCTGCGATCGAGCTTTCAGAGTCGGTAATCGACACGAGTTCGCATTTCCAGAACTGGTGTTGGCGCAGCATGCCGCGCGTATCGCGACCTGCGGAACCTGCCTCCGAGCGGAAAGACGGGGTTAGCGCCGTAAAGCGAAGAGGCAGCTTTTCCTGATCGAGTATTTCACCCGAAACGAGGTTTGTCAGCGTCACCTCTGCCGTAGGGATCAGCCAGCGGCCATCAGTGGTACGAAACAGGTCCTCGGCGAATTTCGGAAGCTGGCCAGTGCCGTACATCGCCTCGTCACGCACCATCAGCGGCGAACTGACCTCGGTATAGCCATGCTCGGTGGTGTGCAGGTCGATCATGAACTGGCCAAGAGCACGTTCAAGCTTCGCAAGCGGCCCCGTAAGCACCGTGAAGCGCGAACCGGACAGTTTGGCGGCGCGTTCGAAATCCATATAGCCCAGCGCTTCGCCGATCTCGAAATGCTCCTTGGCCGTATGGTTCCAGCCCGGCTTTTCCCCAACGATCCGCTTGACCACATTGCCGTGCTCGTCCTGGCCAACCGGCACATCGTCGAGCGGAATATTGGGGACGCGCGACAGGGCGTCGGTCAGCTCGGACGAGAGCTTGCGCTCCTCTTCCTCGGCCGCCGGCATGGTGTCCTTCAGATGGGCAACCTCAGCCTTCAGTCTTTCAGCAAGATCCATGTCCTTCTGCGCCATGGCCGCGCCGATCTCCTTGGAGACGGCATTGCGGCGCGACTGCATGTCCTGCAGGGCCTGAACGACCAAGCGGCGCTTCTCGTCAAGAGCAATCAGGCTTGCTGCCTGCGGTTCCGCACCGCGCTTTTCCAGCGCCGCATCGAGAGCTTCGGCGTTTTCACGAATCCATTTGATATCGAGCATCTTCGTCCCAGGTCGTTCGTCTTGATCGGTGGATCGGACCCGGCCGGCGGCCATGTCCGGCGCCAAATGCAGAGATTCCGCAAGCGAGGCTACGCTTCCGGAATTCTGCCGTCACGCATTGCCGCTGTCGGCCGCCTCGTCCGTTTCGGCAACGGCTGCCACGGCGCGCCTACGCTCAACGATTCGCGCAGCATAGATCGATATTTCGTAGAGAAGGATCGTTGGCAGCGCAAGACCGATCTGGGAGACCGGATCGGGCGGGGTGAGCACCGCGGCGACCACGAAAGCAACGACGATAAAGTACTTGCGCTTCTCGGCAAGCCATGTGCTTTCCAGAATCCCGACGCGCGCGAGAAGGGTCGTCACAACAGGCAACTGAAAGACGAGGCCGAAGGAAAAGACCAGCGTCATGATGAGGCTCAGATACTCCGACACCTTTGGCATCAGTGAAATCGCGACCTCATTGGCGCCCGGCGCCTGCTGCATGGCCAGGAAAAACCACATGACCATCGGCGTGAAAAAGAAGTAGACGAGCGCACCACCCATCAGGAACAGGATCGGTGAGGCAACCAGAAAGGGCAGAAAGGCCTGCCGCTCGTTCTTGTAGAGACCCGGCGCAACAAACTTGTAGATCTGCGCGGCAATGATCGGAAAGGCGATAACCACGGCGCCGAACATCGACACCTTGACCTGGGTAAAGAAGAACTCCTGCGGCGCCGTATAAATCAATTCCGCCTTGCCGAGATCGAGGCCCGCCCAGACGACCGCCCACTTGTAGGGTACGACGAGGAGATTGAAGAGGTCTTTCGCGAAAGCGAAACAGCCGATGAACGCCACAAAGAAAGCGCCGAGCGCCCAGATCAATCGTCTGCGCAGTTCGATCAGATGCTCCACAAGCGGCTGCGGCTTGTCTTCGATATCGCCGCTCATGCGAAATCCTCTTTCTTGGGCGCACGCGGCTTGCGCGCTACGGTCTTCTTCGGCTCCACTGCGGACGCTGCCGCGCGCTTGGGCGCGGCTTTCTTCGACGATGCGGGTGCGCTTCCAACGCCGGATGCCTCACTCGCAGGCTCAGCCTTGCGCGTCCGCTTGGCCGCAGGTGCCGATGTCTTTGCCGCAGGCGCCGTTTGTCTTGCCGGTTTCGAAGACGGATCGGGCTTCGGAGCAGCCAATTCAGCCGGCAGTGCCGCCAGAGGTGTGGGCATCTCGGGAAATGCCGAAGCGGCAACCGGCTCACCAGTCTCGCTACCAGTGTCTCCGCCTGCTTCCGTCCTCTTGTCGACCTTGGTCGCCTTCTTCAGGTCTTCCCTAATTTCGTTGCCCGCCTCCCTCAAGGGGTTAAGAGCTTCACGCATCGCGTTTGCGGGATTGAGACTGCGCACGTCACTCACGGTCTTCCTCAGATCGTCGAGTTCCGCTTCGCGTAACGCCTCGTCGAATTGTGAGCGAAATTCACCTGCAGTCTTGCGCAGCCGCGAGGTCATCTTCCCGAAAGCCCGGATCATTGGCGGCAAATCTTTAGGACCGACCACAACGATCAAGATGACCGCAATAACAAGCAATTCGGTCCAGCCAATATCCAGCATAAATCAGGCTCCTGAAGCCAACGATCCGTCAGGGACCGCGCACTCAAACCGCAGTCGGTTTACTTCTTCTCGTCGGCCTTGTGGTCCACGGTCTTGGTGGTTTCCTCAGGAGTCTCGTCGTCGGACATGCCCTTCTTGAAGCTCTTTATTCCCTTTGCGACGTCGCCCATCAGTTCAGGAATCTTGCCGCGACCGAACAAGAGCAGCACGATCGCCAAAACGATCAGCCAATGCCACATGCTAAAAGAACCCATTACGCCAACTCCCTTATTTTTGCGTCACGTCGATGTAGGATGTTTGCTCGCCTTTTTCAAACACCAAAATGTCCTGCCGGTCTACTTCCAAAGTCACATCGCGCAAACCAGCCCGCAGTTGATCGGCGCGAATGCGCGCGCGGATCGGCTGTTCCCTGCCGGGAATGGCCAGGGTGAGCATTTCCACGACGCCGAGAAAACGCCGCGACACAATCCTCGCAGGTATTGAGCCGCCGTCTTCCAGCACGTTGACGCCCGAAAGGCGTACGGCTATCGACACCGCCCTGCCCTCGGCAATTCCTCCGGCGACGGCCACCCCGAGCGGTGTCTCGACCAAGCCGTTCCGCACGATGCCGTTGAATTCGTTGATCTCCGAGAAGAATGCCGCGGCGAAGAGGTCCTTCGGCCGGCGATAGAGGTCATCAGATGTTCCGACCTGCACCAGACGCCCGTCCCGCAAAAGCGCGATCCGGTCGGCCATGCGCATGGCCTCCTCGGCGTCGTGGGTCACGACGACAGCCGTCGCCCGCGTCTCGCGCAGGATGGCAAGCGTATCCGCGCGGATCGTGTCCTTGAGGCGCGAATCGAGGCCAGAGAACGGCTCATCCATCAGCAATACGCCGGGACGCGGCGCCAGCGCCCGGGCGAGCGCCACGCGCTGCTGCTCTCCGCCGGAAAGAACATGAGGATATTTCTCGGCGTAATGGGCGAGCCCCACCCGCTCCAGCGCCACCATCGCCTCTGCCCGAGCCTCCCTTGCAGGCAGCGCCGTCAGCCCGAAGCGGACATTGTCGAGCACGTTCATATGTGGAAAGAGCGCAAAATCCTGGAACATCAGGCCTATTCCGCGCTGTTCCGGCGGAACGAAGCCGTTCGGCCCGGCTACCTCGCGTTCATTGAGAAGCAGCCGCCCCGATGTCTGCGCCTCGATCCCGGCGGCAATGCGCAGCAAGGTCGTCTTGCCCGAACCGGAAGGACCCAGCAGGCAAAGAACCTCACCCGGTTCGGCCGCAAGGGTGACGCCGCGGATCGTTTCCTTGCCGTGGTAGCTGTGGCGGATGCTCTCAAAGCTCAGCCGCGCCGCGAACGTGACGCCGGCCGTACGTCTGGCATTTCCGCGCGGAGCGATTACCGTGTCCGAATTCATTCCACTGTCCGAGCGGCTGATGTCGGCTGATGCCCGGGCGAACTCATCTTTGAGGGCACGGCTCTGGGTACAGCCAGGTTGCAGTTCAAAAACATGAACCTATTCGTCCGCTTCACCGCCCGGAGTCAAGAGGCCGAGTTCCTCGAGATCGAGTTGCGTGATCGGATCCTCGTCTTCTGCGAGTTCGTCGCCGACGGTGGGTAGCGATATGTTGAAGTTGGCGGGAATGCGTCCGGACAGCAGCCCGGCGCCCTTCAACTCCTCCAGTCCCGGAAGATCGCGCAGTTCCTCGAGCCCGAAATGATCGAGGAAATCCCGCGTCGTGCCGAGCGTCACGGGACGGCCTGGCGTCCGCCGCCTGCCTCTGAACCGAACCCATCCTGCCTCCATCAACACATCGAGCGTGCCTTTGGAGGTCTGGACGCCGCGAATTTCCTCGATCTCGGCTCTGGTAACAGGTTGGTGATAGGCGATGATCGCCAATACTTCGAGCGCCGCGCGCGACAATTTCCTGATCTCGGTCTCGTCCTTACGGATCGCGAACGAAAGATCGGCAGCAGTGCGGAACGCCCAGTGATCGCCGACCTGGACGAGATTCACGCCGCGGGGCGCATATTCCGCCTTCAGCTTTTGCATGACAGCCAGGAGATCGACGTCGCGTGGCAAGCGTTCGGCGAGAAACTTTTCCGAGACCGGTTCCGACGACGCGAAAACCAGCGCCTCGGCGATCCGCATGGCCTCGCGCTCGTTTCTCATCTGCCGAGGCGTCAACTCATCATCAGCGCCGAGGTAATCGATGTCGCTCTCGTATGCCGCAGCCATCGCCTGTCCTACTCTGTCGACGCAAGCGCGGCAGCGCGGGGCCCGCTGCGCATATATATTGGCTGGAAAGCACCTTCCTGGCGGATCTCCAGCCTGCCTTCGCGCACTAATTCCAGCGACGCGGCAAACGCGCTTGCCATCGCCGTGATCCGTTCGGCGGGCGTCGTCATGTAACGCAGCAGATATTGCTCCAGCGCCGTCCAGTCGGATATTTCGCCGATCATCCGGGTTAATATCGCGCGCGCATCAGCCAGCGACCAGACGCGCCGCCGCTCGATCGTGACCTGGGTGATCGATTGCCGCTGGCGAAGCGCGGCGTACGCGGTCAAAAGATCGTAGAGAGAGGCGTCGTAGGCGGATTGGACGCGATCGGGAACATGCTCCGGAGCACCGCGTGGGAAGATATCACGGCCGAGCCTGTTGCGGTTGATCAGCCGGGTTGCGGCTTCGCGCATCGCTTCGAGACGCTTCAAGCGGAAAGCCAGCGTCGCGGCCATTTCAGCTCCAGAGGGCCCGTCGTCCTTGGCCTGCTGGGGGATTAGAAGCCGGGATTTCAGATAGGCGAGCCAGGCAGCCATCACCAAGTAGTCGGCGGCAAGCTCGATCCTGATGCGGCGCGCGCTTTCGATGAAGAGCAGATACTGCTCGACCAGCGCCAGAACGGAGATACGCGCCAGATCGACCTTCTGATTGCGTGCCAGATACAGCAACAAATCGAGCGGGCCTTCAAAGCCCTGAACATCAATAACGAGAGCCGGCTCACCGGAGAGCCGTTCGGCGTCGGTATCCTGCCACAGGCTGTCCATCGGCGTGGAAACAACGCTTCCCTCGCTACCGCCACCCCTTGCCTGAGTGACCGGAACCGGCCCGGCCCGGCGCGTCATGCCAGCGTCCTCAGCCCGTCGAACTCGGTCCGCACCGCCAGTTCGTCGGCATCGTCGCCCAATCCGATCGCAGCCTCGACAGCATCGGCCCTCACCCGGGATTCGCCCGCCAGCATTGGCGTATTGGCGGCCACAGCCTTCATCTCCTCCATCACGCCATTGCAATGAAGCACGACATCGCAGCCTCCCGCGACGATCGCGGACGTCCGCTCCGCAATGCTGCCTTTCAGCGCATTCATCGACACGTCGTCGGACATCAGCAAGCCGTTGAACCCGATATGACCGCGTATGATCTCATCGATCACCTTTCTGGACGTCGATGCCGGATGATCCGGATCGATGGCCGAGTATACCACATGGGCGCTCATCGCCATCAATTCGTTTCTGAGGTGGACGAAGGGCGCAAAGTCATGCGCCTCCAGCTCAGCCCTCGAGGCACGCACGACGGGAAGTTCCACATGAGAATCCGCCATGCCGCGGCCATGGCCGGGAATATGCTTCATCACCGGCAGGACACCTCCGGACTTCAAACCGCTCGCTGCCGCCTGCCCCATTTCCGCAACGGTAACCGGATCGGTGCCGTAGGCCCGGTCGCCGATGACATTGCTCGCACCTTCAACCGGCACATCGAGAACAGGCATGCAGTCAACGTTGATGCCGAAGCGCATGAGATCGAAGGCGTGCAGCCGCGACATCAGCCATGCGGCGCGCAGGCCCATTTCCCTGTCACGCCGATAGAGATCGCCCAAGGCGGCTGCCGGCGGATAGCGCGGCACCATCGGCTCGCGTATGCGTTGTACGCGCCCGCCTTCCTGATCGATCAGAACCGGTGCATTGCGCCCCCCGACCGCTTCACGCATTTCAGCGACAAGATCGCTAATCTGCGAAGGCTCGGAGAGGTTGCGGGCGAAGACGATGAAGCCCCAGGGCTGCTCTTCCCTGAAGAATGCCTTCTCGTCCTCTGTCAAGGTGAGGCCGCTGCACCCCAGGATCATCGCTTTTGAAGTGTTCATGCGCAAATCATAGAAGGCGCGGATGAAAAGCCGAAGCGCTGCTATGCGTCATGCACAAGAAAAATGGCGGAAACCTATGGGTTTCCGCCATCTGGAAAGCACAGTTCGCGCCTTGACCTACTTTGCGACGAGGCAGGACCCGCCTGCCTTTCTATAGCTTTCGCAAAGAGCGATCGCATCAGCTTTGCTACCGGCGGGAATACGGACCCGGTAATAGGTGCCCTTGCCCGCAATGTCCGCCTTCAGGATTTCGACGCCGCGCCCCCCGATGACATTGGCGTATTTTGCCGAGAGGTTCTTATAGGACTTCTGTGCTTCCGCTTCCGAAGGCAAAGAGGCGATCTGGATCACATAGCCGCCAGGAGGAACCGCCACGGTCGCGCCCGGCGCCTTGATATTGCCCTGATCGGTAACCGTGTTGACCACATTGACCGGCTGATCAGCGGGCCGGGTTGTCGGAACTGGTGCACTCGCCGCCGGCTTTGCCGTATCGACCGGCTTCGCAACCTCGGTGGGCGCTTCAGTGGTCGCTGCGGCCATTGCCGTTTGTGGCGCTGTCATCGCGGGCTCATTGGGCGCAGGCTCGGTAGGTGCCGCCAGCGCGGGTTTTGCCGCAACGGTTTCAACCGCTCCCGGAGCGACCGGAGCGGGCTCGGGAGCTGCCGGCGGTTCGGCCGGGAGTTCCTGCGCGACCAGAGTGCCGTCTGGCCGGACAATCATCGTACGGACCTTGCGCGGCGTTATCGTCACGTTGTCGACGGGCTCGGCAGACGCCTGTTCCTGTTGAGCGGCTTCGTTCGGCAGCAGGCGCGGATCGTTCGTCTCACCGACGGGCGTACCCATAACATCGGCTTCGCTTTCACCTTCAAGCGGAGGCATTTCGGGTATCAGCGTCTTCTGGACGACATCGACAGGATTCTCGCTCGAGGAAATCAGGCTCTCCTGTTTCGGATCGCTGGTGACCGCACCTTCGACACGGTCGTAGACGGCCTTGTCCTGATTGGGCACCGACTGTCCACCCTTGTCTTCGGGAACAATCTTGACCGGATCCTTGTCGGCAACGATCACCGGCGGCTCACCGGACGTCAGGACATTGTCGGCAGTCCCGCTCATCCACGCGTAGATCCCGCCAGCCCCGACTGCGACGACAACGGCGGCAACCGATGCCGCCACGAGCATGCGGCGTGAAGAGCGCGGCTCTCCGGCGTTGAGATTCTCGCCATTCTGCGGGATTGCGGTCCGCTTCGGCACGCTGGCCGAATAATCCTTGCTTGCCTCGAAGCTGCGCTGCAAATCGTGCTCGAGTGCCCGTTCGAAGGCATCGAAATCGTCTGGAGCGTTGTGCGCGGCCTGGGCCGGTGCTGACTGACTGGCGGCGATCGACGGAGCAGCCGAGGGCGCAACTGCAGGTCGCGGCTCGTCAAACAGCGACGCAAGCTCGGTATCGATATCGAGATCATAATCCGGACGAAATGGCACTCCCCCATTGGGCTCGTGCACCGGGATCTCCGGGACTTCCATGGCTGCGATCGATTCCGGATGGTCGTCCTGCTCCGAGATTTCCGTTGGATCGAAAGGCAATGCTGATTCAGCGGCGGCCATGGGCGCTGGAGCCGGCCGGATCGCCGTCATCATCGGAGGCGCTTGCGTGAAAGGCTCAGGTGCGGCGGAAGCAATAACAGGCTTGCTCTGCACAACAGGCGCGGGAGCCTCGATTTCCTCCTCCAGATCCGAAAAGTCGAGATCGATGTCATCGAGCTTGATTTCGAAATCGTCATCGGCAAAGAGATCAAAAGGCTCACTCTCGTCAGATTGATCCGAGATCGCAGCAGCTTCCTGCTGCTCTTGCATCCGGGAGCCCGGCAATGACGTGCCCTGCGGGCGGGACTGAAGCGCTGCATCCGGCTCCTCGCTGGCCGCCAGTTCATCGACAAAAGAGAAGGAGAAGTCGGGTTCAGCTCTTGCGGCAGGCTCGGCAATCTGTTCGAAACCGGGAGCGGCGTAGTCGAAGGCCGATGCGGTAAAGTCATCGAAACCGCCGGCAACTTCCGCACTGCGGTCAGACGGTCCGGCCGATGGTTCTATCGCAAAGCTACCAGGTCCGGAGAGCCAATTCCTGGTCTCGACCGGCTGCAGAACAAGGCCGAAATCCGGCACCGGTTCAGCCACGGCCTGTATGGGCTCAGCAGGTGCGGCATCGAATGACGGCTCATCGCGAACAACAGCCGATTGCGGCGCGTGAAAATTGGCAAGCGGAAGCTTCAGGCGGGACGCAGCATCTACAGATGGCCGGGGCTCCTCGGCAGGCACATCCGCGACAGCCAGCTCCAGCTCGTCGGCGAGATCGGTCGTGACAGAGTGCTCGGCCTCACCATGGGCCTCGCGAGGCGCTTCGGCTTCATCCGCGACGGGTTCGGATGGTTGGAAAACGGCCTTGTTGGCGCCAGCCGTCCGGAGTTCATACTCGTCATCCTGCTCGATCGAATCGAGAAAAGGAATGCTTTCCTCGATCGAGGGCCGGGCAAACGCGACCGTATCCGGATCGGAAACCGGCTGCGGCGCATCATAGACCTCGAACTCCCGAAGCAGTTCATCTTCAAGATTTATGGCCGGAGGCTCTTCTGCTACCAGCGGTCGCCGATCAGCCGGCGTCACGTCTCGGGCGGCGGGCGGTTCGAAGCCGACGATGCGCGCGAGTTCCGCCAACGGATCATCGTCGGCGAAGTTATCGCTGCCCAATCGGCTGCCATATGCGGCTTGTTTCTGTACCATTACCTGTATCCACTCACTTACGCGACAATTCACTTGCCAGTACTTTGTGGGGAAATGGTGACAATACTATCGCATTTCAACCGGAGCTTCAGTGCCGGTAATAGACAGTCCGGACTTCAAAACGGAGGCGACAGCACGCACCAGCCCAAGCCTGGCGATGCTCAATTGTCGGTTTTTATCGTTAACAAAACGTAATTCCGGCTGATCCTTGCCTTTATTCCAGTGCGCGTGGAAGGAACTCGCCAGATCATAAAGGTAAAATGCGATCCGATGAGGCTCCTGCGACAGGGCCGCAGCCTCGACAATGCGAGGATATTCCGCAAGCTTGCCGATCAGTTGAAGCTCGCTCGGATCCTCGATCATATCGGCGACAGCGGCGGAAAGATCGAGCGCCTCGGTATCGAGATCGGGAAACGCTTCCCGCGCCTGACGGAAGACCGACATGCAACGGGCATGAGCATACTGCACGTAAAAGACCGGATTGTCCTTAGATTGCTCGGTTACTTTGGCGAAATCGAAGTCCAAAGGCTCACTATTCTTGCGATAAAGCATCATGAAGCGTACCGAGTCACGACCAACTTCCTCGACGACCTCGCGAAGGGTCACAAAGTCCCCCGAGCGCTTCGACATCTTCACCGGTTCGCCATCGCGGTAAAGCTTGACCAGCTGGCAGAGGAGAACCGTGAGCTTGGTCTTGCCTTCTGATACGGCGCGGGCGACGGCCTCGAGACGCTTCACATAGCCGCCGTGATCGGCCCCGAGCACATAGATCATCTCTTCGTATCCGCGGTCGAACTTATCCTTGAAATAAGCAACGTCGGCGGCGAAATAGGTGTAGGCGCCATCCGACTTGACGAGTGGACGATCGATGTCGTCCCCGACCTCGGTCGAGCGGAACAGCGTCTGCTCGCGGTCTTCCCAATCTTCGGGCAACTGCCCCTTGGGCGGCGGCAGCGTGCCGCGATAGACATGCCCCTTGAAGGTCAGATCATTGATGGCCGTGCGGATAGCCGCCGCGCCGTTGGCATGTAGCGTACGCTCGGAGAAAAAGACCCCGTGATGAACGTTGAGTTGCGCCAGGTCGTCGCGGATCATCGCCATCATGGCATCGATCGCCCTGTCCTTGACGATCTCCATCCACTCTTCTTCCGGCATATTGTACAGGCGCACGCCAT
Organism: Rhizobium sp.; assembly: GCA_041675415.1. GTDB lineage: Bacteria > Pseudomonadota > Alphaproteobacteria > Rhizobiales > Rhizobiaceae > Allorhizobium. The sequence goes on along the minus strand of JBAYTX010000027.1, from coordinate 14,665 downwards.
ACTCTGCGGCGAGCGCTTTGCCGACCGGAATGAGGTAGTCGCCCGGATAAAGACCGGCCGGAATTTCGCCAATCTTCTCGCCGAGCGCTTCGCGGTATCGCAGGAAGACAGACCGCGCCAACACGTCGATCTGGGCACCGGCATCGTTGATGTAGTATTCCTTGGTGACATCATACCCGGCGAAGGCCAGGAGGTTGGCGAGCGCATCTCCAACCACGGCGCCACGGCAATGGCCGACATGCATCGGTCCGGTCGGATTGGCCGAAACATATTCGACATTGACCTTGCGGCCCTCGCCGAGCTTCGAGCGGCCGAAATCCGTGCCCGAAGCAATCATCACGGCAAGAAGACGCTGCCAGTAGGCCGTCGAAAGACGGATGTTGATGAAACCTGGCCCAGCGACCGAGACTTCGGCGATATCGGCGTCTTCCCGCAGCTTTTCACCGATGATTTCGGCGAGGGCGCGGGGGTTCGTTCCGAGAGCCTTGGCCAGAACCATTGCGGCATTGGTCGCAGCATCGCCATGGCTCGGATCACGCGGCGGCTCCACGATGATGCGGCCAAAATCAAGTACTGAACGCTTTTCTCTAACTATTTCTAATGTTTCGAGCGCATTCTTAATTCTTGTTTCGAAGTCTGCGAAAAGGTTCATGTCCATTTTCCACGTCAACAGCCATTGCGCCTCGCGAACGGCTTGGGATGATCTGGGCGCTGCCTAGCGTAAATCGGGAGTCCGGTCAAACAGCCGGCCGTGGGCGCTGAGGGCGTAGGTGTCGGTCATGCCGGCGAGATAGTCGCCCACGTGGCGAGCCCTGGCGGGTTCATTGAGACCGGCGATGTGATCCACCCAGTAATGGCTGCGCATGAGTTCCGGATCACGCATATAGGCATTGAAAAGATCGGTGACGATCTGGGCCGCATTTGCACGAATACGCATGATTTCCGGATGGCGATATATCCGGCTGAAAAGCAGCCGTTTGATCTCCCGGTCGGTCTCCGCCATCTCCGGAGAGAAGGTGGCGATTGTACGGTCCGCATGGCGAATGTCCGCCGCGCTTGCCGGCTTGAGAACCCGGATCCGCTCCTGCGCCACCGAGATCACGTCCTCGACCATGCGCGTGATCTGCCGGCGCGTGATCTCGTGCGTGAAACGGCTCGCCTCAAGGCCGGGATAGCGGTCACGAACTTCCGACATGAGCCCTGAAAGAAAGGGCACCTCCTCAAGCATATCGAAGTTCAGATAGCCTGAGCGCAGTCCATCGTCGATGTCATGGGTATTGTAGGCAATATCGTCGGCGATGGCGGCCACCTGTGCCTCCAGGCTGGCATAGGTGTCAATTTCGAGATCATGCAGGGCGCAGTAGTCGCGGATCGGCTGCGGGACCGGGCCGCGTGTCCCCTCGCCCTGTCTGGTCAAGAGCGGACCATTGTGCTTGACGAGACCCTCCAGTGTTTCCCAAGTCAGGTTGAGGCCGTCGAACTCGGCATAGCGGCGCTCCAGCTTCGTTACGATGCGCAGCGACTGGGCGTTGTGGTCAAAACCGCCATAGGGCTTCAGAACCTCGTCCAGGGCATCCTCTCCGGTATGACCGAAGGGAGTGTGACCAAAATCATGCACGAGCGCCACGCCCTCGGCGAGGTCTTCGTCGAGCTTCAGCGCCCGGGCAAGGGCGCGTGCAATCTGCGCCACCTCGATCGTGTGGGTCAGGCGCGTGCGATAATGATCGCTGTCCGTTCCGATGAATACCTGCGTCTTGTGCTTCAAACGGCGGAAGGCGGTGGTGTGGACGATGCGGTCGCGGTCGCGCTGAAACTCCGAACGCGTTGGACTGCCCGTCTCCGCAAACAGCCTTCCGCGACTTCTCCACGGATCGGCCGCATAGAGCGCTCGCTCGCCGGAACCGAAGCCCAGTGCATTTTTATCAATCGTCATTCCGTGTCCTGCCACCTGCCCATTGACGCCGTCGGCCTGTCTTCATACCTATAGCAGACGAACCCGCAAGCAAGAGAGCCTTCGGCAAGTGCAAATTTGCCGAATTGCGTTGGGGATACCTTGCCCACCGGACGTGCCAACGGCCCCAAGCAGGGTTCGTATCAGCGATTTTTCCACGGGCCTTGAACCCGGCAGGAGGATACATGACTGACCAGAACGTAACCCTCTCGGAGGCCGCCGCAAAACGCATTGCCGCTGTTGTGTCCGCCGAACAGGACAAGACGGCACTGCGCATCTCCGTTGAAGGTGGAGGCTGTTCCGGATTTTCCTATAAATTCGACCTCGACAAGGGGCCGCAGGACGACGATGTGATCATCACCAGGGACGGTGCCACCGTACTCATCGACCCGGTATCGATCGTCTACATGACAGGCTCGGAGATCGACTTCGTCGACAACCTGCTCGGTCAATCCTTCCAGATCAAGAACCCGAACGCGGTCGCGAGCTGCGGCTGCGGCACCAGCTTCTCCGTCTGAAGACGGCGACCAGTCACCTCGTGAAGCCGACCGGGCAATGGCCCGGTCGGCTTTTCTGCATCAATGGCCACCGTCGGAAGCCATGGCCGCCGCGCGAAGTTCCTCGTCGTCAGCCTTTGATGCGCCGTTGAAGAAGACGTTCAGGAGCACGGCGGAGATAGAGGCAAGCAGGATTCCCGAGTCGATCAGCGGATAGATGCCATGCGGCATCCACTGCTTGAAGTTCGGCGCTACCAACGGGATCATGCCGAAGCCGATGGAAACGGCGACCACGAAGAGGTTTGATCGGCCAGCCTTGAAATCCACTGCGGAAAGAATGCGGATACCCGTGGCCGCGACCATTCCGAACATCACCAATCCTGCCCCTCCAAGCACGACTGTCGGCAACGATTCGACCAGAGCCGCCATTTTCGGCAGGAGGCCCAGGACGATCAGGATCATACCGCCCGCGACACAGACAAAACGCGACTTGACGCCGGTCACGCCGACCAGGCCGACATTCTGCGAAAAGCTGGTATAGGGAAAGGTGTTGAAGATGCCGCCGATCAGCGTCCCGAGACCGTCGGTGCGCAAGCCGGCTGAAAGCATTGGCTGCGTCACCGGCTTCCCCGTCATTTCGCCGAGCGCCAAGAACATGCCGGTCGATTCGATCATGACGACCAACATGACGATCGTCATGGTGACGATCAGCACGGGATCGAAGATCGGCATGCCGAAATGAAACGGCATCACCGGAGCGAACCAGGTGGCGGTCGCTACCTTGTCGAAGGTCATGATGCCCAGGGCGGCCGCGACAATGCCGCCAATGACGATGCCGAGAAGCACGGATATGTTGGCCAGGAAGCCCCTGGTATAGCGCGCAATCAGCAGGATGGAGACGAGTACGACCGCGGAGACGGCGATTCCGGAGAGTGGCGCGTAAGCTGCATTGGGAACGCTCGGAGCAAGACCGAGCTTGGGCGGGATGGCAGGAACGGCACCGCCCCCGGCCTCGGCCAATGCCTTGATGTCTTCAAGCCATTTGGCATGTCCCGGATCGACGAGGATCGGTGCCGTCGGACCGAAGGGGTTCCCGAATATCCAGTTGATGCCGATGCGCATCAGCGATACGCCGATGACAAGGATAATCGTCCCGGTCACGACCGGTGGGAAGAAGCGCAGGAGGCGGCTCACGACCGGTGCTATCAGCATTGCGATGATCCCGGCCCCGATGATCGACCCGAAGATCAAGCGGGCACCCTCCGTTCCTCCCGATATATTGGCCATGGACACGAGCGGACCGACCGCCGCGAAGGTGACGCCCATCATGACGGGAAGACGAATCCCGAACCACTGGGTAACGCCAAGCGACTGGATCAGCGTGACGATTCCGCAGGCGAACAGATCCGCCGAAATCAGGAACGCCACGTCCTCGGGCGGGAGCTTCAACGCCCGACCGACGATCAACGGCACGGCGATGGCTCCGGCGTACATGACGAGCACATGCTGGAGGCCGAGCGCGACAAGCCTTGAGAAGGGCAGGACTTCATCCACCGGATGAGTCTCAACAATCTTTGACATGAAACAATATCCCCTTTTGTCTCCGAGCATCTGGCGCCCGGAATCTTATGCCTACGTGAACGACGAAATGGGCTATTTCCCCTAAACTCACCAGAGGAGAATGATGGAGAACGGCAGTTTGTCAAAGCATGCGCGGCCTGAATCCATGCAAAAGTTTGTGGCAATATCCGCTCCATCGTCTATGTAGAAGGCTAGATGAAGGGATCGGGCATGAAGATCGCCACATGGAACATCAACGGCGTGAAAGCGCGCATCGACAATCTGTGCCAGTGGCTGGAAACCTCGGCGCCCGATATCGTCTGCCTGCAGGAGATCAAGTCGCAAGACGACGGTTTCCCCAGGATGGAGATCGAAGCACTGGGGTACCATGTCGAGACTCACGGTCAGAAGGGCTTTAACGGCGTGGCCCTGCTTTCCAAGATCCGGCCCGACGAGATCAATCGCGGCCTGCCGGGCGATGACGGCGACGAGCAGGCGCGTTTCATTGAGGGGGTATTCTCGGTCACGGGCGGCGCATTGCGGGTGTGCTCTTTGTACCTGCCGAACGGAAACCCGCCCGACGACCCGGTCAAATATCCTTACAAGCTTTCGTGGATGGAACGGCTCAAAACCTTTGCCGAGGCGCGACTGGCACTCGAAGAGCCGCTCGTTCTCGCCGGCGACTACAATGTCATTCCCGAGCCGTATGACTGCCATGACCCGAATGTCTGGGAAGGCGACGCGCTCTTCCTTCCAACGACCCGGCAAGCCTTCCGGCGGTTGGAAAATCTCGGATTCGTGGATGCCGTTCGCGCGACAAGCGACGATGCGAAACTCTATTCATTCTGGGATTATCAGGCCGGCGCCTGGCAGAAAAACAACGGCATCCGCATCGACCACCTGATGCTATCGCCGGAGGCTGCGGATCGGTTCAGATCAGCGCAGATCGAAAAGCAGGTGCGTAGCTGGGAAAAGCCGTCCGACCACGTTCCCGTGGCTGGTTGGTTCGACTTCTAGAGCAACGCCGGCATCAGCCCGTTACTCCGGCTGGCGATAGATCTGCGGGGCCAGGGCCACGGCCACGCGGCGGTCATCCTCGGTCGCGAGAGAAAATGCCTGTTCCTGCAGGTCCTGCATCCAGAGACAGTCCTTCGGGCTGCACTTGTCGAGCGCCGCTGTCATGAAGGCGAGGCCGCGAACCGTCTGGCCTTCCTGGAATATCAAGTTTCCGAACACGGCCATGGCGCCCGCATGCCCGCTCTTGCGCGCCAGGTTGAGCCATTTCTTTGCCTGCTGGACGTTGGACTTTCCGCCCTCCCCCACCAGAACCATGCGGGCAAGCTGGAACTGGGCTTCAGCGACGCCAAACGTCGAGGCAGCCTGGAAATAGAGCTGGCGCGCCTGGGTAAGATCGACCTTCACCGGACTGCCGGGGATGCCCTGACGATAATAGTGCGCCAGCGACAGAAGGGCATTGACAAAGAAGCCGGTGTCTTCGGAGCCAGGCTCGACGCCCTCGCTAGCGATCTCAGCATAGATCTTGAAAGCTTCGAAATCGTCCTGAACGACGCCATCACCATCCGCGTACATGTTGGCGAGTGCCCAGCGGGAGCCCGTGTGGCCCTTTTCGGCCGCATAGCGATAGGCTTCGACCGCTTCCTGCTTCTGCCCGTTCTTATAGGCCTTGAAGCCGAACTTGAAGAGATCGAACGGACCCGACTCCTTCGTTACGCCGGCATTGATGTCGAAGGCATGGCCGGCCGTCCCCGCCATGAGAAAGAGCAGCGAGGAGAAAAGCAGGGTGGACGGATATTTCCAGTCTGATCTCAGCATAATTCCGTATTTCTTCCACATCATCACGGACACCTACAGGCACCGACGCCAGATTTGGCTCGATTTACCTTGTCCATGAAACATTTATCCGCGAATCCGTGAACATCCCGTTCACTACACGCCCTGCTCGGACATGCGTTGCTTCGCCAGGCAACGGTGGGTCAATCACTACCCTTGTCAACCTAGTCCGCATTTCTGGCAAGACTGCGGCTGCCGACCGTGCAGGCAACGGAAAACTCACATAGCGCCCCGGAAACGCCAGTCTGCACGGCGCATCCATTGAATCCAAGGCATTTTCCAAAGCGATCGGGCTCATGTCCTACTCAAATGACGAATTACGCAACACATAACCAAGCTTTCGTCGAGATACCGCTGCGCCCAGTTTGTGGCGGGAAATGGACAAATTCGCCGGATCGCAGGGGCGCCAGCGACGATAAACGGATTGTTGCAAATTCGTCACAAAAGCTAGGGAGCCGCACTGTACCCAACGCAAGAAAGCCCGGACGAACCGGGCTTTCCTGTTTGTGGCATCGTGGAACACGGGTAGCCCCGTCTCATCAGAACTTGATGCGATAGGATCCGGAAACAGCGTAAGACCAGTCACCGCCTGCTGTTGCGTTGTAGAGAGCCTGATCTGCGACAGCCTGGCTGCCGCTGGTAAGGTAGGTCACAGCGCCACCGACACGCAGCTCACCGGGACCTGCCTTGATCAAGGCGCCGGCACCTACGGTCCAGCTGTCAGTTACGATGTCGGCACCGGTGCTGACACCCGAATCCCACGTCAGATTGACGGTACCGCTGACATTCTCCGTGAAGGCATGCGCAACACCAGCCTGCAGCGTCCATCCATCCTTCCAGTTATAGATGTCCGTCCGGTTGTTATAGCCAGCTGCGAGACCGAGCGCGGGCACAGCAGCCGGAGAGAAGATGCTATAGTTCAAGCGATCCAACACACTCCAATCGGTCCACTTGACGGAGCCGTAAACGAGCCAACCGGGCGCAATCCCGCTTTGCAGGCTCAATTTCAGGGACTGCGGCAGAGTTCCTGAACCATAGGCGTCACGCGTACCAAAAGGCAGCAGCGCCGGATTCCAGTCGAACGACCCATCGTCAGCGTCGTGCTCGACCTTGGAGCGATACATCAACTGTGCGCGAAGGGCGTATTCGGTAATGTCATAAGCGACGCCGAACCGGTAACCGAAGGCGGAATGGTCATCAAGGTGCAGCGTCCCTGCCCGCGATTGGGCGAGATAGGAAAAATCCTGCATGAAGACGCCACCGAGGAAATGGACCCGCCCCTTGCCGGCCTCCATGTTGACATCGCAAGTCGCGCCGAATTCGTTACTGACAAATTCCTTATGTATGGAAGCACCGGCCGCCTGTGCCTGCGGGCCGTAAGTAGCATCGGCGCCGAAAGGCTGCGTATAGGTCAGGGCGCAAGCGAGGTTGTCGGCAAGCTTGAACTTGGCGGCGAAACTCGGGATCCAGAAGCTGTTGGAATACGCAGCGTCCGTCGCAGCCACGCCATTGATAGTCTCATACTGACGCTCGGGACTCACGTAAGTCACACCCGCGCGGGCGGCCACGCTTCCCTCTTCAAAGAGAATGTCGGTATCGGCTTCGCCGCGCGAGAATCCGCCGGCATTTGCCGCAGACGCCAAGGCGCCGAGGCTCAGCACACATAGAATACCAGTTTTCAAAAGATTGTTTGCCATCTGTCTCCCCACTCCAGGCAATAAACGATGTGGCATAGTACCCACCGACTTCGATATAACAATCCGGGACTTAGACAGCGGCCCGCCGCGAGCGAAGCGATTTTTTTACGTAACAACCCTTACGTTCACGTAAGACTTGCGGTCTGGCGCAATTTTTTTCGCCAAAACTCGGCGACTTCCGCGCAAAATAGAATCATATTCTACGTATCATCAAGAATGTTGCGAACGAGTCACAGTTTTAGAAATGTTGCGGACATGGGACAGCGCCGGAATTATGCGTGTCCGATTGCAGGTATTCCCCCGCTGCGGCTTGAAACCCTTGTCTTGCACAAGGGAACGAATCAAGCCGCACAAGGAGCGAGGTGACGCTCCATTGAACGAACCGGCATCAGTCCGACAGAATCGCAGAGGTTCGGTGGCCGGCGATCAGCCGGCCTCGGCCACCCGTTTCAGTGCCGTGTGCAGGCTGGCGCGCTGCACTTCCAGTTCACCGTACCGTTCCCGCTCGGCGGCAACGACGTCCGGGTTGGCATTGGCAACAAACTTCTCATTGGCGAGCTTCGACGCGATCCGGCCCATTTCTTGTTCGGCCTTGTCAATCGCCTTTTCCAGCCGAGCCTTTTCCGCCCCGATGTCAATCAGACTGCCGAGCGGAAGGCAGGCGGTGGCTTCGCCGATCACAATCTGCGCAGAGCCTTTCGGCGCTTCATCGGCAAGCACGATGCTGTCGACCCGCGCCAGCCTCTTGATGGAAGCTTCATGACGGACGAGGCGGCCCTGTGTGAGGCTGTTGGCGGATACGACGACCAATGGTGCGATGGCGGAGGGCGGGACATTCATCTCCGCACGCGTCGAGCGGATGCCCGACACCAGATCAACAAGCCAGTTGATATCCGCAGCGGCGGTCTCATCAACGAACTCTGGCGCTGGCCAATCGGCATGACAAAGCAGTGTTTCGCGCTCCTTGCCCTCGCCCGCCGTGTGGGCCCATAGCTCTTCGGTAATAAAGGGCATGAACGGATGTAGGAGCTTGTAGGTCTCCTCCAGCACATAGGCCGAGCAGGCTTGCACCTCGGCCTTGGCCACGGCATCGTCTCCGGCGAAGACAGGTTTGAGCAGTTCCAGATACCAATCGCAGAACTGGTTCCAGACGAAGCGGTAGAGCGCGCTGGCCGCATCGTTGAAGCGGAAGTTGGCGATCGCCTCGGTCACGTCGCGCTCAGTACGGGCAAGCTCTGTCAGTATCCAGCGATTGATCGTCAGCGTCGTCGTTTCCGGCAGGAAATGCGGGTCACTCGCGGCGCCGTTCATCTCAGCAAAGCGTGTTGCGTTCCAGAGCTTGGTGCCGAAATTGCGGTAGCCGGCAATGCGCGCCGGATCAAGCTTCACGTCGCGCCCCTGCGCCGCCATGATCGCCAGCGTGAAGCGCAATGCGTCAGCGCCGTATTCGTCGATCAGCACCAAGGGGTCAATGACGTTACCCTTGGACTTCGACATTTTCTGACCGTTCTTGTCGCGCACCAGTGCGTGCACATAAACGGTATGGAAGGGCTCGACCGGCGTGCCGTCCTCATCCTTCATGAAATGCATGCCCATCATCATCATCCGGGCGACCCAGAAGAAGATGATATCAAAACCGGTGACGAGAACGTCGGTCGGGTAGTATTTCGCCAGTTCCGGCGTTTCACCCGGCCAGCCGAGCGTCGAGAAAGGCCACAGCGCGGACGAAAACCAGGTGTCAAGGACATCCTCGTCACGCGTCAGGATCTCTCCCGGCGCAAAATTCTCGAGCTTCTCCTCCACCCAGGCCTTCCACGGCCCTTCATGGGCAATGTAGTGCTGAATGGCAGCGTGTAGCGCCTCTTCTTCGGTACGTTCAACGAATACCTGCCCGTCCGGTCCGTACCAGGCAGGAATCTGGTGACCCCACCAGAGTTGCCGCGACACGCACCAGGGCTGGATGTTCTCCATCCACTCGTAATAGGTTTTCTCCCAGTTCTTTGGAACGAACTTGGTGCGCCCTTCCTTGACCGATTCGATGGCCGGCGCGGCGAGCGTCTTGGCATCGACATACCACTGCTCAGTAAGCCGAGGTTCGATCGGCACGCCGCCGCGATCTCCATGCGGCACGACGTGTTTGTGCGGCACGACCTGATCGACCAGTCCCTCGGCCCCGAGAATTTCGACGATGCTCTTGCGGGCTGCAAAACGGTCCATGCCCTCAAGTTCGCCCCAGACCATCTGCTGCTCGCGCGACGGCGTCAGGCCTTCGAGGTAATCCTCGTTCTCGACGATCGCGATCGCGGCGTCGACCGTCAGCACATTGATGGCGCGAAGACCGGCGCGCTTTCCAACCTCGAAATCGTTGAAATCGTGGGCGGGCGTCATCTTGACCGCGCCGGTGCCCGCTGTCGGGTCCGGATACTCGTCGGCCACGATGGGAATCCGGCGCCCGACGATCGGCAGAATGGCATGCTTGCCGACCAGCGCCTTGTAGCGGTCGTCGTCGGGATGGACCGCGATACCGGTATCGCCGAGCATCGTCTCGGGCCGGGTCGTTGCCACGACCAAGTAGTCGCGGGTTTCCCACTGCGTCGCCACGCCCTCTTCATCGAAAGCGACCGGATGCTGATAGGTCACGCCGTCTTCCAGCGGGTAGCGCAGATGCCAGAGATTGCCGCTGACCTCGACCTGCTCGACTTCCAGGTCGGAAATCGCCGTCAGCAGCTTCGGATCCCAGTTTACGAGCCGCTTGTCCTTGTAGATCAGGCCCTGCTTGTAGAGCGTGACGAAGACTTCGAGGACAGCCTCGGACAGGCCCTCGTCCATGGTGAAGCGCTCACGCGACCAGTCGCAGGAGGCGCCGAGCCGCTTCAACTGGTTGAAGATCAGGCCGCCGGACTCGTTCTTCCACTCCCACACCTTCTCGATGAAGGCCTCGCGTCCCATTGCGCGGCGGTGCTGCTGGGTTTCCATCAGCTTGCGCTCGACCACCATCTGCGTGGCAATGCCGGCATGGTCCATACCCGGCTGCCACAGCACATCCTTGCCACGCATGCGCTCGAAACGGATCATGACGTCCTGCAGGGTATTGTTGAGCGCATGGCCCATGTGCAGTGAGCCGGTAACGTTCGGCGGCGGGATGACGATGGTAAAGGTATCTTCCCCCGGCTTGGCGTTTGCGCCGGCACGGAAGGCGTCCGCCTCTTCCCAGGCCTTGGCGATTTTCGGTTCGACTGTGGCGGCGTCGTAGGTCTTTTCGAGCATTTCTTGACCAAACCTTGAGAGCGTTGAAGGGTCCAAGAGAAGTGGATGTTCACAAGCGGTAAACCGGACAGGCGCGCCGGTGTCAACAAGAAAGCCGCCCCGGAAGCCGGAGCGGCTTTCTTGTCGCTTCTTTGCGGCAGCTTAGCGGCGAGGGCCTCGGGCGACACGCTCGATCTCTTCGCGCACAAGACGCTCGACGAGCGTCGGCAGATTGTCGTCGAGCCATTCCCGCAGCATCGGACGCAGCATCTCCTCGGCCATCTCGTCAAGCGAGCGTCGCTGACTGCCATCGATCGCTTCGGCCAGTTCGCCGAAGGAACGCGCGACCTGCTCGCCGGTGGCAACTGAAACAAGGGCCGTTTGCTCGATTTCCTGACGGACCGGCGCGGATGGAATTTCCTGGTTCGTGGCAACCTGTTCCGACGCCACGGCCTCGGGGGCAAGAGCCTCGGAAACCATCGGGGTTTCCTCCTGGTTCGCCTCAGTGCGGGCCGAAATCATCGACGCGGCCGGCATGTCGGCCGGCGGCGCGGATGAGCGAAGCTCCGCCATCCGGCTGGTCATAACGGGGCTTTCGGCACGGGGCCCTTCGCCTTGCTGGTGACGTTCGCTTTCCGCGGCGCGTTCGGTCGAAGAACGAACACGCGCAGCCAAGTCGGCGAGCGAGATACTTTTTGCGACCGGCCGTTCCGGCTCAACCGGACCGAGAGCCGCTCTTTGCGTGGGCGACGAAGGCGACGGGCCGGGATCATTGGCTGCAAGAAATTCGGACGAGGCGTAAACTTCGTCTTCTACCGTCAGATGGACCTCGTCGTCCGCGTCGTCACCATCATAGACAGGCGGCAGAGAGGCAGACCCTATCTTCCCGTTGTCGGGGTCGTTGCTCTCAATGATCCGGCGGATCGACGCCAGGATCTCTTCCATGGACGGTTCACGCGATACACTTGGCTGAGCCATATTCATCCCCGTTTTCCCTGAAGATTCAATCGACGGCAGCAGGCCATCAACCGATTCGACTTCACTGTAGGATACTAGCTCGGGGAAAAAAATCACGCCGCAGGGCAGATGCGGCGTGATGCACAGCTTTATTCGGGCAATAGTGACAAATCAACGACCGTCGACAGTACGCAGGCCGATCCACTTGTCCTTCACTGCCTCGAAGTGATCCTCGGAGCGGTATTCGGCGACCTGAAGACCCTGGCTCTGAACCGTCAGTCGACCCGATGCGGCCAGAACCGAATAGCTGGCGACCACTGAATTGCGCTGGTAGCTGACCAGGCTCTCCTTGGCCTCCAATACCCTCTGCTGGGCATTCAGCACATCGAGCGTGGTCTTCTGCCCGACATTCCGTTCCTCGATCACGCCCTGAAGCGCCAGATTGGCGGCACTCAGTTGCTTGCGGGCAGCCGAGATGGCGGACATTGCGGCTTCCATCTGGGCATAGGCCGACGTCACCTGCTGCTGCACACTGGCGCGGGCGGAATCGACCTTGATGCGCTGCTCGCCGAGCGTTTCCTTTGCCTTGCGGATATTCCCGTATTCCGCTCCGCCTTGATAGATCGGAATTTTCAGCTGCGCCGTGACGCTCCCGACTGTGTTGTCCGGGTTTGTTCCAAAGGTCGAAGGTTCGTTGGTCCAATTGCGTCCGACATTGCCCTGGATAACGACGCCGGGAAGCAGCGTACCCTCGGCGGACTTCACCTGATAGCCGGCGGCGTCCACAGCGTGAAGCGCTGCAAGCACGTAGGGATGTTCGCGAATGGCGGTGGCGACTGCGGCGTCGAGACTGCCCGGCAGAGCCTTTGTGGCTGGCGAGGGCTGCTTGATGCCTTTCGGCGCATCGCCAACAACCTGTACATAGGTCGCCTCGCTCTGCTTCAGCTGGGCGATCGCCGCTGCGAGCAGGGCCTGGGAGCCAGCAAGCTGGGCCTCCGCCTGGCTGACATCGGTTCTGGTTCCCTCGCCGACCTGAAGGCGAGCATTGGCGGCGTTGAGCTGTTCCTGCAGGAATGCAAGGTTCTGCTTGCGAATGACTACGATCTGCTGGTCGCGCGCAACGTCGGCATAAGCCTGCGCAGCAGCTAGCAGAATGGAGATCTCGTTCGCCTTCAGGCTTTCGCGACTGGCATAGACACCAGCCTCTGCCGCGCGGACATTGTTCAGGGTCTGAAAGCCGTCGAAGATCTGCTGGGTGATCGTCAGGCCGACATTTTCGGTGTTATAGCTGAAATCGGGATTGCCATTGCTGAGATTGCTGACATTCACTCCGGTGGCACTCGCCGATGCCGCGATCTGCGGCCTCATGCCGGCCTTGGCGATGGTGACGTTCTCATCCGTCGCGCGAAGTGCCGCACGCACGGCGTTCAAATCCGGATTGTTCTGATAAGCCTTGGCCATTGCGCCGAAGAGGGTCTCGGCCGATGCCATACCCGGCATCAGCATCAGCGCCGGCGCAAGGGTCATGGCGAATGCGGTTTTCCGAATGATCGACAAAGGTCTGAACTCCACTTTCGAGGTCGAACTGCCAACCTCCACCAAGGAACGGCCGCCTCCAAAGCGTGGAGCAACCGCAATGATCAAAGAGGCGTCAACAGATTCCTGCCCCTAGATGGACCGGAGCGCGCCCACCCGCAACAGGGGCAATCCCGGATGGCCCGAAAAACCGATGCCACGTTGCCCAAAAACAACATTTTCATCGCCCCCGGCTAGATCAGCTCCCGCAATCTGTATTCCCCTGACAATTGGCCGCAGGTGAAGGCAGCTCAAAATACGAATTCGGCAGCCTTGCGGAAGCCGGGCAGCGGTTTCACGGCCGCATTGAAATAGTCGTTGTAGGACGACACACCATGGGAACGGATATAAAGCCGGGCGCGCGCCGCATTGCCACTCCCCACGACCGCGACGAGCCGGCCACCATCACGCAACTGCGCCAGAAGCGTCTCCGGCACCTCCTCGACGGCGCCATTGACAAAAATCACGTCATAGGGAGCCTCGTCGACATAGCCCCTCTGCAGGTCTCCCGTCACAATCGCCACATTGTCATAACCGAGCTCGGAGAGGGTGGCGGTCGCCTGTGCGGCCAGCGCCTCATCGCTTTCGACGGCGACGACCGATCCGGCCAGCAGCGAGAGAACTGCGGCCGCATAGCCGGTGCTGCAGCCAATCTCGAGCACGACATCGTCCTTCGTGACCGATGCCAACTGCAGCAGCTTTGCCAGGGGTGATGGCTCCATGATGTAGCGGGCGGCGTTTCCGCCTGTCGCCGGAGCAACCTGCAGATCCTCATCTATATAAGCGAGCGGCTTCATCTCTACCGGCACAAAGGCTTCGCGCGGCACCGTCAGAAACGCCGAAAGAACCGTATGAGAGGTCACATCGGTCGTGCGTATCTGGTTATCCACCATTTTCGTGCGTGCTGCTTCGAAGTCCATCATTTCTGTCGTCCCACTCCCGACCGGGTGTTATTCGCTCCGAGTGTCTTAATTGCAGGACGGGCGGCTTTCAAGGCTTGGGGAAAACGGTTCCCGGCAAATTGTCGCAAAAACGAACGCGGAAGCCGCAGCTTCACGCCCGAGCATGCCATTCGGCGACGGCTGTTGATCCTACCTGATTTTGGGGAAGATATTGGAGGCCTCGCCCGAAGAAGGCAAACCCTATGCTTTCAAGGTCATTGACAACCAACTGTCTTGCAAATGCCTTCATCGAATGAAGTTGTCGCTGAGAGGTGGCTCGGTTTGTCTGAACAGTTTCGGGCGTTTTGCTAAGTGGATTTCCGCCTCGATTATGCCGCCACCATCATTGGTGCCAGCGCGTTGAAGTAGGCCTGATCCGGTGTCTGCCGG
>JBAYTX010000026.1:0-59153 GCA_041675415.1 Rhizobium sp. | reverse complement strand
GGCGACCAGTTCGACGCCCGCATCATCGAGCATCTGGTCGCGCCGGAGATCGGCAAGGGCAGCTGGTTCAGGAGTTTCGACAAGGTTCTCGACGTGCCGAGCAACTACTACACCTCGTTCTCGCGCTGGAACCAGCTCTCGGTGTTCAAGACCTCGCGTGAATTTACCGACCTCAAATCGCTGGTGCGCCAGAGCCTCGAGCCGGACAAGCTCGAACTGTTCATCGATCTCGTCGAGCATGACGAGGGCTATCCGCTCTATCAGGCGGTCTCGGCCACCAAGATGGCGCTGTCGGCGGAGGACGAAGCCGGGTTCCGTTTCGCGCCGCTCGGCAAGGCAGGAGAGAAGACGGTTCGCCGCACCGATTTCGAGAGCTGGATCGCCGACGATCTCGCCCGCATCGAAACCGCGCTCGACGAGGTGCTGACGACGACCAACACGGCGCCGGGCTCAATCGACAAGGTCTTCCTGACCGGCGGCACCTCCTTCGTGCCGGCGGTGCGGCGGATCTTCACCGACCGCTTTGAGGCTTCGCGCATCGAGAGCGGCGGCGAACTCGTGTCGATCGCCCACGGTCTGGCGCTGATCGGCGAGCGCGACGACATCGCGCAATGGGCGGCATGAGGCGACGCCACCTCCCGCAGGAATCTGTTTCCTTTGCCCCAGCACTGCACTAGAACGGGTCCATGATCTCCGCCCGCGACATGACCGCCGCCGAACTTGCCGCGCTTCTGCATTTTCATGCGGAGGCCGGTGTCGAATGGCTGGTCGAGGACGATGCGGTCGACCGGCTGGCAGAATTCGCCGCCGAGAAGCAGGCGCGCCAGCACAAGATCGCCGCGCCCGTGGCGGACCCGGCGGGCCAGAGCAGCACCTCCCCGGGGCGCAAGCGCCCGGATATGCCCGCGCCGCGTTCGCAGCCGGCCGCCGCCAACGTCGCCATTCCCGACGAACATGCGATCACCGAGGCGCGCTTTGCCGCCGAAAGCGCCCGCACGCTCGCTGAGCTGAAGACCGCCGTGGAGGCCTTTTCCGGCTGCAATCTGAAGACCAGCGCGCGCTCCACCATCTTCGCCAGCGGCGATCCGGCGTCCGGCATCATGGTCATCGGGCCGATGCCGAGCGCCGACGACGACCGGGAGGGTCAGGCCTTTTCCGGCAGGGCGGGCCTGTTACTCGACCGCATGCTCGCGGCCATCGGGCTTTCGCGCGAGGGCGTGCTGATCAGCACCGTCATCCCCTGGCGTCCGCCCGGCGACCGTCCGCCGTCGGTACCGGAAAGCGCGATCTGCCGGCCCTTCATCGAGCGCCAGATCGAACTGGTGGAGCCGAAGGCCGTGCTGCTGCTCGGCAATTTCACCGCCCGCTTCTTCTTCGGCGGCAACGAGACCATCCATGTCTTGCGCGGTCACTGGCGCGAGATCGCCTGTGGCAGCCACAGCGTTCCGGCGATTGCCAGCCTGCATCCGCAGGAACTGCTGACAGCGCCGGCCAGCAAGGCGCTCGCCTGGCAGGACCTGCGGGCCTTCCGGGCACGGCTTGACGCGTGAATCGCCCGTATTTTCATCGATGGTAAACGGATTATGAAGGAAGCCATGCAATTCAGGCATGGCAGCGGCGCGGTTGCGCCCATTGCCAATTCGATGCTGCACTGCAATATTGACATCAATGTCCTGGGAGGAGCCATTCGACAAGGAAGCCTTGCCATGACCGCCCGCACCCGCCCCATCCACTGTAATTTCGAAACGCTCCGCCTTGCCGGCGAGCCGCTCCGCAGCGGTCACGGCTATCACCGCTTCGGCTCCGCGACGAACGAACAGTTGAGCGCGCGGGTCCTCGGCCGCATCGGCCAGATCACCCGCCCCTCCGCCATCTTCACCGATTTCCGGGATTCCTGAGAGGTACAAACCGGGCGATGCGTCGACCGCATGCCTGCGCCGCTTGATTGTGCATTGCACAATTCAAGCCACCGATGCCGGGAACGCCGCCTTCAAAAGATACGCAACAATTGCAAGGGTCAAAGCCATGAACGTCAATTTCCATCCGCTGCGCCAGTTGAGGGATGCCGTCGGGCGGATCGGCGATGCGGTCAACGCCTCGGAAGAATATAGCCGCGCCATGGCGGGAGGCGACACGACGCGCCTGGGCCGGCGCGGCGCCAACAGCGCGGCATCCCACATTCCGCTCTGATTGAGGGCCGGTCTTACAGGACCTAGGCCGAAACCTTCGACCTATCCCTCGGCGCAGGCCGGGGCACGAGTCTCGGGGTGATCGCGCGACGCCTCCCGGCACGCCCAGTCGAACGCCTCATCGACCAGGGCGAACTTCACCGCCTGCCAGCCGATATATTCCTCGAGGAAATCGCGGGAGAACCAGAGATGGGTCTTCTTGCGCTCGTCGTGCCATTGCAGGCAGCCCTCGTCCACCGCCTTGCGCAGCAGCCGCTGGAGATGCGTGCGCGACATCATGAATTGCTGCGCCATGGCGCGCGCGTCGACGCGACCCAGATCGTAACGATCCGCCCCGGTGATCGGCGCAATGATCCGGCGCACCAGCTCGTCCATGACGAGGCCACCCGCCTCGGTCCAGAGGAACATGGCTACCCGCCGCGGCGGCTCGCGCCAGTGGCTGTCATCGATGGCGCGGCGGGCCACGCGCGGTTGAACGAGACGGAAAAGCTCCGGTCGGGCGAGAAGCACCCGGGCGCGCGATCCGCCGTCGACGTGGTCGAGCGATGCGAGATTGGCCGTCACCCAGTGAAACATTGCATTCTCGCAGACTTCGGTTGCCTCGAACCGGCGCGGACGCTTGTTCGGATCGTCCGCGACGCGGATAAACCGATAGGACTGCAACTGATCGAGAAAGTTCAGGACTGTGTTTCGGCTTGCGGCATTGACGCCGGTGATCATGTCACGCAGCCGGGCCGTGGTCAGGCCGGTCTGGGGAATTGCGGGATCGTATTCGAGGTAGAGGGCGAAGGCCGCCTGGCTCAACAGCCAGCGCTGATGGGAGGCGAGGAAGCGCGCCAGACGCGGATTGCCGTCATAGACGCTGCGCAATTCCTCGGCGAGAAATCGTAGCGCCATCATAAAGTCCGGATGGGCCTGCAACTCTTCCCTTGAGAATGCCATCAGCCTGCCCCTCCCTCGCGAAGGCGGCCGAACCCGCACAGCTGCGCGCGGCGAGATCGTCCCTGCGAACGCTCAGGCCGTCTGGCTGGATGGTAAAAGGATCGTGCGCAATTCACTCTCATTCTTCCATATTCAAAGTATGCGAGCCATTCCGGCAAGGGAAAATTGTCTCATCCCGGGAAGTATTCGAAAAAACTGAATATTGTAGGCAGAATTGTTGGCAAAGAACAATAAAAACCGATGAAGAACGAATCCCTCCGGCGATCGTCCGCCATCACCCTTGCGGGGTCGCGGCCTTGCGCGCGGCCTTTCGCTCCAGCCCGAGCTGGTGCTCACGATAAATGATGAAGATACCGGCGGAAACCACGATCGCCGCGCCGGCAAGCGTGGTCAGCGTAGGGATATCGCCGAACAGAAAATAGGCGATCGCGGAACCGAGCAGGATCGAACTGTACTCGAACGGCGCGATCGTCGAGACATCGGCATAGCGATAGCTTTCCGTCAGGAGGATCTGGCCGAGCCCGCCGAAGAAGCCGGCAATGGCCATCAGGGCGAGCGCCTCCCAGGACAGGGTTGCCCAGCCGAAGAACCAAGTGAAGGCCGCAAGCACGGAGGCCGTCAGCGAAAAGAACATGACAATAGTCGCAGTGGCTTCCGTTTGCACCAGCTGGCGCACCTGCAACATGGCGCCCGCCCCGAGCGTCGCCGATGCCAGAACCGCCATGGCCCCGATTGCGGCCGCCGATCCAAGGCCCTGCTCCCCGAAGAGCGTGAGCTTGGGCCAGGAGATGATCATCACGCCAATCATACCGACGAAAACCGCCGTCCAGCGGTAGATGCGCACGCTCTCTCCGAGAAACAATGCGGCAAACACCACCGCTACAAGCGGCATGGCGTAGCCGATGGCGATCACATCGGGCAGTGGCAGCAGGACGAGGCCATAGAAGCCGAAGCCCATGGCGGCGACACCGATCAGGCCACGCTTCAGGTGGCCGAGCGGATTGTCGGTGCGAAAGGCGGCGCGCAGGTCGCCGCGATAGGCGAGATAGGCAATGATCGGCACCATGGCGAAGGCCGATCGGTAGAATGTGATCTGCCCGGGCGGTATGCCGGCGCCCGCCAGCTTGATGCAGGTCTGCATGCCGAGAAACACGGCGACGGAAAGAACCTTCAGCAGGATGCCGCGAATGGGATCGGAAACGGCGGGGGCCATCTTTGGTTTCTCGTGAATTTCCTGGCTGATCTATCTTGGCGGGAGGCGGAGCGTCCGGTGCGAGGGACATTTTCTCCCATCATCGACCCGTCTAGGGATTCTGGCAAGGCGCGTTGAGCATGTTTGATCCGGCTATTCTGCACAGGCTGAATAAACTTGTCGCTTGCGCGCGGTATTTCTATCAATTTTAACAATCGTTCAGAATTTGCTGCAATTATCGCCGGCGAAATCGCGCTGGCACGTATTCGGTATCACGCTTGCGCACGCCGGATTCACGCAAGAGACGATCAGGGAAGATTTATGCGAACAGATACGGGCCAGATCACCCATCTGGCGGACTACCGCCCCACCGACTTCGTGCTGGAGCGCGTGGATCTTACCTTCGAACTCGACCCCACCGAAACCAAGGTTGAAGCACGGCTGATCTTCCATCGACGGGAGGGTGTCGATCCCACGGCACCGCTGGTGCTCGACGGGGACGAACTCAGTCTCGCGGGCCTGCTTCTCGACCAGATGGAGATGGCGCCCGAACGCTATACGGCCACGCCCGACAGCCTGACGATCCGCGACCTGCCGGAATCCACGCCCTTCGAGATCACGATCACCACGATCATCAATCCGCAGGCCAATTCCCAGCTGATGGGCCTCTATCGCTCCAACGGCATCTACTGCACGCAGTGCGAGGCCGAAGGCTTCCGCCGCATCACCTATTTCCCCGACCGTCCCGACGTTCTGGCCCCCTATACGGTCAACATCATCGCCGACAAGGCCGCCAACCCGCTGCTGCTCTCCAACGGCAACTTCCTCGGCGGCGCCGGCTATGGCGAAGGCAAGCACTTCGCCGCCTGGTTCGATCCGCATCCGAAGCCGAGCTACCTGTTTGCGCTGGTCGCCGGCGACCTCGGCGTTATCGAGGACACCTTCGTCACCATGTCCGGCCGCGAAGTGGCGCTCAGGATCTATGTCGAACATGGCAAGGAGGCCCGCGCGGCCTATGCCATGGACGCGCTGAAACGCTCCATGAAGTGGGACGAAGACGTCTTCGGCCGCGAATACGATCTCGACATCTTCATGATCGTCGCCGTCTCCGACTTCAACATGGGCGCGATGGAGAACAAGGGTCTCAACATCTTCAACGACAAATATGTGCTGGCCGACCCGGAAACCGCGACCGATCAGGACTATGCCAACATCGAGGCGATCATTGCGCACGAATACTTCCACAACTGGACCGGCAACCGCATCACCTGCCGCGACTGGTTCCAGCTGTGCCTGAAGGAAGGCCTGACCGTTTATCGCGATCATGAATTTTCCGCCGACCAGCGTTCCCGCGCCGTCAAGCGCATTGCCGAGGTGCGGCATCTGCGCTCCGAGCAGTTTCCGGAGGATTCCGGCCCGCTCGCCCATCCGGTCCGCCCGGACAAGTTCCGCGAGATCAACAACTTCTACACGACCACCGTCTATGAAAAGGGTTCCGAAGTTACCCGCATGATCGCAACCATTCTTGGCCGCGACCGCTTCAAGAAGGGCATGGACCTCTATTTTGAGCGCCATGACGGCGACGCCGCCACCGTGGAGGATTTCGTCAAGTGCTTCGAGGATGCCAACGGCCGCGATCTCACGCAGTTCTCGCTCTGGTACAGACAGGCCGGCACGCCGCAGATCACCGTGTCCGCGATTTATGACGCGACCGCCAAAACCCTCAGCCTGTCGCTCGAGCAGATGGTGCCGGCCACGCCCGGCCAGACGGTCAAGGAGCCGATGCACATCCCGTTGAAGTTCGCGCTGATCGGCGAGAACGGCGCGGAAGCGCAACCGGTCGCCGTCGGCGGCGGAGAGGTGACCGGCGACGTCCTGCATCTCACCGAGCGCAGCCAGACTTTCACCTTCTCCGGCATCGGCGCACGCCCGGTCGTCTCGCTCAATCGTGGCTTCTCCGCTCCGGTAACGCTGCATTTTGCCCAGAGCAAGGAAGACCTCGCCCATATTGCCCGCCACGACAGCGACCTCTTCGCCCGCTGGCAGGCGATCACCGATATCGCGATGCCGGCATTGATGGCTGCGGCGCGCGCCGTCGGTACCGGCCAGCCGGTGGAAAGCGATGCCGCGCTCTGCGATGCGCTGATCGCGATCGCCGGTGACGACACGCTTGAGCCGGCCTTCCGCGCCCAGGCGCTCGCGCTGCCGAGCGAATCAGATATCGCCCGCGAACTCGGCGCCAACAATGATCCGGACGCGATCCATCAGGGCCGCCAGGCGATCCTTGCGGCCATTGCCGAAGCCGGCGCCGCAACCTTCCGTGCGCTCTATGACGGGCTCGCATCCACGACACCGTTCAGTCCCGACGCTGCCGGAGCCGGTCGCCGTGCCCTGCGCAATGCCGCCCTCGGCTTCCTGGCGCTCAGCGACAACAGCCCCGCCGGCGCTGCTGAAGCCTATGCCAAGGCCGACAACATGACGGACCTGTCGCAGGCGCTGACCGTGCTCGCACACCGCTTCCCCGACGCGACCGAGACGCATGCCGCGCTTTCATCCTTCGAGAGCCGTTTCGCCGCCAATGCGCTGGTGCTCGACAAGTGGTTTTCGATCCAGGCGACCATTCCGGGCGAAGGCGCGCTCGACCGCGTGATGCGCCTGATGCAGAACCCGCATTTCGCCGCATCCAATCCGAACCGGGTGCGCGCGCTGATCGGCACGTTTGCCTTTGCCAACCCGACCGGCTTCAACCGTCCGGACGGCAAGGCCTATCACTTCTTCGCCGAAGAGATCCTGTCGATCGACAAGCGCAACCCGCAGCTTGCCGCCCGCCTGCTCACCGCCTTGCGCTCCTGGCGCATGCTCGAGCCGGTGCGCGCAGACCAGGCCCGCGAGGCGCTGATGACCATCGAACGGGCACCGGCGCTCTCGTCCGACGTCGCTGACATCGTCGAGCGCATACTGAAGGGCTGAAACGGGCGGCGCGGGTAACACCGCGTCCTCCCGCTTCTTTTCCTGGCCGTCCTCTTGGGGTTATCCACCTCCTGCTGTGCATCGACTTCGGCGCTGCCGAAGTCCGCGCCCTCCTCCTTGCCGAACACCTGCCAAACGACTTCTGGTGCATGTCGGGAAACCCTGTCCGGGCCTGCGTCCGCGCTGTCCGCCAGCCCTGTCGGTCACCAAGCAACGGCCATCTTCTCGATCAGATTCAAGAGTTTGGCTGCGTCCGCACAAAAAAAGTCGATTCGGATTAAGGGCTTAAGCCTTTGTTCACCCGGCCCATATGGACAAGGCGAATCAGTAGTGATTCATTAGCTTAGATTCGGGCGGGCGGCGCTTCGAATCACACGAGGGATCAAGGTAGGGACGATGGCGAACGCGCGGCGGTTATCCGCAGCCGATGAGCGGTTGCGACTCAAATTTTCTGGGTTTGCAGGCTTTTTCGAGGGACTACCCCAGCGGCTCGTGCTGCTCATGCGGGGCTGCGACGGCAGTTCGCGGTGGGTGGAGACTGCGCTGAGACGCTCCATTCCCGTCCTCATTCTCGCCTTCCTGATGGTGCTGGCGGCAGCGCGGCTGGCCGGCATTCTTTCCGAATACGGGCGCATGGAAAGCGCCATCCGGCAGTCGGCTGCGCTTTCGGCGGCAACCGCCGCGGCAGCGCTTGCCCCGAATGCCGCTATGTTTGAGAACGGCGACCGCGCAGCAACGGAGACGACCCTCGGCCAATACCTGCCCCAGGACCGCCTCAGCAATGGAACCCTTCTTTTGCTGATCGACGACAACGGGCGGATCTTCGCTTCGTCGGCCTCGGGCGCCGGCTATGTTGGCATGGATATTTCGGGGCTTCTGCCCCGGGTCAGCGCGGCCCGCTTCGCCGCCGAGCGCAGCGGCGCCATCGAGGCCGCCATCGACGGCGTCCCCCACTACATGGTGCTGGTTCCTGTCGGCAACGACGGCGCGCTGATCCTCTCGGCCCACTCCCTTCAGGGCCTGGCCGACTTCTGGCGCCGCGAGGTTTCGCTGAACGTCACGCTGTTTGCCGGCATTTCGCTGATCCTGCTTGTTATCCTCTACGCCTATTTCCAGCAGGTGAAGCGGGCGCGCGAAGCCGATGACATCTTCCTCGAGTCGAACTTGCGCGTCGAGGCGGCGCTGTCGCGCGGTCGCTGCGGGCTCTGGGATTTCGATCTTGCCAGCCGCCGGCTGTTCTGGTCGCGTTCGATGTACGAGATGCTGGGCCTGCCGCCATCGGGCGACGCGCTCGGCTTTGCCGACGCTGCCAAACTGATGCATCCCGACGACGGCAATCTCCATGCGCTGGCGCGCACGGTCGCCAAGGGCGATCCCCGGCAGATCGACCAGGTTTTCCGGATGCGCCATTCGAAGGGCCACTATGTCTGGATGCGGGCCCGTGCTCAGGTGCTGCGCTCCAATACCGGACGCCTGCATGTAATCGGCATCGCCATGGACGTGACCGAGCAGCACCGTCTGGCGCAGCGCTATGCCGAGGCCGACCAGCGCCTTGCCGACGCCATCGAATGCACCTCCGAAGCTTTCGTGCTCTGGGACAAGAATGACCGGCTGGTGATGTGCAACGCCCATTTCCAGCAGGTCTACGGCCTGCCCGACCGGGTTCTGGTTCCCGGCACCGAGCGCGCCGTCGTGCAGGCGGCCTCCGCGCGGCCGATCATCCAGCGGCGGATCGCCGATCCGGACCAGAGCGGCATGTCGCGGACCACGGAGGTCCAGCTTGCCGACGAACGCTGGCTGCAGATCAATGAACGGCGCACCCGCGACGGCGGTCTCGTGTCGGTCGGCACCGACATTACCCTTCTGAAACGCCATCAGGAACGGCTGCGCGAGCAGGAACGCCGGCTCATGGCGACCATCGGCGATCTTTCCTCATCGCAGCGCAAGCTCGAACGCCAGAAGACCGAGCTTTCGACCGCCAACGCCAACTATCAGGCCGAGAAGGAGCGCGCCGAGGCCGCCAACAAGGCGAAATCGGAATTCCTCGCCAATATGAGCCACGAGCTCAGGACTCCGCTCAACGCCATCCTCGGCTTCTCCGAGATCCTGCTCGCCGGCATGTTCGGCCCGATCGGCTCGCCGAAATACAACGAATATGCCCGCGACATTCACGAGAGCGGCAAGCATCTCCTGAATGTCATCAACGATATCCTCGACATGTCGAAGATCGAGGCAGGACAGATGCAGATCCGCTGCGAGACGATCGACCTTGCGCCGCTGATCGAGGAGAGCCTGCGCCTCACCGCCGTTCCGGCCGAAGAGCGCAACATCCATATCGAGCAGCGCGTCTCCTCGGGCCTGACCATGGGCGCCGACCGCCGGGCGATGAAGCAGATCCTCCTCAACATCCTGTCCAACGCCGTGAAATTCACCAATGACGGCGGCAAGATCGCGCTGCGGGCCCGCAAGATCGACGGCGCGGTCGCGCTCACCATCGCCGATACCGGCATCGGCATTCCGAAGGAAGCGCTTTCCAAGATCGGCAATCCCTTCGAACAGGTGCAGAGCCAATATGCCAAGAGCAAGGGGGGATCGGGGCTTGGGCTTGCCATCTCCCGCTCGCTGGTGGCGCTCCATGGCGGCACCTTGAGCATCCGCTCCCGCGAGGGCAAGGGAACCGTCGTCTCGCTGAAGATCCCCGACTGCATCAAGGAGCAGGCCCGCAGGAAGGCGTGAGGCGCCGCCCCTTCGCCCCATTGAAACAGGCCCCCGACCCGGTTAGCCTTGGAGACCGCAGACGTCTCCAAGGAATCCTCGTGAAGCGTATACTTCCATCCCTCTTCCTCACCTTCCTTCTCGCCTCATTGCCACTGGCGACAAGAGCCGAATGGCAGGCTGTGGAGAAAGTCGAAACCTATCCTGTCACGGGCAAGTCCGGCCTTGAACTCTATGCCTCGATCGGAGAGCGCGGACCCCTGCTCGGCGGCAAGGTCCGCTCCATCGCGCATACCAGCTTCAAGCTCACCTGGCAGCGCGACTACCAGACGCGCGGCACGGCTTGCGTGCTCGCCTCCGCGAAACCGAAGCTCATCATCACCACCGTTCTGCCCAGGCCCGCCAACGGATTGCCCGACCCACTGCGCCGGAATTGGGAAACCTTCGTCGAGGGCGTGCACGCCCATGAGAAAGTCCATGGCGAATTCATCAAGGACATGGTGAAGGAGATCGAGAAGGCGACCATCGGCCTTGCGGTCGATGACGACCCCAAGTGCCAGAAGATCCGGCAGAAGATGCAACCGATCCTCGGCGCCATTTCCGACGCGCAGCGCAAGAAAAGCCGCGATTTCGACAGTGTCGAACTCACCAGTGGCGGGGCCGTGCATCAGCTGGTGCTGCGGCTGGTCAACGGCGGGTGAACCGGTTGCCCCCTACCCCCTCACGACGCCCTGAAACACCTTCCGCACCGCCTTCGACAGCCGCTTGATCTCCGCCTCGAGCGTCTTGATGTCCGGGTTGTCGCCGGCGCGGCAGACGAGGTCGATGAGGCCGGCCGGCACGGCGTCCGGTTTGAACGGCCCGTCGATGCAGAGCCTTGTGACCTGTGAAATCTCGGTGAAGAGACGGATCGCCTCGACGCAGAGGTCGAGATCGTTCGGGTCCATCAGTTTGCTGCCGACCGCCTTCAGCGCCTCCTCGGTGGTGAGCCCGTTCACCCGCGCCTCTACACCGCGCGCCGGCGCGATCAGGGCCAGATATTGTGCGATGAACTCGATGTCGATCAGCCCGCCGGCAATGAGCTTCAGGTCCCAGATGTCACGCGGCGGCTTTTCCTGTTCGATCAGCTTGCGCATCTCGGCGACGTCGCGGGCGATCTTCGTCTCGTCGCGCGTGCGGCCCAGCACCTCGGCGATGATCTTGCCGGCATCGGCGATCAGGTCCTCGTCGCCGCAGATCAGCCGCGCCCGCGTCAGCGCCATGTGCTCCCAAGTCCAGGCCTCCTCTTTCTGGTATTTCTCGAAGGATCTGAGCCGGGTCGCCACCGGCCCCTTGTTGCCCGAGGGGCGCAGCCGCATGTCGACCTCGTAGAGCACGCCCTCCGCCGTCGGGGCCGACAGCGCGGAGATCAGCCGCTGGGTCAGGCGGGTGAAATAGCGCACCGGATCGAGCGGCTTGGCGCCGTCGGATTCCGGCGTGTCGTCGTCGTAGTCGTAGAGCAGGATCATGTCGATATCGGAGCCTGCCGTCAGCTCGTAGCTTCCAAGCTTGCCCATGCCGGCGAGCGCCACCTTGCCGCCCGGGAACCGGCCGTGCTGGGCTTCCATCTCCCTTATTACGGCGGCAAGTGCCGCCTCGAGAATGAGCCCGGCGAGATCGGAGAAGGCGTGGCCCGCCTGGGCTCCCCCTATCGTCCCGGTCAGGAGCCTGATGCCGATCAGGAAACGGTGCTCGGCGGCGAAAATGCGCAGCCGGTCCAGCACATCCTCGTAGTGGCGGGAGCCGGCAAGGAAACTGTCGAGCCGGGCCGCAAGATATTTGCGGGTCGGGAGTTCGACCATCAGGCCCGGATCGAGCATGCCGTCGAAGACATGCGGGCGCGAAGCGATGATGTCGGCAAGGCGCGGCGCCGACGACATGATGTTGACGATCAGCTCGAGAAGGGCCGGATTGTTGCCGAGCAGCGAGAAGAGCTGGATGCCCGCCGGCAGGCCCGAGAGGAAGTTGTCGAAGCGCAGGAAGGCGTCGTCGGCACGCCTGCTTTCGCCGAAGGCCTTCAGAAGTTCCGGCATCAGTTCGGTCAGCCGCTCGCGCGCCTCGACCGATTGCGTCGCGCGGTATCGTCCGTAATGCCAGGTGCGGATGACGCGGGAGATATCCTCCGGTCGTTCGAAGCCGAGACCGCTGAGCGTCGCCAGCGTGTCGGGGTCGTCCCTCTGGCCGGTGAAGACGAGATTGCCGCCGGACGACGAAAGCTTTTCCTCATGCTCGAACAGCCGCGCATAACGCCGTTCGACCGTCCTCAGAACCGATTCCAGTCTGTCCGAAAAGCTCGCCGTATCGGCAAAGCCCGCCATATAGGCGATGCGTTTCAGTTCCACCTCTGTGCTGGGAAGAACATGGGTCTGCTCGTCCAGCACCATCTGGATGCGGTGCTCGATATCGCGCAGGAACCAGTAGCATTCCATGAGTTCCGCCCGGGTCGTCTCGTCGATCCAGTTGGCGTCGGTCAGCGCCTTGAGCGCTTCCTCGGTCGCCCGCACGCGCAGCTCGGGCATGCGTCCGCCGGCGATCAGCTGCTGCGTCTGGGCAAAGAACTCGATCTCGCGGATTCCGCCACGTCCGAGCTTCACGTTGTGGCCCTTGACGGCGATAGCGCCGAAACCCTTGTGAACATGGATCTGGCGCTTGATCGAATGGATGTCGGCGATCGCCGCATAGTCGAGATATTTGCGGTAGACGAAGGGGATTAGCTCGCGCAAGAAGGAGGCGCCCGCATTCAGGTCGCCGCCGACCGGGCGCGCCTTGATGAAGGCGGCGCGCTCCCAGTTCTGGCCCCGCGCCTCATAATAGAGCAATGCGGCCTCGACAGGGACGGCGAGCGGCGTGGAGCCCGGATCGGGGCGCAGCCTCAGATCGGTGCGGAAGACATAGCCGTCGGCGGTCCGCTCCTGCATGATGCGCACGAGACGGCGCATCATGCGGCCGTAGGTCTCCGTCGCATCTTCGGGCGAGACCAGAATGCCGGCGGAGTGCTCGAAGAACACGACGAGATCGATGTCGGAGGAATAGTTGAGTTCGCGGGCGCCGAGCTTGCCCATGCCGAGCACGATCAGCCCGCTTGCAAGCGACGGCGCCTCGCAGTCGACGAGCCGGAGCTTTCCCGCCTCATGGCCTGCAAGCAGCAGGTGGTCGATCGCCGCCGCCACGGCGGCCTCCGCCATGGACGTCAGCCAGCCGGTCGTCTGCCGGCAATCGTAGATCCGCGCCAGATCGGCGAGTGCGACAATGAAGGACAGCCTGCGCTTGGCGACCCTGAGGCGCGCCATGACCTCGGCTTCGGCCGGCATCGCCTCGCCCGGGCGGGCGCGCCAGGCATTGCGTGCGTCCCCGACCAGCCCTTCGAGCAGCGGCTCCAGGGGTTCCTGAAGCACGGCGGCGAGCAGGGCAGGATCGAAGGCAGCCATGTCGCGCAGATAAGGCGAGAGGCTGAACGCGGCGATCAGGAAGGCCTTGAGAGGCGTCTCCCCGGCAAGCAGGTCGGCAATTGCCGGCTCGAGCTTGCCTGCATCCTTCAACACCGAGAGGACGGTCTTGAGCTCCGTCTGGTTCAACGGCCGGATCACATCCGGCGCGACCTCCGAAAGCCGTCTCGTCGTCTCGCCCATCTCCAGCCTCCTCCGCTTGCGCCGTTCGCAAGATGCTTTCTAGCGAATCTCACCGCATCAAGGGAAGTTAGGCTTTATACCCGGGAAAAACCATGCTCCGGATCGACGGCTGATCCGGCCTGCCCTGCGTCAAATTGTTTGTTGACGATTAAACTCATATTTCGATAGATCTATACGAAAGAACGGGGGCGTGCCCATCCTTGAGAAAGGCCGGATCCTGCCACCTGTTCGGAATGATACGCATTTGTATTGTCATCTGGAGCGGAAGATGCCCCGCAATGCCAGATATGCCCGGGAGAACACAATGACCGCAGCGTCGCTTTCCTATCCGCTGGCCATGGCGCGACCAGGCGAGAAAGTCAGGATCGTCGGGATCGGCGGCGGGCGAAACCTCACCCGGCGCCTGAGCGATCTTGGCCTCGCCGTCGGCAGCGCCATCCGCGTCGTCCAGAACCAGATGACCGGGCCGATGATTGTCGCCGTGCATGAAAGCCGGGTCGGGCTTGGTATGGGCATGGCACAGAAGATGACCGTCGAGCCACTGGACGAGTAAGAAATGACCCTGCTCAACGAACTTCCGGTCGGCGCGGTTGCCAGGGTGACCGGCTATAGCGACCGTAACGACCCCTGCCGGCGTCGCCTGCTGTCGATGGGCCTCACACCGGGCGCCGTCGTCACGGTCACAAGGCGGGCACCGCTCGGCGATCCGATGGAAGTAACGCTCAGGGGCACCGCCCTTGGCCTTCGCCGCGAGGAGGCGCGAGTCATCACCGTCGAGCAGCTCACCGAAAGTATCACGGCCTAGCGGAAACCTCCGATGAAACAGATAACCGTCGCGGTCGTCGGCAATCCCAATTGCGGGAAAACCACGCTTTTCAATGCACTCACGGGATCGCGGCAGAAGGTCGGCAACTGGCCGGGAGTCACGGTCGAGAAGAAGACCGGAACGATGATGCTCGACGGCGTGCCGGCGACCCTGGTCGACCTTCCTGGAACCTATTCGCTCGGCTCGTCGGACACGTCGCTCGACGAACGCATCGCGCTTGACTATGCCGTGTCCGGTCAGGCCGATGTGCTGGTCAACATCGTCGACGCCTCCAATCTCGAGCGGCATCTCTACCTGACGACCCAACTGCTGGAAATGCGCGTGCCGATGCTGGTCGTGCTCAATATGATGGACGTGGCGCGCCAGAATGGCATCACGATCGACGTCGATGCCCTCGCCGCCCAACTCTGCTGCCCCGTGGTGCCGGTCATCGCCGCCAAGGGTACGGGGCTCGAAGCGATGAAGCGCGCCATCGCCAAGGTCGCAGCCTCGAAGGCCTTGCCGGGCGCCTTCTGCCGCTATGATGCGCCGGTCGAGAGGGCCGTGGAGCGCCTTGCGCCGCGCCTGCCCGAAGCCCCGGCCGACCCGCGCTGGCAGTTGATGCAGATCTTCGACGGCGACCGCAGCCGGCTTGCCGCCCTGCCCCCGGCCCTAGCCGCCAACATCGGCGAGGCCATGGCCGATCTGGAAGACGAATGCGGCGAGGATCTCGACATCCTGATCGCCGACCGCCGCTACGCCTTCGCCGGCATGGCGGTTGCCGCTTCGGTCGAGCGCCCGCACGAGGCGTCGCAGTCGCTGACCGACCGCATAGACCTGATCGTTCTGCACAGGGTACTCGGCATCCCCATCTTTCTCGCCGTCATGTATCTGATGTTCATGTGGACCATCAATGTCGGCTCCGCTTTCATCGACTTCTTTGATCTCAGCGTCGGCGCTATTCTGGTCGACGGGCTCGGCCATGCGATGCGCTCCGCCGGTTCGCCGGAATGGCTGGCGGTGCTGATTGCCGACGGCATCGGCGGCGGCATTCAGACGGTCGCCACCTTCATTCCGGTCATCGCCTTCCTCTACATATTCCTGTCGATCCTGGAGGACAGCGGCTATCTCGCCCGCGCCGCCTTCGTCATGGACCGTTTCATGCGCATGGCCGGACTGCCGGGCAAGGCCTTCGTGCCGCTGATCGTCGGCTTCGGCTGCAACGTGCCCGCGATCATGGGCACCCGCACGCTCGACAACGACAGCGACCGCAAGACGGCGATCATGATGGCGCCCTTCATGTCCTGCGGCGCGCGGCTTCCCGTCTATGCCCTGTTTGCCGCCGCCTTCTTCCCGGCCAATGGCCAGAACCTCGTCTTCGGTCTCTATCTCACCGGCATCGCGGTCGCAATCATGACCGGCTACATCATGAAGATGACGGTCACCAGGGGACATGCCTCGCCGCTGGTGATGGAACTGCCGCCCTATCACATGCCTACCCTGCGCAATGTCGCCCTCCACACCTGGGAGCGATTGAAGGGCTTCGTGCTGCGCGCCGGACGCGTCATCGTGCTGATGGTCGCCTTCCTCTCGATCGTCAACGCCGTGGACACGAGCGGCAATTTCGGTCACGCCGACAGCGAATCCTCGATCCTCGCCGTCGCCAGCCGCACGGCCGCTCCCGTCTTCGCCCCGATGGGGCTCGACGAGCGCAACTGGCCGGCCATCGTCGGCATCGTCACCGGCGTATTCGCCAAGGAGGCCGTGGTGGGAACGCTCGATTCCCTCTACGGCGCGCTGGCTAGGGATGCTTCGAGCGAAGCACCGGAAGAGCCGCAGACGACGCTTCAGATCATCGAAGGCGGACTGAAGGATGCGCTTGCCTCCATCCCGGCCAACCTCGCCGCCGTCGCCGGCACTGCCACCGATCCGCTCGGCCTCGACGTCGGCAACGTCGAGTCGCTCGATGCCGCGGCCGCCGAACAGGCCGTTCAAACCGGCACCTTCTCCGAGATGCAGGCGCGCTTCTCGGGCAGCGCCGGCGCCTTCGCCTATATGCTGTTCATCCTGCTCTACACGCCTTGCGTCGCGGCAACCGGCGCGATCTACCGGGAAGCCGGCGCGCGCTGGATGACGGCCGCCCTCGTCTGGACGACCGGCATCGCCTACGGCGCCTCGGTCATGGCCTACCAGGTCGCCACCTTCGCGGACGCGCCGCTGCGCGCTTCCGGCCTGATCGCCGGTGTGCTCGCCGCCTTTGCCCTCACTATATTGGCACTAAGGTACCATTCGGCCCGACACCACCACCGCGTGCTCGCGCTGGCAACGACGGGAGGCGATTGATGGCGAGCCTGACCCAGCTGCGCGATATCCTGCGCCGTGATGAGCGCGCTTCGCTACAGAGCCTGGCCCTGAAAAGCGGCAGCGAGATCAGCGCCGTGGAAGCCATGCTGAGCGTGTGGGAACAGAAGGGGCGCGTCCGTCGCATAGCCCCGGCGAAGGCTGCCTGCGGGGGATGCGGGGGCTGTGTGCACGGCTGTTCGCCGGCACAGGTCTTCTTCGAATGGGTCGGGGATTGATCTGCCAGCGGCTGAGGGTAACCGAACCCGCTTGGCCTGCCTCAGGCTTTCTGCCCCGGAAAGACCATGGTCGCCGTCAGGCCGAACTTCAGTTCGCCGGTTCCGGGCGTATCGGAAAGCTCGAGCCGTCCGCCGTGCAGCGCCATGATCGCCTCGACCAGCGACAGCCCTAGCCCGGTGCCCGGCTTGCTCCGGCTTTCGTCGAGCCGCACGAAACGCTTGACCACTTCCTCGCGCTTTTCTGCGGCAATGCCCGGACCGTTGTCGGCAACGGAAAGGCGCACGGCCCCGCCCTGTTTTGCCACAGTCACGCGGATCTGGTGATCGCCCTCGCCGCGGACGCCATACTTGATGGCGTTGTCTATGAGGTTCGAGATCGCCTGGCCGATCAGTTCGCGATTTCCCCGCACTGAAAGCCCCGGAGCGATGTCGGTGACCAGCGTCTGTCCGGCTTCCTCGGCGACAGGTTCATAGAGTTCGGCGCTGTCGGCGGCAATCGCCGAAAGATCGACGTCAGTCAGCTCGGCGGCGATCGAGCCGGCCTCGACGCGAGAAATCATCAAAAGCGCGTTGAAGGTCCGGATCAACTGGTCGGATTCGGCGATAATCCCTTCCAGCGCTGCGCGCCGCGCCGTCTCATCCTGCCCGGCCAACGCATCGGCTGCCTTGTTGCGCAGCCGCGTCAGCGGCGTCTTCAGGTCGTGGGCGATATTGTCCGAGACCTGCCGCAGTCCCTCGTTGAGCTTCTCGATGCGCCCGAGCATATCGTTGAGCGAAAGCGACAGGCGGTCGAACTCGTCACCCGATCCTCCGACCGGCAGGCGCTGCGACAGGTCGCCGGCCATGATCTTCTTGCTCGCCGCCGACATCCGGTCGATGCGTTTGAGAGCATTGCGGCCGATGGCGAACCAGATCAGAAGCGCGCCGACGCCCATGATGGCAAGCGCGACCATCAGCGCATTGCGAACGAGCACGCGGAATCTCGCCGGGTCGCCGAGATCGCGCCCGATCAGCACGTGCAGGCCGTTGTCGAGCACGATGACGTGGGCTGCCGCCAGATGCTCCTTGACCTGACCGGAATCCGAATAGCGCTCGTAGAGGAATGGAGCGTCGGTCCAACCCTCCCTGTCGAAGATGCCCGGTTGCAGCGAGGCGACGTTGCCGGCAAGAATATCCCCGCTCGGCCCGGCGATGACGTAGAGGTTCGCACCTGGCTGACGGGCGCGGCGCTCGATGAGCTGCAGCATCCGGCTCATGCCGCCGCGTTCATAGGCCCGCTCGATCTCCTCCACCTCCTGGCTGAGGCTTTCGCGGGTCTGCTGGTTCAGGAGCCGTTCGGACAGCGCCGTGACATAGATGACGAGGAAGGCCGCGCAGAGCGCGAACAGCACGATATAGAGCGCCGACAATCGAACGGCAGTCGATTTGAACAGGACACCGGCACGGGACATTGGCGTCGGTTACCCCTCGTCCTTGATCATGTAGCCGGCGCCACGCACCGTCTTCAGCAACGGCTTGTCGAAGTCCTTCTCGATCTTGGAGCGCAGCCGCGACACATGCACGTCGATGACATTCGTCTGCGGATCGAAATGATAATCCCAGACGTTTTCGAGCAGCATGGTGCGGGTCACCACCTGTCCGGCATTCTTCATCAGGTATTCGAGCAGACGAAACTCGCGCGGCTGCAACAGCAGTTCCTTGCCGCCGCGCCGGACTTCGTGGGACAGCCGGTCCAGCTCCAGGTCGCCGACACGGTAGACCATGTCCTGCTCGGGCTTGCCCTTGCGCCGGCCCAGCACCTCGATGCGCGCCAGAAGCTCGCTGAAGGCATAGGGTTTCGGCAAATAGTCGTCGCCGCCGGCGCGAAGCCCGGTCACCCGGTCATCCACCTGGCCGAGGGCGGACAGAATGAGGACAGGCGTGTCGACGCCGCGCTTGCGCAGCTCGCTGATCACCGACAGGCCGTCGCGGCGCGGCAACATGCGGTCGATGACCATGACGTCATAACCATTCTCCGTACCCATGAAGAGGCCGCTTTCGCCGTCGCTCGCGTGGTCGGCGACAATGCCGGCCTCGCGAAAGGCTTTTGTCATGTAGGCGGCAGCCTCGAGATCGTCTTCGATAACCAGTATTTTCATGCGTGGAACATTACCGTCGGCCATGCCGTCCGCACAACCGGAATCGCCTGGGGTCGGCGACCCTTCCCGTCGGGAATCCATGTTGTACTCCTTTTCGGAACAAAAAAAGGGGGCGCCTTGTGGGCAATAGCCCGTCTGGCGCCCCCATCGGTTCAGACCGTGCGATCAGCCCTGGTCGATCGGAAGCGCGACGAAGCGGCTGCCCTTGTCCGATTCGATCTGGAAGAGCGCCTTGGTGCGGCCGTCCTTCTTCGCCTGCTCGATCACTTTCATGACGTCTGCGGCGGAGGATACGACCTGGTTGTTGACCGAGGTGATCTTCTCGCCGGCCGTAAGGCCCTTGTCGGCTGCGGCGGAGTCGGGATCGACATCGACGATCGTCAGGCCCTTGCCGTCTTCGGCCGGCGCGACGCTGATGCCCATATTGGCAAGCGCCTGGTCGGTCGAGGGTGCCCCCTTCTCCGGTGCGCTCTGGCTGGCAGAGGCCTGTTCCTGCGGCAGTTCGCCGAGTTCGACCTTCATCGACATTGACTTGCCTTCGCGCCAGATCGAGACGTCGACCGTGGTTCCGGGCGCGAATGCGGCGATACGCTTGGCGAGGTCGCGCGGATCCTTGATCGGCTCGCCATTGACGGCGGTCACCACATCACCCTGCTTGATGCCTGCCTTCTCACCCGGAGAACCGGCCTGCGGCGCCACGACGAGCGCACCGCTGGCTTCGGAAAGCCCAAGCGAGTCGGCGATGTCCTTGGTCACCGGCTGGATCTGCACGCCGAGCCAGCCGCGCTCGACCGAACCGCTCTTCATCAGTTCGGCAACGACGCCCTTGGCAACCGACGCCGGGATCGCGAACGCGATGCCCACATTGCCGCCGGACGGCGAGAAGATCGCGGTGTTGATGCCCACGACTTCGCCTCCCAGGTTGAAGTCAGGACCGCCGGAATTGCCACGGTTCACCGCAGCGTCGATCTGGATATAGTCGTCATAGGGGCCGGAGCCGATATCGCGGCCACGGGCCGAGATGATGCCAGCCGTGACCGTGCCGCCGAGGCCGAAGGGATTGCCGACCGCGACCACCCAGTCGCCGACACGCATGTTCTCGTCATCGGCGAACTTCACATAGGTAAACTTCTGCTTCGGGTTCTCGACCTTCAGCACCGCGAGATCGGTCCGCCGGTCGGTGCCGACGAGCTTGGCGCCGAGCTCCGTGCCGTCATTCATCACGATCGTGAAAGCGGCGCCGTCTTCAACCACGTGGTTGTTGGTGACGATGTAGCCGTCCTCGGAGATGAAGAAGCCGGAGCCCTGAGAGGTCGGGCGAAGCCTGCCCTCGCCGCGAGGGCGGTTCGGCCGGACGCCCGGGGCGGGACTCTTGTCCGGGCCGGGCATGCCGAATTCCTTGAAGAAGCGCTTCAGCGGATGGTCGTCCGGGAGGTCTTCGAAACCACGGCCGCCGAAGCCGAACTGGAAACTGCTTTCATCGGAGGCGGGCTGCACGTTCGACTCGACGCGGACGGAAACGACGGCCGGGGAAACCGCGGCCACGACGTCGGCGAAGCTCGGCACCTGCGGAGCTTCGACCTTCACAGCCTCCGCATAGGCGGGAGCAACCATCACAGGCAGGGCGCCAGACAAGATGAGCGCCGCCAGACCTGCCGCCGTCGAGTTCTTGAGGATGGTCTTGAGCTTGGAGCGACCGTTTGTGTAAAACATGGAATATACCTTCATCTCTTCATCTGGCTGTTGGCCGAAAACCGGCGGGAAGCGGTGGATGATGAAGATATAAGGCGCCCCACCTTACTGTGAACTGTACGGCAGATGAAATGTTCGTAATGTTTGGCGAATATTCCCGCGTCAGGCTGCGGGGCCGGCATCGCGCAGCCTCAGTCGCCAATCAGCTTGTCGAGACGGGCTTCTTCCTCGGACGTTAGTTTTTGCGGCGCCGGCCGGCCCGTGCCGCGCGCATAGCTGATGGCCGCGATCAACCCCACCAGCAGCAGGATGGCCGGCATGCCCCAGAGTGCCACGGTCTTCATCGACAGGCGTGGCTTCAGGAGCACGAATTCGCCGTAGCGCGAGACGACGTAGTTGATGACCGCCTCGTCGCTGTCGCCACCCACGATTCTCTGGCGCACGATCAGCCGCAGGTCACGGGCCAGTTCGGCATTGGAATCGTCGATCGACTGGTTCTGGCAGACGAGGCATCGCAGTTGCGCCGAGATGGCCCTGGCACGCGCCTCCAGCGCCGGATCCGCGAGGATCTCGTCCGGATTGACGGCAAGCGCGGGGCTCGCCGCGACCAGAAGCGCCAGCAGGAGAAAGAGGCGCCGGATCATTCCGCCGCCTCCAGCGCCGGAGCGGCCACGGCTTTTGCCCGGCGCGGAGCGCCGACACGCAACCGCCGATCGGACAACGACACGAATCCGCCCGCCATCATGATCAGGGCGCCGAACCAGATCAGGAGAATATAGGGCTTCCACCAGATCCGGACGACGATGCCGCCGTCACCCATTGGGTCGCCGAGGGAAACATAGAGTTGGCTCATGCCGAAGCTGCGGATGCCGGCTTCGGTCGTCGGCATGCGCCGCGCCGTATAGAGCCGCTTGGAAGACCATACCTCGCCCTTGTCGACCTCGCCCTTGCGGAGCATGAAATGGCCGCGATCCTCTGTGTAGTTCGGGCCTGCCGCCTGGCGCAGGCCGTCGAAGGTCAGCGTATACCCGCCCGCCTCGGCCGTCATGCCGGGCTTCATCTCGACCACCGTTTCGGTCTCGAAGGTCGTCACTGCGACGATGCCGAGAACCGTCACCCCCAGGCCCATATGGGCAAGCGCGGTACCGAAGGCCGAGCGCGGCAGACCCGCAAGGCGGCGCATGGCAATGGCGAAGGAAAGCTTGTTGAAGCCGGCGCGGTACCAGAGATCGGTGAGCGAACCGAAAATGACGAAGAGGCCCGCCGCGAGCCCGAAGACCGCAAGCACCGGACCGCCGTTTTCGACATAATAGAGCCCGAGCGCCAGCATGAGTGCAAGGCCTGCCGCTACATAGAGCCGCTGCATCGCGCCGAGCAGATCGCCGCGCTTCCACGCAAGCAGCGGGCCGAACGGCACGGCAACCAGAAGCGGCGACATCAACAGGCCGAATGTAAGGTTGAAGAACGGCGCCCCGACAGAGATCTTGTCGCCCGTCAGCGTTTCGAGCAGCAACGGATAGAGTGTGCCGATCAGGACCGTGGCCGCGGAAACCGTCAGGATCAGGTTGTTGAGGACGAGCGCGCCTTCGCGCGAGATCGGGGCGAAGAGCCCGCCGGCCTTCAGAAGGGGGGCGCGGATCGCAAAGAGAGTGAGAGCGCCGCCGATGAAGATGGTCAGGATGCCGAGAATAAAGATGCCGCGGCTCGGGTCGGTGGCGAAGGCATGCACCGAGGTCAGCACGCCGGAGCGCACGAGGAATGTGCCGAGCAGCGACAGCGAGAAAGTGAGGATCGCCAGCAAGACCGTCCAGATCTTCAGCGCTTCCCGCTTTTCCATCACCAGCGCCGAATGCAGAAGTGCGGTCCCCGCGAGCCAGGGCATGAACGAGGCGTTTTCGACCGGATCCCAGAACCACCAGCCGCCCCAGCCCAGCTCGTAATAGGCCCAGTAGGAGCCCATCGCGATGCCGGCCGTCAGGAATGTCCAGGCGGCGAGCGTCCAGGGCCGCACCCAGCGGGCCCATGCCGCATCGATCCGCCCGTCTAGAAGCGCGGCGATCGCGAAGGAGAAGCAGACTGAGAAGCCGACATAGCCGAGGTAGAGAAGCGGCGGATGGACCGCGAGCCCCGCGTCCTGCAGGATCGGATTGAGGTCCTGGCCCTCGGCCGGAACAGGTGTCAGGCGCGCGAAGGGATTGGACGTCAGCAGGATGAAGAGCATGAAGGCCGAGGCGATCCACCCCTGCACCGCCAGCACGTTGGCCTTGAGGCGGGCCGGCAGGTTGCCCCCGAAATAGGCCACCATCATGCTGAACAGCGACAGGATGAGGAGCCACAGCATCATAGAGCCTTCGTGGTTCCCCCAGACGGCGGCGAAACGATAGACCGTCGGCATCAACGAATGGGAATTCTGCCAGACATTGTTCACCGAGAAATCGGAAACCAGATAGGCATATGCGAGTACGCCGAAGGAAAACACCACCAGTGCGAACTGGGCCATGGTCCCGGTCGTTGCCACAGACATCAGGGCGGCATCGCCGCGCCTGGCGCCGATCACCGGCAGGACGGAGAGAACAATCGCCGTCGCCAGCGCCAGCACGAGAGCATAATGGCCGAGTTCAATGATCATTTTACCGTTTCCTTGCCGCTGAGCTCGACGCCCTGCGCCTTGAGGCGGTCCGCGACATCCTTTGGCATATAGGTCTCGTCATGCTTGGCAAGAACCGTATCGGCGACGAATACCGGGCTGCCGGCCACGAACGCCCCCTCGGCCACGACACCCTGCCCCTCGCGGAAAAGGTCAGGCAGGATGCCTGTATAAGTCACCGGGACGGTGCCGATCGTATCGGTGACCGTGAATGTCACCGTCGAGCCCTCGCCGCGTGTGACGGAACCCGTCTCGACGAGACCTCCGAGCCGGATCCGGGTTCCCGGCGGCACGTTGGCGGTGGCCAGGTCTCCCGGCACGTAGAAATAGGCGACGGCCTGGCCAAAGGCGAACATGACCAGAAGCACGGCGGCGATGATGAAACTCATGCCGCCCGCGATGACGGCCAATCGTTTCTGTTTGCGGGTCATTTCGAGAGTTCCTCCACCGGCAGGCCGAGCTCACCGGCCAGCGCGATCAACTGCTTTCCTTCAGCACCGTCCGCCGGAAAGGCGGCAAGGCTGGCCTTCAGGGCTTCGATAGCGCGGTCCGGTTCCTTCAGCATCACATAGGACCTGACCAGCCGCATCCAGCCCTCGAAATTGTTCGGGTCTTCCTTGAGCTTGGCATCGAGCCCGGCGACCATTCCACGGATCATGTCGTTGCGGTCTCCCGCCGTCATGTTCTGCGCCGCCGCGACGTCTGCCGCCGTCGGATTTCCAGGCGCGGCCGGCGCGACCATCGGCGCGTCGCCGGTGTTCATGGCAATGTGCTGATTGACAAGCGGCAGCCATGGAGCGTCAGCCGGCGAGGCCTTGGCCAGCGCCTCGAACGCCGCACGCGCCTCCGCGCGCTTGCCGCCCTGCTCAAGCGAAAGGGCCAGATAGAATCGGGCGCGCGGATCGCTGCTGCCAAGCTTCAGCGCCTCTTCGAAGGCCGCGCGGGCATCGGCGGTGACGACGCCGTCATTGGCCTCCACGAGCGTTTCGCCCAGTCCGGTCATGCGCGCGGGGCTCGGCCCCAGGAGCCGGATCGCATTGCGATAGGCGAGTTCGGCGTCGCCCAGCCGCGAGGTCTTGAAGTAGATGGGGGCGAGCACGTCCCAGCCCGCGCCGTCATTGGGATTTGCCGCAAGGTGGCGTTCCGCCTTGGCGACCAGAAGCTCGACGTTGTTGCCCGGGTTTTCGAGCCGCGCGGCAAGCGGCTGCGACGGCATGTCGGGACTGCCGGTCATGAGATAGAGACCAACACCGATGGCCGGAAGGCAGACGATGATGAAGCCCTGCGCCAGCAGATGGCGGCCGCCGGAGGCCGTCTTGCCGCCGCCCGCGTCCTTGTCTCCTGCGGTCGACAGCAGTCTGCGCCCGATCTCGGCGCGCGCATATTCCGCCTCTTCGCCGGAGATGAGGCCGAGCGCCTTGTCGCGTTCTAGTTCGCGCAACTGGTCGCGGTAGACTGCGGCTTCGCCCGCGGCCCCTTCTGGAACGGCATTGACGCCGCGAAGAAGCGGCCCGAGGAGAATGGCGGCGATTGCGGCCGTCAGTAATGCGATGACAATCCAGAACAACATAGAGCCCAATTACTTTAAGCCAGCGGACATTCCAACTGACAAACGGTCGATGACGCGAATTTGAGGCGTTTCGCCGCAACCATTTTCCCGGAAAAAGGCGCCGGCATGGCCTTGACTTACGTCAAGGGCGTCCAAGAGCCGTTTTGATTGCGGCATGCCGCACCCCGGACCTCGATTTGCCGGCCGCCTTCGATCAGCTTGTGGGTGTATTGCCGGCAATTCTGCTGGCCGACCTGATAGGGCGCGGCCGCAACCACCTGGCCGCTGACCTTCTGTCCGCTCCAGGCCACCGGCTGGCCGCCCGGCGCGGCCTCGAGCGCCCGGTATTCCGCCTCGAGGGCGCGCTGCGTCTCGCTATTGGACAGGTCCAGTCCCGAACGCGACACGATCCCGCCCTGCAGCGCGGCGATGTATGTGGCCGAGGCCGACGCCCCACTCGCCGCGCGTGCCGAAAACAGTCCGCCACTCTTCGAACCGCTCGTGGTCGTGCACGAGGAAAGCGTTGCGGCCGTGACGACGACCGTCATCGCGAAGCGGAAGCGAGAATTCTCCATTTGCCCAGCCCGAACTTTTTCTGAACGATCGATCATCAAAAACATGTCCCCCGCTCTGCTGCGGCATACTAATGGCATCATTGTGGCCGCCTTGTTTTTTCATGCAAAAGCGCCTGATGCAGTGTCCCTTGTTACGGCGGGAAGCACAAGTCTTGCCCGCAATCCGCCACCGGCGCCCCGGGAAAGGCCGAAGCTTCCCTGATATTCGGAGGATATTTCATTTACGATCGAAAGGCCAAGACCCGTTCCCGGCTTGGTCTCGTCCAGCCTGCGGCCGCGCTTCAGCGCCTCGACGATCTGGTCTGGTTCCAGGCCCTGCCCGTCGTCCTCGACTGTCACTTCGATCCAGTCGCGCCGCGCCGCGTCGCTGGCTGCCTCGGGCGCTTCGGCGGGAGAAGCGGCGATCGCGACCCGGGAAACCGCAAATCGCGCCGCATTCTCGAGCAGATTGCCGACTGTTTC
Organism: Rhizobium sp.; assembly: GCA_041675415.1. GTDB lineage: Bacteria > Pseudomonadota > Alphaproteobacteria > Rhizobiales > Rhizobiaceae > Allorhizobium. The sequence goes on along the minus strand of JBAYTX010000026.1, from coordinate 33,030 downwards.
CTCGACATCCTGCTGTTCCATGGCAAAGACCAACCCGGGAGCGATCCTGAGGTCAAAGGTCATGTCCGGATTGAGCCGCCGCATGACCCTGACGAGGCGCTCCAGAACGGGCTCGGCCTCGGTGCGCGCCAGGATCGATTCGCGTTGGGCGGCAATCCGCGCCCGGTTCAGATAGGAACTCACCTGCCCCTGCATGGCTTCCGCCTGGGAGGCCACCAGATCGGAATGGGGCTTGGCGAGCACGCGGGCTTCGTTGAGAAGCACGGCGATCGGCGTTTTCAGCGAATGGGCGAGATTGCCGACCTGCATGCGGGCCCGCTCGACGATGCGGCGATTGCTGTCGATCAGCGCGTTGATCTCGTTGGCGAGCGGCTCGATCTCGCGGGGATACTCCCCCTCGATCCGCTCCGCGTCGCCGGCGCGGATCTTCTCCAGCGCTCTCTTGGCGCGCTCGAGCGGCTTCAACCCGTAGAGAATGGCAAGCCCGTTGACCAGCAGGCCGCCGAAACCGAAGACCGCCAGCGCGGCGTAGAGGCGCCTTGAAAAGAAGCTGATATCCTCTTCGACCACTTCGAGATTGCCCGTCACGCGAAAGCGGGCCGCGCGGCCGTCATTGTCCAGGACCACCTCGGTTTCGGCAACCCGCAGATGGTTTCCGAAGGCGTCGGTCATCTCATAGAAACGCTCATACTGCGCGTCGAAGGGTACCTCCTCGCGGCTCGGCACAGGGAGTTCGCCGATGCCAAGCGAGGTGGAGCCAAGGGGTGCTGCGTTGAAGGTGCTGAGCGGCTCGACCAGCCAGTACCAGCCCGTCATGGGCTGGGAAAAGCGCAGGTCCCCGAGTTCAGGGGTGCCCGACAGGCTTTCACCGTCGCCGATCGAAACCGAATTGATGACGTTGTAGAGCTGCGCGCGCAGAAGGTTGTTGAAGCCGCGCTCGGCGCCCTGGCGGTAGAGCGCCGAAATCACCAGCGCGATCGTCACGAGTGCCGCCGCCGACCAGAGCGTGGCAAGCAGCAGGACCCGTGCCGTCAGAGACCTAATGCGCATCGTTTGGCGCTTGCATTCGGTAGCCGAGACCGCGAACCGTCTCGATGATGTCGAGGCCGATCTTCTTGCGCAACCGCCCGACGAATACCTCTATCGTATTGGAATCGCGATCGAAATCCTGGTCGTAGAGATGTTCGACAAGTTCGGTGCGCGAGACCACCTCGCCCATGTGGTGCATCAGGTAGGACAACAGCCGGTATTCGTGCGAGGTGAGCTTGAGCTGGGTGCCGGAAACGGTCGCCTTCGAGCTCTTGGTGTCGAGACGCACTGGCCCGCAGACGATCTCCGACGAAGCGTGCCCGGCGGCCCTGCGGATCAGCGCGCGGATGCGGGCAAGAACCTCCTCGACGTGGAAGGGCTTGGTAACGTAGTCGTCGGCCCCGGCGTCGATGCCTGCCACCTTGTCGCTCCAGCGGTCGCGCGCCGTCAGGATCAGGACCGGCATGGTGCGGCCCGCCGCGCGCCATTTTTCCAGTACCGTGATGCCGTCCATCTCCGGCAGGCCGATATCGAGGATCACCGCGTCATAGGGCTCCGTCTCTCCGAGAAAGTGGCCCTCCTCGCCGTCGAACGCATGGTCGACGACATAGCCGGCCTCCTGCAGCGCCTCGACGAGCTGCCGGTTCAGATTGACGTCGTCCTCAACGACCAGAATGCGCATGCTACCCAGCCCTTCTCTGTCTTCGTTTCCGTCCCGGCGCGTTTCACGCGCCGGAACCTGCGATCACAAAAGCGCGGTCATTGCCGGACCTGAATGGTCACCTTGCGCGGGCGCTCATTGCCGTTGCCCGGCACCAGCACGGTGATCACGCATACTCCGCCGGAGGCGCGCACCGACAGCAGCTGGCCGCCCGTCTCGGCAACGGCGCGGGCCGCTGCCGCGCTGCAATCGCCCTGCCCGTTGTTCTGGACAAGGACCAACGGCGCCGGATTGATATCGCCCGCGTGAGCCGGCACGGGCGAAGCCACCATGCCGGCTGCGAGGCTTGCTAAGATCAGGAATGATGCCATGGGCCTCTTCTTCCGCAAATCATTGGTTGTTGCGAAATATGTACCCCATGGCATCTGAATGGCAAATGAATGCGGCCTCAAAACCTGTCCTGGCGCGCTCCGATCGACTTTTTCGCCGAAATCCGCCCGTAAATCGCCAGAAGCCCTCCAAGGGAACCGGCAATCGACGTGGCGGCATCGGCAAGCTGCCCTTGCTCGGCGAATCCCAGATCGATGCCCTTCATGCGCAGCGCCGAGGCGCCGATGGCGATCAGCGCGCCCCAGACCGTCTTCGACTGATACCACGGTTTGATTTCATCGGTGGCAAGCATTGCACGTCTCCTTCCTTCTGGTTGTCAAAGGGAAATTATCGCCTCGGCGGCGATGCCGTAGGCAATCCGGCGGCCCAGTTGCCGGACCCGGATCGAAAGGCTCTGACGGGGCGCGCCGAAATCGGCGATTTCGTCGGCCTGGGCGTAGAGATGGCCGGGTGCGCTGACCTCGACTTCCCGCAGCACAGCCGCGCCGTCGAGGATCTGCAATCGGTAGCGCTCCACCTCCTCGTCGAGCGGAATGTCGACCGCCTGCCAGCTGTCGGCGTCGATCCTCCCGCGCCGGGTCCAGGCGAGTTCGATGTCGCCGCTTGCCAGCCGCCGTCCGCGCAGGTGAACGGGCGCAAGCGGCGTCTCGGCGCGAAGTCCGCCGGAAAAGGTGAAGGGTCCGGCCGGCGCGGCTGTGCCCCCCGGCGGTTCGGCGATATAGTTCAGCGCCAGCCCCGCCTCGTCCGCCTTCAGCCCGAGCGGCTTCACGGCGCCGTCGAGAAGAACGGCCTGGGCGCCCGCCGCCGCGCCCGCCGCCATGGCGTCCTCGGTTCCGGCAAGCCCGCGAAGCAGCTTCGACAGCCGCCAGCGCCCGGCGGAAATTTCCTGCGCCACCGAAAAGCCGATGATTTCCCAGGCACCCGAGGCCGATTGCACCGCCAGCCGGTTGGCGCCGTTGAGGACCGCGAGAGCGGTAGCTGAGGCGAAACCGCCATAGGCCAGATCGATCTCGACCGTGCGGGCAAGATCGAAGCGCCCGGTCACGCCGGGCGAGAGCGGCGCCGAAAGCGCACCCAGTATTGCCGGGCGTTCCAGCAGCGCCCGCGTTTCAAAGGCCTCGTTTTCCGCCGACGACGAGATCGCCAGACGCCGCCAGGGACGTGCAAGCGCCGCCACGCGGGCGAAATCCGTTGCCTCGCCTGCCTCGTAGCGCGGCAGGTCCATGAGGCGGATCACCGGCGCAAAGCCCTGCGCGCCGGGGTTGGGCGCGTTCCGCCCGGGATTGGTCGTCACCGGGAGCCCGCCGCCGCCCGCCGCCATTTCCCGCAGCTTCAGCCGGCGTGCCGCGCCGTCCTCGATCTCGCTGACGAGAAACCGGCCTTCCGGCCCTTCGCCGATCAGCACCACGTCGCCCGGCTTCAGCGCCAGCTCGTTGGGACCGAGGGAAAGATCCAGTGTGCGCCGCGCCATGCGATGATCGTGCAGCAGCGTCTCGGCGCAACGAAGTGCGGCCTCCTCCGGCATAACGGCGGCAAGGTCGTGCGCCAGAACCCGGCTCGTCGCCGCCGGAACGCGCCGCGAGCGCACGCTCGCCTCGGCATAGTCGGCGCCCGCGTCGTAGAAAGTCAGGATCGCCTCGCCGGCGAAGTCGCTGTCATGGCCGCGCGTCTCGCGCCAGCGCGGTTCGTCCTCGGGATCGGCCAGCACGTCGAGCGTCACCGCCGGCAGGCTCGCCTCCTCGCGCGAGCGGAAGCGCAGCGTTGCGCCATCCTCGATCACATCGAGGCGAAACGTCTCGGCCAGCGGCTCGATCAGGCTTCGCGCCGAGGCCAGCTCAGCCTGTACATAGCCCGTGAGGTCGCCGCTCACGCCCGACACGTCATGGTCGGAAAAGCCGTTATCCCCGAGGATCGCCGCGATCACGTCGGCAAGCGTGCCCGCGCCCAGCCGTCCGTTCAGCCAGTGGCCGGTCTTCCAGTTGCCGCCGTCGGCCCATAGACCGACATTAACGGGAAAGCCCGGATAGGGCCGCGCATCCCAGGTCCAGACGAAGATGCGAGACGGATCGACCATGCCGGAAGGGGCCAGCCCCCCGCCCCAGTAGCCGTGATGAGCTTCGAGAAATCTCCGCTGCTGGCTGTCGGATCGAAGCCCCCGCGAATGGTGCGGCACGGCGCTTTCGGAGGATTTCGGATCGGCGAAGACATTCGGCTGGTTTGCGCCCCTGTCGATTGCCGGGCAGCCGAGTTCGGTGAACCAGACCGGCTTTGCGCGCGGCACCCAGGCCGTCGGCACTGCCCGTTCCGCGCCGCCCACGCGGTCGTAATGCGGGTTGGCCCACCAGCTTTCGATATCCTTGTAGCGGAAGACCCAGGGCTTGCCCGCCAGCCCGTCGGTGATCGGCGAGCGCGTGCGGCTCTTGCGGTCCGCGTCGCTGGCATAATACCAATCGAAGCCCTCGCCGCCTGCAATCTGCCCCGCCATGGCGTCCGCGTCGTCGGCCAGCCGGAAGCCGTCAGGATTTTGAGCCGTCAGGTCCTCGTCGCGCCAGTCGGAAAGCGGCATGTAGTTGTCGATGCCGACCGCGTCTATGGCGGCGCTCGCCCAGAGCGGATCGAGATGGAAATAGACGTCGCCCGAGCCGTCGGACGGGTGATGGCCGAAATATTCGCTCCAGTCGGCCCCATAGGTGATCTTCGTCGCGGTCCCCAGAATGCCGCGCACATCCGAGGCCAGCGCCACCAGCGCCTCGACGAAGGGAAAGGCATCCGCCCCGTCGCGCAGTGTCGTCAGCCCGCGCAACTCCGAGCCGATCAGGAAACCGTCGACCCCGCCCGCCGCCTTCGCCAGCAGCGCATAGTGCAGCACCAGGCGGCGATAGCCCTCGTCCACGCCGGAATGGATGACCGATGTGCCTGAAACGGCGAAGTCGCCCGGCACGGCATTTCCGCAGAAGCTTTCGACTGCCGCGCGCGCCGCGGCCGTGCGGTCGGACGATCCCGCCTGCCCGGGTGCCGGATGGCAGGTGATCCTTCCGCGCCAGGGATAAGCCACCTGCTCCGTTCCGCCATAGGGGTCGGGCAGGCCGTTTGACGCGGGAATATCCATCATCAGGAAGGGATAGAGCGTCACCTTCAGCCCGCGCGCCTTCAGGTCCATGATCGCGTCGATCACGCTTGCGTCGCTCGGCGTGCCGCCATAGGCCGGGCCGCCGTCGTGATGGCTGACCCGATGGGCGGCACTGCGGGAAATGCCCGAAACCGACCATGGCCGGCTTTCGTTCTGGCGGGCTTCCACCTCGACGCCCGGCACCACCCGGCATTCTCCGGCCCTGAGATCCGTGCCGAACCAGCTGACGACGAGCGCGACATTTTCGAGGTTCGGGCACAGCGCCTGCAACTCGTCGATGGCCGCCTGCCAGTCGGTCCCGGCCACCAGGGTATTGCGGTTGACGATCCGGGCGCTGCCCTCGCCGGTCTTCTCGCTCACCGTCACGCTTGCATAGCCGTGTTCGGTGGCACCCGGGATCACGGTCACGGCGCGGATCTGACTTTCGAGCTTGCCGACCGGGCGCATGACCTCGAACTGGAGCAGCGGAACGCGGTTGCCGAAATCGTCGAGCGGCAGCCGCTCGAAGACGACATAGGCAAGCCCGCGATACGCTGGCGCCATCCCTACACCCTGCTTCGCCTCGATCAGCGGATCCGGCAGCTGGCTCCGGTTGCCGGGATAAAAGCGCATCTCGATGCCGGCCAGGTCCAGTTCCCGGCCGTCGGCCCAGGCCCGGCGTATGCCCGCCACCGGCCCCTCGCAAAGGCCGATCGCCAGATTGGCGAAATAGCGGTAGGTCTTCGTCCGCGCGCCGGCCGCCTTGGCCCCGGCCCGCTCTATCGTCGCCTCTTCCTCGAACCGCGTCGCCCAGATCAGCGTGCCGCCGATCCGCGCCGTGCCGTAGAGCCGAGTGATCGCCGTCCCCTCGCTTGCGCCGGGAAGCCGCGCGGCGGAAAGCCGGGGTCCGGCGACGGTCCGCCCGCCGAGCAGCGCCCGGTCCACCGCATTGCCGGCAAGCGCGCCCGCCGCCCGGCCGATGACGGCGCCGAGTGGACCGAAAGCGCCGCCGAGTGCCGCGCCCGCCGCCTGAAACAGGATGGTCGCCATTCGTCAGATCTCCGGGAAACGAAAGATACCGGCCACGCGCCGCCGCCAGGACGGCACCAGCGCCGAACGGATTACGGCTGCCTGTTCATAGGCATGGATGAAATGGTCGGGCCCGGCGAGCACGCCGGCATGCTTGGCCGCGAAATGCGGCCGGAACCGGAAGAGCAGGAGGTCGCCGGGCAGCGCCTCGCTCCAGCCGCCCACCGTCCTGAAATGCCGTTGCGCCGCCGCGATCAGCCGCTCCTGCCCGCTCCGCTCCGCCCAGTCGGGCGCATAGGGCGGCGGTTCTTCCGGCTCTCCGCCGTGGATTTCGCGCCAGATGCCCCGGATCAGCCCGAGGCAGTCGCAGCCGACGCCTTTTGCCGATGCCTGATGACGGTAGGGCGTGCCGATCCAGCCTTCGGCCACGGCGACGACACGGTCTCCAATGGGGGTCATGGATAGAGCGGGCTCCCGTCATGCAGGCTCTCTCCATCGACATAGGAATAGGCAAAATCGCTGCCCGGCATATGGGGAAAGCCCTGGAAGTTTGCGGCGTTGGCGAATTTCTCGCGGCAGGTGGCGAAGGCCTTGTCGCAGCCGACCGTCACCGTCACGCCGTCGCCCGGCGCGGGCAGGCTCTCGAGCGGAAGCCAGAGGACCAGCTCCGTCCCGCCCGCCACAACGCGGCTCTCCTCGACCAACGCCGAAAGCCCGTTGTTCGCGCCGCTGGCGAAGACCAGCGTTCCATGCCGGAAATACCCGTCCGCGAAACCGCCGAGCCCCGAGACGACGATCCGGTCGCGGCCGGCAATCTCCACGACCGCGCCCTGCCCTCGCCGTCCCGCCGTCGTCAGATCCACGCCGCAGCGCGTGTCGCCCAGGGTCGCGTCGCAGCGGCGATTGTAGATCCGCCCCTGCTCCTGCGACAGCCGGTGGGCGAAGCTTCGAAGCTCGGCGGTGAATTCGCCCGTCTGGCGCGACACCTCGCCGATCTCCTGCACCTTGAGCAGAAGATGTTGTTCCGGCGCCCGCCAGTTGACGATGAAGACTTCCACCCGCGCGCCGTCATAGCGCCCGGCGGCCAGATCGGCCTCGGTGATCGCTTCGCTGGAAAAGCCCCCGGTCACCTCGCTGCCTGGAGCCGCAAGCCCGCTCTCCTCCCGCGTCTCGCTCGCCGAAAACCCGCTTGCCGCGAGGAACCCGGTGCCCGCGAAGGAAAGCGCGCCGTCATGCTCGGTGAAGCCGAGCGCCACGCCATCGCGCCTTGTCACCCGCCAGCAGCGGCAGAGCGTCGTGGCATCGCCGGAAAGATGCGCGGCCAGATCCGCCGGTATCGTCCTCATGGCACTACCTCGATCAGCGGGATCGCCGGAATACGACCGGCATTGAAGGCCTCCATGTTGATCTCGAGCCGGTCGATGCCGAAACGCACAGGAACGTCGAACTCGAAACCGGCCTGAACGATCTGGCCGGCCAGAGGAATATAATCCTGCGCGATCGTCACCAGCCCGGTCGTGGGATCGCAGGTGAAACCCGCTTGCGGCAGCACCACGCCATCGACCGCCACGGCCACTGTGCCATCCACAGGCTTGGCAATTGTGCGGACCCACTCGCCGCCGGCATCGCCATAGGTCTTCGAAAGCTGGAAGACCGCCGTCGTGCCGTCGCCCGTGCCGATCGCCTGGTCGAGGGCGGAAACCGCCACATCGGGCGCCGAGGACCTGAAATCCATCGGATCGCGGAAGCGGAAACCGTAAAGCTCGCCTGCCCGCGCCTCGAAGAACTCCAGTACCGCGTGAAGGTCGCCGATCGAGCGCACGCCCGATCCCGCGTCATAGGCCCGGCGGGAGTTCCTCCAGCGGGTGTTGCGCGTCTCGCGCCCATTGGTCAGATTGACGATATCGGTGCGCCGCACCGGCCCGCCGCTCATGACAAGCGAGAGCCTGAGCGGAAAGCGCACCTCGTGAAAGCCTTGTGCCATTGCCTGCCCCTTGCTTGTCGGTCAGAGATTGCGCCGGCCGCGTCCGACGCTGCGCGCCAGCATGGCGGTGATCTGGCCCTCGCTCTTGCGGAAGCTCTGCGCATCCGCCGCCGTCACGTTGAAGGTGATCTGGGTGCCGCCACCGCCGCCGCCCGAAACGCCGAGCGATCCGTCGGCCCCGCGCTTCAGGGGCAGGATCGCCTCCGCGCCCGCCTCGCCCATCAGACCGAGATCGCCGCCCATCGGAAAATAGGTCGGAGCAGACACCACGCCGCCTTCGGCAAAGGGGGTCACCCGTCCCGGCACGCCGCCATCGGAGAAGGCGAACAGCGAGCCGAAGCCCGATGTCAGCCCCGAGGTCACGGAAGACAGCAGCCCTTCGAGCGGCTTCAGCCCTGCGGTGAGAGCAATCCCGGCCAGCCTGTTGCCGAGCGATCTCAGCGTATCCTCGAGGCCCTTGCCGCCGATGGTGGCGCCCTTCAGCGCCCCGGTGAGCGCCGCCCCGAAGCTTTGCGAGCGCGCCTCCAGGTCGTCCAGCACGCCCATCGCCGCGGAAGCATCGAGCGTCAGCCCGAGCGCGATCGTCTCGTCCTCGTTCATCGCTTCGTCCTCTCCTCATCGGGAAAACGGCGCATCAGCACCTCCAGCCGGGCGCGCTCCAGTCTCGCCGGCCTTGGTGCGAGAGCGCCGGTCATGGCCGCGAATTCTCGGGGGCTGAGCGCCCAGAAAATTGCCGGATCGAGCCGCAGGAGGCAGAGCCCGGCATGCATCGCCGCGCTCCAGGGAAAGGGCCTTGGCGCGGCCTCGCCCGCGCTTTCGCCTCCTGCGGCCGTCAAGGGTCCGGGCGGCTGCCCTCTCCCCCGCCCGCAAAGGTCACCGTCAGCAGGTCGCGTACCAGTGCGGCACTCGCCGATATGCCGCCGTCGATGGCCATATCGGCCACATCCTCGTCCGAGACCCGGTTTCCGCCGCCGCGTAGCCCCGCGCCGATGATGCGGATCAGGTCGTCGGCCTTCAGCCCGCCCCCGGAAAATCGTGCCGCGAGACCCGCGAGGCTATCGGCGCGGAATGCCGTTTCGAGTTCGGCGAGGGCTCCAAGCGTCAGGCACAGGATGCGCCGCTCCCCGTCGATCATAGCCTCGACCTCGCCGCGATGGCGGTTGGCGCGATGCGTCCTTGCGCGCGCCTCCATCAGAGCGCACCGAAGGAAAGCGCACCCGCCGATTCCAGCGCCAGGTCGAATGTCAGTTCGCCGTCATGCTGGCCGGAATATTCGAGCGCGGTGATCTGGAACGCCCCGGTCACGGTCCCGAAATCGGGGATCAGCACCTGCCAGTCAAGGATCGCGCCGGCGAAGAAGGCGGCCCGCACCAGCCCGTCACTGGCCTGATCCTTGAACAGTCCGCTTCCGGCAAGCGATGCCCGCTGCACGCCGGCGCCGCCCAGGAGCTCGCGCCAGCGCCCGGCGCTCTCCGCGTCCGTCACATCGACGGTCTGGGCGTTGAAGGAAAGCTTCTTCGACCTCAACCCGGCGACGGTGACCCAGGCCCCGCCGTCATGGACCTTCAACAGCAGGTCCTTGCCCTTCTGTGCAACCATGGTTCTCTCCCGTGGAAAACGAAAAAGGCGCCCCGTGGGACGCCGTCAATTCCGGTCATGTCCGCTGCATTCCCGCTCCCGGGACCGGGACGCTCACGCCTGCGCGAGCGATGCGATGATATCCTTAACCGGAAGCAGCAGAGTGCGTTCCAGTCCCCTGGCCTCGCGAAATCCGTATTTTGCATAGAACAACGCGGCGTCGTCATCGAGCGCATGCACCATGACGGCGCGAAACGCGATGGTCTCGGATGTCGACACCACTGCCATCAATGCGTTCCTGAGCAGTGCGGCGCCCAGGCCCTTGCCCTTATGATTGCGGTCGACCGCCAGCCGGGCGAGCAGCGCAACGGGTATGTCGCCCGGCGCGCCATGCCCTTTGACTTTTCGCGGCGCATGCTCGCGGCTGATCATCCCGGCACAAAGGGAATGATATCCCACCACCTGATAATCCGCATCGGCGATCACGAATGTGCGCGTATAGCCCTGCGTCTGGTTGAACAGGGCCAGTTCCTTCAGGAAGGCGTCGAGCGGCGGCTTGCCGCTTTCGAACCGGTCCGTGTGATGCCTTTCCGTCAGCAGCGCCGGTTTGCGGTACATGGCGCGTCAGTCGATCCATTCATGACGGGATCTGAAAAGTTCCACGAGCCGCTGGTTGGCTCTCGCCGGCTCCGCAAGGAGATCTTCCACCGCATCGAAGACATCAGCGTCGACTCCTATGAAACGCTGGTCGAGCAGCTGCTGCTGCGCGGCGCTGAACGCCGCCTCGGTCATGAAGGCGCTCATCGACTTGCCGGAGATTTCCGCCGCACGCGAAATCACATCGCGCGTCGCTGAATCGATGCGCAGATTGACCGTTTCACTTTTCTTCAGGGCGACCATCTGATGAATGCCTTCAATTTGTATGCACAATGCATATACACCTGCCGGACGGCGGTTTCAACCAGATACGCCCTTACTCCATCACCGCCCGGAACATCATCTCGGCCACGAACAGCGCCGTCTTCGCCTCGCGCCGGCTCGTGGTTCTCCGATGCCGAAGGCTCACCAGTGTGGCGGTCGTAAGCGCCAGGTCGGCATCGTCGAGCAGCATCCTGACCAGGCTCGCGATCTCCTCGGCCTCGCGCCGTCCCGCCGCCGACCAGGCCTCGATCGAAAGCAGGCATTCGAGCCCCTTCTCCGTCGCGGTCGAGCGATCGCGTGTCTCGATTGCCCCGATCGCCAGATAGGGCATGACGGTGCGGCCGAGCCGCCTGTCGTGGACGCCGTTTCCACCGATCAGGGCGGCCAGAGCGGGATCGCCCGAAAGCCGCGCGTGAACCGCCTGCAGCAGGTCATTGACCGGACTTGCCATCTGCGCCCTCCCTGTCCTTTGCTTCCGCCTCCGCCTTCTCGTCGGCCCGCCGCTTGAGGATCGCTGCCGCGCGGCCCATGAGCGCCCGGCGCAGGGCCTCGCCGAGATCCGCCCCGGTCGTCTGGACCATGAGCTTCATCAGCCTTCCTCCGTGCATTGGCATATCAGATAACGGCCCGTCTCGTCAGGGTCGCGGACCGTGCTCACGGCGAACACCCGCCCGCCCTTCATCAGCCGCATCCCGGCTGCGAGGTCGGCGCGGTGTCGGACCCAGACATTGTGCGTGACGGTGACCGCATCCGCGCCCGCCCGCTCCTCGGCCACGGCGGCCAGCGGCACGATCCGCGCCCAGAGAGCCGTGACATCGGAGAAGCCGGCCGTTGCCCCGCCCTGCCCGTCTGGCAGGTCCGCCGGTGCCTGAAGCGTGAGCCGAGCGGTCATCTCTCCCGGGTCGAAATCGGCGATCACCATGGTCAGAGCCTCCGGTGGCAATAGGGGGCCACCAGCCGGTCGTAGCCGGCGGGGATCGCCGCCGGCTGATCGGCAAGCGCCACCGCGCCGCGATAGGAGAACATCAGCGCTACATGCATCAGCATGGCGCGTTTCAGAGCGTCCGGCACATCCGTCGCGGCAGCGCCGAAGCCGGCGGTGAAATCGATTTCGATGCCGTTGAGCAGCCTTCCGGGCGCCGGCGGATCGCGCAGCCAGAGCCGGGCTGGCCGGCCCGCGCCGTCGAGCAGGTGATCCTGAAGCGATACTTGAACGGGCGTCCCGTCCGCCTCGTGGACCACCACGTTTACAATGGCTTGGACCGGTCCCCTGGAAATCTGAATCACGCCGCCGCGCGGCCATTCATCGAGATAGAGCCTCAGTGTGCGGGTCATCAGGCAGAGCCCGGTCTGGCGCTCCAGATGCCCGCGGGCAGCGGTCACGAGACCGTTGAGCAGCGCATCCTCCTCCGCTCCGTCGAGGCGCAGATGCGCCTTCACCTCGACAAGCGTCAGCGGCTCCGCAGTCGGCGGAGTGATTTCGGCATAGGTCATGAATGTCTCCGATGGGAGTTAGGTATTGGCAGGAGGTTGAGAGTTCGACGGGCGCGTGCCGGGCTCATGGCGAGAAACGGGGACGCTGGCTCTTGGCCGGACGGTCCTTATGCGGGCCGCTGTAGGGAGGGATTCCCCTTTTTCACTCTAGCGGCATATGGGGCTGTAGGGCCGCTCAGGTATCGAACGGTAGAGGATCATAGTCACGCCCTGCGGGGCAACGTTGGGGGTCTGAGCGGGTTTATTCGCTCGGGAATTGGCCGTGGAGCGTACACGACCAAACGGGGCCACCAGACGAGAAGACATTTTACCTTTCAGGTTAATTTTTTTTATTAGTACGATTGATTGTTTCACGTTCCGGCATTATACTCTCTGTGCGCGAAAGTCAGACACCATGCGCTAAGGAGAACCAACATGCTAACCGAACTCGGAAAGGAACTGCGAAAACTCCGCATCGACAACGACGAAAGAATGGTCGAGATGGCTGAAAAACTGGAGCGTTCACCAGCTTTCATTTCATCTGTAGAAACCGGGAAAAAGTCGCCGCCGAGCGGGTTCGAGGAACTCGTGATCAAGGCCTACGGCCTTGCATTTGATGCCGCAGCAAAGATCCGCCAGGCAGCCGATCTGTCAAGAAAAGCATTCGTACTGGAGCCTAGCAATGCCCTTGGGAGGGACACAGCAGGTTTAATGGCTCGTCGGATGAATACCCTGTCGGACGCCGACCTAGAAGAAATACGTCAGATTCTAAAGAGAGGAGTTAAGGAGAATGGGAAGTAGCATTGATTTCGTTGTCCCACCACGGTCGTGGGACAGCATTCATGGCGTGGCGACGCGTGTTCGAGAAGTGATCGGTCTCGAACACTTAGCTTACATCCCGGTAGTGGACGTGCTCGAGAAGGTTCTAGATCAAAAAATGGGACTTGTTCGTTTTGAGATTGGGGACTATCTCGAAATGGAAGGAGCCGAAGGGCTCACAGACCCTACCGGGCACTTCATACAGATTCGGGAAGACGTCTATACCCGGGCTTTAGCCGGTGATGGGCGTGCTCGCTTTACGGTGGCTCATGAGTTGGGACATTTCTTCCTCCACACCGGGATCCCCCTCGCTCGATCTTTCAAGGGGGACGGTGTACAGATTTTTTCAAAAAGCGAGCCCCAGGCAAACCAGTTCGCCGCCGAATTTCTTATGCCCCGGAGCCAACTCTGGAGGGGAATAAGTGCTTCTGAAGTCGCCGCCAATCATGGAGTTTCTGATGAAGCAGCGAGAAACAGATGCAAATTCATGTCGGGACGAGGCCTGATATGAAAAAAGGGAATTTGGTAGCACCCAAATCCCCTTCTCCAAGATTTCCGTATCGGGCTTGCAAAGGGGCTAGCCGAACGGAAGCCTGAGATGCAAGGACGTCGTATAATCTGTTAGTGTCGCAGCTTCAGATAATACCGACCAAACCTTGTGTCAAGGTAAACAGCGCCCCTTAGGGAGAGCGCGATGACTTCGAAGAAGTACATTGCACCCCCGGGCTATAAGTACATCTTCCGCCCGTGGCGGAAGTGCTCAAAGACCGGCAAGGTTCTTTGGGCGCGTGCGTTTGGCTTGAAAGCTTGGCCAATTTTGGTTCCGGCTTGATCGACTGACAAAGTACATGCGGGGTGGTAACTGGTTTACCTCCCCGCATTTCAGGCTGGGGTGACAGGAATGAGGATATCTCAACTTGACGTTCTCCCGGCCTGCTGGGAGAAGTGGGTGAGCCAGACGAGGGGAATCCTGCCCCGACTGCCCCCCGAATGCCTCGCCCATCAGCTCACCCCAAACTTGATGAGCTTGATCGCCTCGAAGTTCTGCACCCCGCCGCCGACCCGCTTGGTCGTGTAGAAGAGCACATAGGGTTTGGCCGAATAGGGATCGCGCAGCACGCGAACGCCCATGCGGTCGACCACCAGATAGCCGGTGCGGAAATCGCCGAAGGCGATCGACAACGCATCGGCCGCGATATCCGGCATGTCCTCCGCCTCGGCTATGGGAAAGCCCATCAGCGCAGCCGCGTGGCCGGCGCCTGCCGGCGGCTGCCAGAGATAGATGCCGTCGGCATCCTTGAACTTGCGGATCTCGCCTTGCGTCTTGCGGTTCATGACGAAATGCGCGTTCTGGCGATGGCCGGCCTTCAGCGCGTAGACCGCTTCGATCAGCACGTCGGATGCGCCGGTTGCCGCAAAAGCGCCCGCCGCGCCGGTGGGCAGATAGCCGATATTGCCCCAGCTCCAGCCAGCTTCCGCAACCGTCGTATAGCTCAGGAAACCCTTCGGCTTGTTCACGCCGTCGCCGGACACGAATGCCGTCCCTTCCTGCTCGGCGAACGCGATATCCACCTCGCCCGAGATCCAGGCCTCGATATCGACGGCGGCATCGTCGAGCAGACCTTGCGTCGCCGCCGGCATGGCATAGAGCTCCATGGTCGGGAAGGAGAGTTCGGCAAGCTCGGCCATGGCCGTCTGCGGCCTTGCCGCCGTCTCGGCAACCCAGCCGGAGGCCATCCCCGCCGGCGCGAAGGGCTTCTTCAGCACCGCGCCGGAGACTTGCCGCACCGTCGCCAGCGCCCGGATGGGCGAAACAACCGAAAGCCTGCGGCCGATCTCCGTATCCGTCTCGGCTGGCACCAGATAGCCGCCGTCGCCGGGAATGCCGGCCGACATCGCCTTGGCCTCCAGTTCGCGAAGCGCCGTCTCGTCGCCGCGCCGGATATAGCTTTCGAATGCCGCCTTGTGCTCGCCCGCATCCGCCGCCTCCGCACCGGCGCGCCCCAGCGGCGGGCGCATCTTCTTCAGCACCAGTTGGTCGAGCATACGGCTCTGCTCGTCCATCGCCTTGTTGATCCGCTCAACCTTGTCGCGGGTCACGACATCGGCCACGAGCTTCTGCTCGACCTCGGCCAGCCTGCGGTCGTTGACCTCCTTGAAGGCCTCGAAGGATTGCATGAAGTCGTCGAAGGCCGCCGCGATCGTGTCCGGCGCCGCCTTCATCTCGGGCGCCGCCCTCGCAATCCCGGTCCCCGTCATTTCCGTTCCGCTCGTCTCGCTCACCATGTTCTCATCCTTGTCTGAAGTTGCTGATCGCCATTGCCCTTGCCGCCCGGCGCATGGCGCGGACGAGTTCGGTTTCCTTGTCGCGGAAGAACCGCGCGTGCTTCACGTTCGAGATCCTGGCCGAAGGCAGCATCGGAAAGGTCACGACCGAGATTTCCCAGAGGTCCGCCTCGAGAATGCGGCGTATGCCGCTTGCCCGGTCGGACTTCGCCTTGACGGCGCGAAAGCCGATCGACAGCCCGTCGAGCGCGCCCGTCTTCAAAAGCGCATGCACCTCGCGGGCACGCGCCACCCCGGTCGCCAGCACCCCTTCGACATAGAGCCCGCGGCCGTCCTCGCGGATCACCCGCCAGGCGCCGATGGGTTCGGCCGGATCGTGCTGGTAGAGCATGCGCACGCCCCCTGCCCCGCGTGCCGCAAGCGACTGGTGAAAGGCGCCGGGCTCGATCGCGTCGCGTCCGAGATCGACCTCGCCGAAGACGCTGGCATAGCCGGAAAAGACCCCGTCGCCGGTCACGCCGTTGAGCGTCAGGCTGGCGAATTTCTGGGTCAGCGAAACAGGCCCGCGATAGGCGCGCATGGGTATCCTCCTGGTGATCTTGGATGGTTGTTTGGGCACTTCTCCCCAGCGGGGCGAAGTGAGCACCTCAGCCGCGCGGCCTGGCCCCGTAGCGGTCGAGAAGCCGGACCAGAAGCCCGAGGCTCCACCAGGCCAGAAGGCTCGCGGAGGTTGCACCGGCCAGCACGATGTCCTCGGGTGCGAGGCTCGTCAGAAGGTCGAGCTTGCGGGCAAGCCACAGCCCGGCCGGATCGCCGAAGATCAGCCCGCAGGCGACCCCGGTCAGGAAACGGCCCGCCGCCTCGCGCCGCCCCTTCGGCAGCATGTAGACGAGCGAGATCGCCGATCCGGCCAGCGATCCGATCACCCTGGCGCCCGAAAGCGCGCTGTCAGGACCGAGTTCGGTCATTTCCTCGTCCTCCCGTGATTGTCGTGGAGCAACGCCGGGCAAGCCGCCGGGTCTGCCCCGGCAACATCGCTTGACGTTACGTGAGGTATGGCGAATTGCCGATTCAAATGAATCGCTTGGCGCCGTTCCCTCACATCCCGATTCCGTGCCTTCACGCGTTGATTCAGCGTCTTCACAATCCGATTCACGAAGCCCCGCGAACCGGGCTCAGTAACCGACCGCCTCGCGCTTTTCCGCGTCGGTCAGGAAGTTCGCCGTTCCCACCCGCGCCCAGAGCGCGTCGCGCTCGGCGGCAAGTCCCGCCACCTGGTCGAGGTCGGGGAGAAGCTTCAGCTCCTCCCCATAGAGCGCCGACAGGAAGCCCGAGAGGCTCGCCGCCGTGCGGTTGATCAGCGGCAGGACCGTCAGCCGGTAGAAGGCGCGGTTCGCCTCCTGGTAGTTGGCATAGGTGTTGTCGCCGGGAATGCCGAGCAGCATCGGCGGCACGCCGAAGGCGAGCGCCACGTCGCGCGCGGCCCCGTTCCGGGCCTCCACGAAGTCCATGTCCTTCGGCGAAAGCCCCATGGATTTCCAGTCGAGCCCGCCTTCGAGAAGCAGCGGCCGGCCGGCCCGCATCGGCCCGGAATAGCCCTCGTCGAGTTCTGTCTTCAGCCGCTCGTACTGGTCGGGCGAAAGGTTGCCGCCCTCCTTCGGCTGGTAGACCAGCGCGCCCGACGGCCGGGCGGAATTGTCGAGCAGCGCCTTGTTCCAGCGCGCCGCCGCATTGTGCAGGTCGAGCGCCACCTGGGCTGCGGCCAGCGGCGGAAAGCCGAGATGGTCGTCGAGCGGATGGAAGAGCTTCAGATGCAGGAGGGGTGGCCCGTCGCCCTCCGCCGCGATCCTGCGGACCGCGCCCCCGGCGCGATATTCATAGGCTTGAGGCCAGCCGTCGCGGCCGGCCAGAATGGTCATGCGGTCGGGCCTGAGCAGATGCAGTTCGGCGGGCCTCCCGCCGATCGCCAGCGGCTCGACGAAGGCATTGCCGGCAAGCAGCAGGTGCCCGTAGAGCGCCTCGAAGAAATCCGGCCCGCCCATGCGGGCATTCGGCTTTTCCATCAGTTTCAGCGCCGGATGGGCCGTGAGCTCCCCGCCCGCGTCGGCGAGCAGCCAGGGCACGGCGGCGGCAGCTTCCGCGATCAGCCGCACGGTCCGGTGCGCGACCGGGTTCTTCATGAAGCCCTCGCGGGAAAGCGATGCATAGGAGCGCCCTGTCCATTGCGCCTGGCCTTCCGCCGCGACGAGGCTGAGCCCGCCCACGGCCTTGGTTTCGGCCATGACTCTCTCCTCCGCCGCGGCTCCCCACGGCAGTCGAAACGGCAATCTCATCGGATTTTTCCTGTTGTTTCGAGGTTGGCTCAGCGCAGGGCGCACCTCTTCTCCCCTTGAGGGAGAAGAAGCGAAATCTGGCACTTAGCTGAAGCCAAGGCGCCGATTTCGCAGATGAGGGGGTAGGTAAGGCAGTAACCCATCACGCCCCCTCACCAACAAAATCTACGACTTAGCTTTGGCTAAGATCGTGATTTTGTATCCTCTCCCTCGCTGGGGAGAGGAGGGGTGTTACGCTCGGCCCTCCAGAACCTCGACGACGTGGACGAGGGCCTGGTCGACATCCGCATAGATCTCCTGGTTCCAGAAACGGACAATGCGATAGCCGAGCGAGGACAGATAGCGATCACGGTTCGCGTCGCGCCCGTCTTGGGCATGCTGAAAGCCGTCGAGTTCGACGATCAGTTTCTTCTCCGCGCAAAGGAAATCGACAATGTAGGGGCCAATCGGCGCCTGTCGGCGAAACTTATGACCGTTCAACAGCCGGTTGCGCACGTGCGACCAGAAGATCGCCTCCGGATCGGTTGCTTCAGTCCGCATTTGTCTGGCCCGTTTTCGGGCCAAGTCGGGAAACTCTCTGGCCATCGCGGCTCTCCGGAGAACTCCAAATCATGCCGTTTCAGACGAGGCCATGCAAGGCCGGCCGACGCCTCCTCTCCCCAGCGAGGGAGAGGATACAAAATCGAGATCTTAGTCGAAGGCTAAGTCTCAGATTTTGTTGGTGAGGGGGATAGGATCACCCGCCGCGGCATCCTCGACCACGTAATCCGCCGTCGAAGCAGTTGGCCCTGATATTGGTGCCGATCTCTGGCCAACCACCTACCCGACAATCGCCATGAGGAACGCCTGCCCGTATCCGGCAATCTGTTCCGCCCGGTCCGTTCCGTTGACGATCCGCCGGGCGCCGATCCAGTCCTCGCGTTCGCGGTTGAAGACATCCGTGAGCCTGACGCCGGTGAAGAGCCCCTGCCCCATGCCCACGATCAGGATCTCGACCGCCACATCCATCTCCATGGCGCGGCCCGGCTCGGCGACGAGGTCGATGCCGGTAGCCTGGCCCAGCCGCCGGTAGTTGCGCCTGTGGGTGATCTGCACCAGCCCGCGCCCGAGGAAGCTGCGCCCTTTGCCGTCGCGCCGCCAATAGGCCGCGCTCACCTGCGGCATCCGCCCCTCGGCAAAGGCCTGGTCGAGGATTTCGATCGCCCGCTCGTCGCTCGAGGCCAGCGTCTCGCGCACCGGCCGCATGGTCTTCGCCGTCTCGTGGAAGGCGGTCGCCAGCATATAGGCGAGATGGCGCGGATCGCCCTTTGGCATCATCCTGCGCCAGCCATCGAGGATGGCGTTGATGCCGCGCACCTGGCCTTCCGTCAGCCTGCCGCCGAAGGGATCGTTGCGGATCGCGGCGAAGAACCGGCGGTCGTTTTCGGACATCTGTTCCCCTCCCGGCGCGGTCAAACCACCGCTTTCCGGGCGGCCATACCTGCCCCGCCGGATCGCCGGTTAACCAAGCTTGTGAGAAAGTCAAAACTCTAATCGTTTGAAACAAATTCAATCGTTTAGAGTGGTTGGTCGGTATATTTACAAAAACTTAACTCTGTGGAATTTACTTGCCCGTCCCGCGTTGGATGCACGCAAATCATCGAGGAGAGATCCGGATGCAAGTGAAGTCCACCACAGAGCCCAAAGCCCCGTCGCAGACCATCCCTGCCGAAGTTCTCGAGCGCATGGAAAACGAATGGCGCCAGATGCGCCAGATGAGCCAGAGCGCACCCCAGCCGACGATTTCCATCCAGGCCAAGTAAGTCCAGCCTCACTCAAATTCCACGGACGCGCGGTTCGCCCGCGCCTTCCAGGATCAGCGCCGTCAGCGCCCAGACCAGAGCGTCCAGCCGGTCGGGCGAGCGGCCTGACGAAAGCCCGTCGGGGCCGAAATCGCACATCTGGTCCTCAAGGGCCGTGAAGCGGGCCGCGTGCACGACGCGGCCCTGTTCGTACAAGGCCGCCACCGGCTCGGCGCGCAGATACTTGCCGCGCATCGCCCGCACCGTCGTCACCGGCAGGTTGACATCGACGCTTTTGAGCATCGCCGCCACCATGTCGCCGCCCTGGTTGATCTCGGCAACGATCCGGTCGGCCTCGAAGCGGCGATAGGCCCTGACCACGGCATTCGCCCAGTCGGCGGGGCTTGCCCCCTCGACCGAGAAATCAGCCAGCACCACCGCCCGGCCGGAGCCCTGCAGCCCCGCGACCACGATGCCGCAGCAGCTCGATCGCCCGGCGCCTGCGGGCGGATCGACGGCCACGACGATGCGCCGGAGCGGTTCGCTGATCCTCACGGTCAGCGCCTCGATCTGCTCGCGCCTCCACAGCGCGTCCTCGCGGTCCTCGACCAGTTCGCCGCCCAGTTCCTGGCGTCCGAGCCTCGTTCCGCCATAGCGGGCCTGAAGCGCGGCGATGAAGCCCGGCGCGAGGTTTCCGGCATTGTCTGCCGTGGCGATCCGGGAAAGCCGCGTGCCGGGATCGGAGATCAGCCGCTTGAGCAGCGGCAGCGGGCGCGGCGTCGTGGTAATCAGCTGGCGCGGTGCCGGCCCGAGCCGCAGCGCGAACTGCAACATGTCGAAGGTCTCCTGCGCGTATTTCCACTTGGCAAGCTCGTCGCACCAGGCGAAATGAAATTGCGGCCCGCGCAGGCTTTCGGGATCTTCGGAGGAGAAGAACTGCGCCATCGCTCCGTTCGGCCAGACCAGCCTGCGCCGCGAGATCTCCACTTCCGGCCGCATATGCCGCGCCACCCGCCAGATACCCGACACGCCGTCGACCATGACCTCGCGGGCGTCGCCCAGCGTTTCGGCCACCAGCGCGATCCTGAGATCGGATCGCGGCCCGGAACCGGTCGCCAGTTCATGCACCCATTCGGCGCCCGCCCGCGTCTTGCCGGAGCCGCGCCCGCCCATCAAAAGCCAGTTGCGCCATTCGCCTTCCGGCGGTTTCTGCTCGGGCCGGCCGGTGAATTCCCAGTCAAGCACCGTCCGGCGAACCCGGGCGGCCCGCCGCCCGCGCACCAGTGTCTCGACTGCGTCCGTCAGCTTGCCGTCTCCAATCGCCCTGCCGGCCCGCACCGCGCCGCCTTCGGCTTTCACAACCGCCGCCGCCGTTGCAGGCGTCTCCGATGCGCGGATGCTGGCGGCTATCTCGCCGGCGAGGCCGTCGACCACGCTCAACAGGCTGTCGCGACGCTCGAGGCCGATCGCCTCCATGGCCTGCCTGTTGGCGTCGAGAATGCGGTCCAGTTGTGCTTGCGCCCCCCGGACCAGCGCCCGGTCAGCCGCTGTTTCCGCCAGGCGTCCTTTCCGGTTCTTCGTCCCGCCCGGTCGTCCCGACGCCATCGCGCCCGGCGAGCCAGACTTCCATGAGCACCCGTGCGCGCGCTTGCGCCTGTGCTTCGATGATCCGGCGGATCTCGTCCCTGATCTCTTCATCGCTTTCCCCGTCGCCGCCGGCCAGCGCCGCCTCCTCCCGGTCGCGGGCAAGCTGTCGCTGCAGGCTGTCGATCTTTTCGAGCGTGCGCACCATCAGCGCCATGGCGTCGGTCGCAGCCTTGGCGTCGGACCGGGCAAGCCTGGAGGCTGCCTCGTCCTCGCCGGAAATCAGCGCTTGCGCCGCGCCGCGCAGCTTGCGGAAGAGCTCGAACTGCTCGCGCATTTCCAGCGTCAGGTCGTTCAGAAGGGCGGACAGCTGCTCGACGGGAGACAGAGCTTCGGCGGACTTTACCTCGAGCATGAACCTTCCTGCGGCGCGCATGCGCCTCTGATCGCTCCAGCCGGTGCCCGGCTTCTCCCGGGTCTCCGCACGGGCATTCCGCCCCGTCC
Organism: Rhizobium sp.; assembly: GCA_041675415.1. GTDB lineage: Bacteria > Pseudomonadota > Alphaproteobacteria > Rhizobiales > Rhizobiaceae > Allorhizobium. Next base: position 11,549 of record JBAYTX010000026.1, on the reverse strand, counting down.
CGGCCCCACCCGGCGCACCCGGTCCACCCGGACCACCGGGCCAGAGACCGAACAGCGACAGATCGGTATCGGCGATATCGTCCATGAAACTCTCCTGCCGGGCCGGCCCGAGCCGGGATAAAGACATGAAAAAAGGCCCGGTTTCCCGAGCCTTGACAAAAATCCCTTGCCGCCATCCGCCGCCACCGAAGCGATCCGCTCCGGCTACAACTCTCCGACGATGGCATAACCCTATCAAACGACCGTCACGCCGTCAAGGATTATTTTCCTATTTTGATACGTGAAGTAGCCGGCGCGGCTTGATACACAAAGATCGCGTGAAAGGACGGCAAAGTCAGGGAACCTAGAGAGTTCCTATGACCGACGGAGGATACGAGGACGAAATTGCTGTGACGCCCAAGAGGATCGATGCGGGCGGGCCGGCGTAGGTGAACCATGACCCAGAGTATCCGTTGGATGAGATTGTGTAATCCATCTGGAAAGCGTGGAGACTGCTAAACGAAAGGGAGTGGTCGGCCATGGTTATCAGCCGCTTCGCCCAAAGCATTGCTGATGAGTTGAGCCGTCATCATGTACCGAAAACGGGGGTCCGACAATTTTTCTTCGTGATTAGGAAGGCCCATGTAAGGGTTAGGCCTATCTGTAAGAGCTTGAAGGCCCTCTTGCTCAGGCACTGGTCCGACATGCCTGTCCACTAGCAGAAAGTTCCCGCAACGGTCCCGAACAGTCGGGACATCGAATGTGTCCAAGTCTAAATCATGGGCAAAATCGTTTCTGATGTTTTTCAGATTCAAAAGGTCTTTATACGCCTCGTCGCTCAATAGACCGTTGAGGTAGGCAAGGTCTATCTTGACACTAAAAGGCCCAAGAGCCCCACTGGGCCTAAATAAGTTCTGAGCGATATTCCGTTGATCAGTCCGCAATCTGGAACGTAGCGCTTGCTCCAATCGTTTCTCAGCAATTGAACCGGCGACGATGCCAGCCGCTCTGTCCGAATCGAACTCTACTTGCTCGAATGGGTTTGGGCCAATTCGGGTTTCTCCAACACCGTAGTAATAGAAGCCCAACCCCTCTGTAGTGACTAGGAACCTGTCGTCGCCAAATGATGTTGCTGAAGGAGAATGTGTATCGCGGGTCGCGGTTAACGCAGTGACTTTCCGGAGCCACTTCGCAATTTTGCCTGCCTCAAAACGAGGGAAACCATAGCCTGACCATCCAAAACTGGGGTGGCGTATCCAGAACGTGGCATATTGGTTTTCAGTGTTTGGTACCACGTACCATCGGGGGTTAAATTCAGCCAGAGAATGGACACCATCCGCCATATCGTTCGGGATGGGATCAAGCATTTGGTGCCTGGTATTACCGAGTGACGTGATAAGGGCGTCCACAGACGCGGTGTCGGCAGCTACGATATGGGTTTCGCTACCGCCGGATTGGATGCGGATAGTTGCGCGCCTTCTGTCTTCGGTGACCGAAATGCTAATGTCGAGAGGAAGGTTATTAGTGATTTCCGCCACATTAGCCTCTAAGCTGTTGAAAAAGGAGCCGAAAAATGAGCGGGAAGGCTAACCTTGAAACTGAGCGCCTTCGCGACGCCGCGCTCAAGAACCCTATCAAACACTGGATACTAAACGGGAATCGGTGAAGCGGAAAGAGCCCCAGCAAAAGAAGAAGCAAGCAAATCGATGGGCTATTTCCCGTGCTCCCTTCGCCATCGCATGAATGCTAGCGTCTTTCGCTCAAGCACTTGCACTTTCGTCAAACCACTGGAGGCCGCCCCGATGACCGAAGACGAGATCGCCGCCATCGCCCTTGCCTTCCCAGAGGCTTCGGAGAGCGCGCATTTCGGCAAACGGGATTTTCGCGTGCGGGGCAAGGTGTTTCTCACCCTGCCGAGACCGGGTGAAGCGGTCCTCAAGCTTTCGCCGGACCAGCAGGCGCTCGGCATCGCAACGGCGCCGGAGGTGCTTGCCCCCGTCCCCGGTGCGTGGGGCCTCAAGGGCTGGACGGTGCTGCGCTACGGCGCCTGCGAGCCCGCCCATGCCGCCGGTCTCATCGAAAAGGCGTGGGCGACGGTCGCGCCGGCGAGCCTTTCGACTAGGTGATCTCAGGCCTTTTCACCGCCGCCATACTGGTCCCAGGCGGCCATGGCGTGGGCGGCATACATCAGCGCCGGTCCGCCGCCCATGTAGATCGCCATGCCCAGCGTTTCCTCGAATTCCGCCTTGGTCGCTCCGAGCTTGATCAGCGCCTCGGTGTGAAAGCCGATGCAGCCGTCGCAGCGGGTCGCGATGCCGATCGCCAGCGCGATCAGTTCCTTGGTCTTCTTGTCGAGCGCGCCGTCTCTCGCCGCCGCCGAGGCCATGGCGGAAAAGCCGGACATGACGTCGGGAATGTCCTTCCTCAACGTCTTGATTTCGCTGGAAATGTCCTTGGTGATGTCGGGATAGTACTTGGTGGTCATGGGTCTGCCCTTTCCTGGATGAAGCCGAAAACTCGACCATGCTTCAAGCATGCGGGAGATTTGATGACCTTGCGCCAGATCAATTCCCTTGACGAAAGCCAAGGGAAACGGCCGGTCCCCCGACCGGCCGTCAGCTGCCGAATGCGCAAGACTTCAGGCGTCGGCGCCCACCCGTTCCGGCGTGTATCCCGCCTCGCGAATCGCTTCCTCGGCCTTGGCCGCATCGCCCTCGACGCTCACCTTGTGGCTGGCAAGATCGACGGTGACGGCGGCGCCCGGAAGCGCTTCGGCCAGTGCCGCGCGCACCGCCTTCTCGCAATGGCCGCAGGTCATGTCTTCGACGTGGAACAGGCTGGTATCGCTCATTTTCTTTCCTTCGCTGGAGAGGGTTGTCTTTCTTTTGCACCTTCCCACAATGGAAAGGTCAAGGGAAATCTGTCTGTCAGTTCGGGCCGGCCCGCGCCGTGCCGCCGCTTCCGGCGAGATCGGCGAGGATCGGACAGTTCGGCCGCTGGTCGCCGTGGCAGCAGTCGGCAAGCTCGGTCAGTGTCGCCACCATCGCCTTCATGCCGGCGATCTTTTCTTCCAGCTCGGCGATATGGTGGAGCGCCACCTTCTTCACCTCGGCGCTGGCGCGGGACTTGTCGTCCCAGAGTTCCAGGAGCCGCTCGGTCTCCTCGAGCGAGAAGCCGAGCGAGCGGGCGCGGCGGATGAAGCGCAGCCGGTGCACCTCCTCGTCGCCATAGGTGCGGTAGTTGGCGGCCGTGCGGCTTGCCGGACGCACCAGCCCGATCTCCTCGTAATAGCGGATCATCTTGGCCGATACGCCGGAGGCCGTTGACGCTTGTCCGATGTTCATCATCCCTTGTCTCCCAGTCACTTGGCCGCAATCGCCGACACCCGCGCCCGCTTCAGCCTCAGCGCATTGGTCACCACGAAGACGCTCGACAATCCCATGGCGCCGGCCCCGATCATCGGCGAGAGCAGGATGCCGAAGGCCGGATAGAGCACACCCGCCGCCACCGGTATCAGGAGCACGTTGTAGCCGAAGGCCCAGAAGAGGTTCTGCCCGATATTGCGGATCACCGCCCGGCTCAGCTCGATCGCATGCACCGCCGAGGAGAGATCGCCGCCGACCAGCACCACGTCGGCGCTTTCGATGGCCACGTCCGTGCCGGTGCCGATGGCGATCCCGGTATCCGCCGTGGCCAGCGCCGGCGCGTCGTTGATGCCGTCGCCGATGAAGGCAACCGTCCGGCCCTCGGCCTTCAGCCTGTCGATCACCTCGACCTTGCCTTCCGGCAGCACCTCGGCGAAGACGTCCGTGATCCCGGTCGCCCGGCCGATGGCCTCAGCCGTGCCCCGGTTGTCGCCGGTCACCATGACGACGGAGAGCCCCATGCCCTTCAGCACGTCCACGGCCCTGCGGCTGGTGTCCTTGACCGGATCGGCGATCGCGATGGCGCCCGCCAGCCTGCCGTCGATGGCGACATAGAGCGGCGTCTTGCCCTCGTCCGCCAGCCGTTTCGCGGCCTCGGCGAAGGGCTCGACCGAAAGCCCGAGTTTGACCATCAGCCGGTCGGCGCCGGCGGCCACCTTGCGGCCCGAAACGCTGCCCGAAATGCCGTAGCCGGCAATCGCCTCGACATCCTCGACGGCGGTGATTTTCAGCCCGCGCGCCTGCGCCGCCTTGACGATGGCCTCGGCCAGCGGATGTTCCGAGCGTGCCTCGAGGCTTGCGGTCAGCGCCAGCACGTCGGCCTCGGCAAAGCCTTCCGCCGCGATGAGGTCGGTCAGTTCCGGCCGGCCCTTGGTGATCGTGCCGGTCTTGTCCATGACCACGGTATCGGCCTCGCGCAGCTTCTGCAGCGCCTCGCCCTTGCGGAAGAGCACACCGAATTCCGCCGCCCTGCCGGTGCCCACCATGATCGAGGTCGGCGTCGCAAGCCCCATGGCGCAGGGGCAGGCTATGATCAGCACCGCGACCGCCGTCACCAGCCCGTAGGTATAAGCGGGCTCCGGCCCGAAGATCGCCCAGACGACGAAGGTCAGCGCGGCCACCGCCATGACGGCGGGCACGAACCAGGCCGTCACCTTGTCGACCATCATCTGGATCGGCAGCTTGGAGCCCTGCGCCTCGCCGACCATGCGGATGATCTGCGCCAGCATCGTATCGCCGCCGACCTTGGTGGCGCTGAAGCGGAAGCTGCCGCTCTTGTTGATCGTGCCGCCGATGACGGTCGCGCCCTGGCCCTTCTCGACCGGCACGGGCTCGCCGGAAATCATCGCCTCGTCGACATAGGACTGGCCGTCGATCACCTCGCCGTCGACGGGAATGCGCTCGCCGGGGCGGATCACCACCACGTCGCCGACCACCACCTCGTCGGGCGAAATGTCGATAGTCGCCCCGTCGCGCTCGACCCTCGCGGTCTTCGCCTGCAGGCCGGCCAGCCTTCGGATCGCCTCGCCGGTCCGGCCCTTGGCGCGGGCTTCGAGCAGCCGTCCGAGCAGGATCAGCGTCACGATCACCGTCGCCGCCTCGTAATAGACGTTGCGCGCCTCTTCCGGCAGGACTTGAGGCGCAAAGGTCGTCACCAGCGAATAGCCATAGGCCGCCATAGTGCCGATCGCGACCAGCGAATTCATGTCCGGCCCACCACGCAAGAGCGCGGGGAACCCCTTGATGTAGAAACGCAGGCCGGGGCCGAGGAGGACGGCGGTCGCCAGCGCGAACTGGAAATAATAGAGCGAATTGCCCGGAAAGATATCCATCAGCCGGTGATGCAGGTCCGGATAGATGTGAACGCCCATTTCGAGCACAAAGAGCGGCAAGGACAGCACGGCGGCGATCCAGACATCGCGCGTCAGCCGGCCGATCTCCCGCTCGCGGGCCTCGGCCGCGGCGTCGCCCTTGTCGCCGGCCGCAACCGGTTTGGCGCCATATCCGGCCTTCTGCACCGCTTTGATCATCGCCGGAAGCTGGCTGCGCCCGCCGAGCACGGAGACTGTCGCCTTGCCGGTCGCCAGATTGACGGAAGCCGTCTCGACCGCCGGCACGCTCTTCAGCGCCTTTTCCACCCGGGTCACGCAGGAGGCGCAGGTCATGTCCTCGATCTCGAGTTCCAGCGTTTCGGCGCGCGCCTCGTAGCCGGCGGCATGGATCGCCTCGACGAGCTTCTGTGCGGAAAAACCCTTTTCCGGTGTCACTGTCAGCGTCTCATTGGCAAAATTGACGGAGCTTTCGGCAACCCCCGGCACCTTGGCCGCGGCCTTTTCGACACGGGCGACGCAGGACGCGCAGGTCATGCCCTCGACCGGCAGGGCAAAGGACGTGGAAGGATCTATTTTCTTCGGCAGTTCGTTCATGATTTTTCACCTCTGCCACCCAATATGGACCTTCCCATCATGGGAGGGTCAAGGGGAAAGGCGAAGATTTTTGAGGGGGGTCGGTGGGGGTGCGGCAAGAACGGTGGTGGGGCGCTGAGCATTTGCGCGGGCTGACAACATTCCGTGCCAGGAGCCGGCTAGGTAGCCCGTTGGTTAGCACCGAGGACGTTTCATTGCTTTACAGAAATGATGTCGGTGCGCCGTGAGCGGATCGGCCCGGTGATCGGCCGCCTCGACGACGAGACCATGCTTGCGGTCACGCGCTCGCTCGCCGTGTTTCTCGGGATTGCCTGAGGGAGTCATTGCCCCTTTCACGCCTTCGGCGCAAGCCTGTTCAGGCGGCGCCGTTTTCCCGGCGGACCCTGTCGGCGAAACCTTGCAGGAAAGCCTGAAGCTGCTCCTCGATCCTCGGATCGGCGAGATTTCCCCCGGCATCGAAGACGGCTGACGCGCGCGGCACCTGGAGGCGCAGCTTCACAGCCGCCCGCCCCGAGGTTTGGACGACAGATTGAACCCTCTTCCGATTCAAGATATGCCTCCAAAACTCATGGAAAACGAACGCAAGTCATTATGAAAAAACGCATTCTCGTCACCGGCGGCGCCGGGTTCCTGGGCTCGAACCTGTGCAGGACGCTGCTCGACGAGGGGCACAGGGTTGTCTGCATGGACAACTTCGTCACCGGCTCCCGGCAGAATATCGCGGCCCTGCTCGGCAATCCCGCCTTCAGCCTGCTGAAGCAGGACGTTTGCGCGCCCGTAACGCTCGATGTCGACCAGATCTACAACCTCGCCTGCCCGGCCTCGCCCGTGCATTACCAGGCCGATCCGATCGCGACGCTCAAGACCAGTTTCATGGGTGCGCTCAACATGCTCGACCTGGCAAGGCGCAACAGCATCGCCGTCCTGCAAGCCTCGACGTCGGAGGTCTACGGCGACCCGCATGTCCACCCGCAGCCGGAGAACTATTGGGGCAATGTCAATCCGACAGGCCCGCGCGCCTGCTACGATGAGGGAAAGCGCAGCGCCGAGACATTGTTTTTCGAGTATCACCGCGCGTTCGGCCTGCAAATCAAGGTCGCCCGGATCTTCAACACCTACGGCCCGAACATGCATATGGCCGACGGCCGCGTCGTCGCCAATTTCATTGTTCAGGCACTGTCGGGCCGCGATATCACCATTCATGGCGACGGCACGCAGACACGGTCGTTCTGCTATGTCGATGATCTGGTTGCGGGCCTGCAAGCCATGATGACGAGCGGCGCGGATGTGACCGGGCCCATCAATCTCGGCAATCCCGAGGAAATCACCATGCGGGAGCTGGCGGACCTTATTATCGATCTGACGAATTCCCGCTCGCGTATCGTCCATCGGCCGCTTCCCGTCGATGACCCGCGTCAGCGGCGTCCGGATATAGACAGGGCCAGAGCCACCTTGAACTGGGCGCCGACCGTGCCGCTTCGTAACGGCCTGCTGCGCACCATCGCCTATTTCGAGGAGATATTGGCGGAACCGGCGCTGGCTGCGCTGTAGGACTGCTCATCGCGGTCCCAGTGCTCCTCGATGATGGCGGCCGCGCGGCGTGCCTGGCTTGCGAAGGTCAAGGTCTGCGCCAGCGCCTGGCCGCGTGCCGCAATCGCCTTTGCCTCGTTGTCGTGGCTGCGTACCCATTCGATCTTTTCCGCAAGGTCGCTCATGTCGGCGAACACCGGCACAAAGTGCTCGAACGGCTTGAGCTCGCCATAGTACCACTGCCGGAAGCCGAACTGGGACTCGACCTTGAGCACGCAGCACCCATAGAGCATGCGCACGAGAAGGTTCGACCAGGTGTTCGTGTAGCCGTCTATGTCGACGGCGAATTTGCGCCCGAGCCAGCTCAGGGCCGGCATCGGCTCGGACAGCAACCCCTGCCGCCTTGCCAGCATGGCGAAATCGGCTTCGGACCGCCGGATATCGACGAGCCGGACGTCGGTTCCGGCCATGTCCTTGAGCCGCATGACCATCCGCACCCTTTGCAGCACGGACGGATTATCCACGTCCTGCGGCGAAAAGCTGATCCAGCCGCATCCGTTCATGCCGCCGCGCCAGACGATATCGTCGGATCGATCCTCCCAGCGGGGCGCGGATTTGCCTAACTCCATGTCAGCCGCAAAGCCGTCATTCTGGAAATAGTGCGGATCGGGCAATGCCACGTGATGGGGGAAACGCACCGAGGCCGCGAACCGGGCATTCGACACGGTCTCGCCGTCGGACGCATTGACGGTGATCCGCGTCACCTCCGGCGGGCACAGGCTCAGCCAATAGGCAAAGGCACAAACCTTGCGGCGCATGGACCGCGTGAAACGGGGTTCCGCGGCCTTTTCGACGACCAGTGTGAACTGCCGCCCGTGTCGTTCGATGAGCACGTCTCGCGGCGGATTGCCGGCATCGGCATAGCGGATGCGCACCTGCGGGGCCCGCGCATCGACACGCGCGAATTCGCGCCTGAAATAGGGAGCAACCGGCAGCGCGTGGTACAAGCGAACGGGATCAGGGATCATTGCGTAGTTCATCATGGTCATGAATTGAAACGGAGCCTCAGGGAAACACTATTTTTGCGCGCGCCGCTATCGGCTTTGTACCGCCGATCGAAATTCGCAGGGGGGTGGAAGAAACATTCCGGGGACGGCCGATATTTCCTGTTCATTTATATTCACCCATATGGTTGACTATTCCGCGACGTTTTGTATATTCAACCAAGTGGGTGAATAAATGGATGAAGATGCCCTGTCACGAATTCTCAAGGCCGCGGGCGACACCACGCGGCGACAAATCCTGACGCTGCTCGTTCAGGAAGGGCCGTTGAGAGTGACCGCGCTCGCCGCCCATTTCGACATGTCCCTGAATGCCGTCTCCAAGCATATCAAGGTTCTGGAGGAGGCAGGACTTGTCACCCGCCGGACTTTGGGCCGCGAGCATTTCATCGCGGCCGAGCTCGAACCGCTGAGGCTGACCGAGAGCTGGTTCCAGCAATTGAAGTCGATCTGGGAGCTGCGCCTTGCGGCGTTGGACAATCTACTCGTTTCAAAGGAACACGACCATGAGTGAACTTGAACTGACTGTGAGCCGCACGATTTCCGCCCCGCGCGAAAAGGTGTTCAATGCCTGGCTTTCGCCCGCGATGCTGGCGAAATTCATGGCGCCGCCTTCCGGCGGCAGCGAGGCATCCAGAGTGACGAACGATCCGGTGAAGGGCGGGCGGTTTTCGATCGTCATGAAGACCGCCGAACGCGAGATCCCGCATGCCGGCACCTATCTGGAGATCAAGCCCCATTCGCACCTTGCCTTCACCTGGGAGTCGCCCTACTCGCTGGACGACAGCGTTGTCACGATCGACCTTGCCGAGGTCGATCCGGGCACAACCGAAGTCACGCTGAGACACGTGAAATTCAAGAGCGAGCAGGCAAGGCAGGGCCACGAGGAAGGCTGGAGCGCGATCCTCACCAATCTCGAAAAATGCCTCGCCTGAGCACGCCGCAGAAGCCCGATTGCGAAGTGTTGGAGCCGCGTCCGTTCGCACGCACGCGGCTCCAGCATTTTTTGTCGCTTCTCCCGGCCTAGAGCTTTGCCTCCAGCACCAGGTTGAACGGCGTTGCAAGCGCACGGCGGAAGCGGGTAAAGCCGGCCTTGCGGAACACGTCCGCAAGCCTCGCTTCGCCGGCCTGCGCGCCGAGCACCAGGCGGCCGCCGTCGGAGATCGCATGGGCGCAGCAGATCGTCGTCGATGCGGCATAGTACATCCGCGCGATCGGCGAGATATTGTCCTCGACCCGGTCGTTGGCGAAGGGCTCGACCAGCATCACCGTTCCGTCGGGCGCGATGGCCCTGGCGGCGTGTTCGGCGACTGCGATCGGGTCACCCATGTCGTGCAGGCAGTCGAAGAAGCAGATCAGGTCATAGCCGGTGCCGGGATAGGTGCTGGCGCTGGCCTTGTCGAAGGATGTGCGGCCGGCAACGCCCGCCTCGGCGGCAACCTTGCGGGCCGCAACGACCGAATCGCCATGGGTGTCGAAGCCGCGGAACGTCGAGGCCGGGAAGGCCTCGGCCATCTGCACCGTCGAATGGCCGTAGCCGCAGCCGATATCGGCGACCAGCGCCCCGGCCTTCAGCTTGTCCACCACGCCGGTCAGCGCCGGCAGCCATTCCGGCACGAGGCTCGCCTTGTAGGCATTGCCGTAGAAGGCGGCGATGCCGCATTGCAGCCGCCCGTCATGATCACCCCAGGGGATGCCCTTGCCGGTGCGGAAAGCCTCGACCGCCTTCATCTCGTCCGCCCACATCGAGGCGGGGATCGCCCAGGCATTGGGGATGAAGACGGGGCTCTCCTCGTTGGCGAACACGAAGGCCTGCTCGGGCGTCAGTTCGTAGGTGTCGCTGACCGCATGATAGGTGGCATAGCCGCCGGCAACCTGCGAGCCCAGCCACTCGCGCACATAGCGCTCGGCGCAGCCGGTCCGGTTCGCAAGCTCGCGCGAGGTGAGCGGCCCGCCTTCCGCCAGCGCCTTGTAGAGGCCGAGGCGGTTGCCGATACTGACCATCACGCCGCCATAGCCGGCCGAGAGGTCGCTGACCGCCCGGCCGATGACAGCGTCGAGCTTGGCCGGATCGATTGCATTCTTCTGGATGTGGTCCATTTCTTTTCTCCGTTTTCTGAAACCTGCGGGTATCCGAGGCTGAGAGAAGGATTGCAGGCGGCGCGGGCAGAAGGCAGAGCGGGACTGTCCAGAATCGGGCCATTTGCGCCACGCGGCCGGTGCGCGGGGCTCATGAGGCGTGGCGCGGCGCGATTGTCCGCGTTATCCTGTGCTTCCGCAGCCAGGGGATTTGAGATGCCACGTCAGCCTGACCAGACCGGTTCGGAACCGCTTCATGTGAGCCTCGTCGCCATTCCCGAGGCGGGGGTGTCGACGCTTTCCGGCATATTCGACGTGATGAACGCCTTTGCCATCCCGCCGGTGCGCAGCCAGGCAGCACTCGAGGCAGCACCGTTCCGCGTGGAGATCGTCGGGCTCGAAACCGGCCCGCTGCAGCTCGCCAGCCGCGTGCCGGTCACTGTGCAGCGGAGCATCGGCACGATCGATGCGACGGACATCGTGATCGTTCCCTCACTGCTGCCGCATGCGCAGGGCTGGGAGAAGGGCCGGCATGCGCAACTGGTCGAATGGCTCGCCGCCATGCATCGCCGTGGCGCATTGCTGTGCTCGGCCTGTTCGGGCCTGTTCCTGCTGGCCGAGACGGGACTCTTCGACGGCGTCGACGCGACGGTGCATTTCGGCTATGCCGACGCCTTCAGGGCCGCCTTCCCGAAGGTGCGTATACATCCGGAAAAGGTTCTGGTGGTCGCCGGCGAGCGCGAGGAACTGGTGACGTCAGGCGCCTCGATGACCTGGCACGACCTGGTTCTCTACCTGATCGGTCGCCATGCCGGGGCGACCGCCGCGCAGGCCGTCGCGCGCTTCTTCGCGCTGCAATGGCATCAGGACGGGCTGGCGCCCTACATGGTTTTCGAGGGGCGCAACGATCATGGCGATCTCGCCATCCAGGCGGCGCAGGACTGGGTGGCGACGCATTTTTCGGTCGCCAATCCGCTGGAGGAGATGATCAGGCGCGCCGGCCTTTCGGAACGCACCTTCAAGCGAAGGTTTACGAGCGCCACGGGCCT
>JBAYTX010000025.1:0-61996 GCA_041675415.1 Rhizobium sp. | reverse complement strand
CGACCACTTCGCGCTGCCCGGTTTCCAGCTGCAGGAGATAGACACGCGGCTGGTTGCCCTCGAAGGACATGTAGGTGACTTCCTGACGGCTCGGGGAGAATCGCGGCGTCAGAACGATGTCGTTCGTATTGGTCAGCATGCGGACGTTCTCGCCATCCTGGTCCATGATGGCGAGCTGACGCTTGCGGTCAGCCTTCGAACCGCTTTCCGAGACGAAGACGACGCGGGTGTCGAAATAGCCCTTTTCGCCGGTGATGCGCTCATAGATGGCGTCGGCGATGATATGGGCCACGCGACGCCAGTTCTCCGGCTGCGTGAAGAACTGCTGGCCGGTCATCTGCTGGCCGGCAAAGGTATCCCAGAGGCGGAATTCGGCGCGCAGACGGCCGTCCCCTTCCTTGCTGATACGCCCGACGACGAGGGCCTGCGCGTTCACAACCTTCCAGTCCTCGAAGCGGGGCGGCTGATCGGGATTGGAGATCTTCTCGATGAATGCAGCGCGGTTGACCGGAGCGAAAAGGCCTGAGCGCTTCAGGTCGGCTTCGATCACGGCGGAAATCCTGGCCCCGATGTCGTCGGAAGAGACGAAATCGCTGATCGCGATCGGGAGCGGCTCGACGTTGCCCTTGTTGATATTGATCTCGACTACCGCGCTTGCCGGTGTCGCAAAGGCGCCGGTCAGCCCGGCTATGACGATCAGGAGACGGAAGAAGGAGCGTTTTCTCATAAGGAACAAGCCTTTCAGCTCTACAGCAGTTCGCTGGGGTCGAAATTGACGATCACCTCTTCCCAGGCGTCATATTTATCCCTGGGGAGGTTCTTGAAGGGGGAGGACTTTAGAACCGCGCGCCGCGCGCCGCCCATCAGCACCTGCTGTGCGGAAGGCGAACCGCCGCTGGCTGTAACTTCCGGATCGCCGACGATGGCGCCGGATTCATCGAGGCGGAACTTCACCTGGATACGAACGTCGGTCGCGTCCGCCATACCTGGAATAATCGACCAGTTGTTCTGGATCTGGCCGCGCAGCGCATCCATCTCGCTCTGGCTTAGCTTCGTGCCGCTCGTAGTTTTCTTGCCTCCGAGGGCGGCCTCGTCGGTCGTACGCTTGGCGCCGCCACCGGCTGCGTCAGTCTTGTTGAGAAGAGCCGCCACTTCGTCGGCATTGAAGTCGCTTTCCTTGGTCGACTTCGACTTGGCCGTCTCCTCGGTCTTCGTATCCTGCTTGCGATCCGGGGCCTTGGCCGCCTGGGCTTCGGCCGGCTTGGTCTCTGCGGGCTTAGTCTCGGCTGGCTTCGGTTTCGGCTTGGCGACCGGCACGGGCACGTTTTCGGGGAGGGGGATTTCCTCCGGTGCGGCCTCCTGCGGCGGTGCCTCGGGCGTTGCCTGCGGTGTGGGCTCGGGCTTTGCCTTGGGGGCCGGTTCGGCCTTGGCCACCTCGGTCGATGGAGCGGCGGAGGTCTCTTCCTTGATGATCTGCTTGATATCGTTTGATACGGTATCCTTGGTCGGCTGGACCTTCTCGACCTTTTCCGGCGCTGCCGCCACTTCCGTCTGCTGCGGCTTCTTTTCCGGCGTCGGCGGCGACTTCAGATCGATTTCGTTGTCGCCGACGTTTTCGGCGTTGTCGACCGGGGTCGGCTTCTTGGTGGGGACGGGGGCGGCCTTCTCGCGCACGGGCGCGTTCTTGTCGCCTTGCTGGATCTGCGTCATTTCCTCGATCGGAATGATGTCGACGGGGAGCGCTTCCACATCAGCGACGTCGAACGAGGCGGGGGCGCCAAGGGACAGCAGCGCCCAGGCGAGCGCCACGCCATGCAGTATAGCCGATGTGACGAGACTGCCCTTCATCGCGTCTGATCACTTATCCTGTTCTTGCAGTGTCACCAGGCCGATATTCTTGAACCCGGCAGAGGAAATTCGGGCCATGACCTTCATGACGGTCCCGTAGGCCGCAGCCGTGTCGCCGCGCACATAGATGCGCTCGTTGTATCCCGTGGTGGCGATCGCCTCGAGTTTGGCAACAACCTCGTCAATGGCGATCGGGGTTTCCTGCAGATAGATTTCGCCGGCCGGATTGACGGAGATGGTGATCGGCTGGGTATCGGCATTCATCGCCTTTGCCTGGGTCTCGGGCAGGTCGATGGGAACGCCCACCGTCATCATCGGCGCGGCCACCATGAAGATGATCAGGAGAACCAGCATGACGTCGACCAGCGGGGTCACGTTGATTTCGCTCATCGGCGCGCGTTTGCCGCTGCCGCGACGCGATCCGCGACGGCCTCCGCCGCCTCCGCCATTCGATCCAACAGACATTGCCATCAATTCGTCTCCATTGCCGACTCGTTTTACTGTGCGGCCTGACGCGGCTGCAGCTTCTCATCGATCTGGCGCGAAAGAATGGCGGAAAACTCGTCGGCGAAGCCTTCCATGCGGGCCGTCAGCTTCCCTGCTTCGCCCGAGAACTTGTTGTAGGCGATAACCGCGGGGATAGCCGCAACCAGACCGATGGCGGTCGCCAGAAGCGCTTCGGCGATACCGGGAGCGACGACCGCAAGGTTGGTGGATTTCGAGCCGGCGATCGCCTGGAACGAGGTCATGATGCCGACCACCGTACCGAAAAGGCCGACGAAGGGGGCGGAGGAGCCGATGGTCGCGAGAGATCCGAGCCGGCCTTCCAGCTGCTCCGACTCGCGGGCGAGCGTTACGTCCATGGCCCGGTCGATACGCATCTGCAAACCAATCGGGGAGCGGGCGCCACGTTCGAAAGACTTCTTCCACTCGCGCATCGCCGCGACGAAGATCGCACTGAGGCCGGTATTGTTGCGCTCGGCAAGGGTCCGGTAGAGTTCCTCGAGCGATTGCCCGGACCAGAAGACCTGTTCGAACTGGTCGAACTGGCGCCGGGCCTTGGCGTAGCTCATGATCTTGTCGATGACGATCGCCCACGTCCAGACCGATGCCGCGATCAGTCCGAGCATGACGAGCTTCACGACAAAGCCTGCTTCGATGAACAGCGACCAAAGGCTCACGTCGGTCGTTGCGGCCAATCCTACTTGTTCCATTGCTCTCTTGTCCCCGAAATCCAAACGCCCGGCGCAAGACCGGGCGGTTCAAGAATGCTTCTGTAAAAGAAATATCCGGTCGCCATCCGCTTCAAGCTCCCAGAGTGCCTTTTTGCGTTCAATTTTGGTCAAACGAAGGCGTGCACCGCACAAATCCTCATAATGCCAGTAAGACATCATTATGGTTAAGAGAGCGTTAGGGCCGATCGACTTTCAGGTGGCGCTGGAGTTCAGGAATTGCTGCGCAAGCCCTTCCGGAAGTCGGCGTGGACGACCGCTGCGGTTGACAACCGCAATTACGACTCTGGCAGCGATCAGTTGAGTCCCGTCACGAAGGATCTCCTGTTCAAGCACCATCTTGGCGCCGCCGGCCCTGGTCGTTTTCGTCACGATTTCGAGAATGTCGTCCATGCGCGCCGGACTCCTGAAGTCGATTTCCATCTTGTGAACCACGAAGACCAACCCCTCTTCATCGATGCCGAGCAGGGCACTCTGCTCCACGCCGAGACATCTGAGATAGTCCGTGCGACCACGCTCCAGAAAATGAAGATAGCGGGCGTGGTAGACGAGGCCGGAGAAATCGGTGTCTTCATAATAGACTCGCTGGTGCAGCCTGTGGCCATTGTCCGAAAGCTCGCCGCAAATAGAAATCTGCTTGTTTTTCATTTGGTTATCCTTTGCGATTGCACGGCAGGCCAGGGATAAAGGAGACCCGCTACGCCACCATTGTAGTTCTGTCACAAATCGGCATTATCAGAATTCGAGCTTTACTGGCACAGGAGACGATTCCATGAAAATAGCAGTTATGGGTGGTGACGGATTTGTCGGATGGCCCACATCGCTGCATCTTTCCGATGCCGGTCACGATGTTCATATCCTCGACAATCTGTCCCGGCGGTGGATCGATACCGAACTCGGCGTGCAATCGCTGACGCCGATGGATTCGATCCAGGAGCGTACCCGTATCTGGCATGCCGAAACCGGAAGGCGCATCCATTTTCACCTGATCGATCTGGCCAAGGACTATGAGCTGCTCAAGAACTGGCTGGCGGAGTACCGCCCGGATGCCATCATCCATTTTGCCGAACAGCGCGCCGCTCCCTATTCCATGAAGAGCGATCGCCACAAGAACTACACGGTCAACAACAACGTCAATGCGACCCATAATCTGCTGAACGCGCTGGTCGAACTCAATCTCGATTCGCATCTTGTTCATCTCGGAACCATGGGCGTTTATGGCTATTCGACGGTCGGTGCCGCGATTCCAGAGGGCTATCTTCCGGTCGGCATCGAGACGATGCAGGGCGAAACGGTTTCCCAGGAGATCCTCTATCCGTCGAATCCCGGCTCGATCTACCACATGACGAAGTGCCTGGATCAGCTTCTGTTCCAGTTCTACGCCAAGAATGACGGTTTGCGGATCACCGACCTGCATCAGGGCATCGTCTGGGGTACCCATACAGAGCAGACCCGCCGTCATCCCCAGCTCGTCAACCGTTTCGACTACGACGGCGACTACGGCACGGTTCTCAACCGCTTCCTGATACAGGCGGCGATCGGCTATCCGCTGACCGTTCACGGGACCGGCGGTCAGACGCGCGCCTTCATCCACATTCAGGATTCCGTACGCTGCATCGAGATCGCGCTCAACAATCCTCCGGCCCGCGGTTCCCGTGTCGAAATCTTCAACCAGATGACCGAGACCCACAGAGTGCGTGATCTTGCCGAGATGATCGCCAAGATGTCCGGTGCGGAGATCGCGTGGCTTCCCAATCCGCGCAAGGAGGCGCCCGAAAACGACCTGATCGTCAAGAACGAGAAATTCCTCGGCCTCGGCCTCGCTCCGACGACGCTCGAGGGTGGTTTGCTGGAGGAGATCGTCGATGTGGCCAAGAAGTTCGCCTATCGCGTCGACCGTTCGCGCGTCCCGGCGGTATCGGCGTGGACCAAGGATATCGCCAAGACGATCAATCGCGACCCGGAAGGCAAGAAGCTGAAATCCGTGTCATGATGATGGGGAGTGAAATGTTGCGGGGCATTCGCCCCGCCACGACGGCCGGCTCCCGGGATGCCTATGTGACGCTCGTCACCAATGCCGACTATGCCATGGGGGCAACGGCTCTCGCCCGCTCGATCGGCCTCACCGGCAGTCACGCGGATATCGTCGTGCTGTTTACCGGCGGGGTCGATATGGAGGCACTGGATCCACTCACCGCTCTCGGATGCCGGATGGTGGAAGTCGAGCATCTCCCGTTGTCGGAGGAATTCAATCAGCGGCATGCGCGGGGCAATCTCCACGCGACTGCCCCCTTCACCAAGGGGCGCAAGCCCGCGTTTCATTCGCCGCTCGACAATTTCTGCAAGCTCCGGCTCTGGCAACTGATCGACTACAAAGCCTGCATTTTCATCGATGCCGACGCAATCGTGCTGAAGAATATCGACAAGTTGTTCGACTATCCGGAATTTTCCGCCGCGCCCAATGTCTATGAGAGCCTTGCCGATTTCCATAGGCTAAATTCCGGCGTGTTCGTCGCGCAACCCTCGCTTGCCACCTTCGAGGCGATGCTGAAAACGCTCGACCAGCCGGGTGTGTTCTGGCGGCGTACGGACCAGACATTCCTCGAAAGCTTCTTTCCCGACTGGCATGGCCTGCCGGTCTTCATGAACATGCTGCAATATGTGTGGTTCAATCTGCCCGAGCTGTGGGAGTGGAAGAACGTCTCCGTGCTTCACTACCAATACGAGAAGCCCTGGGAGACCGATCACCCGAAGGCCGCGGCGCTGAAGCCGCTGATCGACCTCTGGCAGGCCTATTACTCCGGGGAGGGCATTCCCGATATCGACGCGCTTGCCAACCCCGCCAGGACGGAGGCTGCATGAAGGTCCTCGTATCCGGCGGAGCCGGCCTCGTCGGTCGCTATATCGTCGAGGGACTGCTTGCCGCCGGTTACGCGGTCACGATTGGCGGAAGGCGCGAACCGCCACCGCAGTCTTTCTCCCTTCCTGTTGGCTTTGCTCCTCTGGTCCTCGATCCGGATGTGGATCAGAGCGACGCCTTCGACGATGCCTATTTCTTCGTGCACGCGGCTTTCAATCATCTGCCGGGGATGTATCGCGGCGGGGAAGGCGACGATCCGGCTGCTTTCCGTCGCCTCAACCTCGATGGAACCGCAAAGCTTTTCGAAACGGCCAAGCGGACAGGGGTTCGGCGTTGCGTGTTTCTCTCAAGCCGCGCCGTCTATGACGGCCAGGAGGCGGACTGCTCCCTTTCGGAGGACCTGCGCCTCTCACCGGATACGCTCTATGGCGAAATCAAGCTGATGGGCGAACAGGTTTTGGCCGATCTCTCCTCGCCCGGTTTCGCGGGGGCGAGCCTCCGACTGACCGGCGTTTACGGCAATCTGCGGCCGAACAAATGGGACGGCCTGTTTGCTGACTATCTCGCTGGTCTTCCAGTCGCCCCGCGCGCAGGTACGGAGGTGCATGGCCGCGACGTCGGCCAGGCCGTCAGGCTGATGCTTGAAGCAGAGTCTTCGAAGGTGAGTGGTCAATCCTTCAACGTCTCCGACATCGTGACCGACAGACGGGAGATCCTCTCCACTTACCAGCGGGCGACAGGCTGCCGGCATCCGCTGCCGGACCCGGCGGACAGGAGTGTGGTTGCCGAAATGGCAACAGACAAGATCCGCGCGCTGGGATGGAAGCCGGGCGGACGGGCCCTGCTCGAGGATACGATAAGGTGTCTGGCTGAGAACTGAGTGCCCGCAGAGACGCGGCAGCTCAGCGCATCAGATCGGCTTCCGACCAGCCGAAGACGGCGATTTCCTCGGCTCTGGCGGCCGCATCGTCGGCCACTATGAACTCATCTAGTTGCGGCGGCCTCACGCTCGTTCCTGCCAACATCGCATGCACCTGACCGCGATGATGCGTCTGGTGCTGGAATAAATGGCTCAGAATGTCGTCCCTGCGGTCCAGCTGAATGCGGTTGCCGCGATGGACCTGAACTGTCTCGGTTAGGTTTTCACCGGCCAGCCGGTCGCAAAGTGCCAGCAAGCGGATATCGACGCTCTTCTGGGCCTGCGTCAGCTCCGCCAGATAGGGAAAGGGCTCCTCGACTTCCCAGGCCTTCGGTCCGAGCGTTCCGCCCTCCAGCGCATCGACATAAAACCAGTCGACGATCAGAATGTGGTTAAGCGTCGCCCTGATCGACGGGAAAAAGCTCGTACGCGGCGCTTCGAATTCGCCGGGCTGGAGGAGCGCGCAGGCCGCATGCAGCCGATGATTGGCCAAGGCATTGTTGCGGGCGAGCTTGCGAAAGACGCGGGTGGAGTCCGGCAAGCTACCCATCTTCCTAGTCGTCCTCAAACGTCAGGCGGAACTGCGCCGCTTCCAGGTCCTTCGGCGGCTGAAGGCCCAGATGTTTCCACGCATTGGCGGTCAAAATGCGTCCGCGCGGCGTGCGCTGGATGAAACCCTGCTGGATCATATAGGGCTCGATGATGTCCTCGATTGCGTCGCGCGGCTCGGACAACCCGGCGGCGATCGTCTCGATGCCGACCGGGCCACCGCCGAAATTCATCGCAATCATGGTGAGATAGCGTTTGTCGAGTTGGTCGAGACCCATGTTGTCGACCAGCAGTCGGGTCAGCGCCTCGTCGGCGATTTCGCGGGTGACGGCATCGGCACGGGCGACCTCGGTGAAATCGCGTACCCGGCGGAGCAGCCTGCCGGCGATGCGTGGCGTGCCACGGGCGCGCCTGGCAATCTCGCGCGCACCTTCATCGGTCATGCCGAGGCCCATCAGGCGGGCGCCGCGCCGAACGATCAGTTCCAGTTCCTCGACGGTGTAAAAATTCAGCCGCACAGGAATGCCGAAGCGGTCGCGCAGCGGCGTGGTCAGCAGCCCAAGACGGGTGGTCGCGGCGACGAGAGTGAATTTCGACAGGTCAATCTTGACCGAGCGGGCAGCCGGGCCCTCGCCGATGATCAGATCGAGCTGGAAATCCTCCATGGCAGGGTAGAGGATTTCCTCGACCGCCGGGTTCAACCGGTGAATTTCATCGATGAACAGGACGTCGCGCTCTTCGAGATTGGTGAGAAGGGCGGCGAGGTCGCCAGCCTTGGCGATCACCGGGCCGGAGGTCGAGCGGAAGTTGACGCCGAGTTCCTTGGCCATGATCTGGGCGAGCGTCGTCTTTCCAAGCCCCGGCGGCCCGACGAAGAGCACATGATCGAGCGCTTCGCCGCGATTTTTCGCGGCCTCGATGAAGATCTTCAGGTTGGCGCGAGCTTCGGCCTGGCCGGTGAACTCGTCGAGCGACTGCGGACGCAGCGTGGCGTCGATGTCCTCGCCGCGCTTGTCCGGCGAAATCAGGCGATCGGCTTCACTCATCAGGCATGTTCCGTTTCGACGGCAATAGCGGCAGCGGGGCCTGCCGGCCCCGATTGCCTTTGAACAGATTTAACACAACGGGTAAAGGCGCTGAAGGCGGCAATCACCGCGACAATTCCTTTAATCCGAGCCGGATCAGCTTGGCGCTGTCGGCACCTTCTCCACCATTTTTCAATGCTGCGGAAATGGCATTGGCCGCCTGTTCGCGCGAGTAGCCGAGATTGGTCAGCGCTGAAACGGCATCGGCGACCGGCCCTGGAGCGACGCCTTCGCCAAGTTCCTGCTTCAGTCCGATCGTGCCCGACGCTTCACCCGCGAAGGCGGGCGCCTTGTTCTTCAGTTCGGTGACGATGCGCACGGCGACCTTGGGGCCGACGCCCGGTGCCCGGGATACGGATGTCTTGTCCTGAAGCGCGATGGCGTTGGCGAGTTCCGACGGCGTCAGCGTCGAGAGAACGGCGAGCGCCACCTTGGCGCCCACGCCCTGGACACTCTGCAGCAGGTTGAACCATTCGCGCTCCAGCGCCGTCATGAAGCCGAAAAGCTTCAACTGGTCCTCGCGGACGTAAGTCTCGATGAATAACACCACCGCCTCGCCGGCTGAGCCGAGCTTCGACAAGGTGCGCGAGGAGCAGAAGGCGACGTAACAGACGCCATGAACATCGACGAGAACATGGTCGTCGCCGATTTCCTCGATGGTACCTTTGAGCTTGCCGATCATGAGGAGTGTCCGTCAGGGGTGAGTATTGAGGGAGATGATATCAGGAAGACGTCAGCCGGTCGCCAGCACCTTGCGCATCCGGTCGCCGCCACGATTGTGGGCATGACAGATAGCGATGGCCAGTGCGTCGGCCGCGTCGTTGCCCTTGAATTCGGCCTTGGGCATCAGGATTTTCAGCATCATGTGTATCTGCTGCTTTTCGCCGTGGCCGACGCCGATCACCGACTTCTTCACCGCGTTCGGGGCGTATTCGGCAACCGGCAGCCCGGCGCGGGCCGGCACCAGCATGGCGATGCCACGGGCCTGCCCGAGCTTGAGGGTCGCAACCGCATCCTTGTTGACGAAGGTCTGTTCGACGGCTGCTTCATGCGGCTGATAGCTGTGGACGACGTCGGCGAGGCCGTCATGCAATTGGCAAAGGCGCGAGGCGAGATCCATGTCGCCGTCCGACATTACCGTGCCGGAGGCGACGAAGCGCAGGGAATTTCCGAGCGTCTCGATAACACCCCAGCCAGTGCGCCTGAGGCCCGGATCGATGCCGATAATGCGAATCGCGTTTTGCATGGCTAAATCTATTCCTCTTTCCATCCGATGTGCCAGCAAAATGTGAACAAAACAAAAACATCGTAGCGTTTGCCCCATCCCGCGATAGGCAGGATTTCGCACTGGTAATCAGTTCGCACCTTTCTACATAGAGTACTCCAATGACCTGGCCACGAGACCGAAGGACTGCTCCATGATACCGTTTTCGATCCTTGATCTGTCTCCGATTGCCGAAGGTCATACCGTGGGTGAGGCGCTTGAGGCGTCCCGGTTGATGGCGAGGAAAGCGGAAGCCTGCGGCTACAACCGGTTCTGGCTCGCCGAGCATCACGGCATGCCCGGGATTGCGAGTGCGGCAACCTCCGTCGTTATCGCGCATGTGGGGGCGGCAACGTCGAGAATTCGCGTCGGTTCGGGTGGCGTCATGCTGCCCAATCATTCGCCACTCGTGATTGCCGAGCAGTTGGGCACGCTGGAAGCGCTCTTTCCGGGCCGCGTCGACCTGGGCCTCGGCCGGGCTCCGGGAACCGACATGCGCACAGCGCGGGCGCTTCGGCGCAATCTCGACGCGGGCGCTGAGAGCTTCCCGCATGATGTCATCGAGTTGCAGCGCCTGCTTGGCGCGCCCGGGGAGGATCAGTCCATTCTCGCGATTCCGGGAACGAACAGCAACGTGCCGATCTGGCTGCTCGGTTCCAGCCTCTACAGCGCCCATCTCGCTGCCGCACTGGGACTGCCATATGCATTCGCTTCGCATTTCGCGCCGGATGCACTGATGGAGGCGATTTCCATCTATCGCGAGCGCTTCCAGCCTTCCGCTCAACTCGACAGGCCCTATGTCATGGTCGGCGTGATGGGGGTTGCGGCGGATACCGATGCCGAAGCGCAACATATGTTCACCTCGTCGCAGCAGCAGTTCATCAATCTGCGCCGCAATGTCCGCCGGCCCTTCCCGAGACCGGTCGATAGTATGGAGGGTGTATGGACGGATATCGAGCGGATCGGTGTCGAACACACACTACGCTATGCCGTGGTGGGCTCCGCGCAGACAGCCAGCGAGAAGCTTGAAGGTTTTCTGAAGGCCACCGCCGCGGACGAACTGATCATTTCCATGCCGATCCACGAAATAGACGCGCGGCTCCGGTCCGTTGAAATTTTCAGCGGTCTTGCGAATCTGATGCGCGCCGCCCACTGAGGCTCGGCCCGCGCCAAAGCGCTAAAATGGCAAGTTTTGTGTTGTTTCTACGCCTATCATGCACGTATCGCTAGATATGGCCGCCGATTTTAACCCCGACTTAAACAAAGGTTTCCAAAGGTATTCTGTCTACTCGGCAGGAGTCTGCTTTTTGGGGAGGTCGAGACTTTCCGCCGGACAGATCAATATGGGGAATTGCGCAGCTCTTTCCGGAAGGCGCGCATGCGTAAAAGCGAGATATAGTGATGTTCAGTCGGTTCAATTCACTCTCTTCCAAGGTGATCGGCATATTTCTTCTTTTGACTGCGTTGTCGGTCGGCATCTTGAATGTGCTTGCCTATTTCACGTCAAGCAGCATCTTCGAGCGACAAATGTATCGCTCGATGGAGAGCACGCTGACCTTTCGCGGCGACATGCTGACGGAACAACTGACTCAGCTGGAAAACCAGGCGACCTCGATTGCGAAGATCGAAAGCCTGCAGCAGTCGCTGACATCGCTGAAAAGCGGGTGGAACACAATCGTCAAGAATTCGGGCGACGCGCGGGCCGAGCTGCAGGATGTCTTCGTCGCGAAGAACCCCAACCCTGCAGATGAACGAGAAAAGCTTTTGAAGCCGGAAGGTCCGAGCGGCTTTTATTATTCCGCCCACGAGAAGACGCAGTCCGAGGTCGCTGGCTATCTTAGGGACACGCAGTTTCGCGACCTGCTGATTGCCGACCAGAGCGGCAATATCGTCTATTCCTACAAGAAGGACAGGACGTTTGCGGAAAACGTCACCACCGGCCCTCTTGTGGACTCGGGGATCGGGCGCGCGTTTTCAAGCAGTGCCGAAGCGGCCGCCGGGGCGGTCGACGATGCTGCGCCGACCCGTTTCTCCGGCTTGACGATCGGCCCGGATCCCGCGTCGCCGGAAATCTATTTTGCCGTACCCGTGGTCAAGTTCGGTGCCTTCAAGGGAACAATTCTTTTCCAGCTCAAACAAGGCGCCGTTTCCGGCATTCTCTCCAAGGGTATCGACGGCAACAGCAGCGAGCAGTCGGCGATCCTCTCGGAGAACGGAACCGGGATCAGCCTCGGCGCAGACGGCCGTCTCGTCGATATTTCCGCGGCCCCATTCAATTTCGCTTCGGACGCCCGGCAGAGCAAGGATACGGTCATTTCCGACTTCCAGCGTGGCGAGAGCAATGCCCGGGCATATGGGCGCCCGGTGTCCTTCGGGGACCATGACTTCCTGGTCGTTGAGAGCCTCGAGTTGTCCGAACTCAATGCCGGCTCTCTCGAGATCGCTGGGATACTGACTGTGATCGCGCTCGCCGCCTTGTCTGTCATGGCCGTTGCCACCGGCATTCTGACCCGCCGGCTCTTCGCGCCGCTGGCAGAGCTTTCGTCGGTGACCGGGGACGTCGCGAACGGCAAGTTGGACCATGTTGTCGGCAATCAGGAGCGCAAGGACGAAATCGGTTCCATGGCGCGTTCGCTCGAGCGGTTCCGCGCAGCCCTGATCGAGCAGCGGCGACTTGAAGCCCTCAATGAGGAAAACCGTGAAAAGTCGGAGGCGGAAAGACGCCAGCGGCTCGCCGAGAGGGATGCGGAAGCTCGCTCGCTGCAGTCTGTCGTCACGGCGCTCGACGAAGGTCTGGATCGTCTTGCAGGAGGCGATCTCGCCTTTGAGATCACCCAGGCTTTCCCGCAGGAGCTCGAAGGCTTGCGGCTGAATTTCAACAAGGCGCTTTCGACGCTCAGCCAGACGCTTTCGGCAATCGGTGGAAACTCCGTCGCCGTGCGCGAGGGTTCGGAAGAAATGCGCGCCGGCGCCGACCAGCTTGCCGCCCGCACTGAACGCCAGGCGGCGGCGATCACGGAAACGGCAAGCGCCATCAAGGCGATCACCGATGCGGTCAAAACCCAGATCGCGCGGGCAGAGGATGCCGGACGGATATCCCGCAATGCCAAGGATGATACCGAACAGTCCGGCCACATCATGCGTGAGACGATCGCCGCGATGGAAGCGATCAAGGCCTCGTCACAGCAGATCAACCAGATCATCGGCGTGATCGACGAAATTGCCTTCCAAACCAATCTCCTGGCGTTGAATGCCGGCGTCGAAGCCGCCCGCGCCGGCGAGAGCGGCAAGGGCTTTGCAGTCGTGGCACAGGAAGTGCGTGAACTGGCGCAGCGCTCATCGGCCGCCGCGAAGGAAATCGCTGGTCTTCTTGCCAAATCGACGGGTGAGGTGGCAACCGGCGTGTCGTTGGTCGAAAAGGCCGGGACGGCGCTCAACGGGATCGGCGCCCATGTATTGGCCATCAACGGCCAGATCGGCGAGATCATGGAATCCACCCGCGAGGAAGCTCAAACCCTTGTCGAGATCAACAGCTCGGTCGGACAAATCGATGTGATGACCCAGCAAAATGCCGCAATGGTCGAGGAAACCACCGCAGCAATCCATCGTCTTGCGTCCGAGGCGGTAGAGATGGATCAGAGGCTCGGTCAGTTCACGCTCGCACAAACCGGCCTCGCTCCCGTAGCGGCCGGGGGAACGGCCGCACAATTCAGGCGGGCAAGCTGACTCCGCGTTCGCACTCCGTATCATCCTGATCAGTTCTCAAGCGCGGATTGCCGGCCCTTGTGGCCGGCAATTCTCTTCTGATTCGGCAGAAAGGCGCTTGCGAATATCAGCGAGATCTTAACAAATACAGTTAAAGAACAAGCTTAATCGGATGTTAACCCCATTCTGACAAGCTCCATCAAGCACCGGCTCATGATCCATCATTGATGGCCTCGACCGGAAGTGCGCGCGTGGAGTTACGGACATGAAGAGACTATTGATTGGCATGGCAGCGATACTTCTTGGAAGTACGTCCACCTACTCTGCGGACCTCTACTATGAGCCGCCGCCGGTAGATCCGCCCTTCTGTGCCGGATGCTATTTGCGCGGACATCTAGGGATGAGCAACCAGCGCTTTTCCGGGCTTCACCACGAGCTGTTCAGCGCCGTCGAAATCCATGAATTTCTGGACAAGGGTGGCTTCAACAGCGCGCCTTTGGCAGGGCTCGGCTTTGGCTACCAGTTCAACAATTATCTGCGTGCGGACGCATTCGTCGAATATCGCGGCAAGGCGGACTTCTCGGCCCTTGATCGTTACGGTCACACGGAAGCGACGGGTACCGTCTGGGACGGAACCAACGACTATGACGGTGCCAAATCCGAATGGCTGATCATGGCCAATGCCTATGTCGATCTCGGTGAGTGGCATGGAATCACGCCGTATATCGGCGCCGGTCTCGGCGCTTCACGCAATACGATCTCCGGTTTCCGTGACATCAATGTTCCGACCCAGGGTGTTGCCTACGGCGCCACTGCGTCGACCTGGAATCTTGCCTGGGCGCTTCATGCAGGTCTTGCTTTCAAGGCCAGCGATCGTCTGACTGTCGACCTCGGCTATACCTTTGTAGACCTCGGGGATGCAAAGACAGGCAGGCTGAGGTCATATGACGGCACGGTCGACAACGCACCGATGACGTTCAAGAACATCACCTCGCACGACATCAAGCTCGGGGTTCGCTATTCCCTCCAGTAGTCGGACAATTCCGGCCACGCAAACGCTTCTTCGGGGTCACCTTCGGGTGGCCCCGTTGCGTTCAGGCGCGTGCCCGCGTGGTTAACGAACATGCTTAACCACGGGTTAACCTGTCCTCGGCATAGTTGCCGGCATGATGATCATGCGGGCTTTCGCATTGCCCGATCAGGAAGACGCAATGAAGCCGGCCAATATCTTGCTCGCCACCGTCGCATGCCTTGCCGCCATTGGCGACCGAGCACTCGCAGCGGATGAGTCACTTCTCGCCGACGCGCCGGAGGTGACGATTACGGGTGACGCCTCGCGGGCCGGGTGGTATGTCCGCGGCGATCTCGGTTATTCTCCCTGGAACGAGAACCAAGCGCCTTCCTACAGCCTCAATGATGCCGGCGGAGCGCCGCTTGCGTTCGGTGCCTTCGACAATGCCCGTTTCTCCAAACCCTTTTCGGGCGCACTGGGGATCGGCTATCAATTCAACGATCTGCTGCGGGCTGACCTGACGGGCGAGTTCTTCCGGGGAGATTTTTCCGGCACGGCGCGCTCGGCGCAACCGTGCTCGCCCGCCGCGCCGGTGGGAACCGGCTGCTCCTATGCGGGACAAGCCGATTTCCGCGCCTATGGTCTGATGGCCAACGGCTATATCGATCTCGCAAATCTTGCCGGCTTCACGCCCTATATCGGCGCAGGCGCTGGCGCGACCCACGTTTCTTGGGGAACCTTTACCACCAACCCCAACTGCGCCGACGGCGCCGGCGCCTGCGGAGGCGCGACCTTCGCCGACGAACGCTATAGCGGCGAGGACGGCTGGCGCTTTACCTACGCCCTGATGGCTGGCGTGAGCTACAGCGTCAGCGACCGGGTGAAGCTCGATGTCGGCTATCGCTTTTCCGACATCGCCGGCGGGGCGATGTTCTCCGGCGGCAGCTCGGGCGATGACGCCGGTCTCAGACGTCACGAATTCCGCGCCGGTGTGCGCGTGAGCTTCTGGTAAACCGCCTTTTTTCCATCGCAGCACGGATATTGCCGGACCGCGCGCCGGCGACGTGCGACGTTTTGACAGCAACGGTTGCGGCAAAAATTTTCCGGATCGCGACACAAAGCGCTTGACTGGAAAAGGGCGGAGGACTAACGACGACGGCGGGACACCTCTCCCCAACGAGAGGCTAATTACCTGGAAGGGTATCTATATGGCTGATATCGTCGCCCCCGCCGCGCGTCCGGCGAATGCTAACTTTTCTTCTGGCCCCTGCTCGAAGCGCCCTGGTTGGTCGCTCGATGCGCTTTCCGATGCCCCGCTCGGTCGCTCTCACCGCGCCAAGGTCGGCAAGGCAAAGCTGAAGCAGGCCATTGATCTCACCCGCGAAATCCTGAACGTGCCGGCGGACTACCGCATCGGCATCGTGCCCGCCTCCGACACTGGCGCCGTCGAAATGGCGCTCTGGTCGCTGCTCGGTGAGCGCGGCGTCGACATGCTCGCCTGGGAAAGCTTCGGCGCCGGCTGGGTCACCGACGTGGTCAAACAGCTGAAGCTTCAGGACGTCCGCAAGTTCGAAGCGGCCTACGGCGAGCTTCCCGACCTTTCCGCCGTCGATTTCGACCGCGACGTCGTCTTCACCTGGAACGGCACCACCTCGGGCGTGCGCGTGCCGAACGCCGATTTCATCCCGGCGGACCGCAAGGGCCTGACGATCTGCGATGCCACCTCGGCGGCGTTCGCGCAGAACCTCGACTTCGCCAAGCTCGATGTCGTCACCTTCTCCTGGCAGAAGGTGCTGGGCGGGGAGGGCGGCCACGGCATGCTCATCCTCTCGCCGCGCGCCGTCGCACGGCTGGAAAGCTACACGCCGGCCTGGCCGCTGCCGAAGATCTTCCGGCTGACCAAGGGCGGCAAGCTGATCGAGGGCATCTTCACCGGCGAGACCATCAACACGCCGTCGATGCTCTGCGTCGAGGATTATATCGACGCGCTCCTCTGGGCCAAATCGATCGGCGGCCTCGAAGGCCTGATGGCCCGTGCCGACGCCAATTCAAAGGTGATCGCCGACTTCGTCGCTGCGAACGACTGGATCGCCAACCTCGCCAAGGACCCGGCGACGGCTTCCAACACCTCCGTCTGCCTGACGATCATCGACAAGGACGTGGCCGCGCTCGACGCCGACGCGCAAGCCGCCTTCGCCAAGGGCATCGTCAACCTGCTCGACAAACAAGGCGTCGCCTTCGACATCGGCGCCTATCGCGACGCCCCGTCGGGCCTCAGGATCTGGGCCGGCGCCACCATCGAGAAGGCCGACATGGAAGCGCTGATGCCCTGGCTCGCCTGGGCCTATCAGACGCAGAAGGCGACGCTTTCCAAGGCTGCGGCCTGAGACAAGTCCGGCTCCGCCGACAAGGCGAAGCCGCATCCCCTTACCAGACACGAACCCTTTGAAGGAGGCCTCCCATGGCACCTCGCGTTCTCGTATCCGACGAACTGTCGGAAACCGCCGTCCAGATTTTCCGTGACCGCGGCGTCGAAGTCGATTTCCAGCCGAAGCTCGGCAAGGACAAGGAAAAGCTCATCGAGATCATCGGCAATTATGATGGTCTCGCCATCCGCTCCGCCACCAAAGCGACGGAAAAGCTGATCGCCGCCGCCACCAATCTCAAGGTCATCGGCCGCGCCGGCATCGGCGTCGACAATGTCGACATCCCGGCCGCCTCGCGTCGCGGTATCATCGTCATGAACACGCCGTTCGGCAACTCGATCACCACGGCCGAGCATGCCATCGCACTGATGTTTGCGGTCGCCCGCCAGATCCCGGCCGCCGACGCCTCGACCCAGGCGGGAAAGTGGGAAAAGTCGAAGTTCATGGGTGTCGAGATCACCGGCAAGACGCTCGGCGTGATCGGCGCCGGCAATATCGGCGGCATCGTCTGCAAGAAGGCGATCGGGCTCGGCATGCATGTGCTGGCCTATGACCCCTTCCTGTCGAAGGAACGCGCCGAGGAGATGGGCGTCACCAAGGTCGAGCTCGACGAGTTGCTCGCCCGTGCCGACTTCATCACCCTGCACGTGCCGATGACGGACAAGACCCGTGGCATCCTGGGCAAGGATGCGATCGCCAGGACCAAGCCCGGCGTGCGCATCATCAACTGCGCCCGCGGCGGCCTGGTCGACGAAGTGGCACTCGCGGAAGCGATCAAGTCCGGCCATGTCGCCGGCGCCGGCTTCGACGTCTTCGAGGTCGAACCCGCGACGGAAAGCCCGCTCTTCGGCCTGCCCAACGTCGTCTGCACCCCGCATCTCGGCGCCTCCACCACGGAAGCCCAGGAAAACGTCGCACTGCAGGTTGCCGAACAGATGTCGGACTATCTGATCAAGGGCGCAGTCTCCAACGCCATCAACATGCCGTCGATCACGGCGGAAGAGGCGCCGATCCTGAAGCCCTTCATCCGGTTGGCTGACGTGCTCGGCTCCTTTGCCGGTCAGGTCACGGAAAGCCCGATCAAGGAAATCGAGATCCTCTATGACGGCGTCACCGCGACAATGAATACCAAGGCGCTGACGAGTGCCTTGCTCGCGGGCCTCATCCGCAATCAGGTCTCCGACGTCAACATGGTTTCGGCTCCGATCATGATCAAGGAGAAGGGCATCGTGCTCTCCGAGGTCAAGCGCGACAAGACCGGCGTCTATGACGGCTACATCAAGCTGACGGTCACGACCGAGCGTCAGACCCGTTCGGTCGCCGGCACGGTCTTCTCCGACGGCAAGCCGCGTTTCATCCAGATCAAGGGCATCAACATGGATGCCGATGTCGGCGCGCACATGATCTACATCGCCAATACCGACGTTCCGGGCATGATCGGCTTCATGGGTACGACACTCGGTGACGCCGGAGTCAACATCGCCAATTTCCAGCTCGGCCGCGAGAAGGAAGGCGGGGATGCGATCGCGCTTCTCTATGTTGACGAGCCGGTCAAGCAGGACGTTCTCGACAAGTTGACGGCCCACCATGCGATCAAGCAGGCGAAGCCGTTGATCTTCAACGTCGACTGAGACAACCTCCCGACCCAGGACCAGCCCGGTGCGGAATTTCCGCGCCGGGCTTTTTTGCGTGCCCTTGCGATGCATGCCGGGAGTTGCCGCTGGTGGGACGTCGCAGCAAGCCGTCAAAAAAGTCCGCCCTGGACGGTGAAATCCCACGGAGGGACTTCAACTTCGCATGAAGAGACGCCATATGGGGACAGACACTGGATGCCTACTGCACTCCAGGCAAAGAAAAGCAGGAAAGATCGATGCGGCGCTACGGTAAGTTTTTCGGAATTCTGGCCATCGGGCTCGCGGCCATGCTGAGCGTGGCCGACATGGCGGAGGCGCGTCGCGCCGGAGGCTTCAGCAGTTTCGGCAGCCGCGGTACTCGTACCTTCCAGGCACCGGCGGCCACCCGGACCGCACCGACAACGGCGGCTCCGATCGAACGCACGATGACTCCACAGAGCCAGACCACACGACCGGCAGCCGCGCCGAACCAGACCGGACGCACCGGCGGCCTGTTCGGCGGGCTCGCCGGTGGCCTGATGGGCGGCCTTCTGATGGGTGGCCTCTTCGGCATGCTGATGGGCTCTGGCTTCGGCGGCGGCTTCGGCTTCCTCGGCCTCATCCTTCAGGGCGCCCTGATCTTCTTCCTCATCCGTTTCCTCATGCGCATGTTCGGCAATAGTGGCCAGACCGCCTTTTCGGGCGCCGGTGCGGCTGCCCGCAGCAATGCGGCCACGGGGCCGGGTTTTGATATTCCACGCATGGGTGGCAGTGCCGGGCTTGGCAGTTCCGCGGCCTCGCCGGTTTCGGCTTCCCGCGCGTCCGCCGGCTCCGCCGACGAGATCGGTGTCGGCCAGAAGGATCTCGACCGTTTCGAGGGCCTGCTCAAGGAAATGCAGAAGGCCTACGCCAACGAGGACTATGCCGCCTTGCGTCGCATCACGACGCCGGAGGCCATGTCCTATCTTGCCGAGGAACTGAGCGAGAACGCTACCAAGGGCGTCAAGAACGAGGTGCGCGATGTGCATCTGGTACAGGGCGATGTCGCGGAGAGCTGGCGCGAAGGTAATGTTGATTATGCCACGGTCGCCATGCGCTATGAAAGCGTCGATTATATCCGTGACCGGTCGTCGGATCGGGTCGTCAGCGGCGATCCCGACAATCTGACGGAAAGCGTGGAAATCTGGACCTTCGCCCGCAAACCGGGCAGCGAGTGGCAGATTTCCGCCATACAGTCGGCCGACGCCTCGGCCTGATATAAATAACTGATCCTGCATCGGCCCCCGCCAAACCGCCGGGCCGGTGCTTGTACCTTATGGGCAGCTCTGAAGCTGGCGGGCGTAGGTATAGGTGATTTCCGTGAAGCGCTTTGCGCCTTGCAGGGCTTCGCGATTGTTGCGCCAGCTGCCCTTTTCGTAGCCTGCGTGGCCCGAATGATAGGCCAGATAGAGCTGGTAGGGATCGTTCAGCGCGATGCCATTCTTGACGCTGCTCTGCTTGTGATACCAGCCGATGAAATCCATGGCGTCGGAAAAATCCGTGCGCCGCGCGCCGCCACGGCCAGTCTCCCGCTGGTAGCGTTCCCAGGTTCCGTCGAGCGCCTGTGAATAGCCATAGGCCGACGATTGCCGCTTCCAGGGGATGAAGCCGAGCAGCTTCGTGCGCGGCGGACGGGCATTCTTGCGGAAGCCAGATTCGGTGTAGATGGTCGCCATGAGAATGGGAACCGGCACGCCGTATTCGCGTTCGGTCTTCACGGCCGCACGCCGCCAGTTGTTGAACAGCCCATCACGCTGTTCGAAAATCGCGCAGGCATTTCGCGTCTCGCTCGGCGGTTTCGCACAAGCAGTCAATGCCAGCAGAAGGCCAACGATTAATACGCCACGCATCGCCAATCCTCACTTTGGATGGCGATGATATTAGGTAAAATTTAACGAAAAGTTTTCGCGTCTGGTTCCTGGAAGCCAGAATCGACGGTCGCCTCGTGGTGCTTGGTCGCTCTCCAGAGTCGGCGCGTTCCACGTTCAATCCTGTGTGACCCGTGAGCCTGACCAAGAGACAGAAGTAGAAAGCACCTGACAGCCAATGTCGGGTTGCTTCGCCGGTAATCCTGGATCGTTGACAGAGATCAATGCAGAGCTGCATATTTGCTCGCAGGATGCAATCTCAGGTGTTGTAAATGGGAGGATTTGATTATGTGCCGACCTGCATACATGAGTTTTCCTGCAACTCTAGTTGCCGCCACGGCCTTTCTGGCTGTTCCTGCCAACGCCGATCCGAAGCTGGTCAACCCTGAAAAGTACAACATCGAACTTTTTGCCGACCTGTCGTCACAGGAAGGTGCCCCAAAGGCTTTTCAGCTGACGATTGCGGACGGCAAGCGGAGCCTTCCTGCCGGCCTCTACGTAACCACCGGGCCGCTTAGTGGCACACATTCCGACCGCATCTTCCAAATTGAAGCACCGGACAAGATCAACGTATTCGCTTCTGGCCTGGAGAGCTCGGAAACGATGTTGGTCGCAGAAGGAAAATACGGCGAGGGTGTCCTTGTCTCTTCCCCGCTACTTCAGCAGATCATGCGTGTCCAGCCTGCAAGCGGACGCTTCGAAACCGCAAAATTCGGAACCAACAAGGTCTCGATTTTCGGGAACAGGAATACGTCCTTTGGCACAAAGCCGTTCGGCGTTGCCGTACTCAGCTATGGGCCAGAGGGGGACCTGTATGCTTCCGATTGGGCGGGTGGACGGATTTTGAAGATAGATCAGGACGGAAACGCGGAAGTCTTCGCGACGCTCCCTGCAAACAAGGCCGGAGACATGGTAGCCAAACAGGTCATGTCCGCGCGAGGGGTCCACAATGCGGACGGCTTCATCGTTTCGACATTCACCATACCTGATCGGGATATGCACGGGTTGGATACCGTTTATCTGATGTCCGCCGACGGCCGCGAGTTCACACCGCTGGTCGAAGGTCTGACGGGTATCCAGCTGCCTGCATACGGACCAGGAGGTGAGTTCGGAAGCGGACTCTATATTCCGACAATCGGATCAAGCAATGCAGCCGACGGCACAGTCTACTACCTTACAGAGGGCCGTGATCTTCAACCCTTCCTGGAGGGGATCGACGCGGTCCATGTGGCGTTCGACACCGAGAATCTTCTGGGCGGCGGAATGTTCGTATCGGATTTCAACAATGACCCAGACAATCCGGTCACCATGGCTGGCAAAATCTGGAGAATAACCTTGAAATAACAAGGGAAATGCATGTGCTTTGCCGAAGAGCGCAAACCAAACAGCGACAACTGAAAGAAAATGGTAGCGGGAGAGGGACTCGAACCCCCGACACGCGGATTATGATTCCGCTGCTCTAACCACCTGAGCTACCCCGCCAAAGGCACCGGTTGAAGCGGCATTCGAACCGCGCCCGGTGTCAGGATGAGCGGCTTATAAGGTGCCGCTCGTGCCGGTGTCAAGCACCGGATAATGTTTTGAAGCGCTTTTGACGTTCTCTTGTCCGCGGCGGTTTCGAGGGTGCGAAAAGCCACGTTCAATCGCCTTTGTCGGGCCCTTCAGGCGGCGACGGGGCTCGCCAGCAATGCCTTGAGCGAAGCCTCGGCATCCGGGGAGCGTTCTGAGCGCTCGATGAAGCCGCCGCCATAGACGCGGGCGTCCGGCCCAGGTGCAGAATAGAGAACGCAGGCCTGGCCCGGTGCGACGCCGGCTTCGCCGATCTCAAGATCGACATAGATACCCTTGTCGTCGGAGCGGAGCACCGCGGGCGCCGGCGGACGGGTCGAGCGGACCTTTGCGAAGCAATCAAAGCCGCCGGCGGCCTCTTCGTCCAGAGGGCGGTCGCCGAGCCAGTTGATGTCGCGCAGATAGACGCGGTGGGTTTCGAGCGCATCCTTCGGACCCACGATCACACGACGCGAGCGGGCATCGAGAAAGACGACATAGAGCGGTTCGCCGGTTGCGACACCCAGACCTTTGCGCTGGCCGATCGTATAGTGGAGGATGCCGTCATGATGGCCGAGCACGCGCCCATCCATATGGACGATATCGCCGCTCAGCGCTGAGTCGGGCCGAAGCTTGGTGATGATGTCCGCGTATTTTCCCTGCGGCACGAAGCAGATGTCCTGGCTGTCGGCCTTCTGGGCGACGACGAGACCCATATCTTCGGCCAGTTTGCGCGTTTCGGCCTTGGACAGTGCCCCGAGCGGGAAGCGCAGATAGTCGATCTGCTCCTGGGTGGTGGCGAACAGGAAGTAGCTCTGGTCGCGTTCGCTGTCGATCGGACGGAAGAGGGCGCGGTGGCCAGGATCGTTCGGCAGCGGTACCGACTTCGAGCGGATGTAGTGACCGGTCGCCAGCGCATCAGCGCCGAGTTCCCTGGCCGTGGCCAGAAGATCGGCGAACTTGACGGTCTGGTTGCAGGCGACGCAGGGGATAGGCGTTTCGCCGGCGACATAGCTTTCCATGAATGGATTGATCACCGTGTCGCGGAAGCGCTGTTCGTAGTCGAGAACGTAGTGGGGAATGCCGAGTGTTTCGCAGACGCGGCGCGCATCGTCGATATCTTGGCCCGCACAGCAGGAGCCCGCACGATGAACGGCGGCGCCGTGGTCGTAGAGCTGCAGCGTGATGCCAAGGACGTCATAGCCTTCGCGTTTCAGCAGGCCGGCCACGACAGAGGAATCGACCCCGCCCGACATGGCGACGACGACGCGCGTATCTTCCGGCTTCTTGTCAAAATCCAGCGTATTCACGGGCTTTTCCGCCAATCTGATGCGTTTCGCAGGCGAGGTTCGGGAAGCCCTGTCGCCATCACCAGCCTGCTGGCACGGGATCCGGGCAAATTGCAGTCCGTCGACTGATGAGGCCTCGACCTAATTGTTGACGGATATAGAAAGGAATGCCGCAACGCGCAAGGGGCGCTGATTCGCGACGCAGCCGAAGGAGGCAAGGTAACATGGCGAATGGACTGAGGCTCACGGTCGTCGAGGATGTCTTTCCAGTCGCCGGCTCGTTCACTATTTCGCGCGGCTCGCGCACCGAAATCCGGGTGGTGACCGTCACACTGTCCGATGGCATCCATGTCGGTCGAGGCGAATGCGTTCCCTATGCCCGCTACGGAGAAACGGTCGACGGGGTAATGGAAGCCATTCTCGGCACGGCGAATGATCTGCGCGATGGTCTCGACAGGCGGGGACTCCAGGCCCTTCTTGCCCCCGGTGCCGCCCGCAATGCGCTCGACTGCGCATTCTGGGATCTCGAGGCCAAGCGCGCCGGCAAGCCGGTTTGGCAACTCGCCGGCCTGTCAGCCCCGAAGCCGATCGAGACGGCCTTCACGCTCTCACTCGGGACACCGGAGAGCATGCGCGAGGCGGCGGCGAAGAACGCCGAGCGGCCGTTGCTCAAGGTCAAGCTTGGGACAGACGACGATCTCGGCCGCATCGAGGCCGTTCGGGCCGGAGCTCCGGAATCCCGCATCATCGTTGATGCCAATGAAGGCTGGACGGTCGAGCAATATCTGGCACTCGCGCCCGCACTCGTGCGGCTCGGCGTTGCGCTGGTCGAGCAGCCGCTGCCGGCAGGTCAAGATGAGGCTTTGAAGAAGATCGACCGCATCCTGCCGATCTGCGCCGACGAGAGCTGCCACGACCGCGCGTCGCTACCGCATCTCACCGGCAAGTACGATGCGATCAATATCAAGCTCGACAAGACCGGCGGGCTGACCGAGGCGCTCTTGGTGCGCGATGCGGCGATTGCCGCCGGCTTCGACACCATGGTTGGCTGCATGCTCGGCACGTCGCTTGCCATGGCGCCCGCCTTCCTGGTGGCGCAAGGGGCGGGCTTTGCCGATCTCGACGGCCCGCTGCTGCTCGCCGCTGACCGCGACCCGCCGATCCGCTACGAGGGCTCGGTCATGCAGTTGCCGGATCGGGCACTCTGGGGCTGAGGCGAGGGCAGGTCCGATTATTGCTTGCCGGCGGAATTCGGCGCGCCGTTGACTGCCAGCCAGATCACATGCCGCGCGCCGCGCTTTCTTCCCGCACGGACGTGTTCTTCCTTGACCGCAAAGCCGGTGGCCGACAAACGGCGCGTAAAACTTTGATCCGGACCGGAAGACCAGACGGCGAGTACCCCCTTGGGACGGAGCGCGGCCTTGGCCGAACGCAGGCCGGCATAGTCGTAGAGACTGTCATTGGCTGCGCGGGTGAGCCCCTCGGGGCCGTTGTCGACGTCGAGCAGGATCGCATCATAGCTGCGGCGAGACCTGTCAATCAGAGTCGCGACATCGCCCACATGCACCTTGACGCGCGGATCGTCGAGGCTTCCCTTGAAGACCTCCGCCATGGGGCCACGCGCCCAAGCGACAACTTCGGGTACGAGTTCGGCGACGGTCACCTGTGCGTCCTCGGGCAGGACGGCGAGCGCGGCGCGCAGTGTGAAGCCCATGCCGAGCCCGCCGATAAGGATATGCGGGCGTGCGCGCGGGGCGATCCTATCCCAGGCGAGTGATGCCAAAGCTTCCTCTGATCCGCTCAACCGGCTGTTCATCAACTCATTCGTGCCAAGCATGATCGAGAATTCGGTGCCGCGTTGCTTGAGCCGCAATTCGCCGCCTCCACCGGGGATCGGGGCGGAATCGAGCTGGGTCCAGGGGAGCATGGCGGTCTTTTCGAAAGTTGGGAAACTCGCGCCTCGTATCACAGTGGGGGAGTGAATTTCAATCAAGCGGTGCTTTTCGCCAGCGAGGCCTGCCGCCCCGCTTCTATCCGGCGATGACCAGTTCAGCCTCGTTTGCGACCGGCATGGCGACAATGTATTCAGGCGACCGCTCGCCGAATCTTCCCTGCCGCCCCAAGATGCGGGGGCTATTAGAGCCCGATGATGTCATGCCGCGCCGTGCGGGAAGAGGGTCTTTTCGGCCTTGGCGACCGTCGAACGCAGAAGGTCGAGGGTGCGCTGTTCGCCATCCCCATCAAGGCTGGGGGAAGGTGCAAAAATGGAGACGCCGGCGATCATTGCGCCGCCCGGAGCGAAAATCGGTACCGCGATGGCGCTGAGGCCCGCCTCCCGCTCTCCGCGATTGGTGGCGTAGCCGGCGCGACGAATGATCTCCATTTCCTTCAAGAAGGCGTCGCGATCGACGTGCGTGTTCTTTGAAAGCGGAACAAGCTGGTTGGCTTGCAGATAGCTCTCGACCGCCGGAGTGCCGGAATAGGCGAGCCAAAGCTTGCCGTTGGCGGTGGCATAGGCCTCCATTCGCGCTCCGACACGGGCGTTGAAAACGAAGGCATTGTCCGAGTGGGCTGCGGCGATGCAGGTGATCATGGTGCCGTCGAAGATGGTCGCCATTGCTCCTTCGCCGGATTCGGCCGCCAGAATGTTGATGAAGGGCTGCAACTGCGCCGCCAGTTGCCGGAAACTGCGTGCACGTTCCCCATATTCGATCAACTTGCTACCCAGCCGATATACGCCCCTGCGTGGGCTGACAAGCACGCCGAGACCGGACAGCGTTTTCAGGAAACGATGGGCCGTGATGGTATTGAGGCCCACGAGCGCCACGACATCGGCAGTGGTGATCTCCTCCCGCTGGCCGTCGAAGAGGTCAAGGATGGCGAAGGCCTTGACGATGGAGTTGTTGGTCGGAGTTGCCATTGTATCGCTCACGCTCATTTATTCATGCATTGGATGCAGCAATACCGCACACTTGACGACGCGTTTCAAGAATGTGATAGTTATTGAAATTTGCATTTCAAATAATGAAATGTCAAGTCGGTGGGGAGGGTCGAATTTTGGATGCTCGCAATGCCAGGCCGGGCGGAGTCAGCGCGGGAAGCGTGATCTTTAGCCGGCTTAAGGCGCTGGGTGTGGATTACGTCTTTGCCAATTCCGGCACCGACTTCCCGCCGATCATCGAGGGTTTGGCCGAGGCCGCGGCGTCGGGCATTGCCTTGCCCAAGGCGATCACCATTCCTCATGAGCACGCCGCGCTCGGCATGGCGCATGGCTATTATTTCATGAGCGGCAAGGCGCAGGCGGTGATGCTGCACACCAATGTCGGGCTGGCGAACGGTGCGATCGGGGCGATCAATGCCGCGACGGATCACGTTCCCATGGTGCTGATGTCGGGCCGCACGCCGACCATGGAAAAGGGCCGTTTCGGCGCCCGCACCGTGCCGATCGGCTGGGGCCAGGAGATGCGCGATCAGGCAGCGCTGGTTCGCGAAGCGGTCAAGTGGGACTACGAGCTTCGCTTCCCCGAGCAGATCGGCGAAATGCTCGACCGCGCGCATGCTATCGCCAATTCGACCCCGAAAGGGCCAGTCTATATCAGCCTGCCGCGTGAGGTCCTGTCCGAGAATATCGATAGCGGCAATATCGCAGCGACACCGTTGATGGCCGCCGCCGTCGCCGAGCCACCCGCCAACGCGATCGCCCAGGCGGCCGAGTGGCTTGTGAATGCCAGATCTCCGGTGATCTTCGTGCAGCGCGGTGCCGGCGACGCCGATGGTTTCGCCGCCCTGTCGGCCCTTGCCAATAACTATGCCATTCCGGTTGTCCACTATTGGACGACACAGATCGGTATTGCGACCGATCACCCGATGTTTGCCGGCGGAAATCCCGAGCCATGGATCTCGGAGGCCGATGCGATCCTGGTGATCGATGCGCTCGCACCCTGGGCGCCGGATGTCCACGTGCCACGCGCTGATGCCAGGATCATCCAACTCGGCCCGAACCCGCTGTTCAGCCGCTTCCCGGTCCGCAATTTCCGCTCTGACCTGTCGATCACGACGGAAACGTCCGACGGGATCGCAGCACTCCTTGGCGCGATGCGGCAGCTGGACGATCCGGATGCTGATGGCCGCCGTACCCGCAGGGCCTCCATCGAAGAAAAGACATGCGCTATCCGCGAGGCAGCAATCGTAGCGGCGGAACACGAGAACGGCCCGGTCATGAGCAAGGCCCATGTGTCCTGGTGCCTTTCCGAAGCGATTGCGAAGCATGAGGCCACGGTGCTTTCCGAGCTCGGCTGCCCGCTTGGGCCGATGACGCTGCGCACGCACAACAGCTGGTATCAGGAACCGCATTCCGGCGGTCTCGGCTGGTCGCTGCCCTGCGCCATGGGCATGAAGCTCGCACGGCCGGATCGGCTCGTAGTCGCCACATTAGGTGATGGCTCTTACATGTTCGCCAATCCCGTCGCCTGTCATCAGATCATGGAAGCCTACGACATTCCGGTGCTGATCGTGGTCCTCAATAATGCCGAATGGGGTGCCGTGCGCCAGTCGGTAACGATGCTCTATCCGGACGGCTACGCGGCTAAGGCGAACCAGATGCCGCTGACCGGGTTGTCGCCGAGCCCGGATTTCTGCAAGGTTGCGGAAGCCAGCAATGCCTGGGCTCGCAAGGTCACGGACCGGACGGAATTACCTACCATGATCGAGGCGGCGATCGCCGAGGTCATGGTGAACAAACGAACCGCGCTTCTCGATATCCGGGTGGCGTGAGCGAATATGCGCATCTCATGCCGGTCAACGGTTACATGAGCTTTTTGAGAGGGAGGAAAGTACCTATGAAATTCAGAAAAACCCTACTGCTGGCCGGTTTGGCGTCGATCGCCCTGTCGGCGTCGGCGATGGCACAGGAATTTACGCTGAAGCTGCATCATTTCCTGGGGCCGAAGTCGCCGGCTCAGACGCAGATGCTCGAGCCCTGGGCGAAAAGCATCGAGGAAGCCTCGGGTGGCAAGGTCAAGATCGAGATCTACCCGTCCATGTCGCTTGGTGGTGCTCCGCCGGAGCTCATCAGCCAGGTGCGCGACGGTGTCGTCGATCTCGTGTGGACGGTGAACGGCTATACGCCGGGCCTCTTCCCGCGCACCGAAGTCTTCGAACTGCCGTTCATCCACACCAATGACATTCGCGCCACAAACCTGGCCATGCGTGGCATGTTCGACGAATACCTGGCCGAAGAATACAAGGGCGTGAAGGTCATGTTCCTGCACACCCATGCCGGCCAGGCCATCCACATGGCCAAGGACGAAGTGCGCAAGCCAGCCGATCTCGCAGGCAAGAAGATGCGCATTCCGACCCGCACCGGCGCCTGGGTGATCGAGGCGCTCGGCGCCGCTCCGGCGGCCATGCCGGTTCCGGATATCCCGCAGGCCTTCTCCAAGGGCGTCGTCGACGGTGCGCTGATCCCCTGGGAAATCATACCGGCGCTGAAGCTGCAGGACCAGACCGAGTACCAGATCGAAGGTGTCGACAAGACCCGCCTGGGCACTACCATTTTCCAGGTCTCGATGAACCTCGACAAGTGGAACTCGCTGCCCGAAGACATCCAGAAGGCCTTCCTCGACAATTCCGGCGAGGAATGGGTGAAGAAGGCGGCCGATATCTGGCGCCAGATCGATGAAAACGGCATCAAGGTCGCCACCGATGCCGGCAACAAGCATATCCAGCTGACCCAGGAGGAAACCGACGCCTTCAAAACCGCGCTCGAACCGGTTGTCGACCGGTGGGTCAAGGAAGTCGACGGCAAGGGGATCGACGGTGCCGCTCTGGTTTCCAAGGCCCGCGAGCTCGTAGCGGCGAACGCGGCCAAGTAAGCGCGATGGACGCCACCACACAAAACGAGGGGAGGGGGAGGCCGAAAGGCCTCGCCCACCGCCTTATCGAGGCCTGGGCTCTTCTAGGCGGGGTCGTCATTCTCGCCGTCGTGGCGATCCAGAGCATCAGCGTCGTCACCGGCGCGTTCGGCCATCCGCTGCCGGGTGACTTCGAGCTGACCGAGCTCGGGGTCGCTGTCGGCGCCTTCGCATTCCTGCCCTATTGCCAGCTAACCGGCGCCAATGTCACGGCCGACATCTTTACCTCCGGGCTCGGCCGCCGCTGGCAGGCTGTCCTGGTATTCTTCTCCGCCATCATTGCCCTGGTGTTCTCGGTTGTAATGGCATGGCGGACATGGATCGGCACGCAGGACCAGTTCTCCTACGACTACCAGACTGCCATCCTGCAGATCCCGATCGGCTATGCCTTCGTGCCGATCGTCATTTCGCTGATTCTGGTCGCTGTGGCTGCATTCGCCACGCTGCTCGAGAGCTATCAGGATATCGCCCACCCCAGCAGGAATGTTTATCACTGATGGATCAAAGTCTTTTCCTCGGGCTGATCGGCCTCGCAGCCCTAATCTTTCTGATCGGCATCCGCGTTCCGATCGCCTATGCGATGATCGTCGTCGGCGCGGTCGGCACGATCGCCCTCAATGGCCCCGGTGTCTTTCTCAACCAGTTAAAGACGCTCGGCTTCAGCCAGTTCTCCAAATACGACATGTCGGTCATCCCGATGTTCGTGTTGATGGGCTATATCGCCACGCGGGCCGGTCTGTCCCAGGACCTGTTCCGCGCCGCAAATGCCTGGTTCGGCCGGATGCGCGGCGGTGTCGCCATGTCGGCGATCGCCGCCTGCGCCGGTTT
Source organism: Rhizobium sp. (assembly GCA_041675415.1). GTDB lineage: Bacteria > Pseudomonadota > Alphaproteobacteria > Rhizobiales > Rhizobiaceae > Allorhizobium. The sequence continues at coordinate 31,999 of JBAYTX010000025.1, read as the reverse complement.
CGGCGCAGTCTGTGGTTCATCGCTCGCCACCGCCACCACCATGGGCCAAGTCGCGCTGCCGGAACTGAAGCGCTACAAGTATTCCGGCTCGCTGGCGACGGGAACACTGGCGGCCGGCGGCCTGCTCGGCATTCTCATTCCGCCTTCGGTCGTGCTGGTCGTCTATGCGATCATCGTCGAGGCCAATATCGTCTCGATGTTCGCGGCCGCTCTCTTCCCCGGCCTGATCGCGGTTGCGCTGTTCATTTTGGTGATCGCCATCTATGTGCGTGTCGTTCCAGACGCCGGGCCCGCGGGTGACAAGCTGTCGCGCGCCGAATGGCTTTCTGCAACTTTCGGGGTCGTGCCGGTTCTTGCGATTTTCGTCATCGTCATCGGCGGCATCTATGTCGGTTTCTATAATCCGACCCCGGCCGCCGCCGTCGGCGTGGCGCTGGTCGCGATCTATGGATCTCTGAGGCGGGGCGTCGGCCTCAAGGACTATCGCTGGGCACTGCTCGAGACCGCCAAGACCACCGGCATGATCTACCTGATCCTGCTCGGCGCGGAACTCCTGAAGATCTTCATGTCGCGTGGCGGCGTTCCGCAGGCTGCGGCGGAGATGATGGTCAATTCCGGCTTGCCGCCGATGATCATTCTGATCCTTCTGCTGCTGGCGCTGATCATCCTCGGCTGCCTGATGGACTCGATGTCGATGATCCTTCTGGTCATGCCGTTCTTCTGGCCAGTGGTTAGCGAACTCGACTTCGGCATGGATCCGGAGGACGTGAAGATCTGGTTCGGCATTCTGTCGCTGATCGTTGTGGAGCTCGGGCTGATTACGCCACCCGTGGGCATGAACGTCTTCGTCATTAGTTCGCTCGCCAAGGACGTGCCGATGGGTCAGACCTTCAAGGGCGTCTTCCCGTTCTTCCTCGGCGAACTGGTCCGTCTGGCGCTGCTGATCGCCTTCCCGGCAATTTCGCTCTGGCTACCGCATATGATCTCGGGCTAAGCGACCAGTCGTTAGCCGAACGAAGAAGCCGCGCCGGAACCCGGCGCGGCTTCTTCGTTTCGAGATCCTGTACGTGCGTGTTCAGCTTGCCATAGCGCTGGGCACGTGGACATAGCTGCGGTCGAAATAGGCGAGCGCGTTGCCGCCAGTCCGCGTGCGCAGATTGACGACCCTACCAATGAAGATGTGATGCGTGCCGACCTTCTGAACATCTTCCAGTGCGCAATCGAAGGAAACGATGGCGTCCGCCAGCGCCTGGGTTCCACTGGCCAGCGGCACCCAATTGGCGGCTGCGTAGCGGGCCTCCATATCGGAGCAGGCACCCGCAAAGAGATTAGCCAGGTCCTGATGTTCGGAAGTCAGGACGTTGACGCAGAAGCGCTTGTTTTCGAGAAACATCGAAGTCTGGGTCGAGCGGCCGTTCATGCAGACAAGCAGCGTCGGCGGCTCGTCGGTCACGGAGCACATGGCGGTGGCGGTGAACCCGCCGCGTCCGGCGGGTCCGTTGGTGGTGACGATGTTGACGGGCGCGCAGACCCGCGCCATGGCATCGCGGAACTCGGACTTGGAAACGCTGTCAACCATCGCGATTTCCTCACTCGGCCGCGGCGCTGAGCGACGGTTCGTTGCCGATGGGCTCGAGCCAGGTGTTGCCGGTCCAGCCGTTCTCGTCGTAGTCGCTCATGCAGGTGTCTACGAGGGCTTCCATATCGCGCAGGATCGTGCCCTTTTCGGCACCTTTCAGCACCTGCAGGCGAACGTCTTCCGGCGTGCCGGCGTAGTTCAGCTCGTAGAGCGCGTGGCGGCCGCCGAATTCTGTGCCGGTCGCATCCCACAGGAGCTTCATGATTTTGATGCGCTCGATATGACCCATGTCGTTGGAGCCGCGAACATATTGTGCCAAATAGCGGTTGATCTCGGGATTGGCGAAGTCCTTGGCCGAGGACGGCAGGTAGATCAGGCCCGAAGCGATCGCGCGGCGGATCAGGTCGATGATGCGTGGATAGGCATCCGACATGAAGGCGCGGTAGCAGAGTGCCGCCTCAAGGTTCGGCAGCTTGGTGCCGTCCACCCAGTCGATCGGATTGCGGGCCATGGTATCCGAGAAGCTCTTGAACTTGTGGCGAAGCGCAATCACCTCGCCGAGCATGGCCTGGTTGCCGCGGAAGGCATCGCCGCCGGTTGCGCGCAACGCCTTGGCGAGCAGGCCGGCCAGGAACTCGAGCTTGACGACGAAGCGATTGCAGCCCTGGAAGCAATAGCCGTGCATGAACCCCGACATGACGGTGAAAGACAGAATGCGCTTGGCATCCTTGTAGATCAGCACATCCTCCCAAGGGATGAAGACATTGTCGAGCACCAGGATTGCGTCGTTCTCGTCGAAACGGGAAGACAGAGGGTAGTCGAAGGGCTGACCAAACCTGTTGGCGGCTTCTTCGTACGAGGTGCGGCAGAACATCTTGATGCCCGGAGCATTCATCGGCGCGATGAAGGTCAGCGACAGCGAGGGATCCTCGGTGACGGTCGCGGACGCCTGGGCAAGCAGGTTGTAATGCGTGAGCGCCGAGGAGGTCGCGACAACCTTTGCGCCCGAAACATAGATGCCGGCATCGGTTTCCTTCGTGACGTGCACGAAGACATCCTTAACATGTTCAGCAGGCTTGTGGCGGTCGATCGGCGGATTGACGATGGCGTGGTTGAGGAAGAGGGCGGCTTCCTGGGTGCGCTTGTGCCAGGTAATGGCATTGTCCTTGTAGGGACCGTACCAGTCGGCATTGGCCGAAAGGGTGTTCATCAGCGCCGCCTTGTAGTCGGCGGTGCGTCCCATCCAGCCGTAGGACATGCGGGCCCATTCGGTGATCGCCGCTTGCTGGCCGACCAGATCGTCGACGGAGCGGGCAATCTTGAAGAACTTGTGGGTATAGCCGCCATTGCCGGTATCGGTCGGCGTGGTCAATAGGTCCTTCTTCGCCGGATCGTGCAGGGCGTCATAGAGGCGCGCCAGCGAGCGGACCGAGTTGCGCATAGACGGATGGGTCGTGACGTCCTCGATGCGTTCGCCGTTGATGTAGACCTCGCGGCCATCGCGCAGCGAGGCGATGTATTCGGCACCGGTGAACGGGCGTTTCGGGTCGGCGCGGAAGTCTTCTGATTTCATGATGCTCCTCCATGAATTGCTGACCTGAGGTTATGCCTTGATCTTGTGGCGGCCCATGCACAGAATGGGAAAATCGATTGTACTTTTTTCGGCGGGGACCCGATGAGCGAGATACCGAACTATTTCATCTATGGTGAGACGCCCAGACCGCTCGACATCGGTTTCCTGCATGTCGAGCTTATATCGCAACGGCAACATATTCATCACGGCCGGGCCGAAGCGCACAAGCATGAGCAGATGGCGCAGGTGACGTTCTGGACCAAAGGGGGCGGAACCTACCTGATAGACGACAAGTCGTTGGATTTTTCCGCGCCGGCGGTCAGCTTCGTTCCCAGCAATGTGGTGCATGGCTTCGATGTCGGCGAGCAGTCGGACGCGGTCGTCGTATCGATCGCAGATGGCGTGCTGCCGCTGATTGCCGCGAGCACGCTTCTGCCTCTCGACAGACCGGTGATGCTGCGTTCCGATATGCGGAATCCGGCCTGGGAGAAGATGCGGGAACTGCTGCTGATGACGCATGCTGAATACCTGCTCGGGCAGTCTGGCATGGAAAAGATCATCCTTCCCCTGGTCTCTGCCGTACTCTCTTACATGGCGCGATTGTCGTCGCAGGCAGCGATCATGCGGTCGACGGCACCGATGGCGCTTGCCAGCGAGCTGAAGCGCCTGATCGACCTGCATTTCCGCGAGGACAGGACCGTCGGCGACTATACCACCATGCTCGGTACCACGCCGCACCTGCTGGCGAAGGCGGCGCTTGCCGGGCACGGCAAGGGCGTCAAGGAGTTGATCAGCGATCGCCGGCTGCTGGAGGCGAAGCGGTTGCTTCGCTTCACGGTGCGCACCGTCGAGGACATCGCCTACGAAACGGGATTCCGCGATCCCGCCTATTTCTCGCGTTTCTTCAAGCAGCGGACAGGGGAGCCGCCGGGCGCATGGCGTGACGCGCAATACGGAATTGCGGCTCCGGTGGACCTCTGAGAGTTCAGCCCAGGGATGGAAGTGAGGACTGGTTCACGGCGTCTTGACATTTTGCGGCCCTATATTTAACAAGTTAAATAATAGCTGTCGCGGGAGGAACGATGCCTCATCTAAGTCTGGAATATTCGGCCAATCTGGAAGGGAAGGCGGATATGGAGGCCGTCTGTGCGCGAGCGCATGAGGCGATCCTCTCGACCGGCATATTCGAGCTGGGCGCGCCACGCGTGCGCGCCTTTCCGGCGCCTCAATACGCGATTGCGGACCGTCATCCGGACAATGCCTTTCTCGACATGGTTTTTCGTATGGGGGCGGGGCGCAGCGAGGAAGACAAGAAGCGGACAGGTGATGCCATCATGGCGGCGGTCTCGGCGGAGCTCTCCGCACTTTTCGAGACGCCGCATTTCGCGCTTTCGCTGGAAATCCGGGAAGTCGATCCCGTTCTCAGCTGGAAAAAGAATGCCATTCACCCGCGGTTGCGGGGCAAGTAACAGGAAATGACGATGTCCAAGCTCGATGAGAATATCGCCAAGGCGCAGGGCTACCTCGCCCGTTTCAAGGCCGACGGCGTCTTGAACCATATCGCAGGCGAGGCCATTCCGGCTGCCGATGGGTCGACGTTCGAGGTCATTTCGCCAGTCGATCTGAAGCCGCTTGCCCAGGCCGCGCGTGGCAAGGTGGCGGATATCGATCGTGCCGCGAAGGCGGCAAAGGCGGCCTTCGCCGATTGGGCCGCCATGCCGGGTGATGCCCGCAAAAAGCTCCTGCACAAGATTGCCGATGCCATCGTCGCGCGAGCGGAGGAGATTGCCTTCGTCGAGTGCATGGATACAGGGCAGTCGCTGAAGTTCATGTCCAAGGCCGCATTGCGCGGCGCGGAAAACTTCCGTTTCTTCGCCGACAAGGCGCCGGAAGCCCGTGATGGCAAGGTGCTGCGCACCAGCGGCCAGACGAACATGACGACGCGCGTACCGATCGGCCCGGTCGGCGTTATCACGCCGTGGAATACGCCCTTCATGTTGTCGACCTGGAAGATCGCACCGGCGCTGGCTGCGGGCTGCACAGTGGTGCACAAGCCAGCCGAGTTCTCGCCGCTTTCGGCGCGGCTGCTGGTCGAGATCGCCGAGGAAGCCGGTCTGCCGAAGGGCGTATGGAATCTCGTCAACGGCCTCGGCGAAGAGGCCGGCAAGGCGCTGACCGAGCATCCCGACATCAAGGCGATCGGCTTCGTCGGCGAAAGCCGCACCGGTTCGATGATCATGCGGCAGGGCGCCGAGAGCCTGAAGCGCGTGCATTTCGAGCTTGGCGGCAAGAACCCTGTCGTCGTCTTCGCCGATGCCGATCTGGAGCGCGCGGCGGATGCCGCCGTCTTCATGATCTATTCGCTGAACGGCGAGCGCTGCACCTCGTCCTCGCGCCTGCTGGTCGAGGAGAGTATCTACGCCGAATTTACTGCCAAGGTGGCCGAAAAGGCCGAGCGCATCAAGGTCGGCCATCCGCTCGATCCGGAGACTGTCGTCGGTCCGCTGATCCATCCGGTGCATGAGAAGAAGGTGCTCGGATACATAGAGATCGCCAGGCAGGAGGGTGTAACAATTGCCGCCGGCGGTACGACGTTCAACGGTCCGGGCGGCGGCTGCTATGTCGCGCCGACGCTCTTCACCAATGCCAACAACCGCATGCGGATCGCGCAAGAGGAGATATTCGGGCCGGTCCTCACGGCGATCCCGTTCAAGGACGAGGCCGAGGCGCTGGCGCTCGCCAATGACGTCCAGTACGGCCTGACGGGTTATCTCTGGACCTCGGATGTCACGCGCGCCTTCCGTTTCTCTGACGCGCTCGAAGCCGGCATGATCTGGGTGAATTCGGAAAACGTCCGCCATCTGCCGACGCCGTTCGGCGGCGTCAAGAGCTCGGGCATCGGCCGCGACGGCGGCGACTGGTCCTTCGATTTCTACATGGAAACCAAAAATATAGCCTTTGCGACGGGCGCGCACGCGATCCCGAAGCTTGCTGGCTGACAGAATGCCTTGAAGCAAGCGGTCGCCTCGACCGGCTTTCGCCTGCGCATGAGAAAAACCCCTTTGAATGAGTTCCGTTTCGACGCTTCAAGCGGAAACGGAAAGGAGGAAGAACCAGATGCCGATACCGCAACCCAATCTCTATCCGTCGTTCAACGTCGTGCGCCTCAGCCATGTCGAATTCATCGTCACGGATCTCGCCGCAAGCCGCGCCTTCTACGTCGACACCCTCGGTCTGCAGGTGACGGATGAGGATTCCACAACGATCTACCTGCGTGCACTCGAAGAGCGTGGCCATCACTGCATGGTGTTGCGCAAGAGCGACAAGGCGGAAGTCGCCGCGCTGTCGCTCAAGGTCTATGCGGAGGAAGACCTCGACAAGGCCAAGGCCTTCTTCGACGCCAAGGGTCTTCCGGCCGGCTGGGTGCAGCGCCCTTATCAGGGCCGCACGCTGCGCGCCGTCGATATTTTCGGCACGCCGCTCGAATTCTATTTCAAGATGGAGCGGCTGGCGCCCATCCACCAGCAGTACAAGCTCTATCATGGCGTCAAGCCGCTTCGGATCGACCATTTCAACTGCTTCACGCCGGATGTCGATGCCTCGGTCGCCTTCTACAACGAGATGGGCTTCCGCGTCACCGAATACACGGAAGACGACGAGTCGAAGCGGCTCTGGGCCGCCTGGATGCACCGCAAGGGCGGCGTCCACGACATGGCCTTCACCAATGGTCTTGGACCGCGCCTGCACCACACCGCCTTCTGGGTGCCGACGCCGCTTAACATCATCGACCTGCTCGACCTGATGTCGACCACCGGCTATCTGAAGAACATCGAGCGCGGCCCAGGCCGTCACGGCATTTCGAATGCCTTCTTCCTCTATATCCTCGATCCGGATGGCCATCGCATCGAGATCTACTGCTCGGATTATCAGACGGTCGACCCGGATCTCGAACCGATCAAGTGGGATCTGAAAGACCCGCAGCGCCAGACGCTCTGGGGTGCGCCGGCGCCGCGTTCCTGGTTCGAGCATGGCAGCACCTTCACAGGCACGCCGGTCAGCGAGCCGATCCTGAAGGCCCAGCCGATCATAGCGCCGTGATGCCAACGGTTTGACCCCACCCCAACCCATTTGTGGGAAGGGTTGGGTGGGGCTCGAAAAGGAATGACAATGACGACCAAACTCGCAAGCTTCACCACCAACGGACGCGCCGCCTATGGCGCCATCATTGACGAGGGCGTGATCGACCTCAGTGCGCGGTTCGGCGACAGATGGCCGACGCTGAAACACGTGATCGAGGCTGGTGCGCTCAAGGCGCTCTGCGAGGAAGCGGCGCAACTGAAGGCTGATTTTCCGGTCTCCGACATTACCTATGAAATCCCGATCCTGGCTCCGGAAAAGATCATCTGCGTCGGCGTCAATTTCCCGGACCGTAACGCTGAATACAAGGATGGCCAGGAGGCACCGCCGAACCCTTCGCTGTTCATTCGCTTCCCGCGCTCCTTCACCGGCCATGACCAACCGCTCATTCGCCCGCCGGAAAGCGAGCAGCTCGATTACGAGGGCGAAATCGTCATCGTCATCGGCAAGGGTGGCCGGCGCATCGCCGAGACGGATGCGCTTTCTCACATCGCGGCGCTATCGCTCTGCAACGAAGGCACGATCCGCGACTGGGTACGCCATGCCAAGTTCAACGTCACCCAGGGCAAGAATTTCGACCGCTCCGGCTCGATCGGGCCGTGGCTTGTCCCGTTCACCGACGAGAGCCAGATTGCCGACATCCGGCTCGAGACACGGGTCAACGGCGAGGTTCGCCAGAGCGACCGCACGAGCCGGATGATCTTCTCCTTCAGAAAGATCATTGCCTATGTTTCGACGTTCACGACGCTCGTGCCGGGCGATATCATCGTTACCGGAACGCCGACCGGGGCGGGCGCACGTTTCGATCCGCCGGTCTGGCTGAAGCCGGGCGATGTGATCGAGGTCGAGGCCGACGGCATCGGCGTCTTACGCAACACAGTCAAGGACGAGGTTTGAGCCATGATGACGCCTGATCAGATCAAAGCGGCGGCGCGCAGCCTCGACACTGCCGAGAAGACCCGGCAGCAGATCGGGCTCCTGTCTCTTGCCTATCCGGGCATGACGATGGACAATGCCTACGCGGTGCAGGCCGCCTGGATCGCAATCAAGAAGGCGGCCGGGCGAAGATCGATCGGCTGGAAGATCGGACTGACCTCGAAGGCCATGCAATATGCGCTCAATATCGATATTCCCGATTCCGGCGTCCTGCTCGACGACATGCTGTTCGAGGATGGCGCAGTCATTCCCGATCACCGCTTCATCCAGCCGCGCATCGAGGCTGAAATCGCCTTCATCATGAAGAAGGACCTGAGCGGTCCGGGAACGACGGTTTATGACGTACTGGACGCCACCGACTATGTGACGCCGGCGCTCGAGATCCTCGACACCCGCATCCTGCGCGTCGATCCCGATACGATGAAGTCCCGCACCATCGTCGATACAATCTCCGACAATGCCGCCAATGCTGGAATCGTGCTCGGCGGTCGGGCGATGCGGCCGGATGACGTCGACATGCGCTGGATGGGAGCGATCGTTTCGCGCAATGCAGAGGTGGAAGAGACAGGGCTCGGTGCCGGCGTGCTCAATCATCCGGCCCGCGGCATTGCATGGCTTGCCAACCGTCTTCACCAGTACGACCAGAAGATCGAGGCGGGGCAAGTCGTGCTCGCCGGGTCGTTCATCCGTCCGGTCGAGGCACGTCACGGCGACACGATCACCAGCGACTTCGGCGCCTACGGTACCGTCAGCTGTTACTTTGCCTGAGGAGAAGCCCTTCATGCCCGCACCCGTGAATGCCTTCAAGGAAGCGCTCCTCGACGGAGAGACACTGTATGGCCTGTGGGTCGCGCTCGGCAGCCCCTTTTCCGCCGAACTCTGTGCCGGCGCCGGTTATGACTGGATCCTGATCGACGGCGAACACGGGCCGAACGACATTCCGGGCATCGCCGCGCAATTGCAGGCAGCGGCGCAAAAGCCGGCCCATCCAGTGGTGCGCATTCCAATCGGCGAGACCTGGATCGTCAAGCAGGCGCTCGACATCGGCGCGCAGACGCTGCTGATTCCGATGATCGAGACCGCTGACCAGGCAGAGAAGATGGTCAAGGCCTGCCGTTACCCGCCGCACGGCGTGCGTGGTGTCGGTGCGGCGCTGGCGCGCGCGTCCGATTTCGGCCGGATCACCGACTATCTCCACACGGCCAATCGTGAGATTTGCGTGCTTCTGCAGATCGAGAGCCGGGCGGGGCTCGCCAATCTCGAGGCAATCGCGAGCACCGAAGGGGTGGACGGTGTCTTCATCGGCCCGGCCGATCTTGCGGCCGACATGGGCTACCTCGGCAATCCCGGAGCGCCGGAGGTGGTCGCAGCTGTCGAGGACGCGATCAAGCGCATCAAGGTGCTTGGCAAGCCCGCCGGCATCATGAGCAGCGATCCGACAATGATCGAGCGTGCACTCGCGCTCGGCGCGGGCTTCGTCGCCGTGGGCAGCGATGTCGGTTTGTTGTCGAAGGCGGCATCGAGACTGCTTGCGGAGGTAAAGGGATAGTGGCCGTGCTTGCGGCCCGACGTATCTGTTTCTATACCAGCTAACCTAATCATCGGCCATGCAGCGGGCTGAGAACCGGGCTCCTTCGGGGCCGGCACAGGGACACAATGGCGGACAAACCGGTCGACCAGGAACAGGACAATCGACGAGAAAACGGCGCGGTTCCGCAGCGGCTGCGCCTTCGCCACTTTTCACGTTCCCTGCCGATGCTTCTGCTGCGCGCCCGCGAATCGGTCATGCGGCATTTTCGCAATTCGCTTCGGACATACGACATCACCGAGCAGCAATGGCGCATTCTCAGGGCGTTGATGACAGTGAAGGAAATTGAGGTCACGGAGCTGGCCCGGGCAACCTTTCTTCTCGGTCCCAGCCTTTCGCGCATTCTGAAGGATCTCGAGGGGCGCCAGCTGATCGAGCGCCATCAGGACGAGAACGACCTGCGCCGGGCGCGCATCACCATCAGCGCGGCGGGATTGGAACTGATCGAAAAGGTTTCGCCGCAGTCGGAAGAGATCTATGGCGAGATCACACGCGCCTTCGGCGCGGAGCGGATGCGCGAATTGCAGAAGCTGCTGGAAGACCTGGAAACGGTGATGACCGGCATCCAGCTGCCATCTGCCGCTGGCGAGGGCGAGCCAAGCGACGACATGCACGAATGAACTTTCATCGGTCGTGACGGCAAACGCACCAATCGGCTCGGTTCATTCCGCCGCGATAATGTGAAACTCGTGATGCCTCTCGGGGTGTTGCGTCTTGCCCATCAGGTAGATCAGGCAGCTCGTTCTCAGGAGTGAGGCGAAGTTGGAAACCGCGCCGTTGATCTCCAGCGCTTCGTCATAGAGTGTCGATAGGAAGCGCGAGGTCGACATCGACTGGCTGGCGGCGATCTCATCGATCAGATCCCAGAATGCCGCCTCGATCTGAATGCTGGTGGAATGGCCGGCAATGCGCACCGAGCGGTTGACGGCGCGGTAGCGGGCCGGATCCTGTCCTGCGAAGACCTCACACATGGCATGCTCCTCCGGCAATTCTTGTTTTGTCGGGCATTATGCTGCGCGGCGTGACGCCGGTCAATTTCGCAGATCGTGCCGGTATCTTGTTCGTGGCGGATAAAATGACCTTCGGATCGCTAAAATTGTCGGTGCGGTAGCCCGCTGCTACCCGATCTGCCAGCATCATAGGAAACTCTTCAGCATTCGATGATTTGCCTGAAACGAGGAGCATCCCTTGGCGAAAATGATCCATTCAATGATCCGGGTCCTGGAAGAAGCCCGATCGGTCGATTTCTACAGCAAGGCCTTCGGTCTCGACATTGCCGAACGGCTCGACTTCGACACCTTCACGCTCATCTATCTGAGCAATGCCGAAAGTGAATTCGAGCTGGAGCTGACCGTCAACAAGGGACGGGAGGAGGCCTATGAGCTCGGCACCGGCTATGGCCATCTCGCCGTCAGCGTCGCCGACCTCGATGCCGAGCATGGCCGCATCACCGCTCTCGGCCTCAACCCCGGCAAGATCGTCGAGTTCAACCGCGACGGTGCACTGCTCGCGCGCTTCTTCTTCATCACGGACCCCGACGGCTACAAGATCGAGGTCCTGCAGCGCCACGGGCGCTTCAAGTAAGGGCACGGTCCGGCGGGTTGGAGGACCCGGCGGGCGTTGCTGGTGCTCAACGCCATGCGGTCTTCAGCGCGCGGGCCTTGGCCTTCGTCTTGTCGATCGCATGGCGCAACCTGACTGTCGATTTCGGCGAAAGATGGTGTTGCACGGCCATGGAATGGCCGTGCCAGACAAAGCCGTTGCCAAACCAGGCCGCGAGCCAGAGGGCGGGCAGGGCGAAGTCGCGAAGCACGAGGGCGGCGGGTGTATGACGACCGAGCGGCCAGTGGAAGGCGCGAATAACAAGCAATTCGGCACTGTACCAAAGGATCGCATATAGAATGCCGACCCATGCAGGCCAGGCGCCAAGCCCGACTGCGAAGGCAGCTGCGATCATCGGAAAGGCGCCACCAACGAGGATCTCGGGCAGGAAGAAAAGCGGAAAGGAGACCCGCCTTAGCCGCGCCCAACGCAGCTGCCGGCGCCAGATCCCGGACCACGTTCTCCGGCCGAGCGGCTGGGGGAATGGTATATCGACCAGCCGGACGGAAAGACCCGCCTCCCGCACGATCTTGGTGGCCGCCGCATCTTCCGCGACTTCATCGGCCAGGCGCTGGAAGCCGCCGGCCGGATCGATAATGCTGCGGCGGAGCAACATGGTCTTGCCTTGTGCAAAGCCAATGCCGATCTCGTCAGCCAGCAATTGCCAGCGGGCCTGAAAACTGTTGAGCCAGGCGCTTTCCACCTCCGCGTAGAATCCTACCGGCTCCGCGCCGACCGGGGGCGAGCATACCAATCCCGTACCCGGGATCCATCGCGCGAAGAGACGTGTAAGGTAATCCCGCGGGGCGAGAACGTTGCTGTCGGCGATGACGATCCAGTCGTTGCGGGCCGCGTTCCAGCCCTTGACGAGATTGTTCAGCTTCGGATTGATGCTGACCGGCTCCTCGCCCACCAGGAGGCGAGCGGGAATTTCCGGATGGCTCGCGATCAGGCGTTGCGCTATGGCTGCGGCCGGATCATCCGCATCGGCGACACAGAAGATGATCTCGTATTCTGGCCAGTCGACAAGAAAGGCCGATTCAAGCGTTCGCTCGAGATTGTTCTCGATGCCGCAAATGGGGCGGAGAATCGTGACGGCAGGTCGCTCTTTTTGTGCGAACGACCCGGTGGAGCGAGTTCTCGTTCCCCGCCGGATGAGCCAGGCCACGCTGATGAGGTGGATAAGCAAGGTAGCAGCGCAGAATGCCGTCAGTATCAACATGGCAACGATCCTCTTACCATCCGACGCCTGATACTACCGGGTTGTGACAAATCTGCAAAACCCCTGTGCATCTCTTTTGACAGAATGGCTTGCGTGGTCAGAAGGCGCTTGTCCGAGAAATGGGCGGCGTATCTTCTGGCAACCTTCGCGCAATCATGCGGATTCGTTTTTGGTGCGGTGCAGGATCTTGAAGAGCCGCCATCCCAGAAAGACGGCGACGGCGCCGGCTGCGAGGAAACCGCTCGCGTCCCCCACGACTTCGGCAATTGCAAGGACATTGTCGCTGAAGGCTATTCCGAGCCCGACATGGATAGACACCCAGACCACTTCACCGACCACGCCGAAGATCGTAAAACGGGCCCAGGGAAAGCCGGTCGCCCCCGTTATCAGGTTTACATAGGGACCAAGCGGGCTGAAGAGCCAACGGGTCAGGAAGACACCAAGCCTTCCGTGGCGTTCTATCTCTTTCGTGGCCCGGTTCAGCGCGGCTTTGCGTCCCGGCCTGGAGGAAATCCGGGCGGTGACCGCCTGGCCCCCGAAGCGACCGATGAAGAAGCCCAACTGGTCGGCGCCGATGGACGAAATAAGGGCCGTGGCCAGGACGGGCGCCAATGCGAATTCGCCCGCGGCGGCGAATGAACCCATAAGCATCATCAAGACCGAAGCGGGCGCCGGCAAGCCGAGGCAACTCAAGCCCGTTATCAGGGCAAGAAACGGGAGGCCGTAGATCGGGGCGAGGGCGAGGATCGTCTCGGTCATTTGTCCGCGCCGTCCTTGCGTAGGCGCTCGATGGCCGCTTTGATCTCCGCCTGGAATTCAGCAGCCGTCATTCCCCTGTCGCGGGCCAGTGAATCGAGCGTCGGGCGTTTGCCCTTTTCCGGTGGCACAAGCCCCAGGGCATCTGCCAGGGCTTCGCGCGGTACATCGTAGGAGTGGGCGATATAACCGATGGTCATCCAGCCCTGGAGTGGTTGGTTGCGGTGGGCCGGGTCGCTCCAGTACAGCACGAAAAGAGTGAATCGGGCGGCAAAGAACAAGGTCAGCGCCGTCGCAAACACGAATGCCGTGAGCAGCAGACGGTGGCGGCGCCAGAGCATGACTATGGTTTTCATCTTCGTCTGACGCCTCGTGTCGGACGGGTCTTCATCCGGTTCGGCGGACTTGACTCCGTACCTGGTCCTCTTTCAATCATTCAAGGATCTAGACGCAAAGGTGCATGTCGGCAATGACGGGATCGGAAATCAGACTGGAAGAGAGCTGGAAAAGGGCCCTCGGACCCGAGTTTTCGAGCCCCTACATGCAGCAATTGCGCGAGTTCCTCGTGACCGAGAGGGCAAACGGAAAGCACATCTTTCCAAAAGGTGCGGAATATTTCCGGGCGCTGGACCTGACGCCGCTTGGGCGAGTGCGGGTCGTTATCCTAGGTCAGGATCCGTATCACGGAGCAGGGCAGGCCCACGGGCTCTGCTTCAGCGTGCGGCCGGGTGTGCGCGTGCCGCCGTCGCTTGTCAACATCTACAAGGAGCTCGAAAGTGATCTCGGCATACCACCCGCCCGCCATGGCTTTCTCGAAAGCTGGGCAAGGCAGGGTGTTCTGCTGCTCAACAGCGTACTGACCGTCGAGGAAGCCCGCGCCGCATCGCATCAGGGACGTGGCTGGGAGCGGTTCACCGATGCGGTCATCCGCGCCGTCAACGAGGAATGTCCGTCGGCGGTCTTCATGCTCTGGGGTTCCTATGCCCAGAAAAAGGCGGCCTTCGTCGACCGCGAGCGCCATCTGGTGCTGAAAGCGCCGCATCCTTCGCCGCTTTCGGCGCATAACGGTTTTTTTGGTTGCCGCCACTTTTCAAAGGCCAACGAATTTCTTCGATCACGCGGACTCGATCCGATCGACTGGCGGCTGCCCGCCGAACCGGGACTGTCGGGATAGACGGGTCGCTTCTGTTGTTCAGTAAATGCGAACAATGCGTTGTCCACACCGAGGCTGGTCGGTGGGTGGAAAAAGCCAAATATACGGCAAACAGGATGTCCCGCTCTCGAAAGGGACAGGAAGGATTTGCCATGCTGAACCAGATCAGGGGCTTGCACCACGTCACCTCGATGGCGGACGATGCTGAGACCAACAACAGCTTTTTCACTAAGACTCTCGGCCTTCGCAGGGTGAAGAAGACGGTCAATTTCGACGCGCCGGACGTCTATCACCTCTACTATGGCGACGAGATCGGAACGCCCGGCACGGTGATGACCTACTTTCCGTTCCCCCGGATGCAGCCCGGTCGTCCGGGGACGGGCGAGGTTGGGACCACGCAATTTTCAGTCCCGAAGGGATCGCTCGCCTATTGGGGCGAACGTCTCGCCAATCTCGGCGTCGACGGTCTGAAGACCGACGAGCAGTTTGGCGAGAAGCGCCTTCATTTTGCAGGCCCTGACGGCGACGGCTTTGCATTGGTCGAGGTTGCCGACGACCCGCGCACGCCCTGGCTCGGTGCCGGGATCGACGCGGACCACGCCATTCGCGGGTTCCACTCCGTATCCATGCGGCTCGATGATGACGCTTCGAGTGCCGAGCTTCTGAAATATATGGGCTACGAGGTCGTGGGCACTGACGGCGGCGTCAAGCGTCTCGCGATCCCGGGCGGCAACGGGGCGAACGTCATCGAGCTTCAAACCATGCCGAATGTCGCACGCGCCCGTAGCGGTGCCGGCTCGGTGCACCATGTCGCCTTCGCGGTGGAGAACCGCGAAAAGCAGCTCGAAGTCCGCAAGGCGCTGATGGATACCGGCTATCAGGTCACCCCGGTGATTGACCGCGACTATTTCTGGGCGATCTATTTTCGCACCCCTGGCGGCGTGCTCTTCGAAGTTGCCACCAACGAACCGGGCTTCGACCGCGACGAAGATACGGCGCATCTCGGCGAAGCTCTGAAACTGCCAAGCCAGCATGCACATCTGCGCCCGATGCTAGAACAGCATCTCGTGCCTCTCGACAACGCGTAAGGGCAGAGGAGAAAGAAGCAGTGGGCGATTCGACCTATCACTACCGGGTGCGCGAAGGCACGCCCGGCAAGCCGATCCTCTTCGTTTTTCACGGGACCGGCGGCGACGAGAACCAGTTCTTCGATCTCGCCGCCCGCCTGTTGCCGGAAGCGACGCTCGTCGCCCCGCGTGGAGATGTTTCGGAACATGGCGCGACGCGGTATTTCCTTCGGACCGGCGAGGGTGTCTACGACATGGCGGACCTGGCGCGGGCGACTGACAAGATGGCGACATTCGTCAAGCAACAGCGGGATCGCTTCGCAGCGTCTCCCGTTCTCGGGTTTGGTAATTCCAACGGCGCCAATATTCTCGCCAATGTGATGATCGAGCATGCGGATCTCTTCGATGGCGCCATGCTGCTGCATCCGTTGATCCCGTTCAAGCCGAAGGACAATGCCGGTCTCGCCGGTCGGAAAATCCTCATTACGGCCGGCGAGCGCGACCCAATCTGCCCGGCGCCCATGACGGTTGCCCTTTCAGACTATTTCGTCCGCCAGAAGGCCGATGTGACGCTCGAATGGCATTCCGGCGGGCACGACCTGCGCCAGAACGAGGTCGATGCAGCGCGCAAGATGGCCGGCACCTTCCTATGAGGCAACACCGAAACCGCGCACCGGAAAATATCCGGAAAAGAAATCGCTGCGAGCGCTTGCAGGCTGCTGTGGCCTGACAGATAGTGCGCCCCGAATTCGAGACTTTTCATTCGGAGAGCATTGCATGAACAATCATTTGAAATTCTACATCGACGGCCAGTGGGTCAATCCGGTCAAGCCCGCAGTGCTCGATGTTATCGACCCCTCGACGGAGGAGGCCTACACCCGGATCTCCGTAGGATCGTCCGAGGATGTGAACAGGGCAGTCGCCGCTGCCAAGGCCGCTTTCCCGGCCTTCTCCATATGGTCGAAGGAGGACCGGCTGAAGCTCCTGAGGCGTATCCTCGAAGTCTACAACGAGCGTTTTGAGGACATTGCGCATGCGGTCAGCCAGGAAATGGGCGCGCCGCTTGCCTTTGCCCGCGACAGCCAGGCCTGGGCCGGCCGCGCCCATATGGAAGCTACCATCGCCGCGCTCGAGACTTACGAATTCAGCCATCAGCGCGGCACGACCATGGTGGTCAAGGAACCGATCGGCGTCTGCGCGCTGATCACGCCGTGGAACTGGCCGCTCAACCAGATTGTCTGCAAGGTGGCGCCGGCCCTTGCAGCAGGCTGCACCGTGGTGCTGAAGCCCTCGGAGATCGCGCCGATCAGCGGCGTTATTTTCGCCGAGGTGATGGACGCAGCCGGCACGCCGAAGGGCGTCTTCAACATGGTTCAGGGCAATGGTCCGGATGTCGGTCAGGTGATGGCCGGCCACCCCGATGTCGACATGGTATCGTTTACCGGTTCGACCAGGGCCGGCATCATCGTCGCCAAGACCGCTGCCGATACCGTCAAGCGCGTAGCGCAGGAACTCGGCGGAAAATCGGCCAATATCATACTGCCCGATGCCGATCTCGAGCGCGCAGTGCGCAAGGGCGTTTCCGGCTGCTTCGGCAATTCCGGGCAGTCGTGCGATGCACCGACCCGCATGCTGGTGCCGGCCGATCGGCACGACGAGGCGCTCTCCATCGCCAAGACCGCGGCGGAGAAATTCGTGGTCGGCGATCCGCGCTCGGACGACACGATGCTTGGTCCGGTGGTCAGCCAGTTGCAGTTCGACAAGATCCAGCGGCTCATCGAAGCGGGCATCAAGGAGGGTGCGACGCTGGTGGCGGGCGGTCTCGGCCGGCCGGAAAACCTCAATCGCGGCTACTACGTCCGACCAACCGTATTCGGCAATGTCACCAACGATATGACCATCGCACGGGAAGAAATCTTCGGTCCGGTTCTCTCGATCCTGCCCTACAAGGACGAGGAAGAGGCGATCACGATCGCCAATGACACGGTCTACGGTCTTGCGGCCTATGTGCAGTCGCAAGATATCCAGCATGCCCGCAAGGTTGCGGCGCGCATGCGGGCGGGTTCCGTCTATCTCAACTATCCAGAATGGGACACGTTTGCGCCCTTCGGCGGCTATAAGCAGTCGGGCAACGGTCGCGAATATGCCGATTGGGGCATCCACGATTTCCTCGAAATCAAGGGTATCGTGGGCTACGAAGAATAAACCCGTGCTCAGGGGGCGGGGCGGTTCTGGGCTGCCCGGCTCCATCGCTCGAGGCCGTTGCGTTCTAGGCGTTGGCACGAGGTGCAGGCTTGCCGCGTTCGGCAATGGCGATGCCGCCGAGGACAAGGGCGAGCGCCACTATATGGAAGAGCTGAAGCGATTCGCCCAGAAGGGTGACGGAGAGCAGTGTTCCGAATACCGGGACGAGATTGATGAAGAGTCCGGCGCGATTGGCTCCGATTCCTTCCACGCCCTTGATGTAGAAGATCTGCGAGATCAGGGAAGGGAAAAGGCCGGCATAGGCGATGATAGCCCAGCCGGTCGCATCCGGCAGGATCAGGCTGTCGGTCGAAATTTCCCAGAAGACGAGCGGCAGCGCAGTCAGCGCCGCGCCGAGCGCGGGCCCAGCCATCAGGCTTTTCCAATGGACAGGCGGCTTCCAACGCAAGGCGACGGTATAGATCGCATAGGCAATCACGGCCATCAGCAGGAGCGCATCGCCGTAGTTGAGCGTCAGCGCCATCAGGGTGGCAAAATCCCCATGGGCAGCCGTCAGGGCAACGCCGACAAAGCTGATCAGAAAGCCGACGATCTGTACGAACGATATCGGAATGCGGAAGAGTGCGAAATTGATGATGAAGATCAGCACGGGAATACCGCCCTGCTCGATCGCGCCGTTGACAGCGCTGGTATACTGCAAGGCCGTGTAGAGGAAGCCGTTGAACGCGGTGTATCCGACCGCCCCATAGGCTAACAGCAGCAGCCAGTTCCGGCGAAGCTCCGGCCAGTCCTTTTTCAGCTGAGGGATGGAAATCGCCGAAATGACAATTACCGCGATCGTCCACCGGGAAAAATTGAGCATCATCGGACTGATATGGCCGACGGCCAGTTTGCCGACCATGGTGTTGCCGCCCCAGAAAAGCGTGCAGACTGTGAGAAGGAAATAGGCTTTGAAGGGCAAGGGATTTACCATCGGTTGGAGCCGCCAACGGTTGTGCATTGGAGTGATTTGCTGTTCGGGATAGGCGAGGGGCGCGGTTTTGTCACGCAAAAAGCCAAATCGTCTTTCACAAACGGGTCGATTTCCAAAATGCAACACAGTATAGATGCGCGGGTTTGGATAAGGCGCAGAGAGCGCCCATAGACAGGATTTTGAAATGACGAATGTCGTGGTAGTGGGATCGCAATGGGGAGACGAGGGCAAGGGCAAGATCGTTGACTGGCTTTCCGAGCGGGCGGATATCGTCGTCCGCTTCCAGGGCGGCCACAACGCCGGCCACACGCTGGTGATCGATGGCATCAGCTACAAGCTTTCCCTGCTACCGTCGGGCGTTGTGCGTCCCGGCAAGATGGCGGTGATCGGCAACGGTGTCGTGGTCGATCCGCATGCGCTCCTCGCCGAGATCGAGAAGCTTGCTGCCCAGGGCGTCAAGGTTACCCCGGAAAACCTGCGTATCGCCGACAATGCCACGTTGATCCTGTCCCTGCACCGCGAGCTCGACGCGATGCGCGAAGACGCCGCTTCCAATAGCGGTACAAAGATCGGAACGACGCGTCGTGGCATCGGCCCTGCCTACGAGGACAAGGTCGGCCGGCGCGCGATCCGCATCATGGATCTCGCCGACCTCGAGGGGCTTTCGGCCAAGGTTGACAGAATCCTCACCCATCACAACGCGCTTCGCCGCGGACTGGGGGTCGCGGAAGTCGCACATGATGCAATCATGCAGGAGCTGACCTCGATTGCCGAGCGCGTACTGCCGTTCCGGGAAACCGTCTGGCTGATGCTCGACAAGGAACGCCGCAAGGGCGCGCGTATCCTGTTCGAGGGTGCGCAAGGGTCTCTGCTCGATATCGATCACGGCACCTATCCCTTCGTGACCTCGTCCAACACGGTCGCCGGTCAGGCGGCTGCCGGTTCGGGTATGGGACCGGGCTCGCTCGGTTACATTCTTGGCATCACCAAGGCCTATACGACCCGCGTCGGCGAAGGACCCTTCCCGACCGAGCTCACCGACGAGATCGGCCAGTTCCTCGGCGAGAAGGGCCATGAATTCGGTACCGTCACGGGGCGCAAGCGCCGCTGCGGCTGGTTCGATGCGGCGCTTGTCCGTCAGTCGGTCGCCACGAACGGAATCACGGGAATCGCCCTGACGAAACTTGACGTTCTGGACGGCCTTGACGAGCTGAAAATCTGTGTCGGCTACAAGCTGGATGGTGTCGAGATCGACCATCTGCCGGCAAGCCAGGCGGCGCAGGCCCGCGTCGAACCGGTTTACATTACGCTTGAAGGCTGGAAGGATTCGACCGTAGGCGCACGCAAATGGGCCGATCTTCCGGCCCAGGCGATCAAGTACGTCCGTCAGGTCGAGGAACTCATCGGTGCGCCGGTGGCCCTGCTTTCGACCAGTCCGGAGCGCGACGATACAATACTTGTGACCGACCCATTTGAGGACTAATGTCACAATTCGTTAACGAATTGTCTTCCGGCGAAGGCTGGCGACCAAGAGAAAGTGCTCATGGCTGATTTCATTTCAGTTATTCGGCGGGCCGTGGACGGCCTGTCGAACAATACACCCGAGATGCGTACGAAGGTCTACGAAAAGGCCCGCAGCGCCGTGACCCGGCAGTTGGAGAACATGTCGCCGCGTCCGCCGGAAGAAATGCTACGCCGTCAGTTGGACAAGCTTGAGGCCGCCATCCAGGAGGTCGAGGCCGAGCATATCGAAGCGTTGCCTGAAGACGAGGGTGCTGCGGTCCTGGAGGAGGAGTTTTCCCTCGCACCGGCGGCGGATGAATATGCCGGCGAGGAGAGGCAAGCCGTTGTCGCCGAGACTGAGGCGGAAGAGGCGCCCGGAGCTTACATCGAAGAAGAAGAAGAAGAAGAGCAGGAACCTGCGGAAGCCGAAGTGCAGTCTGTTTCCGCGTCCTATGAGCCCTACGAGCCGGAACAGGTCGAAGAAGAGGAATCCCCGTCCGCCGAAGATGAGCCGGAGGAAACTGCCGCCGCTTACGCGGAAGAGCCGGCCGCGCCGGAACTGCGTGACTGGGCTACAGAGGCCGAGGAGCATCTCGCCGTCGCGCCTCCGGAGCCGCGTGAGCAAGACGAGGACAAGGTTATCCTGCCCGTGGAAGAAACTCACGGCGCAGGCGAGGAGACAGCCGAGGTCGGGTCGTTTAATCGCGATACGGAGACGAGTGTCGCCGGCGGGACCGTTCCCGTGTCGGAGGCGGTGCCGGAATACGACCGGGCGTTTGGAGATTGGGTTGAGCCGTCGGAAACAGGCGAACCAAAGGAAGAAGCGCCTGCCGACCACGGCAGAGCCGATCAGGAACTCGCTGCCGCGCCTGCGGTGCCTCCCGCAACTTACGACCCCTGGGAATTGCCGGGCGAGCCGGTCGCAGGCGTGGACGACAAGTTCGCGTCGAAGCACAAAACGGCATTGGCGGCGGATGCTGCGTCCTCTGTGGACGACGGCCTTCTGGAATGGGACGCAGCCGACTATCAGACACCGGCGAGCGTGAGCGGTGCCAAGCCGGGTGAGGTTGGCGGTCTCGATGAATTCTCCGACTGGTATCTGGAAGAGGCCGGACCGACTTCGGTCGCGGGCGCGGCAGCAGCGGTCAAGGCCACTCAGGCGGAAGACAAGAATCAGCCTGAAGAAGAACCGTCTGCACCCGGTGGCGTACAGCAAAACATCATCGACGAATTCCTCGCCGAAACAGAGCAGAAAGCCTACAGGATCGAGCCGACGCAGCGCCGCAACTATGCACCTGTCCTCCTCGGCATCCTTGGCGTTGCATTGCTTGCGGGTGGCGGCTATGCGCTGTGGACAAACAGGGATGCAATGACCACGTTCGTGAGCGGCCTTTTCAGCTCCGAACCTCCGTCTGTCGCCGAGCAGGGAACGGACAAGACAACTCCGGCGGCCACGGATACGGGAACGCAGACCGGCAGCCCCGCCACGCCGCCAGCGGAAACCGCAGCGACCGGGGCAGCGGTACCCGAAGATGGCGCCGCCACGAGCCAGAAGTTTACCCAGAGACTGCTGCCGAACGGTAGCGAAGTCGATGAGGGTGCAGGATCAGCGCCTGCGGACGTCGCCGCAGGCGGCGAAGGCAAGTCCGTTTCCGAACAGACCGTCGCGGCGGCCGATACCCCGCCCGGACAGGCGGCGACGCCTGGAGCCCAATCGCCTACTGCCACACCGGCGACACCCGGCACGAATGCGACGGCAGTCGCCGCTGGGCAGAAAGCGTTCCTCTATGAAGAACGGCTCGGTCAGGCATCGCCGACGGCGATCCCCGGTTCTGTCGAATGGACCGCACTTCGCGACACCGGCGAGGATGGACGGCCGAACCCGGCGATCCAGGGCAAGCTCAATGTGCCCGATCGTGGGCTGACCGCGCTCATCACTTTCAAACGCAACACCGACAACTCGCTTCCCGCGAGCCATCTGATCGAGGTCGTTTTCTCGGTTCCGCCGGATTTCGAGGGCGGTGCGGTCGACAATGTGCAGCGGATCGCGATGAAGCGGACCGAGCAGGATCGCGGAGATCCTCTGGTGGCGGTCGCGGCCAAGGTCACGGATGATACCTATCTGATCGCGCTCAATGATTTCCAGGATGTGGTGGCGAGCAATATCGAACTCATGCGCACGCGCAACTGGATCGACATTCCGATAACCTATCGCAACGGCCGGAGGGCGCTGTTGACGCTCGACAAGGGCACGGAAGGAGCCGCCCTCTTCGAGAGCGTCATCAAGGAATGGGCGGCGCTTGAAAACGGAAGCGGCGGCTGAGCCGCCCTTTCTTCCGTCGTCAGTTTCTTCGGGTCAGGCTTCCACTACCCGCAATGCGGATGTGCGTTCGAGCGCCTCTTTCTGAACGGCCTCCTGCACCTTCTCGAAGGCGCGGACCTCGATCTGGCGCACGCGCTCGCGGCTGATGTCGAATTCCGTCGAGAGATCCTCCAGCGTTATGGGGTCCTCGGACAGCCGACGGGCCTCGAAAATCCGGCGTTCGCGATCGTTAAGGACGCTCATGGCGCGCCCGAGCATCCGGCGGCGGGTTTCCAGTTCATCCTGTTCGATCAGGGTGTCTTCCTGACTGTCGTGCTCATCGACGAGCCAATCCTGCCACTGACCCGATTCACCTTCGGCCGCACGGATCGGCGCATTGAGCGACGCGTCGCCCGAGAGGCGGCGATTCATGGAAACCACTTCCTCTTCGGAAACCCTCAGCTTGGTGGCAATTTCGGTCACCTGCTCCGGTTTCAGGTCGCCTTCCTCGATCGCCTGGATCTTGCCCTTCAGGCGGCGCAGATTGAAGAACAGGCGTTTCTGGTTCGCGGTCGTGCCCATCTTCACCAGCGACCAGGAGCGCAGGATGTATTCCTGGATCGAGGCCTTGATCCACCACATGGCATAGGTGGCGAGGCGGAAGCCACGTTCGGGATCGAATTTTTTGACTGCCTGCATTAGGCCGACATTGCCCTCCGAGACGACTTCGCCGATCGGCAGGCCGTAGCCGCGATAACCCATGGCGATCTTCGCAACGAGGCGAAGGTGACTGGTGACAAGCCTGTGAGCGGCATCGCGGTCACCATGCTCGGCATAGCGCTTGGCGAGCATGTACTCTTCCTGCGGCTCGAGCATAGGAAACTTGCGGATTTCGTCGAGATACCGGCTCAGACCTGCTTCACCGGCAGTGATGGATGGCAAACTGTTGCGGGCCATAAAGCACCCCCTTCTGTCGTTCGGCTTCCCGTGTGATCAATATGGGCAAGCACGATCCGTGTGGATCTCAGGATCCCACACGAACCCATGTGACAGATAAGTGTGGCGAATTAGGGATTCAAGCCATCCCTCCAGTGTTATATCATTACAATTCGGTAACCGCGACTGCTTTTCGGGTCACAAGACCGTGAGGCGTTCCAGTCCTTGCGACTGGCTTCTCCGGTAGCGATCGAAATCGCCGTCGATCTGCCCTCGCGAGACACCGATATCCTTCAGCGTCTGGTCCGACAGGCCGAGAAGCGCGTTCCTGTTGCGGCGTCTTTCCCCCATCCGGCGAAAGAAGGTCAAAGCTCCGGTGAGAACCGAGGCCAGCCTGCGCGGCTGGTCCGGCCGGCGCCGGGTTGCGACGTCCTGCATTGTCGAGGTGTCGGGCGGATCCTGCCTGGCCGGAAAAAGGTCAAGCGCGTCCTGCCCCGGGCGCACGCGCGCCGGGTCGTAATTATCCATCACTGTTCTCCTGTCAAAAAAACCGGCCCTGGCGGAGCCGGCGGTGGTTACGGCGTCATCCGGCCTGTGTCAGGTCCGCAAACGCTCGGCGGGCTGCTGGCGTATCGCCTGGTTGGCCTCCCGCAACGCGTCGGCGCATTCCTGGCAGCACACCTCCACGGTCTTGCCGCCGATCCTCACGGCGATACGCGTATCGTCGAGCTTGCAGTCACAGGTCGCACATGTGTCGTGTTTCATCGTCGACTCCTCTCCGGTCGGCTGTTGTCGATCTGCCGTAGACTGCACCTGCCAGCGGCAATCCGCTGTCAGATTCTTTAGTGATCGTGTTACCGAGCCGCGTTGCCCGGCGGCCTCAGCGCAGGCCGACGAAGCGCTGGAACTCCGCCGGTGTCCGGCCATAGGCCTGGCGGAAGGCCGCGCTGAAATGGCTATGGCTCGAAAAGCCGAGGTCGAGGCCGAGTGCCGTCAGGTCGTCGTAGTCCGCCAGCAGGTCGAGCGCCTTCGCGAGCCTGAGGCGCAACTGGTAGCGATAGAGCGGCACGCCCTCTACCTGCTGGAAGATCTGGGTGAGATAAACAGGAGATACGCCTGTCTCCCCTGCGATCTCGCCGAGCGTCCAGCGGCGGGCGAGGTCGGAGGAGAGCACGAGCTTTGCCCGGTCCGCGAGCTTCTTCCGGCCGTAGCTCGTGGATTGCACGCCGGCATTGTGCTTCCCGACGGCGCGGCGCACCAACGTCAGCGCGAGCGCCTCTGCCTCCAGCATTTCCGCCGTGCCGGTGGCGAGGCCGTGGCGCAGCAGGGCGACAAGCGCTTGGGCGCGCGCATCGATCTGCAGCTTCTGTCTGTTGAAGGCGAAGGTGGGAACTTTCGTGCAATGCGTGTCGGGCACCAGTTCGGCAAGAAATGGTTCGGGCATCGCAACGCTCAGGGACGCATCGCCGCCGACAACCGGATGGCTCACCCGATAGGTCTCGCCGCGATTGAAGAAGAGCACCTGGTTCGGCTCGGCAACGACCTCCTCCTCGCCGATATGGCGAACGAAGACGCCGCGGTAGGGAAAGACAAGGGACGTCCGGGAGGCCGATTCCTCTTCGCCCATCTCACGACACGCACCGTCGCAGATCACGTCGCGAACGGCGACGCTCTCCGTCTCAAGCAGTAGATTTGCCGAAAGGGCCATGGCCGGTTCTCCAATTCAGGCAAGAGAACATAACGCGAACATGCGCGTTACGCCACCCGTTTCTTGAAAAATCGACCGATATGTAAACGCCGTCCGTCGCCGGCGATCAGATCGCTCGCAGTGCCTCGATCACCTCGGCCATATCTGCCGGGATGGGCGCTTCAAAATGCATCGTTTCCCCAGTGGTCGGATGCTCGAACTGCAGCAGATAGGCATGAAGAGCCTGGCGGGGAAAGCGGCTCACGATGGCCCTGGCCGGCTCCGGCAGTAGGTTTGCCTTGGTCCTGAAGGCCGCGCCATAGTCCGTGTCGCCGATCAGTGGATGGCCGATATGGGCCATGTGAACGCGGATCTGATGGGTCCGCCCCGTTTCCAGCCGGCATTCCACGAGCGAAGCCAGGCAGGTGGCGTCGGGTTTTTCGCCGTAGCGCTCCAGAACTTCGTAATGGGTGATCGCTTCACGCGCATCGTCGGTTTCCTCGCGCTTCACCGTGCGCTTGGTGCGGTCGCCCGCGCGTCCGAGCGCTGCATCGATGGTGCCATGGAGGCCTCGGGGACGCCCCCAGACAATCGCCCGGTACGCTCGCTCAAGCGGGCCTGTGCGCCCGTGATCGGCAAACTGTTCGGCGAGATGCCTGTGGGCGATGTCGTTCTTGGCGACGACCATGACGCCGGAGGTATCCTTGTCCAGACGGTGGACGATGCCGGGGCGCTTGACGCCGCCGATCCCCGAGAGGCTGTCGCCGCAATGATGGATCAGGGCATTGACCAGCGTGCCGGTCCAGTTTCCGGCGCCCGGATGGACGACGAGGCCGGGCGGCTTGGCGATGACAATGAGGTCCTTGTCCTCGTAGATGACCTCCAGGGGGATATCCTCACCCTTGGGCTCAGGATCCTCCGGTTCGGGCATGGCGATCTCGAGCCGATCACCCGGGCGGATCTTGCGCTTGGGTTCGGTGACGGGCGCGCCGTTCACGCAGACCGCACCTTGTTCGATCAGCGCCTTGACCCGGTTGCGCGATACATCGCCGGAGAGCTGGCCCACAAGCCAGGCATCAAGCCGGCCCTCGGCGTCTTCACCGGCAATCAGGTCTTTTCTTGCGCTGCCAGGTTGTTTAAAGGGGTCGTTCATGCATACAATCCTGCGTAACGGCGGCATCTTGCCTGGCCGGCCTTCGATCAAAGAAGGCAAGGGATCGCCGCTTTGAGGGAAAGGTAATCGTTTATGACGAATTTCGAGCCAGACGAACAGGAAGAAAAACCGCTCGATCCGGCACTTGAAAATGTCCGCCGCAAGATGGTGCGTCTGCAACTCGTCTCCGCGGGCATCATGTTCGTCAGCCTTATGGCGGTCTTGGCGGCGGTTGTCTACAAGGCGACCAGGACCGAAACGCGGGAACCGGCCGCATCAACCTCGCTCGCCATTCCTGCCGACCAGCCGATTGCGGCGACGGCAAACCTGCCTTCGGGCTTTACTGTCCAGTCGACCTCGCTCTCCGGCAACCAGATACTATTCTTTGGCTCAATGTCGGACGGAACCCGCAGAGCGCTGGTCTTCGACATGACCGTCGGGCGGATCGTGGCGGATGTGACGGTCACCGGGAATTGACGGTGGCGGCGGCCATGGATAGGCGCTCGGGCATTTCGATCGACGATCCGCAGGATCCGCGCATTGCGGAATTCCGCCAGATCCGCGAACGTGACCTGACTGGCCGCCATGGCAGGTTCATCGCCGAGGGGACCGTGGTGCTCAGGATGCTTGCCGCAGCACACAAGGCGGGTCGAGGCATCCGGGCGGAAAAGATACTGCTGCTGAAGAATCGGGCCGCCGGGCTTGAGGATGTGATTGCGCTCTTTCCGGCAAATATCCCCGTCTATGAGGCGGAGGGGCCGGTTCTGGATGCCATAGCCGGCTTTCACCTCCACCGTGGCGTTCTGGCCCTTGGAGCACGCGAGTCCAGCCTTACGCTGCCGAAGCTGCTCGCGGAACTGCCGGAAAAGGCACTGGTCCTTGCCGGATGCGGCATTTCCAACCACGACAATGTCGGGGCGATGTTTCGTAACGCGGCCGGGTTCGCGACCAGTGCCATGGTTTTGGACGAGACCTGCTGTGATCCGCTTTATCGCAAGGCGCTCAGGGTTTCCGTCGGCTCGGTCCTGACCATGCCCTATACGCGCGAGGGTTCCGGTTTGACCATGCTTTCCGCACTTGCCGAGGCCGGGTTCTCTATCTGGGCGCTTTCGCCGGGTGGGCGGAGCGAAATCCGTGATATCCCTGCATCGCCCCGTATCGCGCTCGTGATGGGCACGGAAGGCGAGGGGCTTCCCGACAATATCCTGATGCGCTTCCATACGGCCCGCATAGCGCAATCACCGGGACTCGACAGCCTCAATGTCGGCACGGCGAGCGGGATCGCGCTTTACAGCGCGGCAATGGCGATGGGGTTGCTCTAGGGCCGATCAGGCAGACGGTGCAATGGTGCCGGAAATGCCAGGGTCGAGCGCCACCGCGCGTTCAGCAAGCGATTTTTGCGCCTCCTGGCTCCTGACCGGGATGGACGACAGGATCTCCCGGATCGGTGAAGATGCGCCCTCGTGGCGGGCAGTCAACACGATCATCTTCGCGGCGATTTCCGCTATCTCCTCGCGCAAGGCATCGTCACTGGCGGGCGAGTTCGCCTTCACCAGCCGCTCGGTCAGAGCGGTGTGGCGGTGACGCAATTCCTCCGAGAGAAGGGCGGTATCAATTTCGGGAGCCGGATGCGTCAGGATAACGGGCTCGCCGGAGGCGTCATCCGGGATATCTATTTCCTTGATGTCCGGGACCGGCAGGTTTGCCGCGCGCAGGGTGCGGATTGCCGCCCGTACCTGGCGATTGCTGGCCTTGAGGCTTTCCTTGAGGGTCGCGATCTCCTTCAGCCGGCGCTCGATAATGGCATCCTTGTCGATGGACTCGGCCATCTTGCGCGACAGTCGGTCATCGAGACGCAGAAGCTTGTGCTCCTCCTGGGCAAGCCGGATCTCGGCATCCTTGGCGCGCCGTGTCGCGAGCTGCGTTTCCCGCGACAGTTCCTCACGTTCGCCGCGCAGGGCCTGCGCGCGCATCTTGAGGTTTTCAATCTCGGTTTCACGGGCGGTGTTCTCGATCGAGAGATTGTCGATCTCATTGGCCATGCTCGACAGCCGCTGGATCATGCGCTCGATCTCGAGGTCCTTGGCGACTGCCGCTTCCTCGGTGCGCTTCAGCGTTTCCCTCAGGTGGATCGCCTCGGCCTCGGCGCGGCGGACCTGGGAGCGAAAATCCGCGGCCTCAACGCTCATCTCGTCGATCTGCACATGCAGGTCCTGGGCTTCCGCAAGCAGCCGGCTTGCCTCTCTTGCCAATGTCTCGTTGGCGAGTTTCAGCGCCGTGACCTGTTCCCGCTCGCGGGTCAGGTCGTGCGCCGCACGGGCATTCTCGGCGGCATAGAGCGCGCGCGCCATATCCTTCTGAGCACGGATCTCCTGCGGGCTGAGGGGCATCGTCGCCTTCAGGCGATTTTCGGTGTAGAGAACGATCCGTTTGTGGATGGCCGGGGCGATCAGCATCACGAAAAGGGCCGCGGACAGGAAACCCAATCCAAAAAGCAGGGCATATTCAATCACGATCGCGCCATTTCAACTCGGTTGTTCCGGACTCGCACGAAGCCATTAAACATGCGTCATGGCGCAGAACAAGCGCCTGGCTGCGATCGCAGGCAAAGATTCCGTGCGCCCGATAAGCAATTCCGGACCTCGGCTGTCAGTCGGGATGGGCGCTCAGAAAGGATTCCATGTCGGCTGGCGGGTCAGCTTGAGATAGCCGACGTTGACGCCAAGACGCGCACCTACGCCGGTGCGGATTGGAACGAGCACGACGTTGCGGTTCTTCAGTACGGTCATGCCTACGCCTGCCACGACATAGGCCGAGCCGCTAACGCCACCGAAACGGGCATAGAGGCTATCGACACTCGGCAGGTCGTAAACGAGCATCATGGCACGCGTGCCGTTTCCGCCGTAGTCGATGCCAAGCGAAGGTCCCTGCCAGAAGACATCATGCTGGCCGGCATTCTTGGTGTAGAGCATGCCTTCGCCATAGGTCAGCCCGGCGATGAATGCGCCGGAGCCTTCCTGGCCGAGGATGTAGCCATTCGGAAGGCCGTATTTCGAGAACGCATTCTCGATCACCTTCGCCAGCGAGCCGCTGGTCGAGCCGAAGAATTCATGACCGGCGTCAACGATTTCCTGGGCGGTATATTCATTGCCTGCCGCTTCTGCAGGTTTCCCTTGGAAAGCCATGCCGGCGATAAGGAAGATCGCAGCCATCAGCACTCGGAGGCCGGCGATTTCACGGATACTGTCTAGGCGCATGGGTTTCCTCCATCCAAATTCGATGCAATCGGCATCACCAATGCGAGTAAGGCTATTTACCGACGATCGCCTTAATAATCGGTTTACCAAATATGGTGTCATTATGACCTTCAGGAATCCGACCACACCGGAGAGCCGCCCATGCGCTGCGATCCGGGCTTTTTCGTGGGCAACCGCCGCCCCAGGAGATACCGATGCCGAAAAACCCCAATCTCACTCTTGCTGGTCCGGATCTCGCCGCGCTTCTGTGCAGCCGGGTCTGCCATGACGTGATTTCCCCGGTGGGGGCTATCAATAACGGTCTTGAACTTCTTGACGAGGGCGGCGCCGACGAGGACGCCATGGACCTCATCCGCACGAGCGCTCTGAACGCCTCGGTCCGACTGAAATTTGCCCGGCTTGCCTTCGGCGCTTCGGGTTCGGTCGGCGCGTCGATCGACACCGGCGAGGCGGAAAAGGCCGCCAAGGATTTTGCCGCGGCGGAAAAGAAGACCGAATTGGCCTGGAACGGCCCCCGCGCGATCATCGCGAAGAACCGCGTGAAACTCCTGCTTAACCTCTTCTTGGTGGCTTATGGGGCGATACCTCGCGGCGGCCAGATCGACGTCACGCTGGAAAATCCGGAATATGATGCTAAATTCCGCATATCCGCCAAGGGCCGCATGATGCGTGTACCCCCGAAGTTCGCAGAAATCTGCTCGGGCACGATCGAGGAGGCGATCGATGCGCATTCTATCCAGCCATATTACACCGTCCTTCTTGCCGACGAATGCGGCATGGAGCTGAAATACTACGCAACCGACGAGGAAATCGTGTTCACGGCGGAAACCGTTCCGGCGGCCTGAGTTCTCGTCGCGAGACAGCATGGGATACATGAACGGACGCGGGGAGATATCTCCGCGTCTTTTTCATGCGCGCGCAACGACTGGGCCGACAGGGTGCGGATCGCGGTAACATTTCCTTAGTTGAAAACATTTAGGCTAACTCCGATAGACCATAGCCGCGTGTCGAATAGGCGGCTCGAGGAGTTAACGATGCAGCGTTTGATGATCGCGGATAGTGCCGATATCGTTCGCAAGGTGGGTAAGCGGATTCTCTCGGAGATCGGCTTCCTCGTTCTTGAGGCGGGGTCCGCGCGCGACGCGCTTCTGCGATGCGAAACGGAACTTCCGAACATCATCATCGTCGACGCCGGTCTCGACGGCGCGCTCGATCTCATCACGAATATCCGTGCCCTGCCGGAGGGCAAGAGCGTCCGAATCTACTACTGCGTGGTGGAGGCCGATCTGAAAACGATGATGGCAGGCAAGCGCGCCGGCGCGGACGACTTCCTATTGAAGCCCTTCGACCGCAAGATCCTGACGAGCATTTTCACCGGTAACGCGGTCGCCGCCTGAGCGGCAAAAGCCAACGACCATCCATAGTGAAAGCAAAAGGAACCAGGCTCCCGAAGGCTGCCAGGTCTTCCGGTTGGCTGTCGCTGTACAGGAAGGTGCCAAAAAAAACCTGCCCTTTTACGGGCAGGTTCTGAGCCTTGCGGGGAAGGGGATAGCTGCCCTGGATCAGGCCGTTTCCATGTATTCGCTGCCATCGGGTTCGCGCAGCACATAGCCGCGACCCCAGACGGTTTCGATATAGTTCGAGCCGCCGGCAGCATTGGCGAGCTTTTTGCGCAGCTTGCAGATGAAGACGTCGATGATCTTCAGTTCCGGCTCGTCCATGCCGCCATAGAGGTGGTTGAGGAACATTTCCTTGGTGAGCGTGGTGCCCTTGCGCAGCGAAAGGAGTTCCAGCATCTGGTATTCCTTGCCGGTCAGGTGCACGCGCTGGCCACCGACTTCGACGGTCTTTGCATCGAGATTGACGATCAGTTCGCCCGTGATGATGATCGACTGGGCATGGCCCTTCGAGCGGCGGACAATGGCGTGGATACGGGCAACCAACTCATCCTTGTGGAAGGGCTTGGTCATATAGTCGTCGGCGCCGAAACCGAGGCCGCGGACCTTGTCTTCGATGCCGGCCATGCCGGACAGGATGAGGATCGGGGTCTTGACCTTGGACAGGCGAAGCGTGCGAAGCACTTCATAGCCCGACATGTCGGGAAGGTTCAGGTCAAGCAGAATGATGTCGTAGTCATACAGTTTTCCGAGGTCGACGCCTTCTTCGCCGAGGTCGGTCGTATAGACGTTAAAGCTTTCCGATTTGAGCATCAATTCGATGCTCTGCGCTGTGGCGCTGTCGTCTTCAATGAGTAGAACCCGCATAATTTTCCCCTTTACCGCCGCCAAAAGGTCGTACTTGGCCCCCTACGCGATACGGATCCAGTCGTTGCCTGATTTGAAGGCTGCCACCAAATGGTTAACAAATTCT